>NZ_JBFUCU010000002.1:0-578370 GCF_056405075.1 Mesorhizobium sp. P2_A12
CTTTGGCGTGGGCAGGGCGTCGTATTTCATACCCCTGAGAAGGCATGCGAACTTTGTGATCTTCTCCTGCGGGCCGGTCGCCTCGACGAGGCATCGCAAATGCTTGATGATATCGATACCCTCGTTTTCGATACGGACGAAGCGAGCTACCTAGCAGAATGCATTCGCCTTCGTGGCCAAATCGCCGCGGGCAGAGGTGACCTGACGGGCGCCGCGCACCTATTCGAAACTGCGATTGCCACTGCCCGTCGTCAGCAAGCGAGACTCTTCGAGCTTCGCGCCACAACCCAACTAGCACCAGTTCTGGCACGTCAAGGTCGTGTCCATGAGGCCGCGACGCGTCTGCAAGCGGTGGTCCACACATTTAACACTAGGTATCCAATCGTCGACCTCATCGCGGCACAAAGGGCGCTGGACGCCCTGAGCCGTTGAGGTCGCACCTATCTGCGTCGGTTCCGGACAACGCCGTTTGCGTCGATTTGATGCAAGCTTGGCTCATTGCGCACCCAAGACGCGCGTTCGTCCGTGTGGACTGGAAGGTAACGGAATGGTTGAGATGAGATGTTCACGCTTGACCCCCGCGTAGGTCCGAACATGGCGCAACGTGCTCGTTCTGGTGGATGACCGAACGACAACTTCCAATCCATCTAAGCCAATGGTGGCAGCCAGCTGACTTTCGATCCCTATCTGCCAGCGAGCTCGAGCGCCCATGGCGAGCTTGGAGAGCATGTTCGGTCAGTCCCGCTAATCCAGCAGGGTCGGCGAAGCAGGCGCACATCAGCGAGTGCACCACTACGGCAATCGGGTGCCGGTTCGGGATGCTATGAGAGGAAGCTGACGACGATCGCCTGGGTTCCTAGGAACCGATGGACTTTATTTCTGAGTCTGGACGAAGTCATAGGAAAGCCGTGGCGAGCGCATGGGGACGCCTTTTGTTGCCGGAGAAAAAATATCACCAATGCTCCGCTCCTTGTGGGGTGACGGGAGGCGGCTCAACGCATCGCCCGCTTTGCGCCGGCTAATCCTGCACAGAGAGCTTGCCTATTCGCTGCTCACATACCGGAGGAGGGCAGTGTCTCAGTTTGAATTTTTGCTTACGACCCCGGTGGCTCGGCAAAGATGGCAATTGCGCAGCCTTTCAGCGCTTAACCCAGCCGGGTTGTGGGTCCGCCTGAGGCCCTGTCACGGATGCAATGAAACAAGCTTGTCTGCCACAAGCGATTGCAAATGCCACAAGTTACGATCCCGAATACCTAAAGCCTCCAATTGCGAGATTGTGTTGTAAAGATATTCGGCGCACGACCCTCCATGGCCGCATGCTTTGGCCAAAATACCCGCCGTCTCATCCGGCGTAAGGCCTCCCACATAGTTGACCCCCCTCCGATTGACGACGAAGGCAAGTGCTTGAAAGTGCCCTTGGGCTGTATGAACCTGCACCCATCGCGGGGTGTGGGTGAAAGGCTTGCTGGAGGGCCTCACGGGCATCTCGCGCCGGACAAGTTTTCCGAGCTGGGCCTCAACGTTATCCTCGGCCAGCCGCAAAACCATCCCCTTGCACCGCCCACCCCTGTCGAGCCCCATCATCAGGCCCGGCTGGTCGACGGTTCCGCGCCAATCTTTCATGCCAATGCAGAACGAACGGTGCCATCCCCGCACGACGCCCGAACGCTGCTCCACATGCTCCACAGCCGGCTTCCAGAGAAGTGAGCCATAGGCGAAGATCCACACATCCTGTCCCCCAGGACGCGACGCAAGCATTTCTCGAACGGTGGCGTTCCACTCGGTTTCGGTATTACGAACCATATCCGGGGCTGGGCCGGTGTTCTCAATCGCCCGATAGGCGCGCGCGACCAAATCTGCGGTCAGCGCCATTCGGCCTCGCGCTTTGGGCATACATACCTCTCGAAACCCATGTGTGTGCTTGCAGACCCACACTACAACAATACTGTCGCGCCCAACGTCTGAAAACCACTCGTAGCCGAAATTCAAACTGAGACACTACCCGACCGAGGATCTAGGTTGACAGTGTCAACTTGGCCTCTCCGGGAGAGGCGATCCGTGGGCATTTCTGTCAATCAGAAAACGTGCGTTCTCTTAAGCCGTAAGAGCGCGCTTTACCCTAAGTTTACATCAAGTTGACAGAATTCTCCGAAATCAAGTTTTTCCGGTTTTTGTCAACCACGAGCGGATCCAGGAAGTGGTGGCCGAGCCGGGCAGGCTGCGCTACGGGACCGGAGATAAATGCTCGGTCGATGTGGCCTCGATACAGCGCGGGAACTATTTTCGTGTCCCGCCCAGTTTCCAGGTCGCTGATCCCCTAAACCTCTGACAGGCCACACCTAAATAGACGAAGTTGCGCCGGCGGGATGCTTACGTGCTGGTATGAGAATCGATGAAAATCCGTCAACCAACCGGTGCCTTGGAGGTCAGCGAGGTGTAGCAAGGAGCAAGCTGGTCGCAGGGCGCCGAATTCGCTCACCAGGCTGTCGGGGGTGACCGTCAGAGAGCGCCGTGGTGTTGTGCAGCAAATCCTGCAGTCCGGTGCTCAAGCTCTTCAGTGAGCTCGCCTGACCTTTGCAGGTGTCGCGCGCGCTTTGACGGACGTCTCGGTCCGCCTGCGGCGCGCGGCGTCGTCCCGGCAAGCGAGCCAAGCTCGCAAGGCTCGGCATCGCGAAAGTATCGCCGATACCATAGTGCAATAGCTCGTTCGGCATGGTTCTGGTGCGATGCCTTGGCAGGCGGGTTGCCTAGGACGAGGACGCATCACCACTATGAAGACACATCGCATCATCAACCGGTTCCTCGGACTGGCACTCGCAGCCACGACTGGCCTTGCGCTCGCCACGGCGGCCGGGGCTGCGCCGCTGCGCATTCGCGGCACCGTCGTCTCGATCTCATCCAGCGCGTTGACCGTGCACACGGAGAAAGGTGACGTCTACGCGTCGCTCCAGGGCAAGACGGCCTTTGTCTCGGTCGTCCCCTCCGATCTCAGCCACGTGGAGAGCGGCGGTTATGTCGGTGTGGCCAGCAAGAATGCCGGCGACAAGCTGATCGCGCTCTCTGTCATCGTTTTCCCGCCTTCGTTGAAGGGCGCCGCCGAAGGACACGCTGATTACGACATCCTCCCCGACACGACCTTGTCTGGCGGCGCCCGCACCGCCAGCAGCATGACCAACGCCAACGTCAAGACTATCGCAACGGCTGAGAGTGCTCCTCAAGTCAACAGCACAACAACCAACGGCAGCGTCGCCACCGCGACGGCAAACGGCAACGTGAAGCTGTTGACGGTGACCTACAATGGCGGCGAGCAGAACATCCTAATTCCCCCGACAGCCCCGATCGTGGCCTTCGTGCTAGGCGACGCGTCCATCGTCAAGCCCGGCGCCGCCGTCTTCGTGAACGCCGACCAGACCGATGGCAAGACCACCGCAGCCCTGGTGGCGGTCGGCAGCCATGGTCTCACCCCGCCGTTCTAGCCGACGATCTCCCAACCTTTCATCACTCACACGATAGGAAACACCATGGTGATCCTCCGTTTCAAAATCCATTCAAAACCCGACAAGAGCGACGCACTGATGGCGGCGCTGGCCGAGATCATCACTCCGGCGCGAGCTACCGAGGGCGTGATCAACTTCGACATCGCGAGGGTTCTGCGCGATCCCGATCGGTTCATCGCGACGGCGGTCTATGAGGACGGCGCCGCTCTTGAACGACAGGAGTCACTTCCCGAGGTGCACAGGGTCATGGCGATGTTGCCGGAGTCGCTGGTGGCGCCGCCTGAGCGAACGATCTACGACGCGTCGCTCGACCTGACGCTCGTCTAGGCCGGTCGGGCTCGATCAGGGTGCGCGCCTTCCCGGCCGCAGCAACAAGGTGCTCGCGCGCCGATCGCGTCAGGTCATGAGCAAACGAGGTCCGGCGAGGGGGGCACGACAGCAACGCCAGATTACTACATGACGTATTTGGCCAGAATCCGCCCCCGCCGGTCTGGCCAGTGACAACGAAGCCGATCAGTACAACGAGGCTCGCGTATCGATGACAAAGACGCTCAGGCCCCCCGCGCATCCGCTGCCGATCCGGATCATGCACTGGATCGGCGCGCCAGCGGTCATCTGCATGGTGCTCAGCGGCTGGGCGATCTACAACGCTTCGCCAAGCCTGCCGTTCACCTTTCCGTCGTGGATGACCCTGGGCGGATGGCTGGCGGGCGGTATCGCCTGGCATATCAGCGTCATGTGGGTGCTGTTCGTCGACGGGATCGTCTATCTGCTCTACGGCTTCGCCAGCGGCCACTTCCGCCGCGATCTCTTCCCGCCCAGCCCGCGCGCGGTGATCGGGACCATGGTCGCCGCCTTGACCGGACAACTTGGCCACAGCCTGGGACACTACAATGCCGTGCAGCGGTTGCTCTACGCGGGTGTGGTCGTGCTGATCTGCTGCCAGGTCGTGACCGGTTTCGCGATCTGGAAGCCGGTGCAACTGGCCTGGCTCACCGACCTGTTGGGCGGTTATCCGATCGCCCGCGGCATACACCTCGCTGCGATGATCGGCATCGTCTTGTTCTTTATCGTCCATCTCACTTTGGTGGCAATCTTCCCCAGCACCCTCGTCGCCATGATCGCAAGCACTCAGGCCGAGCCCGACGAGGAAGCGCCATGAGCTGCCCCCGCGAGCCCCGGCAAAAGCCTGTTGTCACCATGGAAGATATCCGCCCCGAGTTGATCCGGATCAGCCGCCGCGGACTGGTCACACGAGGGCTCTCGCTTGGCGGCCTGGCGCTGCTGACTGGCTGCGACCTATCAACTCATTCAGGGGTCGACGCAGCCCTTTGGGCGATGATGCGTTTCAACGACCGGGTGCAAGCTGGCCTGTTCTCTGGCGCACGCCTTGCGCAGACCTATCCGGTAAGCGATGTGACCGAGCCCTTCCGCTTCAATGCGTTCTACGAGGAATGGCAGGTCCGGGAAACGCCCTCCGACTGGCGACTCGAAGTGTCGGGTCTCATCAACGACCAGACGCCCTGGACGATCGACAAGCTTCGCGCACTCCCGCTGGAAACGCAGGTCACGCGGCATATCTGTATCGAGGGCTGGAGCCAGATCGGCCAGTGGAGCGGCGTGTCGCTGCGCGCTTTTCTTCGACGGATCGGCGCAGATCCCAGGGCCGGTTATGTCGCCTTCAAATGCTTCGACGGTTATTCGACTAGTATCGATATGCCGAGCGCGCTGCATCCGCAGACCATCCTGGCACTCGATTTCCTGGGCCTGCCTCTCACTCCGGAATGGGGCGCTCCGGTGCGGCTGCGGATCCCGACCAAGCTCGGCTTCAAGAGCGCCAAGAACATCAGCGCCATTTCCGTCACCAACACCAACCCAGGCGGCTACTGGGAGGACCAGGGCTACAACTGGTTTTCGGGGTCTTAGTCGATCGCCCGACGGGGGTGAGGCGGGTAGCTGCCACCACAGATGCCGCCGCACGATCTGCCAACGGATTTGCCGACATTTTCCGGCGGATGCCCTCTACGCAACGATCTCTGGAGCCCGCTTCGCCACCGCCGGTTTCAAACCCAATACCAAGGTATCGGAGATACCTAGGTGTAATGGCCTAACAGAACCAGCGACGGTATTCGGCTGTCTGGCGCCGGGTGTACGAAGCGCGCTAGCAGACGGTTCTGAAGAAACCCGCACTTTTCGGGCGCGGCAGGCCAAGGCGCCAAAGGAGACAGATATGGTCGATATGCGCCTTGAGGTCGACATCATCCCCGTGGCCGATGTCGAGCAATCCAAGCAGTTCTACGGACGCCTTGGTTGGAGGCTTGACGACGATGTGTCTCCGGCGAAGGACATCCGTATCGTCCAGTTCACGCCTCCCGGCTCCGGGTGTTCCATCACATTCGGCACGGGGCTGACGCCGGCCGCCCCTGGCTCGGCCTTCGGGACGCTGGTCGTCTCTGACATTGTCGCTGCTCACAACGAGTTCGTCCACCGTGGCATTCAAGCGAGCGACATGTGGCATGGCGCTCCGGTCCCGCCGGAGGCGCGGATACCCGGCCCCGACCCCAAACGAACGAGCTATGGGTCTTTCTTCGCCTTCAGCGATCCCGACGGCAACGCTTGGATCGTCCAGGAGGTTACGACGCGACGCCCTGGCCGAGTCTGATGACGCGCAGACTGACCTGGCCGGCCGCATCGATCAAAGGTCCTACGGCCGCAGCGGCGCGATACTCTCGACATTTTCATAGTATTGGCGAAGGAGGCTCAGGTGAGCTCTACGGCAACTCAGGCACGCATGATCAGAATATCGCCGGCATATTGTCGTGTGATATTTGACAACCCGCCGCTCAATCTCATGGGTCCGAATATTGTTCTGGCGCTTCGCGAAATCATGGCGGAGCTCGAGACAGACGCGCAAGTCAAGGTCGTGGTCTTTGAAAGCGCCGTCGAAGGCTTCTTTCTCAATCACTCCGATTTTCTCGGCAAGCTCGAGGATCTGACCGGAATACCTCAGGGCCCAACCGGCCTGGAGGCATGGCCGGACATCCTGGCGCGCCTGACCAGAGCCCCTTTCGTGTCTATCGCCTTGATCCGCGGCCGGGCCACCGGAAACGGGAGTGAGATCGCGCTGGCGTGCGACATGAGTTTCGCGAGCCGGGAAAAGGCCATCCTGTCGCAGTGGGAAGTGGGGGTCGGCTTAGTGGCGGGTGGTGGACCCATGGCTCGACTGCCGCGGCTCATCGGAAGAGGACGCGCGCTTGAGGTGCTGCTGGGCTCGGACGATATTCCAGGCGACCTGGCAGAGTTTTATGGCTACGTGAACAGGGCGTTGCCGGACGCCGAGCTTGACGATTTTGTCGATGCGCTTGCGACACGTATCGCTTCATTCGACAAGTGGGCGATCTCCAACACCAAACGCCTTGTGAATGCGGCCGATCTGCCGACCGACGTCGAACTCCGGGCAGGATGGGATGCTTGCATGGCATCGATAGCGCGGCCGGCTGCGCAGGCGAAGATCAAGGCTCTATTGGCGAAGGGCTTTCACAAAGCGGGCTATGTGGAAGACCGACTGGGCTTCTACCTGCGATAGCTGGATAAGATGTGTCGAACGCGACGAAACGTCGAATTCGCGTTCTTGCCATTGCGCGTCCTGCAACAAGCCATGGAAGGGCCGTCGCCTGCGAAGAATGGCGCGGATCATGTGGAGGCACGTGCTCGTGCCGGCACGGAACGGCGGTCAATGACCGGCGCCCCGCTGATCGACCCGTTTTCGCAATCATCAGGCTGCGGGCGTAAAACTCACTTGTTGGCGCCGCCGAGGGGCATTAGGTCAGCGCAGAATTCCGCGTACGGCTTGCTCATGGCGGCATCATCATGGCCTTTTGCTTTTCCGGCGCCATGGCGTTCCACGCTGCTTTCATCTCGGCACGCGACTTCATCTTCGTTATAGTGGCATCGGTAAGAACGGCGCCATATTGTCGGGTTCATCGAAAGCGCCGGCAAGAGAAGAACTGCTTGCTGCCGCTAGAGCCATAGCACAAACCAAAAACATCTTTCTCATTAAATTTTGACCTTCCTTAACGGGTTGCGGATTGCCGTGGGGCGATCCCTGTTACTGCGCTAAGTGGAGGCAAATCGATTGCAAAACGGTGTCGGTGATACCTTGGGTGATCTTGAGCATTCAGGTCGAGTTCCCTTCATCGTGATCGACACCTAGGCATAATAGAATCCGCATTCCGCCCGTTGCATGATCGTCACCGCGCGGGCGCATGCGGAAAGGGTAGCGATGGAAATCAATGTAGGCCGCGTTCTGGATGCGCTGCCGGCCATGGTGTGGACTGCGCTGCCTGACGGCAGCATCGACTATGTGAATGGAGCATGGTCCGATTACACCGGTGTCCGGCCAGGGAAAATCGACAAGTGGGAGTGGCGGGCGCTGGTCGACCCGGATGACCTACCCGGCCTGGTCGAACGCTGGCAATCGATTTTGGCATCCAGCAGGCCGGGTGAAATAGAGGCGCGCCTACGCCGCTACGATGGCGAATATCGGTGGTTTCTGGTTCGCGTCAGTCCCCTTCGCGATAAGTCAGGGGACCTTGTGAAATGGTGTGGCGTCAACATCGATATTGATAACCGCAAGCTTGCCGAGCAAGCCATCACACGGAGTGAGCGCGATCTCAAGCTCATGATCGACACGATCCCGGTGCTGGCATGGTCGGCGGATCCGGACGGCAAAGCGCAGTTCCTTAGCCAGTATTATCTCAACTATGTCGGCTTTTCTGCCGAAGAAGCTCGAGAGCGAGGCTGGACAGGGGCGGTGCATCCAGAAGATGCCGCCAAGCTCGAGGCTGTGTGGCTGGCCACGCTGGCCTCCGGAACGCGCGGCGAATGCGAGCTTCGGATGCGCCGTTACGATGGCCAGTACCGGTGGTTTCTGTTCCGTGTTGATCCGTTGCGCGACGATGCCGGAACCATCGTCAAGTGGTACGGCGTTCACATCGGTATCGAGTTTCGAAAGCAGGCATTGGAGAAATTGCGGCGCAGTGAAGCGTTCCTGGCAGAAGGCCAGCATCTAGCCCGAATGGGCAATCTTTCCTGGCATGTCGCGAAGGGCGAGATCGTCTGGTCGGAACCGCTTTACCGCATTTTCGAGTTCGAGCCCGATAGCGTCGTGACACTCGATCTGATCGCCAGTCGCGTACATCCCGAAGACATTCCATTGATGGAGGACATGCTGGAAGCGGCTGAACGTGGCGAGAGCCACTTCGAATACCAACATCGGATCGTGCTGCCTGACCAGTCGGTCAAGCACCTGCACGTTGTTGCACACAGGATTGAAGACCGTAGTGGGCAGACCGAGTACATCGGCGCAGTGCTCGACATCACACAACGCCGCCATTCGGAAGATGCGCTCGAGAAGGTCCGCTCCGAACTTGCAAAGGTCACTCGGATCATGAGCCTTGGCGTGCTGACGGCCTCAATTGCACATGAGGTCAATCAGCCATTGTCAGGCATCATCACCAACGCCAGCACCTGCCTTCGCATGTTGGCCACAGACCCGCCGAACATCGAAATAGCCAAGGAGACCGCGCGACGAACCATTCGCGACGGCAATCGCGCAGCCGACGTGGTCGGGCGGTTGCGTGCGCTCTTCAGCAAGCGAACGGCTATGATCGAACGGCTGGATCTGAACGAGGCTGTGCGCGAGGTTATCGCTTTGGCTTCGGGCGAATTTCAGCGCAACTGTGTTGTACTTTGCACTGAACTTGCCTGCGGGCTTCCGTTTGTTGCTGGAGATCGAATCCAACTGCAACAGGTGGTCATGAACCTCCTGCGAAACGCCGCCGATGCGATGAGCGGCGTAACGGATCGGCAGAGGCGGCTGCAGGTGAGGACCGAGGTGGACACCGACAACTGCGTGCGCCTTTCGGTCCAGGACGCTGGTGCCGGTTTCGGAACCGACAGCCTGGAGCGGCTCTTCGAACCTTTTTACACAACAAAAAGCGATGGCATGGGAATCGGATTGTCTGTCAGCAGGTCAATCATCGAATGTCATAACGGCCGTTTATGGGCGCTATCCAATGACGGCCCGGGGGCGACGTTCTCCTTCGCCATACCCGTGTACTCCGGTGATGAAGTACCTCTGCCTGAGATCAGTGTATCGCGAGCGCCCGACGGAAGTGCCCATAATGCAGGAGGTTTTCATGACCAGCGCGTCTCCGCTCGTATCAGTTGTCGATGACGATGATTCCGTACGGGAGTCCCTCCCAGATCTGGTCAAGGCGTTGGGCTTTCGCGTTGAAGCCTTCTCGTCGGCCGAAGAGTTCCTGGCTTCCGATTGCGTGGACAGGACCCGCGGGCTCATCCTGGATGTCGCCATGCCTGGGATGACAGGACTTGAATTGCTGCGGGAACTGGGGCGGCGCGGGCTGGCAATCCCCACGGTTTTCATCACCGCTCGACGAGACGCTGCCATGCGACGACATCTCATCGAACAGGGGGCCGTGGAATGCTTGTTCAAGCCATTCAGCGACGCGGCACTGCAGGACGCGCTCAACCTAGCGCTACGCACGAACTGATCTTCAGACGCAGAGCAAGCCAACAATCAATTGAGCCAGTGTACGCGGCCTCGGGGCAGTCTCGACCTAGTGTCCGCGCACGCGAAAGGAGCGAAGCATGAAAGTCAAAACTTTTCTGATCACAGGCGTCAGTTCCGGCCTGGGAAAGGCGTTCGCCGAGGGCGCTTTGGAGGAAGGACATCACGTGATCGGCACGGTGCGCAGCGACCAGGCGGCATCTGAGTTCAACAAACTCGCGGAAGGACGCGCTCATGCGATCCTGCTTGACGTCACCAGCTTTGACGCAATTCCTGAGGCGGTAGCAAAGGCAGTTCGCGAGGTTGGCCCTGTCGATGTCCTCGTTAACAATGCCGGTTACGGTCATGAAGGCGTGCTTGAGGAATCATCGCTCGCCGACCTGCTACGTCAGTTCGACGCCAACGTGTTCGGCGCCGTGGCAATGATGAAGGCCGTGCTCCCCAAAATGCGTGAAAGACGATGCGGGCATATCATCAACGTCACCTCGATGGCTGGCTTCATCACGATGCCGGGGATCACGTATTACTGCGGCAGCAAGTTCGCGCTGGAAGGTATTTCGGAGGCGCTGGGCAAGGAGGTGAAGCATCTCGGCATTCATGTTACGGCGCTGGCTCCGGGCCAGTTCCGAACGGACTGGGCTGGACGTTCGATGGTGCGGGCCTCGCGCAAGATCACTGAATATGACGCGGTGATGGATCCGATCCGCGCGGCGCGGAAGGCTAAGAGTGGGAACCAGCCCGGCGATCCTGCAAAGGCGGCGCAGGCTCTGCTCAAACTGGTCGAGGCAAAAAATCCACCGGCAAGGCTTTACCTCGGCGGCGACGCACTCAAGCTCGTCGAGGAAAAAATCGTGGCGATGAAGGCTGAAATCGCTGCGTGGGAGAGCTTGTCTCGATCGACAAGCTTTGATTGAAACACAGGAGGCTTCCGGTGCCGCTCCGTTCATCACAGGTCTTTCTCGAACTCCTGAATATCGAGTGGCCGATCATACAGGCCCCGATGGCGGGGATATCGACGCCCGCTATGGCGGCGGCGGTTTCCAGTGCAGGAGGACTGGGTTCGCTCGGCGTGGGTGTGGTGAGCGCGGCGAGTGCCGGCGAGATGATAACAGCCGTCCGCGAACGAACGGACCGATCGTTCAACGTCAATCTGTTCTGCCATGAACCGGCGAAAGCCGATGTGGCGCGCGAGGCAGCATGGCTCGAGCGTCTGCGCCCTGAATTCAATCGAGTCCATGCGGAGCCTCCCACCGCTATCCGCGAGATCTACAAGAGCTTCCTCGAGGATGAGGACATGCTCTCGACCTTGCTCGCGACCGGACCGAAGGTCGTGAGTTTCCATTTCGGTGTGCCGCCTCCCGAATGGATCCAGGCCATGCGAGCGGCGGGCATCGTCCTGCTCGGCTCCGCAACGAGCCCTCGTGAGGCGCGGCTCCTGGTGTCCGCCGGCATACATGCCGTGGTTGCTCAGGGCTACGAAGCGGGCGGTCATCGAGGGATCTTCGATCCCGACGGTGAAGATGCCCAACTCGGAACGATAGCCCTGACGCGGCTGCTCGTGCGCGAGCTGCCTGTCCCGGTGATTGCCGCGGGCGGCATCATGGACGGCGCCGGTATCGCTGCCGCGCTCCGGCTGGGAGCTAGCGCTGCGCAGCTTGGCACAGCGTTCGTGCTGACGGACGAATCCGCCGCGGATCAAGGATATCGCGCCGCCTTGCAAGGCGAGGCCGCCAATCATACGGTCATGACCCGCGCAATTTCCGGGCGCCCAGCTCGCTGTCTTGCAAACCGGTTCACGGCAATCGGCGCAAGCGCAGCGCCGAGCGATATCCCGGGGTATCCAATCGCATACGATGCGGGAAAATCACTGCACGCCGCAGCGAAGATGGTGGGTGAGTTTGGCTACGGCGCTCAGTGGGCCGGTCAGGGGGCACCTCTCGTGCGCTCCCTCTCAACCGGGAAACTGATGGCTGAACTGATCGCCGATCTGTCGAGCTAGCGTGATCATCGCAGCGGAATCCATAGAGGACTCTTCCAGGCCTTCAATTCCTCGAGGAATACCTGCAGCTTCGCTGGCAGAAATCGGCGTGTCGGATAGACGGCATGCACGAAAATTTCCGGCGACGACCAATCAGGCAGAAGCCTGACGAGGTCGCCACTGGCGATGTGGGCGTCGCAATAGGTCGATGGCAGCAGGCCGATACCGTGGCCTCGATAGGTGAAAGCGCTCACCGCTTGGAAATCTCTCGCCGACACCGGCCCGGTAACGTGGAGCTTGATGGATTTCTTACCGCTGACCAGATGCCATTCCACCTCGTTGTTGCGCGCCTGCAGGAGGACGCATTGATGCTGGCGCAGATCCTCGGGCCGCGATGGGGCAAGCCGACCACGCAGATATTCCGGCGTGGCGACGACATAGCGCACGCTCTTGCCGATGCGCTGGGCGATCAGGCTCGAATCCCGCAATTCGCCAAAGCGGATGGCGACGTCGATATTCTCGGCTATCAGATCCAGAAACAGGTTGGTGATGAAGAGGTCAGCCTGGATGCGCGGATAGGTCTTCAGAAATGAGGACAGGAATTCATAGAACGCTTCCTGGCCAAGAATGACCGGCGCGGAAATCCGCAGAAGGCCCTCGGGCTTCTTCTGCGTCTGGGTGAGCACCCGTTCGGCGTCGAAGAGGTCGCTCAACGGCTCGCTGCATTGATTGTAGTAGGCACGGCCCTGCGCCGTCAGGCTGAGCTTGCGCGTCGTGCGCTGCAGCAGGGTAACGCCGAGCCGTTCCTCCAACGCCGTCACCTTGCGGCTAACTGTGGAGACCGGCATTCCGAGTGCCTGCGCCGCGCGGCTGAAGCTCTCGAACTGTGCCACCCTCACGAACACGGCGATGTCGTTGAGATCGGCCATGTCTCGATTTTTGCATAGGTGGAAAAGACATTCCAGGTATTTCTGCCTAATCGAGCAATCGGACTTGCGCCATACATAGCGCCTCAAAGCAACCCGGCCGACGGAGAGGTAACATGACCGACAACATTGTCAGCACCGGCGATTCCAACGGGATCAGCGGACCTACAGGGAGCCAATTCGCCTAAAGGCTCCATCGTGACCATGAAGACGCTCAAGCCGCAGACGGACGAAACGGCCCCGGAAGGTTCGAAAGAAAACCTGCGGGCGATCCGGGAACGGTTCGGCTTCGTGCCGAACCTCCTGGCGACGTTCGCCAATTCTCCGGCGATGCTGAATGGTTACCTGGCCCTCGAAACGGCGTGGGAAAGCTCATCGTTCGGCGCCGAGGAGCGGGAGATGATCCTGTTGGCGGCGTCGGTGGCAAACAGATGCCGCTACTGCATCGCCGTGCATGCGACGGCGCTGGAGGCAATGCACCTCGATGTGGCGACCATCAACGCAATCCGGAACAGGTCGCTGTTGGCAGATCCGAAACAGCACGCGCTGGTAACGGTGACACGGGAACTCGCCGGCGAGCGCGGCTACGTCTCGGAGGCAGCGAAGAGGGCCTTCTTCGAGGCAGGCTACGACATCGTCGCGCTAATGGAAATCTTGGCCGGCGTCGCCCTGAAGACAATGAGCAACTACCTCGACCACCTGAACCCTATCTCGATCGACCCGGCCTTCGAGGCCCAAACGCAGCAGTGACACTGCTCTTCCAATGGAGATGAACATGCAGACGCATAAAACGATCGTCATCACCGGCGCCTCCCAAGGCATCGGTGCCGGCCTCACTAATAGCTTTCTCGAAAAAGGCTACAACGTCGTCGCGACCTCACGGCAGGTCAGTCGGTCGGCGGAGCTCAATGCATCCGACCGCCTGGTCCGCGTTGATGGCGACATCGCCGACCCGGAGACGGCCAAGGCCGTCGTCGAAACCGCGCTTGCGCGGTTCGGCTCGATCGATGCTTTGGTCAACAATGCCGGGATCTTCTTCACCAAGCCCTTCATCGACTACACGGTCGAAGATTACCGCCGCCTTGCGGCAACGAATCTCGAAGGGTTTTTGCACCTCACGCAGCGCGTCGTGCGGCAGATGCTGGCGCAGAAGCGCGGCGGCAGCATCGTCAGCATTACCACCCCGATGGTTGATCGCCCGATCGCCGGCGTCAACGCCTCGGTCGCCATGCTGACCAAGGGCGGCATCGAAGCCATGTCGAAAAACATCGCCATGGAGTATGCCAAGGAGCAGATCCGCGCCAACACGGTCGCGCCCGGCGTTGTCGATACGCCGCTGCACAAGGACAACCCGAAGGAGTTCCTGAAGACGCTCTCACCCATGCACAGCATCTCGAGCGTCCAGGAAATCGTTGATGCCGTCCTGTTCCTGACAGAGGCGCCGCGCATAACCGGGGAGGTGCTGAACGTCGATGGCGGCGCACATCTGGGAAGATGGTGACAGCTATGAGCACGCAAACCAGCGCAGAGCAGCGGCTGAGTGATCTCGGCATCGCGCTCCCCCCGTCGCCCACCCCCTTCGGCGCCTATGTCGAGACCGTGAAGATCGGCAACCTGCTTTATCTGAGCGGCATGCTGCCGGTCGTCGGGCGCGAGCCGCAATATATCGGTCGCGTCGGTGGCGCGCTGTCGGCGGAGGAGGGGCGAAAGGCGGCGGAGATTGCATGCCTCAACGCCTTGTCGGCGGCCAGGGCGCATCTCGGTTCGCTCGACAAGATAACCGGCGTGGCAAAGCTCGGTGTCTACATCGCGACTGAGGGTGATTTCCGGGATCATCCGAAAGTCGCCGACGGAGCGTCCGAGCTTCTCGTCAAGGTCTTCGGCACCGGGATGCTCTCGGGCCGCATTGTGCTCGGCGTCGCCAGCGTGCCCCTCGGCATGCCGATCGAAGTCGAACTCATCTTTGAAGTCGCTGCCTAGGTAACAAGGCAATGCTGCAACACATGGAGGTCACGATGAAATATCAACACGCGTTGCAGGGCACTTTGACCGAAAAGTCTTACGGCGAGCCTTCCCGAAATATCAATGACGGGGGGCGGTGGCGGCCGCGATGGCAATGAGGGAGAAGCCGGCGTCCATGTCGAACGAAACACCCGTGGTGTTCGTCGTCGACGATGATGTTTCTATCCGCGAATCGCTGGAGTTGCTCATCAGGCACGCCGGCTGGCAACCGGAGACGTTCAAATCCGCCCGGGAGTTCCTCTCTCGCTCCCGAGCGCTTGTCCCCAACTGCCTGATCCTGGACGTCCATCTTCCCGACCTGAACGGGCTCGACCTGCAGAGGCTGGTCTCCGTCGACCGCACCGACATGCCCATCATCTTTGTGACCGGCTACGGCAACGTGCCAATGACGGTCAAGGCAATGAAGGCTGGCGCGGTCGAGTTCCTGATGAAGCCCTTCAGCGAAGACGTTCTGCTCACCGCAGTCGAGCATGCGCTGGAACTGAGCAGGGCTGCGTTTGAATTGGACCTCGAAGTTCGCACGTTACGTGACCGTTACAAGACGCTCAGCCGACGCGAGCGAGAGGTCATGGTCCTGGTCGTTTCAGGGCTGTTGAACAAGCAGATCGCCTTCGAGCTCGGCATCAGCGAGATCACCGTCAAGGCGCACCGAGGCCAGGTGACGCGAAAGATGGATGCGCGCTCACTCCCCGAACTGGTGAACATGGCGGCGAGACTAGGGATAACGTCACCTTATGGCGAGGCAAACAGCTTTCGCGACCAGCGCAAGATTGGATGACCTCAGGTGGCGAACCAGGCCCGTGCCGGTTCGCCACGCAGATTCAGGAAACGCCAACGTCGAGGATCGCCTGGACAAAGGCCTGAGGAGCTTCTTGCGGCAAGTTGTGCCCGATCCCTCCGCTAATGAGCCGGTGCGAATATTTGCCTGAGAACTTCTTTGCGTAAGCACTGGCTTCCGGATGTGGGGCGCCGTTTGCGTCACCCTCGAGAGTGATTGTCGGAACGCCGATGACCGGCGCCGCGGCGAGTTTATCTTCCAACGGGTCAAATTTTGCCTCGCCCTCCGTGAGGCCGAGCTTCCAGCGGTAGTTGTGGGCAACGATCGCGACATGGTCCGGATTGTCGAAGGCCGCCGCGCTTCGCTCGAAGGTGGCATCGTCGAACTTCCACTGCGGCGACGCGAGCTGCCAGATCAGCTTGGCGAAATTATGCGTGTATTTTTCATAGCCGGCTCTTCCACGTTCCGTGGCGAGGTAAAACTGATACCACCATTGCAGTTCAGCCTTCGGCGGCAATGGCACCTTGCCGGCCTTCTGGTTGCCGATCAGATAGCCGCTAACGGATACCAACGCTTTGCACCGCTCGGGCCAGAGCGCGGCAACGATGTCTGCGGTTCGGGCACCCCAATCAAAGCCGGCCAGAACTGGTTTGTCGATCTTGAGAGCGTCCATCAGGGCGACCAGATCGACGGCGAGTGCCGACGGCTGGCCGTTGCGAAAAGTTTCGTTCGACTGAAATCGCGTTGTGCCATAGCCGCGCAGGTATGGAATGATCACACGATAACCTGCCGAGACCAGCATCGGGCTGACATCGACAAAACTGTGGATGTCGTAAGGCCAGCCATGCAGGAGAATGACCGCGGGGTCACTCTCGGCGCCGGCCTCGACATAGCCAACATTGAGGATCTCGGTATCGATCTGCTTCAGCGGTCCAAAGGACACGTTTGTTCCAGGTTTGATTGCGGGCGTTGCTGGTTTCTCTTCGGCAATCGCAGAATCCGTGAAACCGAGCTGGGCGGCAGCAAGGGCGATCGCGGCAGCGGATACGAAGCGGCGGCGGTGTTGGTCGATCTCGTCCACAACATCCATTGGAAACTCCTCCCTCAATGGCAGCGAAAGTCTATCGTTGGGGGTCCTGCCGATTTTGCTCGCATGCGGCCCCGATGATCCGGATTTCCCGTGTGACAATCTATTGGACGAAGGTATCGCTCAGGTCGGCATCGGTTCGCGCACCCGGAGAGTTGCACTAGCTTCCGTCCTCATCCCTGTCCCTTGCAAACACGCAGAGCTGCGACAGGCCTGCGATCGTCCATTGTGCTTTGGTGTCCCTTATCACTCGCGTGGACGGAGCAAAGACGGTCAGCGGATACATCTTCGTACAATGGATTTAGGTTCGCCGTCGGAGGACCCTGTGCGGGATCCAACTGGATCGGAAAAGCACAGGCGTCGCTATGAAGAAAACATCCCTGCCAGATGCATCCGGACCTGCAAACTTGTCGGCAGCCGGCAACCCAAGCAGCCCGGGCTTCTACGGTTCCGGCGTCTCGCGCCGCGATTTCCTCATTGCCGGCATGAGCCTTGCCGCGCTGGCACCGACGCTTTCGCTGGCGGAGGCTTCGGCTACGCAACCCACTCAAATCAATGGAGCACTCATGAGCAGCGGAACCATCACCGCCAAGGACGGAGCGCAGATTTACTACAAAGACTGGGGCACTGGTCAGCCAATCGTGTTCCACCACGGCTGGCCGCTGTCGGCTGACGACTGGGATGCCCAAATGCTCTTTTTTATGTCCCACGGCTACCGGGTTATCGCGCATGACCGGCGCGGCCATAACCGCTCCACCCAGACCGACCAGGGCAACGACTATGACACTTTCGTCGCTGACGTGGCGGCGCTGGTCGCCCACCTTGATCTCAAGCACGCCATCCACGTCGGCCATTCTATGGGCGGCGGCGAGGTGGTCCGCTATGTGGCGCGGCACGGGGGCGGCGGCCGAGTCTCCAAGGCCGTGACGATCGGCGCGGTGCCGCCGCTCATGTTGAAGACCGCTGCCAATCCAGGCGGACTTCCGATGGAGGTCTTCGACGGCATCCGCGGCGGCCTGGCGGCTAACCGCGCGCAGTTCTTCCGGGACGTTGCCGGGGGCCCGTTCTACGGCGCCAATCGGCCTGGGGCTAAGGTGTCGCCGGGGACCATCGACAACTGGTGGCGGCAGGGCATGGCGGGCGGCGCCAAGGCCCAATACGACTGCATCAAGGCCTTCTCCGAGACGGACTTCACGGAAGATCTGCAGAAGATTTCCATCCCCATGCTGGTCATGCACGGAGAAGACGACCAGCTCGTCCCGATCGGAGACAGCGCCCTGCTGTCAGTGAAGCTGCTTAAGACCGGGATGCTGAAGACCTATCCGGGGTTGTCGCACGGCATGGCCACCACCCACGCTGAACTCATCAACGCCGACATCCTGGCGTTCATCAAGCCCTGATTGCCAATGCAGCGGCGGCCGTTGCCGCCAGCTCACGGTAATTGTGAATCCGCAACCATGGAAGCCGAGTCCGCAGCTGCGGGCGCGCAGGCTCCAGCATGCAAACAAGGAACGATCATGACAAATGCAGTTCTCGACGCGATCGAAAATCGGCGCACGACCAACAAATACGATAGCGCGCGCACCATCAGCGATGCCCAGATCAACGAGCTGGTGCGCCTGGCGACACGCGCGCCCACGGCATTTCACCTGCAGAACTGGCGGTTTATCGCCGTGAAGACGCCCGAGGCAAAGGCGCGCTTGCGACAGCTTGCCTTCGATCAGCCGAAGGTCACCGAAGCGGCGGTGACGTTCATCGTCGTTGGACAGCTTGCATCGCATCTCCTCATGGCTGAGCGGCTGGCGTCATCGGTCGCTGCCGGCTTCATGCCTGCCGATGTTGTGACGGGCTGGGAAGGCGCGGGCAAGGCGCTTTACTTCGAACAGCCGCAGAGGCAGCGCGACGAGGCCGTTCGCACCGCTACCTTCGGTGCCGGCCAACTGATGTTCGCGGCGCAGGCTCAAGGGCTGGGCTCATCGCCGATGATCGGATTCGATGCCGCCGGCGTTGCCAGTGAGTTTGGCCTTCGCAGTGACGAAGTCCCGGTCGTGCTCGTGACGGTCGGCTACGCCGCCGAGGGCAATTGGCCACAGAAGCCGCGGCGCTCAGTGACCGAACTTCTGAGCGTTGTCTGAACTCAACACTGCAGCCGAACCAAACAAGCGCGCGCTCAAAGTATTGAGGCGGCGTGCTAGGTGACGAGGAATTTGACGATGAAAGTTCTAAATCCGAGCAGAGCGGCCATTCTGCTTGCCATTTCTGCGGCGTTGTACTGTTCAACTCAAGCTTTCGCGCAGACCACGAAGGCAGCCGATGGTGCCGGCACCAAGTCTCAGGCAGCCGAGAGCGCGGCGACCGCGAAGATCCGCCTGACTCGCAAAAGCGCCGCGTACTGGGAAGTGACCTTCAACAACCCGCCCTTCAATATCGTCGGCCCGGCGGAGGTACGCGATCTGGTCAAGATCCTCGACGAGATTGAAGCCGACCCGAAGGTCAAGGTCGTCGTCTTCGACAGTGCGTTGCCCGACTATTTCATGGCGCACTATGATCTCTTGAAGCCACTCACGGATTCGACCGAGATGACGCCAGGCCCCACTGGCATGCATCCTGTTCCCGACTTCATGGTGCGCCTCAGCCGTCTCAAGGCGGTGACGATCGTTTCGATCCGCGGCCGGGCCAGCGGTATCGGCAGCGAACTGGCGCTGGCTGCTGACATGCGCTTCGCCAGCCGCGAAAAGGCGCTTATTTCGCAATTCGAAGTCGGCGCGGGATTTGCCCCGGGCGGCGGCCCAATGGCCAGACTGCCACGCCTGGTCGGGCGTGGCCGCGCCCTGGAGATCCTGATTGGCGCCGACGAATTCAACGGCGAGTTGGCTGAACGCTATGGCTATGTCAATCGGGCGCTGCCCGATGCCGAATTGGACGGCTTTGTCGACGCCCTGGCGACCCGCATCGCGTCGTTCGACCGGCAGACGATCGTCGACACCAAGAACCTGGTCGACCTCGCCAGCCTGCCCCCGGATGCGGAAAGTCAAACGGGATGGGACACCTTCCTGACCTCGGTGCAGCGACCCGGGGCCCAGGCGCGCGTGAAAGCGCTCATCGAAAAGGGGCTGGGTCAGTCTGGCGAGCTCGAGAGCCACCTCAATCGGTCCACGGCCGAGTTCAAAGAATAGGCAACGAGGCGAGCGTGTTGTTGCTCATTTCCGAGGTGTAGTCATGTCTCTTTCCGATGCCCTGAAACTCATGCCGCGTCGCGATTTGTTGGAGGGGCCGACTCCCATACAGCGCCTCCATCGTATCGAGGACGCTTTGGGCTCGTCGTTGAATGGTCTTCGAATCTACGTCAAGCGCGACGATCTGATGTCGCTGGGCGGCGGCGGCAACAAGCTGCGCAAGCTTGAATTCCTGCTCGGCGATGCCGCCGCAGCAGGCGCCGACACGATCGTCGCCACAGGCGGCCGGCAATCGAACTTTACGCGCCTGGCGGCTGCCGCGGCCGCGAGGCTCGGCCTGGCATGCGAAGTGGTTCTCTCACCCTTGGTTCCGCGTGGCGGGGACGAATATGATCGGAACGGCAATATTCTGCTCGACGATCTTTTCGGCGCTCGCACCCACCATCTGCCGGCCGGCGTCAATTCGACGGGGTTCGCGCAGCAGCGGTTCGAGGAACTGCGTCTGGCCGGCCGCACCGCCTATATGGCCACGCTCGGCGGCTCCTCGCCGGTTGGAAGCCTTGGCTACGCGGCCTGCGCGCTCGAAATCCAGGCGCAGGCCAAGGATCTCGATATCGATTTTGCCGCGGTTGTGGTCCCGAATGGAAGTTCAGGAACACACGCCGGATTGGTTGCGGGGTATCGGGCGCTCGGGCTTGATACCACGCGGGTGCGGGCTTTCTCGGTGCTCGCGCCCGTCGCCAGCGCCATCTCGACGACGGTTGAGAGGGCCAATGCAGCGCTGACCCTCCTGGGGTTTGAGGCATCGTTGAGGTCGAACGACGTCAGCGTCTCGGGCGACCAGCTGGGTGCAGGTTATGGCGTTTCGACACCCTCTATGGTCGAAGCAGTTCGGCTGATGGCGAGCCGAGAGGGCCTGCTGCTCGACCCGGTCTATGGCGGGAAAGCCTTCGCCGGCTTACTTGCCGACATCTCGGCCGGACGCTACGCGCCCGGCGACAACATCCTCTTCATCATGACCGGCGGGACCCCCGGCCTCTACGCCTACGCAAGCGATTTCCTCGGCGCCGACCGGAGGGATCCGGCGTGAGCAAGGTAGGGCTGCCTATGGCAGATGGAATCAGCACATGCGGTGTCGACCACATCGGGCTAAGCGTCCGTGACCTCGGGAGCACGCGGAAATTCTTTTGCGATTGTCTCGGATGGCGGATCGTCGGTGAGCGGGCGGACTATCCAGCGGTGTTCGTATCGGACGGACACGACGTCGTGACGCTTTGGCAGGTCGAAACGCCAATCAAAGCGATCCCGTTCGATCGGCGCGCCAACGTCGGGCTGCATCATCTGGCCCTCGCCGTTGTCGATCGGATCGGCCTCGATACTCTCTACGAACGCGTGTCGAATTGGCCTGGCGTCGTCGTCGAGTTTGGCCCGGAACCTTCGGGCGCCGGCCCCAAGGTCCATTTCATCGTGCAGGAGCCTAGCGGGGTACGGATCGAGTTTGCATTCGATCCTCGCCTCGAGGACTCACGCAAGGCGCGGTGATCCGGTTCAGGCAGCCCGAAGAAGAGGATCGTTTTTCAAACACCATCGATGAGCGCGGAATCCCGCTACGCCGGCGCGCGAATTCGATCAGCGACGACCCCGGTTGGCCATCACCGATCGATACAAGCTCGCCACCATGATGGCCATGCGAAACGGCGGGTAAATTGAAACACAGGAGACCCACATGTCCACACTACGAAAGAGCTTTGCCATTGCCCTGATGGTTGCCACGAGCGGCACCATGGCGCACGCCGCATCAACGCAGGCTGCGAAAGATATCGTCATTGTCCACGGCGCCCTGGTGGATGGCTCGGGCTGGCGGGCCGTCTACGACATCCTGTCCAAAGACGGGTTCCATGTCACCGTCGTGCAGGAGCCGCTCACGGGTCTGGCAGAGGATGTCGACGCCACCAAGCGCATCCTTGATCAGCAGACAGGGCCTGTCGTGCTGGTCGGTCACAGCTATGCCGGTTCGGTGATCACGGAGGCAGGTGCCGACCCGAAGGTCAGTGCGCTTGTCTATGTTGCCGCACTTCAACCCGATGTTGGGGAAGCCAGCGGGCAGCTTCTGTCGAAGTTCGCCGCCCCCAACGATGCCATGCGCGCCACCCCGGCCCCGGCAGCCGCCACGGGCAAGTATTTCTTCATGCAGCCGGCTCAGTTTGCTGCGACCTATGCCCAGGACGTCCCGGCATCGGACGCTCAGTTCCTGGCGGATTCACAGCAGCAACTCGCGGAGAAGGCTCTGGCGGCGCCTGTTTCCGTGGCGGCATGGAAAACCAAACCCAGCTTCGCCATCCTGACCACCCAGGATCACGTCGTGAGCCCGGAGCTTCAGCGCTGGATGTATCAGCGCTCGGGCGCCAAGGTCACCGAAGTGGCGGGAAGTCACGCTGTCTTCATCTCCCAGCCGGCCGCGGTCGCACGCGTGATCGAGGATGCCGCAAAGTAGACCGGTAGAACGCTGAACATCAGCGGATCATCCGACTCGTCTGCGGGCGCACATACTTTGCTGTTCGCCAAGAAGCGAAGTATGTGCGCGTGGTCCGGCTCGCTCGATGCGCCGCCACCGTTGCAAATGAACGCGATGACGCCGCGCCTGAAGCTATGAAGGCCGCGACGGGTGCCAACGGAATCGAACCCTACTTGCCCGTATCTTGTCCTGGCTTGAAGCCGGGATGGTGCCCGGCTCATGCGAAAGTATCGATGCGATCGACACCAAAGTATCGGAGATACCATTGTCCAATATGTTCAATTTCTGGGCGCTGCCAGTGTTTGCTCAACGCAAAAATTTGCAGCTGAGGAGCGTCTGAAGATGTCGCATCATTATTCAGGTCCCGATTTTGGGTTCCCACGCGGAGACGCCCGTCTCGACCTGACCGATCTATATGCCTTTCCCAAGCCGGGGGATGCCAACAAGTCAATCCTCATCATGAATGTGCATCCGTCCGCCACCGTGATCCATCCGCAGCCTACCACCACCGAGCCTTTTGCGCCCGACGCGCTCTATGAGCTCAAGATTGACACGAATGGCGATGCGGTTGCCGATATCGCGTATCGAGTAAGCGTTTCGTCCTTAGAAGGGGGCAATCAGATCGCCACCGTACGTCGCGTTGAAGGTGTGCTCGCAGCAGGAACTGCCGACGGCGGACAGGTTGTCGTTCGCGACGCGCCAGTCTCGGAAGGCCGGGATGCGCAGATAACGGAAGCCGGCGACTACCGGTTTTTCGCGGGCTGGCGAAGCGATCCGTTTTTCTTCGACACGTTGGGTGCAGTGAATGATCTGCAGTTCACTGGAGCTGATTTCTTCTTGGACAAGGATGTATGCAGCATCGCGCTGGAAGTGCCTAATTCTGTACTGGGGTCCAAACCGGTTGGGCTGTGGGCCCGCACTTTGGCGAAGGACAGCACGGGTTGGGTGCAGGTCGAACGCGGCGCGCGCCCCCAGCAGGCAGTCTTCCTGCCCGGTGACCAGAAAGAGGCCTATCTCGCGGGCGAGCCTGCAGACGATGCCCGGTTCGTAAAGGTGTTCGCACATGCGCTTGAGCACACCGGTGGATATTGGCCAGATGAAGCAGAGCGGGTGGCGATGACTTTGCTGCCGGACATTCTGCATTATGACCCGACAAAGCCCGCGTGCTTTCCGAAAAATGGCAGGACACTCACTGATGACGCAGTCGATGTGTTCATAGCTATTCTCACGAACGGCAAGGTGGCGGGGGATATGGTCGGCCCGCACAGCGATCTGCTTGTCGAGTTCCCCTATTTGGGGCCGCCGCATGTCGCCTACTGATGAACGCGAGTGTTGTTCTTTCCCCAGGCAGACGGGCTACGACCCATCAAACGTTTTATAAGGAGAATGCGATGCGATTGATCCTGATTTGGATAGTTCTAACCGTGGCATTCGTGGTTCCGGCCTCGGCTCATCCCAATATCGGCTCTGCCGTCTCCTTTACCGCAGGCGTGGACCATCCGTTCAGCGGCCTCGATCACATCACGGCCATGGTGGCGGTCGGCCTGTGGGCCGCTGTCAAAGGCAACCGCGCACTCTGGATATGGCCGTTGACCTTCGTCGTGATCATGCTGATCGGCGGTGCGTTTGGCTTGGCGCATATCGCCCTGCCGTTTGTCGAGCCAGGCATCCTTGCTTCGGTCGTCGTGCTCGGGGTCATGGTGGCGTTGGCCATAGAGCCGCCGACATGGGTCGGCGCCGTGATCATCGGTGTTTTCGCGCTGCTACACGGTCATGCTCACGGAACTGAGGTGCCCGATACCGTGAATGGGCTCGGATACTTCGCGGGGTTTGCGCTCGCCACCGCCATTTTGCATGCAGTTGGCATCGGTCTGGCGCTCGCTTTGCAGCGCGGCGTCAGATCCGGTCAATCGCCTCGCTGGTTCGGTCTGCTTCGCCATCGGCGTGGGCTTGGGCGCAGGAGTTCTTTGAACCGAGGCACGGGGTGATTTCTTGCGTCCAACGAGACTGGTCAGAACTACGGCAGGATCGCGATGTTATGCGCAGGACTGCGGAACGCAAGAACTGTCGACCGAGCAACCGGACGAACAGAATATCAGGTCCAGAAATAAATGAGAATGTATTTGCCGGTCTGAGCCATGCCCCTAGAGGTCGTCTGCCCTTGCAGGTGTCGACTGTTGGCATCGGCCATGCCGCCGCCTGGAGTACAACTATGCCCTTTCTCCGCTTCGATCTCATCGAAGGCCGCACCGATCAGGAACTCGTGACGCTGCTCGATGCGGCCCATCGCGTTGTGCTTCGCACCTTCCATGTGCCAAAAGGTGACCGGTATCAGATCGTTCACGAGCACAAGCCCAGCCGGGTTAGGATCGAGGACACAGGCCTCGGCATTCCTCGCTCGGACAAAGTTGTCTCCCTTCAGATTACGACCCGTCGGCGGACCACCGAGGAAAAAACTGCTTTCTATCGCGAACTTTGCTCGGAGCTCCAAGTAGCGTGCATCGTTGCGCCTACGGACGTTATCGTAAGCTTCGTCGAGAACACCGACGAGGACTGGTCTTTCGGACTTGGCCGGGCCCAATTCCTCACCGGCGAATTAGAGGGCTCGAAACCGAACTCGAAACGATGACCGCGCTTCTTTCCTCCATCCTCAAGACTGTCCGCTTGAGGTGACTGCCCTCGTCGACATTTCAGCTGTGCTCGCCGTCCCTATGCTGGAAGCGGTGCAATGCCTATGGCCGCGCGGCTGGAACGGAAGACCCGGGCCATCGAGAGTTTACTGGCATCAGACGGCCTGGTCCTTTTGCTTGCGACGGCCGCGGCGCGGATTGTTCGACCGTGCCGTATCCGACGAGGCGCACGTTACCGGCAACCACTTTCCGTTTCCGGTCGTCGGCACGATCGTCCCGGACGATGTGGGCTACACCTTCGTGCCCACTGCATAACTAGGCCAACTGCATAACCACGAAAGACGAGTGAGAACGATATGAATCGACTTGAGAAAGTGCTGTACACGGCTAGAGTCCACACAACTGGCGGGCGCTCAGGTATGTCGCGTAGTTCGGACGGCCGCCTTGAGGTCAGCCTGTCACGGCCGGGCAGCCCCGGTACGGGCACCAATCCAGAGCAACTCCTGGCGGCCGGCTGGTCCGCATGTTTCCAGTCGGCGATGGAGTTCGCCGCGCGGAACATGAAGATCGTGTTGCCGGCCGATCACGCGGTCGACGCCGAGATCGATCTTGGTCCCGAAGGTGGCGCCTTCAGCCTTGCGGCTCGCATTTACGTGAGCCTGCCGGGGATGGAGCGCGCGGCGGCGCAGCGTCTCGTGGACGCGGCTCATCAGGTGTGTCCCTTTTCGCGAGCAACAGACAGGAACATCGCCGTCGAAACGACGCTGGTCTGAGGCCGCTCCGATGCGAGCAGGCAGTGACCGGCTGATAAGCTGTCCACACAGCTGGAGGTAATGGCCATGATCTATGAATTGCGAATTTACCGTTGCGTGCCGGGCGGCGCGACTCTTAAGTCCGAAAAGGTGCAGGCGACGCCAATGCCAACGTGCCGGCCCAGTCCGGCCGGCCGCTAGTTCCAGCAAAATGCTCGGGCGACAACAAAGAGCGGTGGGCTTGGCCCGCCGCTCTGTTTTTGCACGACGGATGCTCGACGCTTTGACGATTATCGTAGGCGCCCCTGGATGAGAATGAGGCGATCTAGTAGTCGTTACAGCATCTCCAAGACTGCTAGTCGCTTTTCGTCCCAAGAAAGCCCGGCGCCGGGTCGATCGGATGGGATAGCCATACCGTCCAGGATCTGCAAAGGCTCCTCTAGCAGAGCGTCTGCCCAATCGACATATTCGAGGAAATGGGCTCCGGGGGTAGCGCACAGCAGCTGTGCGCTGATCTCCGGCATCAGATGCGACGAGATTTCGACATCGGCGGCCCGCGCGATCGCCGCCGCCTGCATCCATCCGGTAACGCCGCCGATGCGGGCGACGTCCGGCATGACGCAGTCGCAGGCACCGGCCTCGAGCGCCTGGCTCATACTTAGCGGGCCATTGAAATTTTCACCGATCTGGACGGGCGTCCGCAGTTCACGAGCGAGCCGGGCGTAGTTGCGGTAGTCCTCGTGAGCGATCGGTTCTTCAAGCCAGAGGATATCGTGCTCGTCGAGGGCATGTCCTCGTCTTAGCGCCTCGGCCGTCGTCAAGGCTTGGTTATAATCGACCACGATTGAGACCGCCGGGCCGACACGACGGCGTACGGCGTCGAGCGCCGACAGATCTTCGGTGAGCGAAGGATGGCCCAAGCGTAACTTGAGCGCCCACAGCCCTTTCGCTAGCAATCTCTCCGCCTCATCGGCAAGTTCGGCAGGCGCCATCAACCCGAGACCCCGACTGTCGTAGGCCGACAGCGGCTTCAGAGAGCCACCGAGCAGACAGGCAAGCGGTTGACCGAGGGATTGGGCGAGCGCATCCCAGAATGCCATGTCAATCGCAGAGAGTGCCATCCTAACGGTGCCCGTCACACCGAGTAGCGAAAAGCGCCGTTGCAGCAGCAGAGCAAGATCGAGCGACGTCGTTGGCTTGCCTCGCACGAGATCCACCGCTTCCTGGATATGCCCGGCAATGGCACGAGCGCCCGATGGGGTATAGCAAAATAGATATGTGCGTCCGGTTGTGCCTTCCTCCGTCTCAAGGTCGACCATCAGCATCGGCACTGCCCGAATGATGGCAGCGCTCGTCCCTAGCGTAAAGGTTAGCGGGACGCGCACGGCGCGAGTACGTACATTGCGCAGGCTTAGACGGACTGGGGCGCCGATCAGCGGTGGGGTCATCAGCGATCTCCTGTATCTCGGGCTCAAGGCGATGTGGCCGGCCGTCGCACACCTTCTTCCGCACAAAGGTCAGAATAGGTTCGAACTCGGTTGGGCCGCCTTAGGCGAAATCTCATTGATGTCCGCTGCGCCCGTCGGCTGACGCAGTGACGTTGTATTCCGTTTCGATCTCTTGCGTTGTCATGACCTTGATCTGATCGGGCAGGCGAGGGGCGAGCCGCTCGAGAACCAGGCGGTGGGCCTGCTCGTCCGGGCTTGCGAGCGCGTCTGAGGCGAGCACCACCGAATAACCAAGATCGATCGCCGCCAAGGCGCTTGAATAGACGCAGACATCGGTTTCAATACCGGACAAAATCAGCGTCTCGATATTCGCGCTTCGCAATCTATCATCGAGATCCGGTGCGGAGAAAATCGAATATCCTAGCTTATCGAACACCTGGTCCAGATGGGCCAGCGCAGCGAGCGGCTCGACCAGGTTCGTAAGCGATGGGTCGAGCACTCTTCCGGTGATCATCGACCAACGGCGGTAAAACACTTTCCAGTTTCCGTGAGCCGATTCCGAATCGAAGGGCACTGAAAAGCGCGCATAGAGTGTCTGCTCACGCAGAGCCGTGCAAAGCCGCAGGACGTTGGGCAAAATGGCCATGACGATCGGCGAATGCCAAGCAGTTTCTTCGGCAACCAGCCGCTGCATGTCGATGACGATGTGTCTGAACCTGCCGAAGTGAAACACGGTGGCTTGTTCCTTTGGACCTGGTTAACGCTGCCGGGCACGCCGGCATCGCCGGTTTGGACATTTGGCGATGGCTGCCGTTCGTCGCTCGCCTGCATTGACTCGGGTTCAGCCGCGTCTGGCTCCTCACGCCGTCAGGCGATTGATCCGCCGGCCGGATTCGTCAAACAGACATACCCGATCCACCTGCGGTGCCAGCCAGATGGTCTCATCGGGGCTGATGCTCACGCGGTCTTGAGAGAGCGTCACGATCGTTTGGTTGCCGATGGTCGCGGTGATCTGGGTTTCAGAACCGAGCGGCTCAACGACCACGACAGTCGCTGGCAAGCCCGTACCATCGCTCGATAGTTTCACATATTGCGGCCGGATCCCGTAGACCGCTTTGACGCCGTTTGTCCTCGCCATGCCGTCGGGCAGGGGGAGGGCACCTGCATCGTCCAACTCGAAAACGGACCGACCCTCGATCGTGTTGAAATGTCCGTTCAGCAGGTTCATCGAGGGTGATCCAATGAAGCCGGCGACGAAGACGCTTTGTGGATCGTCAAACAAATCCAGCGGGCGGCCAACCTGTTCGATGTTGCCCCCATTCATGACGACGATGCGATCCGCCATGGTCATGGCTTCGACCTGATCGTGCGTGACATACACAATTGTCGTGGCAAGGCGTCGGTGCAAGCTTTTGATTTCTGCCCGCATGGCGCCACGCAACTTCGCATCGAGGTTGGACAGCGGCTCGTCGAAAAGGAAGACTTGGGGCTTGCGGACAATCGAGCGCCCCATCGCCACGCGTTGGCGCTGGCCTCCAGAAAGCTGCCGCGGATAGCGATCGAGCAGCGGGCTAAGGCCAAGGATCTGGGCAGCCTCCGCGACGCGTTTGCGCTTGTCCGCCGCCGGCGCGCCGGCAAGGGTCATTGAAAACGCCATGTTCTCCGCTACCGTCATATGCGGATACAGGGCGTAGTTCTGGAACACCATGGAGATGTCCCGTTCCTTTGGAGGCAGGTCATTGACGACCCGGCCCGCGATGCTGATCGTGCCGCCGGAGATGCTTTCCAGCCCGGCGATCATGCGCAAGAGAGTGGACTTGCCGCAGCCTGACGGGCCTACCAGGACGACGAATTCGCCGTCGGCTATGGCAATCGAAACACCATGCAGGATGTCAACGTTGCCGTATGCTTTCCGAACCTGTTCGATGGAAACGTTTGCCATCAGACGGCCCTGACTCTGATCTCGTTGGAGGAAAGTGCGCCTTCATGGACGATGAGCCCGATGCCGCCGTCCCTGAACGCGTCGGCACCGCCGTCCTCTGCGGAAAGGGAGACGCCATCGGCCTCAAAGGTGATGCGATTGCCGTTCGCGGTCACCTTCATCGCGACGTTTCGTTCGAATTCGGTGGCGAATGCAGTTTCGGCCAGGACTGTTGTATCCTCGTCGCGTACCTTGACGATCTGCATCTTGCCGTTACGGGTGACGCGTGCGCCGTAGTAACGGCGCAGGCCTTGAACCCGAATGGCAAGACCTCCGTAGTTGCCAAGGTGCAGCATGACATCGCCGGCGGCCTGATAGTCTCTCCACTGACGGGTTCCGTGGATGATGATCCCTTCACCGATGGCCTGAGAAATCCGGAACGCTGAAGGGAACCGCTTGGAAAAGAAGCTCGCCCCGTTCACCCAGGCCATGCGCCAGAAATCACAATCTCCATCCGGACGTTTGAGCGTCACGTCGGGAGCTCCATCCCACCGTACATAGTCGACAACGAGCACGCCGTCGGCGCGCCGTTCGGCAGTCGCCACGGCAAGGCCGATTTCGGCAATCGGCTGGCCTCCGGTGTCGGGCAATGTCCATTCCAGGACCACCTCGCCGCCCGGAGGGACAGTGACCGAGGCGCCGTCGATGTCGCGCAACTCGTCTCGTTCATTGAAAACCCGAATGCGCAGTCGGGCCTCGACCGCACCACGATTGGCATCCTGTGCCTTGACGCGCGTCTTGACGGTCTGTCCCGGATAGAGGAGGGGGCTCGCCATGAGATCATAAGTGCGCATCTCCAGCACCTCTCTTGACGAGAAGGTGGGACTTGAAACTGCGGCGACCTGTGTCGGACCCAGCGCCTGGTACTCGATCGCCAGCGCGCGATGGCCTTCGAACTCGATATTGCCAACGTGGACCCTACCAGGGACCGGAACCCCTTCCTGCGGCCGGAAGCCCTGCTGGCTGCCGGGAAGTGAGAAGTGGAACTGGGCACCATCTTTTGGAGCGGGCATTGATTGCCTGCCGGCCAATTGCAGGCCGAGATTGACAAGGAAATAGGTCTGACGAACCGCATCGTTGATCGAGTTGCCCCCGTCAGCCGACGAAATCAGCATGCGATCCGCAATCGGCCCGCGGAAATCCGGACCCTCCTCAAGACCCTCCAGGCCGTTCATTATTCCAAGCAGGCAGCCGACATTGCCAGCATTGCAATCTGTATCCCAACCGGACGTGTTCACGATCATCTGCGCCTTTTGGAAATCCTGCGGCGCATAAAGGACCGCCATGATCATCAAGGCATGGTTGGGTACCACGTGGCAGTTACCGGGGTACTTGTCGTAGCCGTACTGGTCCTCGATCCTCTGGCGGGTATCGCGCCAATCAAGATGGGTTTTGTGCCACGCGCGGACGTCACCAATCAGCTTGGCAATCAGGCAATTGGATGGGATCTGCCTGAGGCCAACATCGATCAGATGGTCGATATCGGAGGACGAGAACGCCTCAGCCTCCATGGCGGCCCAAAGCATGGCCGCATAGACGGACTCGCCGTCGTGGCTGACCCTGCCTGCCTGCTCTGCCAGCCTAGCGGCCAATTCAGGCTGTCGCGGGGCGACCATTGCCCAGCCGTCGATGAAGATCTGAGCGCCGATCTGTTCGGCAACCGCCTGGCCGTTGAGGGCCATCGAGCCAGATCGTGGAGCGGCAACGCCCTTCTTGAGATTGAGCCACGCGGTATGCTCGGTTGAATTGCCGTTGCCGCCCCACCACAGGATCGAACGCTCTTCAACGATGTAGTTGAGCCAGGCCTTCCCGATTTCCGCTGCCGAGAGATCGGCCCTCGCCCCGTAGTCCTCAAGCGCGCGAACGAAGGTGAAGGTGCCGGCGACATCGTCATCTGTCACAACAAGAGGCTGCTTCAGGCGGTCATGCACATAGAACTCGATCGGACCGAGCTCCTTCATGATCCTCTGGTAGGTCCAGCCTTCGAAAGGCCGACCAAGATAGACGCCGATCAGTTTTCCAAGAACGCCCGCATAGACGCGTTCAAGATAGTCGTTGGGAAGCTGCATCTTTTACTCCATGTGACCCACAGGTGCCTGCTCAGCCCTTGACCGACCCACCCGCCATGCCCTCAATGAATCGCTTCTGCATGGCGACAAACAGCACCACGACTGGAACAACGATGATGAGGGCCGCGGCCATGATCTCTCCCCAGTCGGAACTGTACTGGCCAGAGAGCAGATAGAAGGCGATGACGGCGGTGACGTTTTCCTGCTTCTGCAGGAACGTGGTGGCGATAAGGAACTCGTTCCAGGAATTGAGACCGATGATCAGCGCCACGGTCAGGATCCCAGGAGAAACGATCGGCAGCATGACCCGCCAAAAGACCTGCCAGTGCGTGGCGCCGTCGACGATCGCGGCCTCCTCGAGCTCCTTCGGAACGGCGATGAAATAGGTTCTCAGCAACATCACCGCGAAGGGGCTGTAAAGCGCGGTGTAGATCAGCGCGACGCCGAAGATGCTGTTTATCAACCCGAGCTTTGCGAAGCCGAAATAGAGCGGGAAGATATAGAGCTGGATGGGCGCCGTGGTGGTGGCAAGAAGATAGAAAGTGATGATCTTCCACGACTTGATTTTGCGTCTTGCCAGCACGTACGCCGTCAGCGACGACGTCGTGCAGACCAGAACTATCGTCGTCCCGGTGATGACAATGGAGTTCAGAAACGTCGTTGAGAATCTCGCGTGGCTCCACGCGTTGGTGAAGTTCTGCCAGCGGATCGTCTCTGGCAGCGCCAGGGGATTCTGGACGATCTGCGCGGCTGGCTTCAGCGAGTTCAAGATCAGCAGTGCGATCGGAAACAGCGCAATGAAGGCGAATACGCCGAGCAGAGCGTAGGATATGGTCAGCGTCAGGCGGCTTTCGACAAGGCTCATTGTTCGCCCTCTCGCGTCTGAATGCGGACGTAGAAATAGGTGCCGACGAGACCAAAGAAGCTAATGACGAGGGCGGCTGCCGCGGCCTGTCCGACATTTAGGTCATAGAATGCCTTGCGGTAGGCCAGCGTCGACATCAGTTCGCTTGAGAAGGCCGGCCCGCCCTGTGTCATGATGTAGACGAAGTCGAAGGCAAGGAATGACCAGATCACGGTCATGATCATCATCAAGGTGATGGTCGGCCAGATGCCGGGCAACAGCACATAGCGCATCATCTGAAAATACGTCGCGCCCTCAATTCGCGCTGCCTCGATCTGTTCCTGCGGGACCTGACGAAGGGCGGCGAAAAAGATGACGCACAGAAAACCCCACCAATGCCATAGATCGACAGTCGCCACACCGAGCAGCGAAACCGCCGGCTGGGTAAGGGGGTTGGGAATGGCAAGTCCGTACTTTTTCAGAATGCCAAACACCCCGGTTACCGGGCTGTAGATCATGCCCTGCCAGACGCGCGCGGTAATAGCCGTCGCGATTACGACGGGCAAAAAATAGACGACCTGGAAGAAGTTGCTGCCGCGACGGGCAATGAGCAGCATCGATGCCGCAAGCAGGCCCATTACGATCGGAATTGTCAGGAAGACTAATGTCCAGATGATGTTGTTGCCGAGGGATGTCCAGAAGACCCGATCCGCCGCCAATGCACGGAAATTGTCAAAGCCCGCGAAGGTGGGGGCCGATATCCCGTCCCATTGGAAGAACGCCAGCACAACCGTCAGCAGCGCCGGGATGAAAACGATAACGGCGTTGATAATCATCGTTGGGACGACATAGAGCCGATGCATGGAGCCTCCTGCTGAGAAAGTGACGGCGCGAAGTCGCGCCGCCCGACTGCCCTTCACGTCAGCTGCGCGGCGGGATGGTCGGCACCTTGCCTTCATCCTTCTCCTTCTTGAACGTCTCATCGAGCTTCTTCAGGAAGTCGGCCGTGGAGGTTTTCTTGAGCCAGACTTCCTCCATGCCGCTGACAAGGTAGGTGTCGGTGGCCGGCGGAAGGAACGTCCAGGTCGTGTAGCCGTAGTTGCCAGCGCCGACCGCGGCCGCAAGCTGCTTCATCGTTTCGGTGTAGAGCGGCAGCACGTTGTCGGCGAGCTTGACCTTCGAAAGATCCGCCAACGGCAGGTTCCACTCACCCTGCCAGACGGAATTCATCTCGCTGTAGAATTTATCGGAAAGCATGTAGTCGAGGACGGCGGCCGCGCCATCGGGGTTGGCCGACTTGGCGTTGACCGAAAGGGTAGAGCCGATGCCCAATGGGAATATCGGATCGCCTGAGGCGCTAGGGAAGCCGACAAATGCCGGTTCTGCATTGGCGGGCGGGAAATAGGTCGGGACGTTGGTAAAGCTCCAGGTCCCGGTGGGCGCGATGCCCGCCTGGCCCGTCGCGAGCTGCGCAAAACTCTGCTCAAGGGTCAGCGAGAAGTAGTTTTCGCCATAGTAGCCTTTGTCCCACCAGTGCGCCAATTTGTCGATTGCGGCAACGAACGCGGGATCTGTCCACGGGATGGCGCCGGTCAGCGCCTTGAAGACGTTTTGGGGTCCCGCAATGGAGTTGACAGCGATTGAGAAATGCCACTCGTTGGCCGGGCGCCAGTCGGCATTGCCAGCGGCGAAGGGAACCATGTTCTTGCCCTTCATTTCGTCAGCCAGGGCCTCGAGTTCGGCTATCGTCGTCGGCGCCTTCCATTTGTTGGCCGCAAAGAGCGTCTTGTTGTAGAAGAGGCCCAGTGTCTCGTAGGTCTTGGCGAGAGCGTAGAGCTTGCCATCATTGCGTCCGAGATCGAGGAAAAGCGGCAGCACGCGCTTATTCCAGCCAAGCTTGTCCGCATAGTCGTCTAGTGCCAGAAGCTGTCCCGCTTCCGCCATGGCTGCGACATAGCTTGGGCCTGCGGTGAAGACGACGTCGGGACCGGTCCCCGAGAGCATCGCGACCCGCAACTGCTTATCGAGATCGGAGCCGCGGACATCGACACTGAGAAGTTGATCGGGATGGGCGGCGTTGAACGGTTCGACCAGAAGCTTCTGGAGCGCTTCCTGATTTTCCGGAGACGCCGATTCGTACCAGAAGCTGATCTGCTTCTGATCGGCGGCAAATCCTAGGCGAGGCATTAGCGGAATGCTCGCCAGACCAAGCCCGGCCTTCAAGAGAGTGCGACGCTTCATGTTTGGTTCCTCCACTTGTTATCAGCAGGCCTTTGTCGAGCCACGCTGGATTAGGTTGAATGGCATTTCCATCGCGGTACCCGGTCCGGTTTTAGCGCCACGCAGCCGCTCCATCAGCGTTTGCGCGGCAAGCTCGCCCATCTGCCACTGAAACTGCGCCACAGTGGTGAGGGACGGCGTGACCAGCCTCGCGGCCGGGATGTCGTCGAACCCGACGACCGCAATGTCGCGAGGGATCTCGATGCCGCGCTCTCGAAGTGCGTGCATTGCACCGATCGCCATGAGATCGTTCGCTGCAAAGATGGCGGTCGGGGCGAAAGCGCCGGCAAGAATTGCTTCCGTCGCACGTGTTCCACCGCGTTCGGAAAATTCTTCATCGATCACGACATGCTCTTCGTACCCCGCCTTTGCGAGAGCGGCGCGGTAGCCTTCGATGCGCTGAAGTTGGGGACCTCGCCGACCAGCAACCATGGCGATCCGACGATGCCCCTGTTGAATCAACTGCTCGGTGGCCGCCAAGGCCGCCAACTGGCTGTCCACGAAAATGTCGTCAACCGGAATGTTTCCTCCGACCTTGCGCGAGGATTCGATGCGAACAACCGGTACGCCGGCTTCAGCCAAGGGTCTGAAGTCCGTTGCTCGAAGGGTGAAGAAGACACCGATGACGCCATCGACACGACCTTGCCGGGCCCAGTCGAGAAAGTGACGCTCACGCTCCACCAGACCATCGGTATTGACGGCTATTAGGTCGTAGTTGACCTCGTCCGTAACGGACTGAATCCCTCTGATCAATGCAGGATAAAACGGATTGGTGATATCCGGGACGATACACGCGACAGTCATGGATCTGCTGGTCTTGAGCGCTTGTGCAAAGCGGTTTGGGACATATCCAAGGTCCTTGGCTGCTTTAGTGATTCGATCCCAAGTCTCTTGCGGGATCGAGGCGCTGGCGCCGCTGAGCACGATCGAAACCGTGGCTTGGGAGACGCCGGCCGCTCGGGCAACATCCTTTTGAGTGGCGCGAGATCCCAGGAAATTCGCCGTTCATACGTATTAATGATACGTATAACTAACCCTCTCGCGCACACATGTCAAGCGCGGAAGAGCGGGCACCTCCCCCATCACCCGTGATACGCAAACAGCTCGATTGGGTCGCTGAAGCCGCGTACCGGATATTCGCCGACGCGTTCGAGGTCGAAATCGCTGTTGACCAAGTCGGCGAACGCGCGGGACAGCAGCACCGTTCGCCCCAGTTGTTTGGTGAGGGTTTCGAGACGCGAAGCCATGTTGACCGCCGGACCGATGACCGTGAAGTCGAGGCGGGTGCGCGACCCGATATTGCCGTACATGACGTCTCCGACGTGGACACCGGTGCCGTAGTTCAGCGACACACGACCGGTCTGGCGGTTCCTTTCGTTCAAGGCCACGATTGCCTGACGGGCTTCGGCGACGGCATGCAGCAGATTTGCACAGGCGGACGGATCGCTGAGCGGAAAAATGGCGAGCAGACCGTCGCCGATGAATTTCAGAATTTCCCCGCCATGGCGCGCAATCGGCTCCGACATCGCGTCGAAATAGTCGTTCAGAAGATCAATCACGTCATCGCGCGGCCAGTTATCGGAGATCCGGGTGAAGTCACGCAGATCGCAGATCATGATAGCGGCGCGTATCGTTGTCCCGCTCCCACGCCTGGTGGCTCCAGCCAGAACGAGTTCACCGGAACGCGCCCCAACGTAGGTTTCGAGCAGCGTCTGCGCCAGCCGGTTCTTCATACGGATTTCGCTGACCAGCGCCAGAACCGGCAACAGTTTCAACAGGGTGGCGACATCCGCGTCGTCGAAACCCCCGGGCCGATCTGTTGCAAAAGCCACCATATGCCGCTTGCCGAGCGTATGGTACAGCGGCCATGCCACATAGTCGGTGAGGCCTTTTGCCCGCAACCCGTCGTAGACGGCGTGCTTGCGGCCGAGCGCGGGATCACGCTCCAGATTCTCGCGCACCTCGGAAGCCCCGTCGTTGATTTCGTTGGCGGGACTGCCGGTGAATTCGGGAAGCTCCCTGACATCGTAGTCGACCCTCCTAAGTTCGGCCTCGCGCATGCCGTCGGCCCACATGATCCGGGAGCCGATCCATTGCGGGTGGAGGATCATGACATAAAGCGTCGCCCGCTTGACCGGAATGCCCGCTCGCTGGAGCCGGAGACACAGTTCAGCGAAAATATTGTCAAGGAAGCGCTCGTCGCGAGTGTCGTTTGCGAGCCAGTGCAGAACGTGACTGTCAGAATGTGCGGTGACGTGTTCGATGTTTGGCGGCGTGCTCATATGTTACTCTCAAACGGTGACCTGGATCCGCACGGAGCGGCCAGAAGTCACGGCAAATCCCATTGCTAGCGGGGGGGCTGCGGCGCCGGTTGGACCCAGCCCCCGCAGCGGGGCTGTGGCCCGAGCGAAGGCGCGTTACCGGACTTAGTGTGCTGCGAGGAAGTCCTTCACGGCGGCGATCGTCGCCGTAGGCGCTTCGTCCATCAGCCAGTGGCCGGCGTTCGGCACGATGACTTCCTGCACGTTCGTCGCCGCGTTGCGCATCTGGATCGCTACATTGGCGCCGAAGGCCTTCTCGGCGCCAATGGCGAGCACGGGCATCGTCAGCTTCGTCTCCATAGCCCTGAGGTTGTCGGCCGCGTCCTTCTGGTCGATTGCGAGGAACTGGGCGAACGCGGAATGCATCGCGCCGGGCCTGGCGTAGAGCGCGGTGTAGTGGCGGCGGGTCGCCTTGTCGATCTTCGACGGATCGCCGGCGAACTCGTTCCAGAAGCGGTCGAGGTAGATGCGCTCGCGGCCGGCGACCAGGCGCTCGGCGTCCGGGCCACCGAAGTTGAAGTGCCACAACGCAGGCAGTCGCACAATCTTGTCCCACGGCGGGATGCCGGGCACCGGCGAGTCTATTACGACCAGGCGGGTTGTCTTGTCGGGATAGCGCGCCGCGTAGGCATAGGCGACCATCACGCCGATGTCGTGGCCCACAATGTCGGCGCGGTCGATGTCGAGCTTGTCGAGGACGGCGCGGATGTCGCCAGCTTGCGTCCACTTGTCGTAGCCGCCGGCAGGGTGCGAGGAAAGGCCCATGCCGCGCAGGTCGGGCACGACAACGGTGTGGTCCTTCGCGAGCGCAGCTGCCATCGGCGACCACATGTCGCCGGTTTCGCCGAAGCCGTGGATCAGCACGACCGCAGGCCCGTGGCCACCGACGCGGACGTTGATCGTCGCGTCGGCGTTTACCACCCGCGAGCTGTGGAAGTCTGCCGGGAAGGGCGTGAGCGCGTGCGCCGGCAGAGCGCCCAGCACCAGGCTGGCGGCGAGGCCGGCCGCCAGTCGGCGGAAGTGGCGGGAGAACGTGGACCAAACGGTTACGGACATCTTCGGCTCCTCAAGGTGGGGACGGGCATCCCGGATTCGAGGACTTTCCTCAGATGCTCTATTCTAGGTATCTGGCGTCATTGAAGTTGAAGCAATGATACAAAGGTGTTGGTCATCAAGCGCCCGTCGGTCGGATGGACCCAAGTGGGAGAACCCACATTATGCGCACCCGGGCGATTGGTCGCATCGCCTGATGGAACAGATCGCAGCGCCGCTTCCGGGCGCAGCCTATCATTTAACCGCTAATCATGGGTGCAACTTCGTCCCTGCTGTCAAGCGATGCCCACCAAGAGGATGGTCGCTGGGCCCGATCTGTGAGTTTTGGCTAACCAGTATTGCTACTACCTCACCGTAACCTGAAGTTGGCTTCTACGGTTCCCATTTTCAGTTCACGGCAGAGATAGTGCTATATCGTTAGGTAGAAGGAGCATTCTGCCATGATGATCACCTGCGGGCTTATACACGCCTTGCCGCCATCGGACCGCCGCATCTTTGGCCGTCCCGAAGCCGCCAGCTTCGTGGGGGCTAGCGTCGGCTATTTCGACAAGTTGGTGCGGGCCGGCATCATGCCACCGCCATTACCGCTTCCTGGCGTAAAGCGCTGGGATGTCCGCGCACTCGAGCGGGCGGTTGACTGCCTGAGCGGGATTTCCGACTCTCAGGATACCGACAACGAGTGGGATCGGCTTGTTCAATGAAGTGTAAGCTGCCCAAGCATGTCAAAGCCTTCATCGATCGAACCGGCCGGTCGCGGCGCTATTTCAGACACTCGAACACCACGCTGCCAGGTCTTCCATACTCGACGGAGTTCATGGATGCCTACAGCGCGGCCCTAAATGCATGGGAAGCGGGCAGGGCCGCGCCAACGACTATGATCGGTGCCGATCGCATACAGCCCGGCACATTTGAGGCACTGATCCTTTCCTACTACGGCAGCGCAGATTTCAGAAATCTAGCCAAGGCGAGTCAAAAGACATATCGGAACGCCCTCGAACGCCTTCGCCTTACCTATGGCACTGCTTCGGTCGCCAAGCTTGAGCGCAACCATGTCCTCAAGATGATGGACAAGAAGGCTGGACACCCAGGCGCGGCCAACGAACTGCTGAAGATGATGAAGCTCCTGATGGGGCGAGCCATCGATATGGGGATGCGAAAGGATGATCCGACGATCCGTATACGGCGCTTGAAAATCAAGTCGGGCGGATTCATCACTTGGGAGGAGGAGGACATTGTCGCGTTCTACGCGGCGCACCCAGAGGGCACCCGTGCCCGGCTTGCCCTTGATCTCCTGCTGTTCACTGGCCAGCGGCGTTCGGATGTGATTGGCATGGGTAGGCAGCACGTCAAGAACGATGTCCTTTCCATTAGGCAGCAGAAGACGGGCACGGCCGTCTCGATCCCGCTCCATGCATACCTCAAGGGCACGCTCGATGCCCGGCCACAGGACAACCTCACGTATCTCCTGACGCAATACGACAAGCCCTTCCAGCCCGAGTCTTTCACTAACTGGTTCCGGGTCTGTGTCCGCGAGGCTGGGCTGCGCGAGGATCTAGCAAGCGGTGCTATGGGCCTTTCGCCGCATGGTCTAAGGAAGGCATGTAGTCGACGCCTTGCCCAAGCAGGCTGCACGCCGCACCAGAACAAGGCGATCACCGGTCACAAAAAGCTCGATGAGATCGTTCGCTACACGGAGGCCGTAGATCAGATGCGCCTTGCGCATGAGGCGATCAATTCCATCGCCGAGCACGGAGCAGGAACAAAAACTGTCAAACCAGGCTGCTTGGTTTGACAGTTTTAGCTGCAAGTTATTGAAAATGCTTAGTAGCGAAACCGCTATTCCACACTGAGCCGATACCCAATACCGCGCACGGTCTGCAGCCACACCGGATTGGACGGATCGCGCTCGATCTTGCGGCGCAGCCGGTTGATCTGGACGTCGATGGTGCGCTCGCCGACTTCCGAATCGTCGCCGACAAGCTCGTGGCGGGGGATCGTCTCACCTGCTCGCGCGGCGAAGATCGCCAGGATCTCCTGCTCGCGGTCTGTCAGCTTCAGCGCCTCGCCGCCGCGCTTCAATTCGCGCCTGGCTATCTGGAACGTGTAAGGGCCGAAGACCAGTTGCTCGACCTTCGGCGTTGTCGCCGGACCGCCGCGGCGCAGGATGTTGTTGATGCGCAGGATCAGCTCGCGCGGATCGAAGGGTTTCGGCAGATAGTCGTCGGCGCCGGCTTCGAGGCCGGTGATGCGGCTATCGGTTTCCGACAGCGCCGTCAGCATCAGGATCGGCACGTTCTTTTCGGCGCGCAGCGACTTGGTCAGGTCGACGCCCGTTTCACCGGGCATCATCACGTCGAGGATCAGAAGATCGAAGTCGAGGCCGGCAAGCTTGCGCCGGGCTTCGCCGGCATTGCCGGCGACGGTGACGCGAAAGCCGTTTTCGGTCAGATACTGCTTGAGAAGATTGCGGATGCGGGTGTCGTCGTCGACGACGAGCAAATGCGGCGCGTCGTCGTCCGGTGCGGCCGCATGATCGACCCTTTCAGTGCTCTCCATGGCTTTTCCCTGACATTTTTGCGGACCCAACGTCGATCTGCGCTCTCAGCTCCGGATTGACCATCGCTTCGAGGAACCGTTCAACCAGGGTCCGTTCGGTTATCCCGGAATCTCCCAATGCAGCATGGATGCGGCGCGACTGTGGCCGCGCCAGCGCCAGCGCCAGCGCGCGGCCCTTGGCTGTCGGATAAAGTTCGCGCTGGCGGCGGTCACGAGGGCCTTGCAACTGCACGACATGGTCGGTGTCGATCAATTGCTTGAGCACCCGCGCCAGGCTCTGCTTGGTGATCTTCAGCACGTCGAGCAGTTCGGCAACCGTCAGGCCCGGCCTGCGGTTGACGAAATGCAGCACCCGGTGGTGGGCTCGGCCGAAGCCATAATCGGCCAGGATCTGATCCGGATCGGAGGTGAAGTCCCGATAGGCGAAGAAAAGCAGTTCGATGATGGCGAAGTCGATGCCGTCCTCGTCGGTGATCGCCGTCCTGATCGGTTTCCCGGCTGCGTGGCTTCGATCCGTCATCATTTCTCCGCTTGAAAGAGAGATTATGTCAGTACTATTGACGTAATTTCCCTGCAATGGTAATTTTTGACAAGCTTTTGGGCGGATTGCGAACGAAAAGGCAAGAGAGGCCGGTTTTTCCGGAACTTTCTGAGTTTGCCAGAGCGCAATTATCCGCCTACGCTCCAGCATAAAGGCCGCTTTGCGCGGCCGACACGAAACACACAACGATACAACACTATGCGGGCTGCCGCCCGCGGGAGGTTACCATGGCATCCGTTCCCTTCGATCAACTGGACGGCTTCATCTGGATGAACGGCGCGTTCGTCCAATGGGGTGACGCCAAGATCCACGTGCTGACCCATGGGCTGCACTACGCCAGCGCCGTCTTCGAGGGCGAGCGCGCCTATGGCGGTGAGATCTTCAAGCTCAACGAACACACCGAGCGCCTGCATGAATCGGCGCGCTTGCTCGGTTTCAAGATTCCCTATTCGGTGGCCGAGCTCAACGACGCTTCCACCACGCTTTTGAAGAAGCAGGGTTTCCAGGACGCCTATGTCCGGCCGATCGCCTGGCGCGGCAGTGAACAGATGGGCGTTTCAGCGCAGAACAACCGCATCAACTGCGCCATCGCCATCTGGCAGTGGCCGAGCTATTTCGATCCGGCGCAGAAGCTGAAAGGCATCCGCCTGGACGTGGCGGAATGGCGCCGGCCCGACCCGCGCACGGCGCCGTCCAAGTCGAAGGCCGCCGGCCTCTACATGATCTGCACCATGTCCAAGCACGCCGCCGAAGCCAAGGGCTATGCCGATGCCATGATGCTCGACTGGCGTGGTCAGGTCGCGGAAGCGACCGGCGCCAACATCTTCTTCGTCAAGGAAGGCAAGATCCATACGCCCAAGCCTGACTGCTTCCTGGACGGCATCACCCGCCGCACGGTCATTGGCCTGGCCAAGGATCGCGGTCTGGAAGTGATCGAACGCGCCATCATGCCGGAAGAACTCGAGGGCTTCGAGCAGTGCTTCCTGACCGGGACGGCAGCGGAAGTAACGCCGGTTTCGGAGATCGGACCTTACCGATTCGAGGTCGGTGAAATCGCCAAGAACCTTATGAATGACTATTCTGCAGCGGTTCAGCCCAAGCACGCGATCGCGGCAGAATAACGAAAGTCACAGCTTTTCGAGCAAGCAGGGGCGGTTTTGAGGCCGCCCCTTTTATTTAAGCGTTTCTGCATTTGACTTTCGTCCAATTCGGCGTCTCATGATGCTGTCGGCCCGGAAGGCTGGCAGCTATGGAGGGACTAATCTTATGGACATGAACACGCTTCTTCCGATCATTGTACAGGTGATTACGGGTATCATCGGTGGTCAGGCGGTCGGTGCGGCGCTCAAGACGGCGGCGTTGGGTCAGCTTCCCAAAATCCTGGGCGGAGCCATTGGCGGCGTCGGCGGTGCGGCGATCCTCGGCAGCCTGCTTGGTGGCGGCGCGGTCGATCCGGCGGCCGCGGCAGCAGCAACGAGCGGTCTCGGCAGCGCGCTGAACCTCAACAACATCGTCGGCGGTGCCGGCGGCGGCGCGATCTTGACCGGCATTCTCGGCGCAGTCATGGGTGCCATGAAGAAGTAAGCTATTCGGTCTAAGCGTTTCAAATGGGCGGCTTCGGCCGCCCATTTTCGTTTTCGGAGCGACTGACCGTTCGTCTGTCGAGGGGTGGACGCCCTTCGCCCGCGCCTTTACATCACGCTGGAATAGCGAAAGGACGATCATGGGTCAGCTCAATGCCGGCATCGTGCCGGTCACACCGTTCCAGCAGAATTGCACCATCCTGTTCGACATGGACGACAAGCAGGGTGTCGTCGTCGATCCGGGCGGCGACATCGACAAGGTGCTGGCGGTGCTGAAGGACAACGCGATATCAGCCGGGGCGATCTGGATAACGCATGGCCATATCGACCATGCCGGCGGCGCCGTGGAGTTGAAGGAGGCGCTCGGCGTCGAGATCATCGGCCCGCATGAGGCCGACAAGTCATTGCTCGACAATCTGGAAAACCAGGGCAGGCGGTACGGTATCGCCGGCGCGCGCAACTGCGTGCCCGACCGGTTCCTGACAGAAGGCGAGACCGTGTCGTTCGGCTCGCATGTGTTCGAGGTGTTGCATTGCCCCGGCCATGCGCCTGGCCATGTCGTCTACTACAACCGCGTGGCCAAGTTCGCCCATGTCGGCGACGTGCTGTTTCGCGGCTCGGTCGGCCGCACCGACCTGCCGGGCGGCGACCACGCGGCGCTGATCGCCTCGATCAAGGACAAGCTCCTGCCGCTCGGCGACGACATTGGCTTCATCTGCGGCCATGGTCCCGGCGGACGCTTCGGCGAGGAGCGGCGCACCAACCCGTTCCTGGTTTAGCCAGGGTGTGCTGATATTCGCACCGCGGGGGCCTCATTTCGGGGCGTCAAATCGTAGAGCCAAAACAAAAAGCGCCGACCTTGCGGTCGGCGCTTTTGTTTGGGGCAGGGAAGCCCTTGGTCTTAGTTCGCCGTGCAGAAATGCTGTTCGCCGTCATTGCCGGTGAACGTGCCGGTGCGGGCATTGAAGGTACGGTAGCGGTCCGAGCAATAGTCGTACCAGTCACGCGTCCAGGGCTGAGCGTAGCCTTCATTGTAGACGACCCTCGGTTCTGCATAGTAGCGGCGCACCGGTGCCGGGCGGACCACGACGTCACGCTCGTAGTAACCGTCATCGTAGTAGCGGTCAGCATAGGGCCGGGGCTGGTCATTGGCCAACGCACCACCGATCAGCGCGCCGGCCGCGAGTCCGAGGACGCCGGCGGCGATTGCATCGCCGTTGCCATGATGGCCGTGATGGCGCCACTCATCCGCGTTGGCAGCGGGCAAGGTCGCGAACGTGGTGGCGACCACGGCAGCGGACAGGACAGCGGTCTTGAAAATTCGATTCATGTCGGTCTCCTTCGTACCGGCCCGCGCAAGTTTCGGGGGATGCAGTCCGGCTTTACCAAAGACTAATATACGACCATGGCTGAACGGGGGCTGAACGGATTTCGACGCGCAATATCAAAACATGCGTCAAAGACCCCTGCAGGGAACGGGGCTATTCAGCCGTCGCCGGTCTGGAGCCGGTTCAGCCAACCGACAGGTTGACGGCCTTTGGGCCCTTGCCACGCTTGTCCGGTTCCGTATCGAAGGACACTTTCTGGCCATCCTCAAGACCAGGAAGGCCCGACGCCTGCACGGCTGAAATATGCACGAAAACATCCTTCGCGCCATCATCGGGCGTGATGAAGCCGAAGCCTTTGGCATGGTTGAAGAATTTGACGGTGCCGGTCTGCGGCATGGGAAGCTCCTTTGGTCCCATAAAGTCCAGTCTCGGGCCGGCAAATGCCCGAATGGAAATTTGTCCTTTATTTTAGCGCCATCGGCAAGAGAAAGTTTTTGGGGCCCCTAAAGCGCGTCGCGTTTGAAGGGGCTCAGACGACGCACTTTTAAGTCTTTGTTTTTATGAACGTCGTTGCTTCGAAACCAGTGCGCACTCTTGAGCGACAGGCATGGGCAGAACTCGCGGCACGAAAAAGGCGCGACGAAAACCGCCGCGCCTTTCAAATTCAAATCCCTCTCCAAGCCAGGTTCAGGCATTGGAGCCTCCGTCATGCGTCAGAGACGCACGGCGTGCCGATGGCTCAGGCAGCGCGGAGGTTGACGGCCTTGGGGCCCTTGCCCATGCGATCCGGCTCGACGTCGAAGGTGACCTTCTGGCCGTCGACGAGCGTGCGCAGGCCGGAGGCCTCGATCGCGGAAATATGGACGAATACATCCTTGGCGCCGCCATCGGGCGTGATGAAACCGAAGCCTTTGGTCGCGTTGAAGAATTTAACGGTGCCGGTCTGGGCCATTGGGGAAACTCCTTCACCCGTTCAGTCTGGTGGGTCCTGCCCGCCGCCTGGCGCAATGGGCAAGTCCCGGTGGTTGCTTCGGCAGTCATGCATTGGCGCATGGTCAAACCCCCCGCCGAAAACGGGGCCGTCAGAGATTCACAGTATCGGGGAAAGGTCGTCCAAAACGTTCCGCTCTCCGGGTCGCAAATGCCCGAACACGGAATTTATCGCACGGAAACGTGAAGGTTGCAAGATAGCGCCGCGGGCCGCCACAATGGGCGCATCCCGACGCATGGATCGACTGACCTGAGCATCGATGCGGCTCGACATAGGCTTGGTTGCCGGCCGGGTCATCGGCCCAGAGCGCGGCCACGAATGGGCCAGATGTCGTGGCCGCCAGCGGGACGGGGCTGATGGGTGACATGGCTCCGCGCGTCGTTTCCGGCGGGAGGCTGCAAACGGGGGTTGCATTTGGCAATGGAATGGCAAGGATCGTCTTCCCGGGACGGGATCGAGGGAGAGATCAACATGAAGTTTCTGGCGAGAGTCTTTTCGCGGCAAGGTTTTGCCATCCTGTTCCTGTCGGCAATTCTTGCCGCCTGCACTGTCGTCGTCGATGAGGGACCAGGGCCGCGTCCGCGTCCGCCACGGCCCGAACCGCAGTATTGCAGCAGGCAGTACGAGCCGGTCTGCGCCCGGCGCGGCGGCGACCGGCAGACCTTTGCCAATGCCTGCCTTGCCGACCGGGCCGGCTACCGCATCGTGCGCGACGGTCCGTGCCGCGACGGCGGCGGTGGCGGTGGCGGCGGCGGTGGCGAAGAGCAGACGTTCTGCACCCGCGAATATGCTCCAGTGTGCGCGCGCCGGCATGGCGAACTGCGCACCTTCCCCAATGCCTGCGAAGCCCGCGCCGCGGACTATCGCGTCATCGACGGCGGACCGTGCTGAAGGGAACTGGGCGTGTTTAGCTTTTTCCCACAAAGGGAAGGGAAAACCGAGGCGTTCGCTCATACCTCCGCCGGATACGCCCCGTCGGCCGGGCCAGCGTAAAGCTCGCTGCCGTCTTCGTCGGAAATGCGCAGGCGATCGGGGATTTGCGGCATGGCCAGCGTGTGGAACAGCGCGGTGGCGCCCTGGAGGGCGGCGCGCAGGTTCGGCGCTTCCAGCGATACCTTGTCGAGCGTGGCTTCGTCGGCGTCGCGCGACCGGTAGAACTCGATGACGAAGTTCAAGCGCGCCTCCGTATGCGGGGTGTGTTGCGCAAGCGCGTCGTGTCAGTCCGTCGCCTCACAACGTGGGCGACGAGCGACGCACGAGGCGCCCCTGGGCTGTCAGCCCTTCGACTTCGGCTTCAGGCTACTCTCGGCCTGCTTGACCGACGAGCCGAACGGGGCGGCTGGCTTGGCCACGACCTTGTCCTTCTTCGGCTTGCGCGCCTCGCGATTGCTTCGCTGTTGACCCTTGGACATGTCGTGCTCCTGTTGCGTGTTGGCGTGGCTTTGCTGGGCGCTCAGACGACCGGATGATCAGCAACAACCGGGTTGTCAGTGACAACCGGGTTGTCGGCCGGTTCGAGATTGTCTTCCGTGGTGACCCGCTCATGGGTCTCCTGCTCGCTGCGGATGCGGTATTGCGGCGAGCCGTCCTTGACCGGCAGCCTGCTCTTGATCTGGAACAGTTCCGCGGTTTTCTGGACGAGGCCGGTGCGGCTCTTCATGCGGACAGTCTGACCGATCGCAAACTGGTGCGAGGGCGTGTCGGTGCGCGGGCGCGCATTCTGCTGGAAACGGATCATGCTGCATTCTCCCTGTCGCGCTTCAGCGCTGTTTCGAGTTCGAGGTAATCGATGGCGACAAGCTGGCTGGTGGTCGGATTTTTCACTGCCCTTGCCGGCAGATGGATGAAGGTGGCGACGCGGCGCCAGGCAAGCCGCGACATGCCCTCGATCACCTCTTCGTCGTGATCGATATCGTAGTCGCCGGCCGGCAGTTGTCCTTCCAGTCCGCCGAGCACGAAGGGTGCCGCGAAATGGGCGATGGAGTGGGTGGTGCGATCGGTCATTGTCGTGCCTTGATGCTTCCGCAACGGCCCTGAAAAGCAAAAAAGCGGGGACGAGCCCCGCTTTCCTATTTCCGGCAATCGCTGGAAATAAGCCGCTTTCGAGAGCTGCCAGTACATCCGTGGTCAGGGTTCATCGAATTCGGCCGGATCAGATCAATTGCAAATTGGCGGCCGATTCGCGGCCCTTGGTGTCACGCTCCAACTCGAACTGCAGCTTCTGGCCTTCGGCGAGGCCAGGAAAGCCGGCGCGCTCCAGCGCGCTGACATGGACGAAAACGTCCTTGCCGCCATCGGTCGGCTGAATGAAGCCGAAGCCCTTCTGGCCATTGTAGAACTTTACGGTTCCGGTGTTCATGTCGGTCTTTCGAGGGGTGAGAAGCGGTCGCGAAACGCGGCCAGTATCGGTGATTTGGAATGAGATTGGCGGGTCGTGAAGCTCTGACGCCGCAAGGTGCCAATTCTACCCAAAGCGATCCTGTAGATGTAGGCCTTTGCCGCAATTTAATCAAGGCGATATAAAATAAAATCGGATTGCGTTCAAAAAATTGCTCGCTGTAACTTTCAGAAAAATGATGATACAAACCCGGCGATTTCAAAAATTGTTTGAAGAGAGGCGGGAACATTTCTCCCGGTATTTTCAGTTTATTTATGTATGAAAGGACGAGACCTCATGATCTCCGAAACAACATCGGCAGGAGCCACAGTTCCGATCGGGCCATTGGTCAAACCAGCGATGGCAAGGCCCATCCTGTCGCCGCGGCTGACCGTCAGAAGTGACGAAGCGGCAAGGCGAAGGGTAGCCGATACCGATGGAACGCTCCGGCGTGCCAGGCAGGTCGCGGAGACCAACCGGCTGATTTGATCGCTTCTACGCTGACGGACACCAAGCGAGCCTTGAACCTGAAGCGCTGATGGCCTAGATCGGTTCATCGTTTCACTGAAACGCCGAACCGCTCTATCTCCTTGTTTGGCGCAATTCCGGACGGAAGACCGTTTCATACCTTTCCTGGAATTGCTTTAGATCGCGGCCGGCGGAAAAACACGGCAGGTTTCCCATTAACAGAGATCAGAGAAGAGCGGCGGGCGCGGGAGCCAGATCTGGCGCTGGAGGACAGCCACCGCTGGGGCTGGACCAGTATGTGCAGCAGGCCCTGCAGCTGCACCAGGCCGGGCGACGGCAGGAAGCCGAGGCGCTTTACCGTCAAGTACTGGCGCGCAAGCCCAATCACGCTGCCGCGGCGCATTTCCTTGGCCTGCTGCTTCACCAGACCGGGCGCAGCGAAGAGGGGCTCGATCTCATCGAACAGTCGGTGAGCCTGCAGCCCGCAAATCCTGATTTCCTCAACAATTTCGGTACGGTGATGCGCGATCTCGGCCGCATCGCAGCTGCCATCGATTTCTTTCGCGGTGCGGTGGATATCCGGCCGGACCAACTCGCGGCGCGCGACAATCTTGGCTCGTCGCTGAAGCAGCTCGGCCAGTTCGAGGAGGCCGAAGACATCTATCGCGGCACGGTCGCTCGCAATCCCTTCCATGTCCGCGCCCGCATCGGACTTGCCGAAACGCTGCAAGAAGCCGGACGTCTGGACGAGGCGCTTGCCGTCTTCCGCGAGGCGCTGACCATCCGGCCGAAGGACGCAGACCTGCTGCACGGGCTGGGCGTCGGGCTGATGGAAAAGGGCAAGCTCGACGAGGCCGCCGACCTGTTTCGGCAGGCGCTGGCGGTCGACCCCGGCATGGCCAGGGCCTGGCTGATGCTGACGCAGGTCAAGCGCCAGAAGGAGCGTGACAGCGAACTGACCAGCATGGAGGCTCAGCATACCAAGGCGCCGCAGGATAGCCTGGCGCGCATGCAGCTGTCTTTCGGCCTCGGCAAGGCCAATGACGATCTGAAGGATTATGGCAGGGCCTTCGACTATTTCGCCGAAGGCAATGCGATCCGCCGCAAGGGCATCAACTACGATGCGGCCAGGACGCGCGCCGAATTCGAGGCCATGAAGGCAACCTTCGATGCCGGCTTCTTCGAGAAGCACAGGCCCAGCTCGATTGTCGACGACACGCCGATCTTCGTCGTCGGCATGCCGCGCTCCGGTACGACGCTGATCGAGCAGATCATCGCAAGCCATCCCCAAGTCTATGGCGCCGGCGAGCTCGGCATCCTGAAGACGGCGGTAGGCAAGCAATTTCCGCTGACCATGAAGGGCGGCTTTCCGGCCGGCATCGCCGATATGCCCGACAAGGCTTTCGCCGAGGCCGGCGAAGCCTATCTCGACATGCTGCACGCCCGCTATCCCGGCTTCAAGCATGTCACAGACAAGATGCCGGGCAATTTCCTGCTCATCGGCTTCCTCCATATGATGTTGCCGAAAGCCAAGATCGTCCATTGCGCCCGCGACGCGGCGGCGACATGCCTTTCGATCTACAAGGTGCATTTCCGCGGCGACAGCCATCGCTACGGCTACGACCTCGGCGAACTTGCCGATTTCCACAACCTCTACAGCGACATCATGGCGCACTGGCATGCCGTGCTACCTGGGGTGGTGCATGATGTGCGCTACGAGGATTTCGTCGCCGACCAGGAAGGGCAGACACGGGCGCTGATCGCCCATCTCGGCCTGCCGTGGAACGATGCGGTGCTGTCGTTCCACGAGACCGACCGGCCGGTGCGTACGGCATCCGCCGCGCAGGTGCGCCAGCCGATGTATCAGGGCTCGGTCGATCTGTGGAAGCGTTATGGCGATAGGCTCAAGCCGCTGCTGGATAGATTGGATTAGCGCGCGGGTGGCAGATTAACCCCCAGCTTCGTCATCCACGGGCGGAGCAGCCGCGAAGCGGCGTCGCGAAGACCCGAGGATCCATTCCGGGACCTCGATCGAGGATGCAGCGGAGCGGAATTCTTCATCGTTTTCAATGCTTTAACGTAACGGCATGGATCCTATGGTCTGCGCCGCATCGCTTCGCTCCTTGCTCCGCCATAGGATGACGAAGCGATGGGGGCTCAGTTGCTCAAAGCTCGATGAAGGGCCGGAAGCCGCCGAAGATCATGCGCTTCATATCGAACGGCATGGGCCCCCAATCGGGTGTCAAACGCGGGTCGGCCATCACCTTGGCCATCACCGCGTCTCGGCTTTGCCTGGATTCATAGGCTGCCCAGGCGAAGACGACGATCTCGTCGTCAGTTGCCTGAACGGCACGCGGAAACGAGGTGACCTCGCCATAGGGCACGTCGTCGCCGATACACTCGACATAGGCGAGCGCACCGTGTTCCATCCATATGGGGCCTGCGAGGTTGGCCAGCCTCTTGTAGTCGTCGAGTTTGGCCTTTGGCACGGCAAGCACGAAACCATCGACATAGGACATGGCATATTCCTCTTGCTGAAAATCGGGCGCCGGGCCGGCAGGGATGCGACCCGGCGCAGGTGAGCGCATCATCTCTTGCCAGCGGCAAAGCGTTGCCGCTCGATGAGAAGATTTACTTCACCGGGGCGTTCATCGCCCAGGCAACACCAAAGGGGTCACGCAACTGGCCCCAACGGTCGCCCCAGAACATCACCTGCAGCGGCACCACTTCTTCGCAGCCGGCGTCGATTGCGCGCTGCCACCAGCTTTCGATGGTGTCGTCCTGGAGATGCAGCTGCATTGTGTAGCCCTGCGGGTTTTGATGCGGGTGGCCGTGCTCGGGGTAGGCGTCGCCCAGCATCAGCGTCGAGCCATTGATGTAGAGATGGATGTGCATGGTGCGGCCTTTTTCATCCGGCGGATAGGCAAATACCTGCTCGGCACCGAAAGCCTTCTTGTAGAATTCAGCGGCCTTGAAGGCTCCGTCCACCTGCAGATAGGGGGTCAATCCGCCGAGCACTTTCGGCGCGGGCTGAACGGGGGTCTGGTCAGTCATGTCTTGCTCCTCTTTGCGTTTGGCTTGGCCTTGCGAACCATAGGACGCATGAGGTGACGGCAATCCTACAGGGCCGCGAAATTTTTCTCGAAGGCCGGGCCCGGACAAACCGGGCAATCGGCGGAGTTGAGCGACAGTGGCAGAGGCAGGCTGGTCGCGGTCATATGACCTTGGCCGAGAAGGTGGCTGCGCGGCGGCTGTTCTGCGCGTCGAAGAGTTCCGGAAAGCCGATGTCCTTGCGCAATTCGATCGGCAAAGAAAGCAGTTCGCGCTCGGAGCGGCAGCGGGCGCGGGCTGCGGCGTAACGGGTCGCTATGCGACCGATGGATGACAGGTTGAACATGATGCATTCTCCTTGCTTGAAGCCGGCATCATCGTGTCGGCATCCCAAGGACGTGGCGGGCTGAAGCGACCCGACAGATCGCCGGAATTTTTTCGCGGCACCAGATTTGGTCGAAGAAGATTTCGTCAGCCGGACCTACGCAACCTTGAGCGTCGGGATCGCCGAAACATCAACTTCGCGCTCCGCATGCCAGGCGTCGAAAGCCGCCTGCATCCGAAGCCAGATCGCGGCGCCGTCGCCGAACAGCTTCCCAAGGCGGGCGGCCACAACCGGCGAAACCGGCTTCTTTTCGCGGATGATGTCGTAGAGTTGCTGCCGGGAGATCCCGAGCAGATTTGCAATTTCCACCTTGGTCTTTCCAGTTGCCGGGATAATGTCCTCAAGCAGCGCTCCCGGGTGGGAGGGGCAACGCTCAATCGGACGCGTCGGCTCGTGCACGGTCATAAGTCGAACTTCTCCAATCTGGCCGCCTCAGTGATATTGCTCCAAATCGACGCGGGCGGCGTCCTTGCCGTCGAATTCAAACGTAATGCACCACGGGCCATTGACGTGGACCGTGTAGCGGATGGGGTCGAAGCCTTTCAGCGGGTGGAGGTCGAAGCCAGGGAGATTCATCTCCTCCGGCTTTTCTGAAGCTTCCAGGCGGTCAAGCCGGACAAGAATGCGCTTGTGCATCTTTGCATCGATCTTGCCGGTTTTTCCGGTTTGAAAGAGGTCCGACAGCGCCTTGCTCTTGAACGACTTGATCATGATGCATGTAAACAGATTGCTTACATACATCAAGAGTCTGTAAGCAAATAATTTACAGGCATAGTGCCCTTCAAAACGGACCAGGAATCGCGCTCGATACGTCGCCCTCAGCCGACTAGTTCGGCCACCGAGCGGAAGAAATCCTCGGGATCCTCGACTTCGGTCAGCCGCCGTTTCTCGATCAGCCAGAAGCGGTTGCCAATGGCGCGGATGAAGGAGCGGTCATGCGAAGCGAGCACGCAGCTTGCCTGATGCGCCAGCAGCTCCGCTTCCAGCGCTTCCTGGCCGTCTATGTCGAGATGGTTGGTCGGCTCGTCGAGCAGATAGAAATTGGGGTTGGCGAGCCTGAGCGCCAGCATCATCAGCCGCGCCTTCTGACCGCCGGACAGCACGCCAATCCGGCGCTCCTGCATATCGATGCCGACGCCGGCGCCGGCGAGCAGCGAGCGGGCGCGCTGTTCGCCGACATCGTAACGGCGTGAGACCATCGCCAGCGGCGTGTCGTCGCCGCCGATGCCCGACAGCGACTGGTCGCTGTAGCCAAGCACGGTCGACGGCGTCACCTTCACGTTGTGCACCGTCTCTGGCTCTAGGATGGCGTTGCGGATCAGGGTTACGAAGCGCGACTTGCCGACGCCGTTGCGGCCGAGCAGGACAATGCGATCGCCCTGGCAGATATGGCGCTTGCCGGTCCTGAACAGCAACGTGCCGTCCGGTGTTTCGACAGCCGCATCGTCGAGCGTGATCAACACCTTGGCGTGGGTGCCCCGATTGGCGAGCTTGATCGCGCCAGCCGATTTCTCGCGATGCGCCGGGGCAGCCGCCTCTTCCAGGCGCTCGGCGCGCTGATTGAGCTGCTTGGTCTTGACCGTCAGCAAGTCACTGCCCGAATTGATGCCGATGTTGTTGAGCTTGGCGGCCTGCCGGCGCAATTGCTGCGCCACCTTCATGTCGCGCTGGAACTTGCGCTCGGTCGAGGCGTCGACGTCGTCGAGCGCCTGCCTGGCGCGCGAGTAGGGCAGGGCAAACACCGGCGATTGTTCCGGGCGCAGGAACAGCGTCCGGTTGGTGGTGGCGTCGAGGAAGGCGCGGTCATGGCTGGCGATGACGACGGGCACCTCGCGCGGCAGCGTGTTCAGCCAGGTTTCGAGCTGGCTGATCCTGGCCAGGTCGAGATGGTTGGTCGGCTCGTCGAGCAGCAGTACATCCGGATCGGTGACCCAGACGCGGGCGATCACGGCCAGCCGCTGCCAGCCGCCGCTCAGCGCCTGCATTTGCCGTTCGCGCATCGGCTCCGGCACGTCGAGCGAATCGAGAACGACGTCGACGCGCCACATCTCGCTTTCGGCCTGCTCGGGCGGCAAGGCATCGGCCACCACCTGGTGGAACGTACGGTCGAGAAGGGCTGATGCAACGGACTGTTCGACATGGCCGACGCGCAGGCCGCGCGTGCGGGTGATGTCGCCAAAGGTCGGCTCCATCTCGCCGGTCAGGCATTTCAGCAAGGTCGACTTGCCGCGGCCATTGGCGGCAACGATGCCGAGCCGATCGCCGGAGCCGATGGTGAGGTCGAGATTGGCAAAGAGCGGCACACTCATGGTGACGCCGAGGGATTTGAGGCTGATCAGGGCCATTTTGATTTCTCTGGTCTTGCCGGAGGAAAACTCCGGTTCAATGCACTTTGACGGTGCGCGTGCTGGCCATCAGGCTCGGCGTTGCAACACCACGAAGGGCAGACCAAAAAATCGAGGCGGGAAAAACCCGGACCGTCCCTGGTCAGCCCTGCAAGCTAGCTCGCAGGGCAGAAATCGGGCCACGCTGACGATGGTGACGAAAAAACGTAAACACGTGAGCCCTCCTTTCAAGACGTTCGAGTGCGGGAGATGACTACACCAAGGGCGAGGCCGATGGCAAGGCTGCCGCTTTCATCCGGCGCGGGAACGGATCGAGCACCAGTATGCAGCCGCCGATGATCGCCACGGCGCCGAAGCCCTGGACGATGGTCAACGACTCGCCGAGCATGACCGTGCCGACCAGCACGGCGATCACGGTCACAGCAAACTCAACGCTGATCGTCCTGGTGGCGCCGATGCGGGCGACCAGGCGGAAATAGACGACATAGGTCATCGCGCTCATGACGCAGCCAAGGATGGCGAGATAGAGGAAGTCGATGGCGCGCGGCATCGCCGGCACCGGCACGGCCAGCAGCAGCGGCAGCGTCATCAATCCGCCGAACAGGAAGGCGGCGCTGGTGAGTTCGAGCGAGCCGGTCGAGCGCAGATGGCGGTTGGCATAGTTGCTGCCGAAGGCTGCCGAGAAGGAACTGAACAGCGAAGCGGCACAGCCGAGCGCGAAGGATGCGGTGACGGGCACTGCCGGGAAGCCGACGAGAATGATGATACCGGCGGCGCCGAGCAGCAGCCCGGCCAGTCCGCGAAGGGTGATGCGCTCAAGCCCCCACAACTGGCCGATGATCATCGAGAACAGCGGGATCGCGGCAACGAGGATGGCCGCCATCGCCGTGCCGATGCGCGGGGTGGCATAGGACAGGCCGATCAACTGTGCCGCGACCGTCGTCGCGCCGACAATGGCGAAGTGCGACCAGCCGGCGCTGAAGTCGAGCCGGCGCCTCGTTGCCGCCGCCAGCAGCAGAAGCGTGATGCCAGCGATCAGCGAACGCAAGGTGACCGCACCGATCCAGCCAAAGGCATGCACCACCTTGAGCAGCACCAGGAACGACAGCCCCCAGGTGATGGCCAGGAAGACGTAGGAAACGATGTCTTTGGACTTCATTGTGTTGGGGGGCCGTGGGGCTTGCAGGTGGAAGCGGAGAAGCTGCCAAGGCCCGTATCGTTTCGACCGGCAACTGACAAGGGCAGGCGCATGGCCCAGGCAAACTGTTCAGGGGTTGCCAAGCGGAAATGTCACTGCGCCGACGGTGACGCGCCTGCCTTCTCGCACAGGGGAAGAAGGGCGAGCCTCCTACCGTCCCGGCCTGCCCGTCTTGCCCGGCCGACGCTTTTCGCGGCGGGCATCGCCCGGATCCTCGTAGGAACCGATGCCGGCGCGCTCGCGCTTGACCGGTTTGTCGCCCTCGATTGGTGTCTCCGTCCGCCGCACTGTCATTTCGTCGAGCGAGTTCTTCTTGAACAGCGGCTTGGTCGAGTCTCCGGGAATGCCGTAATCGGAACCGTGCGCCTCTTCGGCCGACTGCTTCTTGAACAGCGAACGGGAGACCGCCCCTGCGGGCGTCGGCATGTCGGTGCCCGGACCCATGGCGTCGAGCGACGGTTTGGAAAACAGCGGCTTCTTCACCGGCATCGCGCCATCGGCGCCCATCTCGTCGAGGGCCGGCTTGCGGAAGAGGTTGGGCCGGGCAGCTTTGGCCGCCTCTTCGGCGGCACGTGCTGCGTCGAGCTTGCGGAAACGCTCCTGTTCCTCAGTCGTACGATGTTTGGCCACGCCCTTGTTGTGCTTGCCCTTTTCGCGGCCCGAGGCGGGACTTTGGCCTTCCATCTCGCGCGCCAGCGGGTCTTCGGAGATCGACAGTTCCATCTCGCGCAGCCGCTTGATCTCGTCGCGGATGCGGGCCGCCTTCTCGAAGTCGAGATTGGCGGCGGCGTCGCGCATCTGCTTGTCCATGGCGTCGAGATGGGCCTTGAGATTGTTGCCCATCATGGCGCCGGCGCTGTCGGTGAACTGCGAGATGTCGGCGCGGACATGGTCCTTCTCGTAGACCGAATCCAGGATGTCCGAGATGCGCGACTTGACTGATTCCGGCGTGATGCCGTTGGCCGCGTTCCACTCCATCTGCTTTTCGCGGCGGCGGCTTGTCTCGGCCATCGCCCGTTCCATCGAGCCGGTGACCTGGTCGGCGTAAAGGATGACCTTGCCGTCGACGTTGCGGGCGGCGCGGCCGATGGTCTGGATCAGCGAGGTTTCCGAACGCAGGAAACCTTCCTTGTCGGCATCGAGAATGGCGACGAAGCCGCATTCGGGAATGTCGAGGCCCTCGCGCAAGAGGTTGATGCCGACCAGCACGTCGAAAGCACCGAGGCGCAGGTCGCGCAGGATCTCGATGCGTTCCAGCGTGTCGATGTCGGAGTGCATGTAGCGCACGCGGATGCCTTGCTCATGCAGATATTCGGTGAGGTCCTCGGCCATGCGCTTGGTCAGCACGGTTACCAGCGTGCGGTAGCCGGCCTTGGTGGTGTCGCGGATCTCGCCGACGACATCGTCGACCTGGCTCTTGGCCGGGCGCACCTCGACCGGCGGGTCGATCAGCCCGGTCGGGCGGATGACCTGCTCGGCGAAGACGCCGCCGGACTGCTCCATTTCCCAGCCGCCCGGTGTCGCGGACACGGCGACGGAGAGTGGGCGCATGGCGTCCCATTCCTCGAAGCGCAGCGGCCGGTTGTCCATGCAGGACGGCAGGCGGAAGCCATACTCCGCCAGCGTCGCCTTGCGCCTGAAGTCGCCGCGATACATGCCGCCGATCTGCGGCACGGTGACATGGCTTTCATCGATGAAGACCAGCGCGTTGTCCGGTATGTATTCGAACAGTGTTGGCGGCGGATCGCCCGGCTGGCGGCCGGTGAGATAGCGCGAATAGTTCTCGATGCCGGCGCAGGAGCCAGTGGCTTCGAGCATCTCCAGATCGAAGCGGCAGCGCTGTTCCAGCCTTTGTGCTTCGAGCAGCCGGCCGGCGCGCTCAAGTTCCACCAGCCGGTGCTTGAGCTCTTCCTTGATCGACTTGATCGCCTGGTTGAGGGTCGGGCGCGGCGTCACATAGTGCGAGTTGGCGTAGATCTTGACGCTCTTCAACTCGCCAGTCTTCTGGCCGGTCAGCGGGTCGAACTCGGTGATCTGCTCGATCTCGTCGCCGAACATCGAGATGCGCCAGGCGCGATCCTCAAGGTGGGCCGGGAAGATCTCGATCGTGTCGCCGCGCACGCGGAACGAGCCACGCACGAAGTTGACGTCCTGGCGCTTATACTGCTGCGCGACGAGGTCGGCGAGCAGCGCGCGCTGGTCGAGCCGGTCGCCGATCTGCATCTGAAAGGTCATTGCCGTGTAGGTCTCGACCGAGCCGATACCGTAGATGCAGGACACGGAGGCAACGATGATGACGTCGTCGCGCTCGAGCAGCGAGCGCGTCGCCGAATGGCGCATGCGGTCGATCTGCTCGTTGATCGAGGATTCCTTCTCGATGAAGGTGTCGGTGCGCGGAACGTAGGCCTCTGGCTGGTAATAGTCGTAGTAGGAGACGAAATACTCGACGGCGTTTTCGGGGAAGAATTTCTTGAACTCGGAATAGAGCTGTGCGGCCAGCGTCTTGTTCGGCGCCAGGATCAGGGCAGGGCGCTGCGTCTCCTCGATCACCTTGGCCATGGTGAAGGTTTTTCCGGAGCCGGTGACGCCGAGCAGCACCTGGGTGCGATCGCTGTTGTCGACGCCTTCGACCAGGTCCTTGATCGCCGTCGGCTGGTCGCCGGCAGGTTCGAAATCCGACACCATCTTGATGGCGATGCCGCCTTCGGATTTTTCCGGGCGGGCAGGGCGGTGCGGCGTCCACAACACGCCATCCTTGTGCAGGGGATTGCCGGATTCGATCAGCGCTGACAGCGCGGCCACCGTGGCGGTGACGCCGCTTGAGGTCATCGTCTCGGCTTCTTCCAGCGAGATGTCGAGGCCGGCGACCGGGTTGAGGCCGGCGGCGGTGCGCTCCCTGGCTGTCGCTGCACCGCCCATCGAGGTGCCGCGCGCGGTGCGCCCGGGCGAAGACGAGCGCTCGGGGATCTTTTTCGACGGCTTCGGCGATTTGCCGCCGTCGCTCCTGCTGGTGAGGCGCCCTTCTTTTTCGGCTTCCTGCTCGATCTGCTCGGCCCAATCAGCGATCGAACCAGCCAGCTGCGTGCCCGACAGTTCGGCCTGCGGCATCTCGGCAAAGCCGCCCTTGTGCAGCGGCTCCGAGGCGTCGAGGAAGTCGGTCAGCGGGCTGCGCCGCTTCGGGGCGGCGCGGTGGTCACTCGCCGTCGGCGGCGTTTTTTTGTCGGGGGATTTGGCCATGTCCCGAATATGGGATTTCCTGACCAAAATGGAAAGAGCGCGGTGGGGAGAGGCGTATCGGACAACGCGGCTCCTGACAGTAGGCTGTCAGGAGCCGGGCAGAAAGTGCGACCGAATGCTTCTTGGTATTACGCGCCCCTGGCGGCGGATGCGACCCGCGTCGGCGAAGACGACAGGCGCGGCACCACAACGAGGCGCTTGATTTTGCCCTTCTTGAAGGCGGCGAGGAAGCGCGCATAGTCCTTGAAGGCGACGCAACCGCTCGACTGGGCGTAGCGGCCCCGAAGCAGGTAGGTATGGGCCAGCAGGCCGTCGCGATTGTATTTGTTGCGGCCATCGACCGGTGTCAGGCGCAAAGCCTCCACACCATGAAAGCGCGACTCGCGCAGCGACAGATTGTAGGTGTTGGGCGGTGTCGGTCCGCGGTTCTTCTGATCGGCATAGCGCGGCTGGTCCGCCATGGCGCCAACGCCCGAATGCGCCTCGAGCCTCGAGCCGTCAGGCATGTAGACGGTCCCGGCGCTGATGTCGTAGACGGCGACGCCATTGCTGGCTCCGCTCCTGGAGCCCGGCGAGTTGAACAGGTTCTTGAATGCCTGGCCAAGGCCGCCGGAAGGTGTGTCGGGCTTGGCATAGGCCAGCACGTCGCCCTCGCCGGGCCTGCCTTGCCGCGCCGGCCTGGAGGGCTGGGCCTGTTGAACCATCTCACGGGCGGGCTTCTGCTGCTGGACGGGCTTCGACTGTTGCTGGATGGGCTTTGTCGACTGCTGTACGACCTTGGGCTGCTGCGGCGCGTCGAATTGCGGGCGCCGGGTCGGCAACGGCACGTCGTCGGTCAGCGCATCCGGCAGGGAAGCTGCATCGCCGGGCTGTGCCTGCTGGGTTTCGACAGGCGAAACCGCGACATCGGCCGAGGACTCGGTCATAGGCAGCGGCGAGGCGAACGCCTCGTCGTCGACCGGCAGCGACTGGACGAGGGCAAGCGCCAGCTGTGCGTTGTCTGGCGTCTGTGCGTCCGACAGGGCAAAGCCCACCGGCTGCGGCGCCGTCTGCACGACGACGGAGCCGGTATCCATCCGGGCGAAGCGTTCGGCCGCTGGAGCCGGCACGTCATCCGACAGGCTGGCCATGACCTTGACGGACGGGACCAGGGACGCTTCCGCAATTTGCGGCGCAACGGTGGAAATGACCGGGCGCGCGGATGCGCCGGCCGCGACGACAGGTTTTCCGGCGCCGGCAAAGGCAGCGGCGAGCTTGGCCGGCGACAGCGACGCCTCCATGCGCTCGAAACGCTCTTGCGATTTCGACTTTACAACCATCGGGGCTGGCTTTGCCTGCGCCACGAGGCGAGCGGATTTCTCAGCCTGCGGGTTTAACGCAGCCAGCTTGAAGCAACCCGCGCCGCATTGCACGGCATGGTCATGCAGCGCCTGCGCGCCGCCATTGGCATTGGCCAGCACGAACGGCGCCGAAGATGTCAGGAAGCGCTGCTTCAACGGATCGGCAAGGGCAAGCGCCCCCGGCATCGAAAGCGTCTGCGGCAGGCCGCCTGATGTCGCCGACAGCGAGGCGCCGACGGAACTCAGGCCAGCCATGGTACCGACCAGCCAGAGGCCAATGGCCGCGCTGACACCGGGCACCGCGACCCAGCGGACGATCCGTTCAGGGTTGAAGGAAGAGGAACGTGGCGCGTCGCAGGCGGTCTCGCCGTCCCAACGCTCGTCCCCGCCAGTTTTTTTACTCAAGAACGCCATGCACCAATCTTGCTCCAATCGGCTCCCACGTCCGCGGCTGTTATAGCCGCGACGACCATTCTGTGAGTGATCCCAGGTGGTCCCCGACGCGTTTGCCGCGCCTGTCGTTAGTTGCCGATTGCTTCAAAATATGGACAAAGTTGGTTAATCAATCCCTCTCAAAACCAAACGAGCGACGTGGACTTTTTGCCTCAAAAGGCTTGTCCACGACCATCAACGCGGCATTGGAGCCCCTCCAATCCTGTTTTGCTGCCTGTTTTTGCCGCCCAAGTCAAGCAAAACAGCCTTTGCTAATTTACCAAAAAGGCCGTTCAGCGAGTCATGCGACAATGTCGCGCGCCATCGAGTGCTGCTGAACAGGCCGTCGGCACCGGCAAAACTGTTGCCCGCCTGCCACAAAATCATCGCCCGGACGGTCGCCCCTCGACGGCCATTGACTCGTTTTGGGAGGCAGTGCAATCGGATTGAAATGCTTGGGTTTGAGGTGGCAAAGGCCACCTTTGGAGGCTTTTTAATGAAGCGTCGGGACTTCTTGACGCTGTCGGCGGGGGCGGCGGCATTTTCCATTCTTCCGTGCGCCGCTAGGGCTGGCGTGCCGGTGCCGTATGATCGCAACGCCGAAGTGCCGGTGAATGACAAGAAGGCGTTCATCGAGTGGATGGTGGCCAATCGAGGCGAGGACCCGAAGTTGCTGGCCGAGCGCTTCGATCGCTTCCAGATCATGGTCTACAACAAGGACGTTCTGGACGACCGCAACAAGCGCGCCTTCCTGTTGACGCCGCGCGAGGAGTTCGTCCTGCCGCAGAATCTGGCGCGCGCCTATGATCACGCCTTCCTCGACATCGGCTATGGCGTGACCATTTCCGGCCCGCATCTGGTTGGACGCATGACGACGGCCATCGATGTCAAGCTGGGCGAATCCGTGCTCGAGATCGGCACCGGCTCCGGCTACCAGTCGGCCTATCTGGCCAACCTGACCGACAAGGTGCACACGATTGAGATCATCAATCCATTGGCGCAGCGCACCCGCCGCACCTATGACGCGCTGATCGAGCGCGGCTACAGCGAGTTCGGCTCGGTCACCAGCCGCAACGCCGATGGCTATTACGGCTGGGAAAGCGTTGGGGCGTTCGACAAGATCATCGTCACCTGCGGCATCGACCACATTCCGCCGTCGCTGTTGCAGCAGCTCAAACCGAATGGCGTCATGGTCATCCCGGTCGGTCCGCCAGGCGCCCAGCATGTGCTCAAGGTGATCAAAGAGCAGCTCGCCGACGGCACGTTCAACATCGTCCGCTCGGACATCTATAATGGCAAGGTGGTGCCTTTCGTGCCCTTCACCAAGATGGAAGGCGACCAGATCGTCGGCACGCACAACAGCTGAGCTGGCCGTTTGGTAAGGCCTTGCTGAACCGCCAGATAAAAAGGCCCGCATGGCAGCCGTCGCACCGATCTCCCGACCAAGCATCGCCTCGCTGGAGGCGCCTGGTCTCGCGCATTACCTCGCAATCGGGCTGATTGCCGGCGCCATCATCGCGCTGCAGATATCGGTCATGCGGGTGTTCGCCGTCGGCAGCTGGTCGCATTTCGGTTCTCTGGTGGTCAGCCTCGCCATGCTTGGCTTCTCGCTGTCCAGCGTCGTCATCTTCGCCGGCAAGGACTGGTTCGACCGGCACTGGCAAGGGGCCGCCACGGCGGCACTGCTGCTGGTCGGCCCACTCGCCGTCGCCTCCAACCTTGCTGCCCAGACGGTGCCGTTCAACGCCATCTTCCTGGTCTCCGATCCCGAGCAGAAATGGCGGCTGCTGGCCAATTTCCTACTCTATCTTCTGCCGTTCCTGGCCGGCGCGTTCTTCCTCGGCATAGTCTTCCTGAAAAGCCGAACCGCCTTCGGCCGCGTCTATTTCGCTGACCTCACAGGCTCCGGGCTCGCCGGTCTTGTCGTGCTGGTGTCGATGTATCTGTTCGCGCCGGAAGCCATCATCGTCGTGCCGCTGCTGTTGTGGGCCGCCGGTTCGCTGCTGTGGTTCTTCGCATTCGGCGCCTGGAAGCGCGTCGTCGCCGGCGCGGTTGTCGCGGCGCTGTCGATCGCCGGGTACCTCATGCTGCCGGGCCTGCTTGGCATACCCGACATCGCCGTGTCACAGTACAAGGGCGTCGCCTATGCCCGCAACTTCCCGGATGGCAAGCGCATCTACCGCAGCGTTTCGCCGTTTGGCGACCTGCAGGTCTATGCCAGTTCCTACATGCATTTCGCGCCGGGCCTGAGCGACAATGCCGCCTTCGGCATGCCGGAGGTTCCGGCCAACACCTATGTCGGTATGTATCGCGACGGCGACGGGCCGGAAGGCATCATGCGCAATCTGGCGTCCGCCGAGCAGGTCTATTTTCGCTATCTGCCGATGCACTATCCCTATGTCATCAAGGCGAAGCCTAAGACCTTCGTCGTGCAGTTCGGTGGCGGCATCTCCACGCAGGCCGCGCTCAATGCCGGCTCGACCTCGGTGACCGTCGCCGAGAGCAACCCGATGACATTGCGGGCGTTCGGCGACCCGGTGCTGAAGGATGTCACCGGCGATATCCTGGCGGAGCCGCGCCTCAAGGTGATCGACTATGACGGGCGCCTGTTCCTCGCCAACACCGGCGAGCGCTACGATGTCATCGACCTCAGCCTCGCCGACAGCGTCGGCCTGTCCAATCCGGGCGGCTTCGCCATCTCGGAGAAATACGCCTACACGCACGAGGCGATGCTGAGCTACATGCATGCACTGGCCGATGGCGGCGTACTGTCGGTGACCTTGTGGAACAAGGAAGAGCCGCCGAAATCAGTGCTGAAGCTCTATTCCACCATCGCCGAGGCGGCCCGGATGTTCGATCCGCAAGGTGTCGCCAACGATATCTTCGCCGTGTCGAGCTATCTCTCGACAACCACGGTGCTGTTCAAGCGCGGCGGCTTCAGCGCCGCGGAAATCAAGACCCTGCGCGACTACACCAAGTCGATGTCGTGGGAGGAGGTCTACTACCCCGGCATGCCTTATGACGGCTCGACGGCGCAGAAAATCCTCGACGACTATCGCGCCTCGATCTTTGGCAGCGGACAGGATGCGACGCTGACCCAACCCGCCGCCGATGCGACGGCGCCGGCCAACCCGACCGCTCCCAACGCAGCCTGCGACCCGACCGCGCCGGCCGATCCGACCCTCGATGCCTGCGCCGATGCTGGCGGCGATGCCGGCCCCGACGTGCTGCCGGCCACCGCGCTGCAGCGCATGACCTGGCACGCGCTTTTGACGGGCGGTTGGGCAAAGCTTGCCAGCGACTATGTCTTCGACGTGCGTCCGCTGAGCAACGACCAGCCCTACTTCGCCGCCTATGTGAAGGTCGCAGACCTGCCGCTGACGCTGGACCGGCTCGACCTGTTCCAGGACGACTGGGGCTATCTGCTGATCTGGGCGACGCTCGGCATCGCCTGCATCACGGCGGCGTCGCTGGTGCTGCTGCCGGTCATCTTCGGCTGGCGGATCGTGTTCTCGCGCTCGCGTGGCAAGCTCGGCACCATCCTTTACTTCGCTTGCCTCGGCCTCGGCTACATCATGGTCGAGGTCGGGCTGATCAGCCGCTTCACCGTGGCGCTCGCCAATCCGACCGTGTCGGCCTCGGTGCTGATCTCGTCGATGCTGGTGTTTTCCGGTCTCGGCAGCCTGTTTGCCGAGCGCATCTTCGACCGCGCCCGGAGACTGTTGCCTGTCGTGCTGTCGGCGATCTGCGTGCTGCTGCTGGCGTACGGCTTCTATCTGTCGCCGGTGCTCGACTGGATTGGTGCCTATCCCTATGCCGTCCGGCTGCTGCTCTGCTTCCTCCTGGTATCGCCACCGGCCTTCCTAATGGGCATACCGATGGCAACCGCCATGACCTGGCTGGCGCGGCTCGGCAAGGAGCACCTTTTCGTCTGGGCCTGGGGCATCAACGGCTGCTTTTCGGTGATTGGCTCGGCCGCCGTGCCGATCGTCGCCACAAGTTTCGGCCTCAGCGCCGTGCTGCAATGGGCGGCGATCGCCTATCTCGTCGCCATCCCGGCCTTCCGTGCCGTGCTGTTGCCGTCGAAGGCGCCAGCCATCCGGCTGGTGGCGGCCTGATGCTCGACCGGCGCGCCATCGTCGCAGGACTGCTGGCCGCGGCGGCGTTTCCAGCGTCGGGCGAGGGCGCGCGCTTGCGCAAGGCCATGTCGGCCATCGTGCCGTTCAAGACGTCGCCCTTTCCCTACCGGGGAAAGCTGCCCGATGGATCCGGGCCTTTTCTCGACGTGACATCAAACGGCCGGCGCGGGCACACCTCGCCGCGTGGCGGCGTCTATTGGGAAGACCAGACCTATTCCGACCGCAGCACGCTGCTGGCGGCGCCACGAGGGTTCGATCCGACCAGGCCGGCAGTCATCGTGGTGTTCTTCCACGGCAATGGCGCCACCTTGCAGCGCGATGTCGTCGGCCGCCAGAGGGTTATCGCGCAGGTCGAAACCTCCGGCCTCAACGCCGTGCTTGTGGCGCCGCAATTCGCCAGCAACGCGCAGGATTCGAGCGCCGGCAATTTCTGGACGCCCGGTCATTTTGAGAGATTTATGGCCGAGGCAGCGCAAGGCCTGGGCGAGTTGACCGGCGCCAAGGCGGCAAAATTCGATGCCATGCCAGTTGTACTCGTCGCCTATAGCGGCGGCTACAATCCCGCCGCCTCCGTGCTCAGGAATGGCGACATCGACGGCCGCCTGCTCGGCGTCATCCTGCTCGACGCCGTGTTCGACGAGGCCGACATTTTCGCCAACTGGGCCGCGCGCCACAGGAAGAGCTTCTTCGTCAGCGCCTATGGCAAATCGTCCGCCTCCGGCACTGCAGAAATCCGACAGTTGCTGGCAGGCCAGGGCATCGACGCCAGTTCGGGCCCGCCGCGCCGCCTCGAAGCCGGCACCGTCGCCTTGCTTGCCTCGGACGCCGCCCACGACAGTTTCGTTACGCGTGCTTTCGTCGGCAATCCATTGCAATGGCTGCTCGGCCGGCTGCACGGATTTGCGCGCTAGTTGAACCACAAGGCAAAGGTCAGGAACCCTGCGCCGCCGAACTGGCGCTGGATCTGGTCGAATTCCTCGCTGGTCAGGATCTTGCCGCTTTCGAGATAGGGCGCGATGGCCGGGCCGGTGATCGACAGCACCAGGTCGAAGGGTTTTGGCTCGTCGAAGAAGCGCTTCATGTTGATGCCCTTGCCGGTGATACGGAAATGCGGCAGCAGCAAGCGGCCTTCCAGGAGATCCTCGGCCATGGTCAAGGTGGCGAGCCAGGCCTCGACCTGCTCCTCGCCGACTTCGAGGCCGGTGAGATGGTTCTCGCCCTTCTGCTGCGGCCCGGGCAGCCATTCGCGGTCATTGTCGGTCTCGGCGCGGATCGCCTTCCAGTCCTCGCGCGACAGCCGGATCATTTCGAGCAGGTGGCGACGCGCCGCTTGCCGGCGCTCGGGTTCGACCACCGGCCAGTTGACCAGATGCACCAGCGAAATGAAATCGGCGATGCGCCATTCCGACGAGAAGATGCTGCTGCCCATGTCGCTGCTCGGCGGCACGAGAATGTCCTGCAACGGCAGTTTGGCGCGCGGGAACAGCATATGGAATGAGCCGTCGAAGGTGCTCCTGAAATCATGCGCCAGCCAGAAATCGGCCTGCGCCATCAGGAATTCGGCGTAGCCCTGCAGCCAATAGCCGTCGGCGCGGTCGAAGCGGAAGGTGAGAACGGGTGCTGCTCCGTCCGACGCGCTGCCGCCGCGCGACAGCGAGGCCATGATGGCGGCCATGCTCTCATCCGGCGTGATCGCGCCGTCCTCGTTGAGGTCGATGCCGACATGGGTGAGATCGAGCACCATGCCGATATCGGCATCGGCCGGGACCGAGCCCAGCGTGGCGGCGGATTTCTCCAGCCGGTCGCGGAAGCCGACCAGAATGGCGCGGAACTGCTCATAGGTCAGCGGCTCGGGGTTGGGATTGTCCGGCACCGGCAGCCGCATCAATGGCAGCATGAACGATTGCGGGCTTTCGAAACCATGGCGGTGCAGGCCACTGGCCAGCAGTTCCAGCGCGGTGAAGAACTCGCCGGCGCCGGCAGCGTAGGCTGACGCCGGATCTTTGGACGCGGCGGCCTCAAGCGTTGCCAGGGCGGTGTCGCGCGCGGCCACGGTCTTGGCCTCGAATAAAGCGGTTGCCGCTTCGGGCATGGCCGCGCGCGCGGAAGACAAAGGCACAAGCAGAATGAAAGTGGATGCCAGCAGGCTTGCCATTCGTGTCATCTTTTCCTCCCATCCGTTGGTCGCGCCCGCGACCATACACATATTTGCGGCGCCGCGCCTGTCAGCGCCGAGGCGGCCAGCCGCCATCGTTGCACGATTGTCGACGGATGCGCTTCAACCCTCGAGCCCGACGGTCTACACAGGGCAAACGATTGGGCTTGGGCGTGTCGAACTATCCGCTTTCCTACAAACTGTCGTGGCTGCCGCGCTTTCTGAAGCCCTCGCTCGGCGGTGATGCCAATGGTTTCGCGCCGATGGCCGCGACGATGATGACGCCGCCGCCGAGGCGGGCGGTGCGGTTGGCCTTCATCGGCGACATCTCGGCGGTGGCCAACCGCGGCGCGCCGGACTGCGATCCGGCGATCAAGGCGTTGCTCGGCGCTGCCGACCTGGTGATCGGCAATTGCGAAAGCCCAATCGTTCACGGACCAAGTGCGGTGCTGGGGACAAAACTCGGCACGCACCATGCGATGAGCGAGCGCTTTCTGGTCGAAGCGCTGGCGGCCGTTGGCATCGCACACGAAAGGCTCGTGCTGTCGCTGGCCAACAATCATGTGCTCGACCAGGGCGTCGCCGGTTTCGACGCGACGGTGGCGGCGCTGGAGCGGCTCGGCATCCGCAGCATCGGCCTGGCTGCCGGCGGTCCCGTCCAGCGCTTCGCGGTCGGGCCGCTGAATGTCGGCTTCGCGGCCTTCACGCTATGGCGCAACGCCGATGAAAACCTGTTCGCCGGCTGCGTGTCGTTGGAAAGCGATCCAGCGCACTGGCCGCGCGATGCCGTCGATCTTCTCTGCGCGGTGCCGCACTGGGACTGGGAGTTCCGGCATTTTCCGCGCGCCGAGACGCAGGCGCTGGCCAGGCGGCTGGCCGGGCAGGGCGTCGGGCTGATCGCCGGCCATCACGCCCATGTCGTACAACCGGTGGACCGGATCGACCAGACGATCGTCGCCTATGGGCTCGGCGATTTCCTCGGCACGGCCCTTGCCCGCCAGCCATGGCCGGGGCGGATTGGAGGAATATTCATCGTCGATGTCAGTACCGATGCCGGCACGCGCGGCACCATTGCGTCGTACCATCTGCATCCCTTTGTGCGGCTGCGCGCCGGTGATCATGAGCGGCTGCTGCCGGTGGAAGGGTTGAAGGGGCGAATGCGCGGCAAGGTGGAGGGTCGGCTGCGGGCGATATTTCCTTCTCCCCCAGGCGAAGAAGGTGTCACCGCTTAACCGTCTGGCGGCACCCGCAAAACCGACTATCATGCGCCAGCAGAGGCAGGCTTGCGGGGGTGGCGATGGAAACAGCGGATTTCATGCCGAGCGAGGCGGTCACGGCCGGCATCCGGAAAGACATCGAGACCTATGAGGCGGCGAGGGCTTCGGCGGTTCGGCAGGTGCGCTGGCGGGTGCCGCTGTTCGTCGGTCTGGTGCTGGTGTTCGTGGTGCTGGTCGCTTGGCTGTTCAACAAGGTCGCCGACCCCAACGAGCAATGGTTCTCGACACCACATGTGTTTCTCTATGGCATCGGCTTGGTGGCTTCGAGCGTGCTCTACTTCCAGGCCATGAAACCGGCGACGCGGCTGCAGCAATCGTTCCGCGAGACGCTGCTGCCAATCATCTTCGGCTCCATTGCGGATATGCGTTACCAGCATGGAGGGAGGCCGAACTCTTTCGACCGGCTGCCACGCGAGGCGGTCGGCGCCTTCAACAAGCAGTCGTTCGACGATGTCGTTTCGGGCCGCTACGAAGAGTTTCCGTTCGAGCTTTACGAAGCAGAACTGCGAGTAGGGTCGGGCAAGGATTCATCGACAGTCTTCAAGGGTGTCATCGTCGCTTTCGAAGCGATCGAGCCGTTCCCGGGGGTATTGGTGGCGACGCGTCGGACCAATGCGGTCGTCGTCTTCTTCCGCGGCATGTTCGCCAGCAAGATGCAGGACTTGTCGTCCGGTGTGCCCGAACTCGACGCCGCTTATGAATTCCGCACCGACAACATCGAGGCTGCACGGCCGTTGGTAACCGGCCGGCTGGCGCAGGCGCTGAAATGGCTGGGCGAAACCTGGCCAGACGATCCGGCCCGCGTCGCGCTCAACGGCAGCGACGGTTTCCTGCTGCTGCCGCAGACGAAGAATTTCTTCGAACTGCCAGATATCTCGGTGCCGCTCGACTACACCAGGCATGTCGCGCCGATGATCGCGGACATGGGCGCCATGCTGGCGACCGCAGCGCTGGTGCGCAAGATCGGCGCGAAGGACGAGATCGGTTGACCGCTGTCAGCAGTCGAAGCCGTACTTGTCGCGCATGTAATCCGCTTCTTCTTTCGACATTTTCTTGAACATCACACAGACAGTGAAGCTGCCGACCTGGCGCCCGCCGCGCGTGTATCCCCAATCGGAAATATCGTCCCTGGTGAATTCTATGTTCTGGCCGAGGACGACGCTCTGCACCTCTTCGGGCTGGTTCGCCAATATGCCGACAAAACCGGTCTCGGTGCGGCGGAACGGTATGACCCAGAAGTGTTCGGTGACATTCCCGTCCCGCACCTTGACCTTCAATTTGAACCGATCTGTGCCGGAGGGAGGAGCCTCGGACAAAGCCAGGAATTCATCCAGGCTGGCGAGTGCCTTCGCAGTCGCTGCCGCCATTTCGGGATCGCCGGGAGTAAAGATAACCGTCTTGTCGTCGTCCGGATCTATTCCTTGTGCGCCGGCCAATCCCGGAGCAAACGCCAGCATCAGGGATATCATGGTCCGGACTGCAAGCTTCATGGAAGGCCCCCTTCATCGCGACGGTCGACACCATCCTGCATCCATTCCCGGATTGCAACCGGAGCGCGAGTTTCATCCGCTTTAGGAGGCGGTCGAACTGATCCTTGAAACAAAATTTGTACCGATGACCGGTCAGCAGTCTGTTTCGTGATGCCGCCCGAGGTGGATTGCGGCTGCCGCGTGGTGATCGAAAGCTTCCCGCCACAATCAGCCAAGTGACTCTTTTCGTGGAAAGAAGTGCACTTGTCGGAGGGAGACGAAGCGGCCAGAAGCTGCATCGACGGCAGGCAATGTGTCGGAATTAAGCCTATGATATTGTTTGCGAAAATTCACCCAACGTGATTTGCGGAGGAGGAGCTTTCCGTTTCAGTTTCAGGCCGTTCGGTGCTGTCGTTGCTTAAGACGGCAGCCCCGGAAAACCGAAACAGCACGGAGTGCTTACCGATGAAGAAGACCCTCGCAACCACCGCCGCCCTGCTCGCCTTCCTCGGCACGGCCTATGCCGCGACCGTTCAGGGCACCATCCAGTCGGTCGATCCGACGACCAAGTCGATCACCCTCGACGACGGCAAGATCTACCAGCTGTCGCCGGACGCGGCGGTCGGCAAACTGAAGGTCGGCGCCAAGGTGGCGGTGACGGTCGATGACAAGACCGGCATGGTGACGTCGATCAAGAAGTCTTCGTAAGTCCAATCTCTGATGGGTAGGGCGCTGTCCCTCATCGCCAGGCAGGCGGATGAGGGGCAGCGCAACTCTTGATGCCGTAACAAAGCCACGGCTCCGCCATGTACTGCTATGGTTTTTGCCAAAGCGCCGCGCTATCCCTTGGCCAACGGGGGGATATCCATGGCCGAGGAACAACAAGGGTTTCGCCTGTCGCGGCGATTGCTGCTGGGTGTGGCTGTCTTCGGCGGCGCGGTGCTGTGGGGCGGCACCACGGTGGCGCGGCTGGCGCGAGGACCTTCGGGACCGAAGAACGCCGGACGGATCGCCGATGTCGACGGCATCGCACTGCCGCTGAAGCCGATTGCCAGCCCGCCGGCCTTCGATCCTTCGCTGCCCTGGTCGGCAAAAGGCGGCGACATCAACGATGCCAGCGGCCTGTCGAAGACGCCGGTCTATGGCGTGGTCGAGGTCAGCGAGGAAGACCACATCGCAAAGGCGCTGGCCTTCGCGCGCGCCAACGGGCTGAAAATCTCGCTGGCGGCCATCCGCCACTCGATGGGCGGGCACGCCTTCGACGACAACGCGCTGGTGCTCGATCTCAGAAAGTTCAACAAGGTCACCGTCGATGCCGCGGCCAAGACCATGACCCTGCAGCCGGGCGCGCGCTGGCACGATATCCAGAACCTTTTGCATCCGCGCTTCGCGGTGAAGGCGATGCAGTCGACCGACATCTTCTCGGTCGGCGGCTCGCTGTCGGTCAATGCGCATGGCATGGACCACCAGGCGGGTTCGGTTGCCGGCTCGATCCGCTCGATGCGGGTGATGCTGGCCGATGGTTCGGTGACCGCCTGCTCGCCGACCGAAAACATCGAACTGTTCCGCCACGTCGTCGGCGGCTACGGCCTGTTCGGCGTGGTGCTGGAGGCGACGCTCGATATCGTCGACAACACGGTCTACCGCACCTCGCGCGAGATCATCAAATCGGACGATTTCCCGAAATTCTTCGCCGACGTGCTGGAACCGAACAAGGAGATCGGCCTGTTCTACGGCCATCTGTCGACGGCGCCGGGCAATTTCCTCGAGGACATGATCGTCTATCGCTATGACAAGGTGGCCGACCAGCCGCCGGCCGACCAGCCAGAGATTGGCGAGCCGGGTTCGGTGGGGCTGAAGCGGGTGCTCATCAATCTGGCGAAATGGGGCAGCCTGTTCCAGGAGCTGAAGTGGTTCACCGAAAAGACGCTGGAACCGAAATTCGAAAGCTGCACGGTGGCGCGCACCTCAGCCATGGCCGAAGGCGAGGCCTGTCTCGTCACCCGCAACAACCCGATGCACGATTCGGTGCCCTATCTGTTCAACGACCTGATGGATGAGACCGACATCCTGCACGAATACTTTATTCCGCGCGCCGCCTATATCGAGTTCATCGCCGAAGCGCGCGAAATCCTGCGCAACCAGAAGCTGCCGGTGCTCAACGCCTCGGTGCGCATCGTCCACAAGGAGGATATCGCGCTGACCTACGCGCCGGAGCCAGCCTATTCCCTGGTGCTCTACATCAACCAGCCGACCGATGGCGACGGCAATGCGAAAATGCGGGCGCTGACACGGGCGCTGATCGACGTGACGATCAAGCATGGCGGGCGGTTCTTCCTGCCCTACCAGCTGCACTACACGGCCAGGGAATTGCTGGCGTCCTATCCAGAATTGCCGGCCTTCCTGGCGGCGAAGCGGCAATATGACCCGACGGAACTGTTTTCCTCGACCTTCTACCGTGCCATCAAGGCGCTGAGCGGGATGGTGTAGAGCGCGTCGAATCGACACGGAATCAGGCGACGCGCTTTACTCATTTGTTGATTGCATGTCGTTGCCCCAAAACCGGGGCCACTTTTGGGCGACATGCAATAGTCAGGAGAACAACCAATGCGGATGGTATCAGCGGCGGCACTCACCCTCATCGCGCTGTGCGCTGGACCGGTCCAAGCCGAGGATCTCAAGGCTTTCAAGCTGACGATCGACGGCGTGACGGTCGACATCGATCCGGGCGAGAGCACAAACGTGACGCTGCCCGGCGGCAAACAGAGCAAGGTGACGCTCGAGCGCAACGACTTCGCCACCTTTTCCGGCGGCAGTTTCTCCTTCGTCCATCCGAGCGACATCTCGGTGACCAAGACCGATCTCGGCGAGAACATCACGCAGTATCTGATGGCGTCGGCGCTGGGCACGATCGTCGTCGTACAGGAATACGGCAAGATGAATCCGGTGTCGCTCAACCAGCTGATGCTGCAGGAGATGACCAAGGAATCGGTGCAGGCCGGTGCGACGCTGACGCAGGAGCCGACGACGCGCAAGCTCGCCGACGGCAAGGAACTGACCGGCATTCTCGCCAAGGTGAAGACACGCACCGACACCGCCGATTTCGAGATCGTCGGCTTCGGCCACGCCGATCAGGGGCTGCTGTTCATCACCCGCGTTGCCCGCGAGGATGCGGCCACCGAAAAGCCGCTGATCGACAAGTTCTGGCAGAGCCTGAAGGTCAAGCTGTAAGGGCGTTGTTTCGACGCAATTCCCTAATGGAAAGCGCTACGCGCTTTCCCGGGAAGACCGCTTCACACTTGCCCTGGAATTGCTCTACAGCCCCTTCGGCACCAGTCCGGCCAGCCAGTTCGCCGACCGTTTCGCCATGTCGGCGGTCGCCGAGGCAGCGCGACCAAGATCGGTCTTGACCACGGCGTAGCCATTCTTCGTGCGGTAGAGCACGCCGGTTCCGCCATCGACCACTTGTTCATAGGCGACTGGCCGGGCGGCCTCCGCTTCCACGGCCGTCGTCGGCGACCCGACCGGGACGCTCGGTCGGCGGCTCAATTCCGGCGGAAGCGGGCTTTTGGTTTCAACGACCCTGCTGGCGGGCTTCAGCTCCGGGCGCGACGCGGTCGCGGCCAGTTGCGAGGAGGACGACGAACCCTTGGCGCGGCAGATGCCGGAGATGAGCGGATAGTTGAAATTGCGCTCGTGCAGCATCTGGCTCTTCATCGCCGCTTCGCATTCGGCGATCGTCGACCACTTGGCCGGCGTCTCGCCGATATATTCGCAAAGCCTGGCGTCGCAGTCGCAGCCGACAATGGTCATGGCGACAAGGGCGGTCTTGATCACGGTCTTGTCCCTTCGAGATGCCCCCCGGCAGCCCATTTCGGTGCATGTAGCGGTCCCAAACCCGGTTTCCGCTTTTGGACGACGTGCAACAATCCATCGCCCGCGAACAAGGCGGGATTTGGCCGCGATTGTGGAATGAGCGTGGCGGAGCGCCGAACCGTCGATCTATCGAGTGGCCGGCAAGATTCGTTTGAGGAAATTCGCGATCAGCGGCACCACGTCGTGCGGGCGTTCGACCTGCGGGATGTGGTTGACGCCATCGAGAACCGCCAGTTCGGCGTGCGGAAACAACGCGGCAATCTCTTCACCCTGTGCCAGGGGCGTGGTCGTATCGTCTCGCCCCCAGATGACGAGGACGGGCGGCGCAAAGGTGCGATAGTTCGCGGGGTTGGCGGCAAGCGATTTTCGTTCGTCGTTGAACAGGCCGCTGAACAGCCAATGGCCGACCGCATCGGTGGTGCCTTCGACATTGAGGGGTCGCGCGTAGATCGCGATGCGTTCAGCCGTGACCACGTCGTCGTTCTCAATGAACGAGCGCAGACCCGGTCCGACCATGAGCGGGTTGGTGAAGGTCGAGGCAGTGAGCAGTTCGCGAGGCCATCGCAGGTTCAGGACAGCGGCAAATGGCATTGTCGGCGCCTCGGTCCGGCCGAGGCCAAGTGCGACGTCGAGCAGGATCAGAGCGTCGATGCGATCCGGAGCCTCGAAGGCGGCTTCGATCACGCCACCGCCGCCATAGGAATGGACACCGACGCTGAAATGGCGGAGGCCGAGCGCGTCGGCGAAACCGAGGACGCGTTTTGCGTGGGCAGCGCGCGAATAGTCCTGGTCGACCGGTCTTTGCGAATAGCCAAAGGGAGGCATGTCGGGCGCTATGACGCGAAAGCCCTGTTCTCCCAATGGCGCGGCGATATCGCGGTAGGTCTCGGCCCAGGAGGCCGTGCCGTGGAACAGCAGCAGCGGCGACCCGTCCTGCGGTCCCCAAACCTGGTAGTGGATCTTCAGGCCATCGACGGTGGCAAACAGCGCTCCCGCCGGAGCTGCCTCCTCGGGTGACAGGTTCTCTCGCAGCGCCGCCGCGCCGCGAAAGCCGACAAGCACGACCACAATGAGCACGACCAGCGTGAGCGCAAGCCAGCCGACGATGCGGATCAGTCTGCGCATTGCCCGGCTATCGTCTCAATAGTCATAGACATGTTCAAGCCTGGCGCCTGACTTGATCAGAGCCGGCAGCACAAGATGCAGCTTGCGCACGGCGACGGTCAGCCCGGTGCGGCGCGTCGACGGGTCAGCCGGTAGCGGATAGCTGAACAGGATGCGGATGACTTCGGGCACAGCGATGGAGTCCGTCGAAAGCACGGTGACCATGATCTCGTCATTGCCGCCGATTTCGACGAAGGAGACGCCCTTGTCGATCAGGCGCGGAATCATCTCGGTAAAGACCTGGTAGCGCTTGGTGACGAAGACAGCGCCGTCGGCGCCGTAGTCGCGCTCCAGCAAGGTATCGGGCTCGTTGCGCGTCGCTTCTCCGACCGGCCCTTTGGCCCAGACATGGATGTCGAGGAAGGCTGGTGGGGATGTGGCTGCGAGTGCCTGCTTGATCAGGTCGGCGTAGGCCTGCTTGATGGTGTCGGCAAGGCCGAAGGCAAGCTTGCGTTCGCTGGTGCGGATGGAACTGTCGCCTGGCGCCGGCTGCACGGCAAACAGGCCGGCGCGCTTCTCGCCATAGGGAAATTGATACCAAGGCACCTGGTCGAGGAAAGCGGCATAGTCGGCAGCCACCTTGGCCTGATAGATGTCGGCGGCGGTGCGCTTGGCAGCGGTCGCCTCGGTGACGCGACCGACCGTGTTCTCATAGACCCATTGCAGGATATGTTCGATGCTGTGGCTGGTGCCGATGATGACCAGCATCTGGTGGTTGGCGAAGTTGAAATTGTAGGCAGAGCTGGCGCGGATCACCATGGCGTAGTCCTGCCAGAAGCGACCGACGTAGGACCAATAGGGAAAGCCGCTCGGCTGGTTCTTGTCGACGAAGCCGGCATATTCGCGGGCGGCGTAGACGATCGCCCATTCCGGGTAGGTGAGGAAGGTCGATTCCTCCGGCCGCTGATAGCCGGGGATTTCGGCGCGAACCTTGCCGGCCAGCGCCTTGGGCGGCGCGCCGTCGGCAATGCCGGGCAGCGGCGCCTTGTCGAGTGACGACGTTGTCAGGAAGCCATAGCTCAGCCCGACGATCGGGATCAGGACGACGATGACGATCAGCCACAGGATCGTCTTGATGATGCGCTTCAGCCAGCGAAACATGAACATGGCCGGATCAGGCCGTGGCGAAGTGGTCGTGTATGCGCTTCGACAGCCAGAAGCCGACATAGACGGCGAAGCCGCCAATGACGATGTGCGGCAGGTTGGCGAAGAAGCGGGCCGGGAATTCGATATCGTTGAGGGAGCGGAAGCCGTTGATGAAGATGCCGGCATCGAGGCAGCCCGAACCGGTGATCAGGCCAAGCACGCCGTCGAACAGATAGACCGAGCCGAACAGCTTGAAATAGAACACCGCCTGGCGGTGTGAGATGAAGGCGGCGGCCAGCGCCCAGACGCCGGAGAAGGCGTGCAGCAGGTCGTCGTACCATTGCAGCGAGAACAGGCCGAACAGATTGCCGTTGGCATCGTTGAACGCCGGTATGTAGCCGATGGCGACGACGCCGAAGAACAGGAACGCATAGGCAACGGCAAGCTTCTGGATCAACGTCATGAAGTATCCCCCTTCAGGGAGCCATTCGCTAACGCTAACTCTGCCGGACGCCTGACGCGGTTTTCTGCACTTCCGATGCTCACGGACCCATATGTCCGCTGCGCTTCGGTTCTCGAAACCCACGCCATACGCCTCTGCAGAGCGCGTTATCAAACGGACTCCGACGACGCCGAACGTTAGCTGATTTCAGCGCCGGTTGCAGTCATATCCGGAAACAGCGTAAAAATTGTAGGGGATAGCCAAAAACAACAGTCGGCGCCGGGATCTCTCCCAGCGCCTCCCTGTCAGATCAGGACACGGTCGCGGCAGCAACTTCCGTAAAGTCGTCGCGCCATGCCGGCCTTGATTTTGACGGTCCTGCCAGCCCGCCACCCGAGAGCAGCGCCCGTTCGGGACCACGCCGGTCTCCGCCCTTGCGGGCTTTGCCCTGCGCACCATCGAAGGTTTTTGCCGTCCTTCATGGCAGCATCGGTCCGCCGTCGGCGTTGGCACGCTTTCCGCGGCCCCGTAGGTCTCGGCATCCGTCCCTCCAACAGGCAAGCCTGCTCTCGCTCAGGGCCGTACGGGCCTCAGGAAATCCGCCTTTCACTTCGCCTTTCGGCTGGGCGATCGGTAGCCGCCTGAGATGGGTTCAATGTACGCCGGGTAAGTGGTCGGCGACACTGCGGCAGGCCTGTGGATAGCGGGATTATCGGGGATCAATCAAGGACAGCGGATTTTCCGGTCCGCCATGACGGGCGGCAGCGGTGGACATTCGCCCTTGCCCTGTCGGCGGGCGCGGGTTTCAATGCCGGCAAAGGATTCGAGGCGCCGGGCGCCTTGATGTCCTTGCGGGAGGGTGTGCTTGAAAGTCGGGGTGGTCCTCAATCCGATTGCCGGTGGCGGCCGGTTGAAACGGCATTGGCCGGAGGTCGCCGCGTCGCTGAAAAAGCATTTCGGCGAATTCGAGCTGCGTGAGACGCAGGCCGAAGGTGATGCCGAAAGGCTGGCGCTCGATCTCGCGGCAAACGGTTTCGACCTGGTGATTGCGGCCGGCGGTGACGGCACTGCCAGCGAGGTGGCCGACGGGCTGCTGCAGGCGTCCAAGGAAGGCCGCAGGACAACCGAGCTTGGCCTCTTGCCGTGCGGGACCGGCATCGATTTCGCGCGCGGGCTCGGCCTGCCGAAAGAGGTGGATGCGGTGGTGAAGCGGCTCGCGGAGGCCAAGCCTCGGAAAGTCGATGCCGGACGCATTTGCTACATCGACGACCATGGGGCACTGGCCAGCCGCCATTTCATCAACATCGCCAGCCTAGGCCTGTCGGGCGCCACCGACCGCGCCGTCAATGCCGACAAGCGCAAGGGCAAGATGTCGGCGAAGTCGCTGTTCCTGTGGCGCACCGTGGTCGAGTTCATCCGCTACCGCTTCCAGCATGTCAGGATCACCGTCGACGACGGCACGCCGGTCGAGGCGCGCATGGCGCTGGTGGCGGTCGCCAACGGCAAGTTCTTCGGCGGTGGCATGATGATCGCGCCGGATGCGGAACTGGCCGACGGGCAGTTCGACATCGTGATTCTACGCGCCTCCGGCAAGCTGAAGTTAATCTGGGACATCCGGCTGCTCTATGGCGGTCGGCACCGCAACCATCCGGCGATCACCATCCTGCGCGGCCGGAAAGTGGTGGTCGAGCCGCTCGGCGATGTCGAGAAGAACGGCGCGCTGGTCGACATAGATGGCGAGTCGCCAGGACGTATACCGGCGACCTTCGAGATCCTGCCTGGCGCGCTGACGCTCAGATATTGAATCAAGTCGTTAACAGATCGATTCAGGTGAATCCGGAGACGGATCCCAACCAACTGAAATCGCTTGATTTCTTTCCTGTGGTCAGACTTCGAGTTTGGCTGGAAAACCGGGAGCGCGCAGGTCAGTGCCAACGGCATCTTCCAGCAATTTGACGATCTGGGTCGACCACGCGGCGCCGCCATAGGCTTCCTTGCCTTGCTCAAAAATCGCGTTGACGCGCGATGCCAGCTCGAGCGGCACGCCAGACTGTTCGCCCATGGCGAGCGCGAAGCCGAGATCCTTCAGCGCCAGGTCCATGGTGAAGCCGATGTCGTAGGAGCCGTTGAGAATGAGCTGGCTTTCGGTCTCATGGACGAAGCTGTTGCCGGAGGAGGCAACGATGGCGTGGTAGGATTGGCCGAGGTCGAGCCCGCCTTGCCTGGCCAGCATCAAGGCCTCGCCGGCGGCGACGAGATGGATGAAGGCGAGCATGTTGGTGATCACCTTGATCACCGCCGCCGAGCCCACCGGACCCATCAGGAACGACTTCGCGCACATCGCTTCGATTGCCGGGCGATGGCGCGCATAAAGTGCTGCATCGCCACCGACCAGTGCGGTAACTTTTCCGACAGCCGCCAGATGCACGCCACCGGTGACGGGGCATTCCAACGTTTCGATGCCCTTGGCCGAAGCGAGGGCGGCCAGACGCACGATCTCGTCGCGCCCGTTGGTCGACATCTCGATCCAGGTGCCGCCTTCGGGCAGGCCCTCAAGCAGTCCATCAAGGCCGGCCAGCACCGCTTCGCTGACTTTGGGCGAGGGCAGGCACGTGATGGCGTTGCCGGCTTTAGCGGCGGCTTCGGCGGGACTGTCGGCAGCGGTCGCGCCGAGCGCAACGAGGCGCTCGACGGCGATGGGGTCGCGGTCGAAGACGGTGACCGCAAAGCCGTTGCGGATCAGGCTGGCGGCAAGATTGCCGCCGAGATGGCCAAGGCCGATGAAGGCGTAGCTTTCGCTCACGGCATCAGCGGCGTCTGCATCATCTGCAGATGCAGTTCCTTGCCGGTGTAGGGATGCGCATCGCAGACCGATTCGTTGAGCTCGACGCCGAGGCCGGGCTCCTTCGACGGGATGACAGTGCCGTCCTGCCATTCGATCTTCTTCGTAAGCAGCGTGGCGTGGAACCCGTCCCACTGCTTCAGCGATTCCAGGATGAGGAAGTTGGGCAGCGTCACCGCCAGCTGGATGTTGGCGGCGCCGACGATCGGCCCGCAATAGCAGTGAGGGGCGACCTGGATGTGGTAGGCCTCGGCCATGGCGGCGATCTTCTTGGTTTCGAGGATGCCGCCCGAGCGGCCAAGGTCTGGCTGCAGGATGGTCGCGGCTCGGTTCTCGATGACCCGGGCGAATTCGAACTTGGTCGTCAGCCGCTCGCCGGTGGCGATCGGGATCGACGTGCCTCGCGCCACCTGCGCCATCACTTCGGGCATGTCGGGCGGCACCGGTTCCTCGAACCATAGCGGATCATAGGGTTCGATGGCGCGGGCCATGCGCAGCGCGCCGGAGGCGGTGAACTGGCCGTGGGTGCCGAACAGGATGTCGGCGCGGGTACCGACCGCCTCGCGGATCGCCTTGATCATGCGGGCGGAGAGATCGATGTCAACAAGCCGCGGCTGATGGCCATCGAAGGCGGTATAAGGGCCGGCCGGATCGAGCTTGACCGCATTGAAACCCTGCTCGACATATTCGAGTGCGCAGGCGGCGGCGAGATCGGGGTCGTTGTAGACGTTCTTGCCGCGCGCATCCTCGGAGTGGACGCTGCCGGTGTGCGGGTAGAGGTAGGTGTAGGAGCGCAGCGTCTCGTGCACCTGGCCGCCGAGCAGTTTGTAGACCGGCTTGTTGGCCTCCTTGCCGATGATGTCCCAGCAGGCCATTTCCAGCGCCGAGAAGCAGCCCATGCCAGACACGTCCGGGCGCTGGGTGAAGCCGGACGAATAGGCGCGGCGGAAGAAATTCTCGATGTCGTGCGGATCGCGGCCGATCAAATAGCGCTCGGCCATGTCCTCGACCATCTTCGCCGTGACATGGGCGGAGAAGGTGGCGTTGTAGGCCTCGCCATAGCCGACGACACCGCCATCGGTGGTTAGCTTGACGAAGATGAAATACTTGCCGCCGATGCCGGGCGGCGGGTTGCCGACAACCCAGGTCTTGACGTCGGTGATTTTCATTTTTGGTCCTCCAGAACCAGTTCGGCGCCCTTCCAACCGGTCATGATCGAGGCGGCGTTGGTGTTGCCGGTGATGTTGTCGGGAAAGATCGAAGCGTCGATGACACGCAAGCCCTCGATGCCGTGCACCTTGAGGCGCGGATCGACGACGGCGCGCGAGGGATCGGGGCCCATGCGGCAGGTCGACACCGGATGATAGACGGTGCCCGAGCGCTTCCGGAAATCCTGGATCAGATCGGCGTCGGATGTGATCGACGGGCCCGGCAGGACCTCTTCCTTGATGATCTCGGCCATTGCCGGCATCGAGGCGATCTTGCGCACGAACTTCACCGCGTCGAGCATCTCGGCGACGTCGGCCTCGGTCGAATAGGCATTGGCTGAAATCCGGGGATAGTCGCGCGGATTGCTGGAACGGATCATGATCTCGCCGCGGCTCGACGGGCGGCAATTGGACAGGCCGATGGAGAAGCCGGGCCACGGGTCGGGCGTCAGGATGGGGCGCTCGCCGCTTTTCGGGATGACGGTCGAGAAGGCCTGGAAATAGAGCTGCATGTTGGGGCGGGTCGCCGCCGGGTCGGTGCGGAAGAACCCTCCGGCATTGTTCATCGACAGCGACAGCGGGCCGGAGCGCGTCAGGATGTATTGCATGCCGACCAGGAGCTTGCCCCACCACGGACGCAGCGTCTGGTTGAGCGTCGGCAGCCTGCCCTTGAAGGTGTAGTTGATGCCGACATGGTCCTGCAGATGCGCGCCGACATTCCCGTTGGCATGGACGACGGCGATGCCAAGCCCCTTGAGCAGCGCCGAGGGGCCGACGCCGGACAGCTGCAGCAATTGCGGCGAGTTGACCGAACCGCCCGACAGGATGACCTCACGCCCGGCACGCGCCGTCTTGGTCTCGCCGTTCTGCAGATATTCGACGCCGACGGCGCGCTTGCCTTCGAACAGCACCCGGGTCGCCAGCGCGTTCATCTCGACGCGGACGTTGGCGCGCTTCATCGCCGGGCGCAGGAAGGCGCGCGCCGCCGACATGCGGCGGCCGTTCCTGGTCGAGATCTGGTAGACGCCGACGCCTTCCTGGGCAGCACCGTTGAAATCGGGGTTGAGCGGCAGGCCGGCCTGCTGGCCGGCGGCGAGATAGCGCTTGGTCAGTGGGTGGACGGCGTCCGAACAGTCGGTGATATGCAGCGGGCCGCCGACACCGCGCCATGCGTCGGCGCCGGCCTGATTGTCCTCCAGCGCCTTGAAGGCCGGCAAGATATCGTCATAGCCCCAGCCTGGGTTGCCGGCGGCTGCCCAGGCGTCGAAATCCTCGCGCGCGCCCCGGATCCAGACCATGGCATTGATCGAGCTCGAGCCGCCAAGCAGCTTGCCGCGCGGCCAGTGGTCGGCATTGCCGGCGAGGCCTGGATCCGGCTCGGCCTTGTAGTTCCAGTTCACCGCCGGATCGAAGAAAGTCTTGCCGTAGCCGAGCGGCATCTGCACGTAGAAGCGGCGGTCCGTGCCGCCGGCTTCCAGCACCAGCACGGAAAAGCGTCCGGAGGCCGACAGTTTGTCGGCCAGGACCGAGCCGGCCGAGCCGGAGCCGACGATGATGAAGTCATAGGTCTGCATGATTGGTGGGCGGCTCCGGAAATCTGGCCACAGCCTAGACGCGGCGGGTCCGCCGCGTCGCCGCGCCTTCCGGCATCGGTTGTGAAAAAAGCGACCGCGATGCCAGGTCGAGTTGCGGGGAATCCCGACAATCGCGCTTGATATGCATGGGGTCGACAGCTTATGCGATGATATCGGCCAATCTGCGGAAGGCAGGAATCATATGCGCACCCTGTCTGATGCCTTCATTCCCGAATTGCCGGGCCATTACAGCGGCAAGGTCCGCGAAAACTACGACCTGCCGGACGGCAGGCGCATCATCATCGCCACCGATCGTCTCAGTGCCTTCGACACCATCCTGACCTCGATCCCGTTCAAGGGGGAGATACTCACCCAGACGGCGCGGTACTGGTTCGAGGAAACCGCCGATATCTGCCCGAACCATGTTCTCGAGTATCCCGACCCGAACGTCGTCGTCGGCACAAGGCTGGACATCCTGCCGGTCGAAATCGTCGTGCGTGGCTATCTGGCGGGAACCACCAGCACCTCGATCCTGACAAGGTACCGGCGCGGTGATCGCGACATGTATGGAATGACCCTGCCGGACGGACTGCGCGACAATGAAAAACTGGCCGAGCCGATCATCACGCCGACCAGCAAGGCTCTGCACGGTGGCCATGACGAGCCGTTGTCCAAGGCCGAGATCCTTGACCAGGGCCTTCTCACGCAGGCGCAGTGGGATACCGTGTCGGGCTATGCCTTGGAGCTGTTCGCCCGCGGCCAGCAGCGCGCCGCCGAACGCGGCCTTATTCTCGCCGATACGAAATACGAATTCGGGACCGACAAGGGCGGGACCATAATCCTTGCCGACGAAATCCACACGCCGGACAGCAGCCGATACTGGATCGCCAGGAGCTATGAGGAAGCCCTCGCCAGCGGCAGTCGGCCGGAGAGCTTCGACAAGGATTTCATCCGGTCCTGGGTCTCCGAGCGATGCGATCCTTACAGCCAACCGATACCTGACATACCCGACGAGATCGTCGAGCAGGCATCGCGGGTCTATGCGCAGGCTTACGAGGCAGTCACGGGCAGAGAATTCTGTCCTGACCTTTCTGGGCATCGCGTCCTGGATCGCATTCGCTCGAACCTCGAGCGTTACTTCTAGCGGTTAAGCGAGACTTCGGTGGGTGGCGCGTTGACCTCTCGGCGCCATAACGGTACGGGATCGAGGGCATTGACCTCGAAGGATTTCCCCCATGGTGCACTACGCTGAAGGACGGCCGCTCGGCGATCTGACGCTGCGCACGCTGGCCATGCCTTCGGACGCCAATGCGGCCGGCGACATCTTCGGCGGCTGGGTGATGGCGCAGATGGACCTTGCCTGTGGCATCCGTGCGGCCGAGCGCGCCAAGGGCCGCGTGGTGACGGCGGCGGTCAAGGAAATGTCGTTCGCCAAGCCGATGAAGATCGGCGACACGCTGTGCATCTACACCCATGTCGAGCGTGTCGGCCGCACCTCGATGACGCTCAAGGTCGAGGCCTGGGCGCAGCGCTATCTCTCAGACCTGATGGAGAAGGTCACCCATGCCGATTTCGTCATGGTGGCGCTGGATGGCGAGGGCAAGCCAAAGGCGGTTCCGGCGGAAGCCTGACAGGGGCTTCGGCGCACAGCCATGCCGGGTGAACTCGCGGCAGACGCGAAACGGGCCGCGCACGGTCTGTTGATGAACGAAGACAATCAGTCAACGATTGCTGAACGCCGCGCTGGCAGGTACCGCCGCGGCTTTGCCCTTGTCCGCTGACGGCGTCCGTCTGAAAGCCAGACCCGAAACCGGTCAACTGCCGCCGACGGAATGCAATGTCGCTAGCGCAGCCATCGGCGAAAACCATTCCAATACAAAGGCTTCAGGCATGCGTCGCGTCGAATTTCTCACGCGCTGCCCGCACGCGCGTGGTGTTGACGCGCGCCCATTCACCGAGTGCGCTGACCGGGATCAGCAATTCATGGCCGAGTTCGGTCAGCTCATAATCGACGCGCGGCGGAATGGTCGGGAACACCGTGCGGGTGACGAAACCGTCACGCTCCAATCCGCGCAAGGTGGTGGTCAGCATCTTCTGCGAGATGCCGCCGACAGAAGCGCGTAACTCATTGAATCGCAACGGTCCTTGGCCGAGCTTGCCGACCACGAGAACGGTCCATTTATCACCGACGCGCTGCAGGATTTCCGAAACGGCGCGGCAATCTTCGGTGTTGAGCGGGTTCCTCAGTAACAAAAAGGTGCCTCCTTGCGCCGCGAGTTGACAGTATCTCATATAGCGCCGGTATCCAAACGATACCAGCTTTACTTGCAAGGAAGAGCCCCATGTCAAAACCCAAGATCGCCATCATTGTCGGTTCGACGCGCGCCGCGCGCTTCGCCGACGTACCAACCCAGTGGATCGCCAAGATCGCCAAATCGCATGCCGACATCGACGTCGAGATCGTCGATCTGCGCGACTTCCCGCTGCCGTTCTTCGACGAGGTCGCATCCTCCGCCTGGGCGCCGTCGCAGAATGAAGTGGCGAAGCGCTGGCAGAAGAAGGTCGCTGAATTCGACGGCTTCATCTTCACCGCCGCCGAATATAATCATGGTCCGACGGCCGTGCTGAAGAACGCCATCGACTACGCTGCCAACGAATGGAACAAGAAGCCGGCCGGCTTCGTCGGCTATGGCAGCGTCGGCGGCTCCCGCGCCGTCGAGCAGCTGCGCCTTCATGCGGTCGAATTGCAGATGGCGCCGGTCAAGTCAGCCGTTCATATCGCCTGGGGCGACTTCCTCGCCGTCCGCCAGGGCGAGAAGAAGCTCGAAGACCTCGAGCACCTGAACCAGGCCGCCACGGCGCTGGTCAACGACGTCGCGTGGTGGGCCAAGGTGCTGAAGGCAGCACGTCAGGCCGACGCGGTCGCCGAGGAAGTCAAGGCGGCTTGACCGCCGGTTCGAATTATCCTCCCAAGGATCCGGGGCGGCGCTAGCGCCGCCCTTTTTCAATTGTGGGAGGCGTACGTCTCCCGCGCCGGCCTTGGGCGGATGATGCAATTGGCGAGGCGATCCATTTCGTTGAGTTCGTGGGCGTGGTGCTGGCCCCATTGGCAGAGCGCCAGTAGGATCGGCTCGAGGCTGAGGCCGAGACTTGTCGCCGAATATTCGACGCGCGAGGGGACTTCGGCAAAGATCTCGCGGCTGACGAGGCCGTGCTCTTCCATTTCGCGCAGTTGGTGGATCAGCACCTTCTGGGTGATGCCGGGCATCATCGCCTTCAGCGCCGACAGCCGCCGCGGGCCGTCGAAGAGATGGTAGAGGATGACCGCCTTCCAGCGCCCCGCGATCACTTTCAGGGCACGCTCCGCCGGCAGCATCGGCAGTCTCTTGATGGTCAGTCTCTTGCTCGGATTGGCCATGGTCACCTCTTGGTCAGCAGGGGACAAATGAGTGTGTAGTCGAGGCTTCGCAGATAGTGGCAAACCGTGGCCGATGCCATAGCGATCGGAGTTTGCCATGAAAGCCATTCAACTCAGCCGCTTCGGCGGTCCCGACGTGCTGGAGGCGGTCGACCTGCCGTCGCCCGTGCCGCAGGCCGGTGAGGTGCTGGTTCGCGTCCATGCCGCCGGGATAAATTTCTTCGAAGTGCTGATGCGCAGGGATGGCTACGCGGTGACGCCGCAACTGCCGATGATCCTTGGCGTCGAGGCTGCGGGCTTCGTCGAGGCCGTTGGACACGGGGTGGATGCGTCGCTGCTGGGCGCCCGTGTCGCTGCGCCTTTGTTCGTTTCGAAGCGTCCCCACAGCGGCTATGCGGAGCAGGTGACGATCGACGCCGATCTCATCGTGCCGCTGCCGGATGCCCTATCGTTCGAGGATGCGACGGCGTTGTTGGTGCAGGGGCTGACGGCCATTCACCTGCTGCGGCAAAGCTCGCCCGGCGGCAAGTCGGTGCTGGTGCCGGCCGCGTCGGGTGGCGTCGGTTCGCTGCTTGTCCAACTGGCCAGGCTAAAGGGCGCACGCAAGGTGATCGCGGCCGCCGGAGGCAAGACCAAGCTCGATCTCGCTCTGTCGCTGGGCGCCGATGCCGCCGTCGACTATATCAAGCCCGATTGGCCCGCCCGCGTTCGCGACATCACGGACGGGCAGGGCGCCGATATCATCTACGACACGGTCGGCGGCCCGCTGACGGCTGCGTTGCTACGGGCTCTGGCACCCGGCGGCGAACTGGTGTTCGCGGCGCTTGGCCGCTACGCGCTTGCGGCTTCGGACCTCGAAACGATGATCGGCCGCAACCAGTCCTTGAGAGGTTTCGCGCTGCTTCCGTTGCTGTCCACGGACGTACTGAAAGCCAGCCTGCCCGAGCTGTTCCAACTGGCGGCAAGCGGTCGGCTGCAGGTCGCGATCGGCGGCCGCTTCCCGCTCGACCAGGCTGGCGAAGCGCACCGCTTGATCGACGAGCGCCGCTCGACGGGGAAGGTGGTGCTGACGCCCTGATATTGTGGTCGATCAATCGCTTCAGACTGAGCGGACTTCATTTTTTTGTCTGGGACAACGTCGCCTTGTTCGATGTCACGCCGCCTTTCGGTCGAGGCGCGCCGGAGCCCCACAAGGCGCGCCCGATCAAGTTGCGTCTGCCCTTGCGTGGGACAAGATCGATATCGCTGACAAGCTTTGCACCGCCCTCGCGCCGCTCCAATGTGATCTTGCGGCTATGGAAGACTTCCAGCTCGGCGCGATGCGCTACGCTTATGATGGTGACCTTCGGCAATTCTTGGATGAGCACCTCCATCATCCTGCCCTGGCTCTTCTCATCGAGCGCCGCGGTTGCTTCATCCAGCACGATGATGTCGGGGCTGTGCAGCAGGAGCCGCGCGAAGGCGAGTCGCTGTTTTTCGCCACCCGACAAGGTCTGGTCCCATGGCGCGTCTTCCTCGATCTTGTCGGCGAGATAGGCGAGCCCCACTCTGTCGAGCGCAGCCTTGATCTCCTTGATCGTCCAGTTGTCGGCGGCGGCGGGATAGGCGACAGCGCGGCGAAGCGTGCCTGAGGGGATGTAGGGTCGTTGCGGCAACATGAACAGCCGTCTGTCGGCGTGGAACTTGACGCTGCCGCCACCCCACGGCCACAGGCCTGCGACGGCCCGCACCAACGTGCTCTTGCCTGAACCGGATTCGCCCGCCACCAGCACCCGCTCGCCCGCTTCGATTACGACCTTGGTTTCCTTGACCACGGATGTGCCGTCGTCGAGCGTCACGGAGAGATTGTCGATGCTGAGCATCGCACCGTCTTCGGTTTCGCCGCGCTGGATGCGTCCCAGGGCGTCGCTCTGCTCAGCGCGTTCCAGGCCATCGAGCGACATCATCAGCGAGGCGATGCGCCTTGCCGAGGCGTTCCAATCGGCGAGACGCGGGTAGTTGTCGACCAGCCATCCGAATGCGCCCTGCACGATGGCAAAGGCGGAGGCGGCCTGCATGACCTGTCCAAGTGTCATGCTGCCTTCGAGAAACTTTGGAGCGCAAAGCAAAACCGGCACAACCGGCGCGAACAGGCTCGACCCCTGCGACACCAGTGCCGTGCGCATGTGCTGGCCTGTGAGGAGCGCCCATTGCCTGAGCACATGGGCGAACCTCTTGTCGATGCCGCTGCGCTCCTCCTCTTCGCCGCCGAGCAATGCGATACTCTCGCCGTTCTCGCGCACGCGCGTCAGCGTGTAGCGGAACTCGGCTTCCGCCTGGTTCTTTTCCTCGGAGAGGTGGACGAAATGGCGGCCAATCACTGCCATCGAGGTGGAGGTGATCGCTGCATAGATGATCGCGGTGATGACGAGGAAGCCGGGAACCGTGATGGTCGAACCCGAGACTGTGAAGCTCAGGGCTCCGCCGATCGTCCACAGCACCACGATGAAGGTCGAGGCCGACAGAAACGCGTTGATGACACCGGCGGTGAAGTCGACCGGGGATTCGGTGGCAATCCGCAAATCCTCCGACACGCGGGCTTCGGGGTTCTGGTGGTCGCCGCCGACGAGGTTCAACTGATAATAACGGCCGTTCGCGAGCCAGCGCGCGATGACCGCGGTGGTGAGCCAGGAACGCCAGCGGCGCTGAATCGTCATGCGAAGGAAGACTTGTGTAACGACAAGGCTTCCGCTCCCGAGCACCAGCGGCACGAAGACCGCGGTCAGGAAATACACGGTGTGGGCATCGCGTTGCTCAAGGGCGTCGAAAATCGCCCGGTTCCAGCGATTGATCCCATACTGGAAGCCGACGTTCACGCATATCAGGAACAACAGCCCGATCGTGAACGGCCAGGCGAGCCTGTCGCCGCCGCGGCCCCAGTAACCGCGGGCGCTGATCCAGAAGCGCTTCAACAGATATCTCTTGCGCGCCTGCTCGGCCTCCTCGGGCGTCAGTTCCGGATCGGGTTCGATGACATCCGGCGGCGGCGCGGCCTGGCCGTTGACCTCGGGCGCGGAATGCCCGTCGACCTCAGGCCCGGCATGCCCGTCGGCCTTGGGCGCGGCTTCGACAGTCGATGCCTTTTCCTGGCGCGACTTTTCAGCACCGCGTGGTTTGGCACCATTGACAGATTTCGGCTTGGATTTGGCCCCGGACATAGGCCGATAACGGCTTAAAAATCAAAAGGTTTCACGATGTCAACGGATCGCGCTGATTATCAGCGTACGGCTTCTCGGTGAGCTCTGGGCGGGCGGGTGGCGAGGAGGCTGTCGATGAACGCGCGGGCCGGCATGGGGCAGGCCCGCCGTGTCCATTCAGGCTACCGCCGGGATATGGCGCGGGCCGGCGAGCATGGCGAGGCCAAAGCCTTCGATCGAGCACGTGACCCAAACATTTTTGACGTGACGTCGCCGCGATCCGTATCCACGGCGTAGCGTACGGCGCCGCCGCCCATCCGAAGGGGCGGAATGGACGTCTTGGTGTTTTAGCCGATCTCCGTTGAAAACCAGGTTCCAGTCCTCGATCCTTACAAGTCACTTGCATAATGCAATCCACTAGGCTATGAGTCACTTTTATTTTGAAAGAGACCAACGACAATGGTTGCCAAAACAAGCTTTGAAACCCGCCCGTGCCCCATCGCACGCAGCCTCGACGATGTCGGCGAATGGTGGAGCATTCTTCTGTTGCGGGATGCGTTCCAGGGCCTGACGCGCTTCGACCAGTTTCAAAAGAGCCTGGAGATTGCGCCCAACATTCTGACGCGGCGGCTGAACAGCCTGGTTGAGCGTGGGCTGTTCGAGAAGCGTATCTACTGCGAGCGGCCGCTTCGCCACGAGTATGTCCTGACCTCAAAGGCTCGCGATTTTCGCCCGGTCCTGCTGTCGCTGCTCGCCTGGGGCAACCGGCATCTGGCGCCTGAAGGCCCGAGCTTGGTGGTGGTGGACAAGGCGGACGGGCGCTGGGCCGAGCCGGTGCTGGTCGATCGCCACAGCGGCAGGGAACTCGACAGTGAGGATTTCACCATGGCGACGGGACCTGCGGCTACCGATCGCATGCGGCAGCGGTATCGCTTCGGCAGCGAGGGCTCCGGCCTTCCGCTGGTCGACAACGCGCTGCACCAGCACAGCCAGGAAGAGGGGCGCGGCAGATGAACAAGGTTCTTTCGCCGGCCGAATTGCAGCCATCGGTCGCTCAAAATCTCACGCCTGCCATTTCCGTTGCGCCCACTCCCATGCCCGCCAGGAAGCGTCGCAGGCCGCTGCTGATGTTGGCGGGCCTTGTCGTGATCGGCGTCGCCGGCTGGTACGGCGTCCAGTGGTGGCAGGCCGGACGCTTTCTCGTCTCGACCGATGATGCCTATGTCGGCGGCAACGTCACGCCGCTGGCCCCAAGGGTCGCCGGGCATATCGACCAGATCCTTGTCGAGGACAACCAGCATGTCGCCGCGGGCCAGGTGGTGATCCGCATCGACGACCGGCCCTTCAAGGCAGCGTTGGAACATGCCGAGGCGTCGGTCCAGCAGCAGCAATCGGCCCTCGACAATCTTCATGCCCAGGTCTCGCTGCAGAATTCGATGATCCAGAAAGCCGAGGCCGATCTTGACGCCAAGAGCGCGGCAGCTGTTTTCACCGATCAGGATGCGAAGCGCTATGAGGTGCTTGCCAGCACCAGGGCCGGTTCGCAGCAGGACGCACAGAGAAGCTTTGCCGCCGATGGCCAGGCCAAGGCGTCGGTCGCCGCCTCCCGTGCGGGACTTGCGGCAGCGAAGCAACAGCTCGACGTCCTCAACACTCAGATTTCGGAAGCAACCGCGGCGGTCGCGGCAGCCAAGGCCGATGTCGACACCGCGCAGCTCGATCTCGGCTTCACCGAAATCCGCTCGCCCATCGATGGCATCATCGGCAACAGGCTGGCGCAGGTCGGCACCTATGTTTCACCCGGCAGCTATCTCCTGACGATCGTTCCGGCCTCGGGGCTGTGGGTTGATGCCAATTTCAAGGAAGACCAGCTGCGCCACATGGCCGACGGGCAGGCTGCGACGGTCTATACGGATATTGCGCCCGACGAGCCGCTCAAAGGACACGTCACCAGCCTGGGGCCCGCCACCGGGGCCATCTTCAGTGTGATCCCGCCGCAGAACGCGACCGGCAATTTCACCAAGATTGTCCAGCGTGTCCCTGTCAGGATCACGATCGACCAGGACCAGGTGCAGAAGGTTGCGCTCAGGCCAGGCCTGTCGACCGCCGTGACGGTCGATACCGCGTCGCGCTGAGGACGCCATGTCAGAGCGCGCCGTCCCGCAGTCCTTCCTCGCGAGCATCCTGCCGTTCATGGTGATGTGCGTGGGGATGTTCATCGCGCTTCTCGACATCCAGATCGTCGCGTCCTCGCTCCAGGATATCGGTGGCGGCCTGTCGGCTGCCCAGGATCAGATCGGCTGGGTGCAGACATCCTACCTGGTGGCGGAAATCATCGTGATCCCGCTGTCGGGCTGGCTCACGCGCGTGTTCTCGACACGATGGCTTTTCACCATCTCGGCGGCCGGATTCACCCTGGCAAGCATGCTTTGCGGATTGGCCTGGAACATTGAAAGCATGATCGCTTTCCGCGCACTGCAGGGGCTGCTCGGGGCGTCGATGATCCCGACGGTCTTCACCTCGTCGTTCCATTATTTCCAGGGTCCGAGGCGTGTCTATGCGGCCGCGGTGGTTGGCAGCATCGCTTCGATCGCGCCGACGCTCGGCCCCGTCATCGGCGGCTGGATCACCGATACGCTGAGCTGGCATTGGCTGTTCTATGTCAACGTCATTCCAGGCACCATCATCACCATCCTTGTTGCCGCCTTGGTCAAGATCGACGAACCCGATCCGTCCCTTTTGAAGGGCGCCGACTACATCGGCATCGTCCTGATGGCGGTCAGTCTCGGCACGTTGGAATATGTTCTCGAAGAGGGTTCGCGCTGGAACTGGTTCGATGATGCGACAATCCGCAATGGCGCCATCCTCGCCGGGGTCACCGGAGTTCTGTTCGTCGTCCGCAGCCTGACCTATTCGCAGCCGGTGGTCGATTTCCGCGCCTTCGGCAACCGCAATTTCGCGATCGGCTGTTTCCTCTCGTTCATAACCGGTGTCGGCATCTTCGCCACGATCTTCCTGACGCCGCTGTTCCTCGGTTACGTGCGCGGCTACGACGCCCTGCAGACCGGGCTGGCGGTCTTTTCCACCGGCGTTGCTTCGATGGTTGGTGTCCCGGTCTACATCTTCCTCGCCAAGCGCTTCGACACACGCTGGCTGATGATGTTCGGGCTTGCCTCCTTCGGCGCGTCGATGTGGAGCTTCAGTGCCATCACCAGTGAATGGGGCGCCGCGCAGCTGCTTCTGCCCCAAATCTTTCGTGGCTTCCCGCAGGTTTTCGCGGTCGCGCCCAGCGTCAATCTCGGTCTCGGCAGCCTGCCGCCCGAACGACTGAAATATGCCAGTGGCCTGTTCAACACGATGCGCAATCTCGGCGGCGCTGTCGGCATCGCCGTTTGCGGCGCGATCCTGAACGACCGCACCAACTTCCATTTCCTGATGATCGCATCGCATTTGACGCCACAGAATGAGGCTGCCATGCGTCTCGTCGACAACGTCGCGCTGCGCTATGGCCAATTGCCCGGCGCCGTCGGCGACGGTCACACCGCTTCGCTGAAGCAGTTGTGGGCGTTGGCCTATCGCGAGGCGTCGACCATGGCCTATGCCGATGCGTTCCTGGTGATCATGGTGGCGTTCGTCATCGCGACGGCGCTCGTTCCGTTCCTGCGCAACGTCACGCCGAAGGCGCCGCCTCCGGACGCGCACTGAAGCGGGACCGACGCGACGACCGAACGAAACCGACAGGAGCCGGAAAGTTGGTCGTCAGCGCACCGGCTCGCGGTGCGTGCCGGGCAGGCGGGTGGCGATGAGCTTGTCGATGCGGCGGCCGTCGAGATCGACCACTTCGAAGCGCCATCCCTGCGCGTCGACGCATTCGCCGGTCGCCGGCAGATGGTGCATGTGCGACAGCACGTAGCCGGCGACGGTCTCGTAGTCGCGGTTTTCCGGCAGGTCGATGCCAAGGACATCGGCCATCTCGTCGGCCTGCATGTAGCCGGCAAGCAGCCACGAGCCGTCCTCGCGCTTGACGGCATTCTCCTCGTCGCCGGCATCGGTGTCCGCCCTGAAGACGCCGGTGATGGCTTCGAGAATGTCGGCCGGGGTGACGATGCCTTCGAAGTGGCCGTACTCGTCATGCACCAGCGCCATCGGCACGTCGGATTCCTTGAGCTTCTGCAGCACATCCAGCGCGTCGGCCTGATCATAGACGATGGGCGCGGCGCGCACATGCCTGCGCGGGTCGAGCACGCGGCCGGCAAGCAGTGCGGCGAGCACGTCGCGCGTCTGGACGACGCCGACCATGACATCGACGCCGCCATCACCTGCCGGCAGGCGCGAATGCTGGGTCTCCATCAAAAGCTTGCGGATGGCGCTCTCGTCGGACTGCAGATTGATCCAGTCGACCTCGGTGCGCGGCGTCATCACGGCGCGTACGGCGCGGTCGCCAAGCCGCATGACACCGGCGATCATGCGCCGCTCGTCCGATTCGATGGTGCCGTGATGCTCGGCCTCGGCGACGAGCATCTTGATCTCCTCGTCGGTGACCTTCTCTTCGCTTTCGCCGCGTTGGCCGAGCAGCCACAATATGGCGCGGCCGGAAATGTCGAGCAGGAAGACCAGAGGGGCCGAGACGGTGGCGAGGATGGTCATTGCCGGCGCCGCCCGCGCGGCAACGCGCTCGGGATCGCGCAAGGCGATCTGCTTGGGTACCAGCTCGCCAACGATCAGCGAGAAATAGGTGATGATGGCGACGACGATGCCGACGCCGACCGGATCGGCGACGTTTTCGCGCATGCCGGTCGAAGCCAGGAAGGTGGCCAGCCGGTCGCCCAGCGTGGCGCCGGAAAACGCGCCGGAGAGAACGCCGACCAAAGTGATGCCGATCTGCACCGAGGACAGGAACTTGCCGGGATTGGAGCCAAGCTCCAGAGCCCGGCCGGCACCGTTGACGCCGCGGTCGATCATCGCCTTGAGCCTAGCCGGGCGCGACGAGACGATGGCGAGCTCGGACATCGACAAAAGGCCGTTCACACAGATGAGGACGACCACGATAGCGATTTCGACGTATAGCATGAGCGGTCAATAGCATTGCGGCGCGGCTTTCGAAAATAGTCCGCCAAGATTTTTAGAAAATGACAGTGACAGCTCTCAACCGATGTCGTCTGCGGCATCGGGGTCACGGCCATTTTCAGGTCGATCCCAGACCATCTGGTCTCAGAACACATGATCTCATGGCAGTTGCTTCAACACGCCGACAACGGCCTCGCCGTCGGTGAAATAGGGATCGCCGCCGCCATTGCGCCCGCTGCTGGTGGCGCCGATGCCGGCCATGTCTCTGGTCGAAATCAGTGTGCCGGCGGTGGCCAGATCGCGCATGAGGAAATTGCGTTCGGCATCGATGTCGGGGCCGATGTGATGGGTGATGGCGCCGGTATCGTGGCTCAGCCCCACGCCGCGATCGAAGCTGGCCGAACCGAGCCACAGCGGCCGGCCGTCATCGCCGCTCGCGCCTGTCTGCCAGAGGCGGACATGATGACGCCGGTCGGCGCTGGCTCCCACCGGCTTTTCGAACGCAAGATCCTGGGCGCGGCCGTCGAACAGCAGCCGGCTGACCGGCGCATCGGGATAGGGATGGTCGAAGAGCACGCTTTCACCGATCTCGATCGCGGTCGTCAAGGTCACGGCATCGGCAGTGTCCCAGCCGGCGACGGCGAAGGCATGGACCACTTCCTTCTTGGTGCCGACAAGGCCGACATTGATTGGATCACCCGGAATGCCTTGCGGCGTGTGCGTCACCATCTCGAAGCGCTGGGTGCGAAAGCCGCGATCCCGGAATGTCCAGAATTCCGGCGCGGCGAAATAGGCGAGCGCCAGATAGGCGGCCAGGAAGGCCGCCACCCAGATTGCAATGCGTCGCCGAAAACTTCGCTGGCTCATCACCGTCGCCCGAACGTTCCGGCATCACTCTATGCGATGTCGTGTTTCGCCGGCAAAGGGCGTCGACATGCTGTTGTCCGACGCTCTAGCGGCAGGCGCGATAACCGTTCCTGCGGTTCTTGATGTCGAAGTGGAAGTGGTTGCGGTGGTCGTAATTGTAGCCGGGGCCAAGCACGGTGGTGAAATACTGGCAGCCGTCGGCGCGCACGTTGTTGAGGAAACCGCGGGTGCGGAACGCGAACAGGCCGGGCTTGCGCACGTCGATGTCGTCGCCATTGTTGAGCTCGATGCTCATCACGTCGAGCGCGTTGCCCTTACCGTGCTCCGACAGCACGCCTTCGCCGGCAATGTTGCGGCAGGAATAACTGGAACCCTGGTGGATGGTCTTGACGCCGGAGAAATAGCGCCAGCGGGCGGAGGGAACGAGTTCGTTCCTGGTCCAGCCGGCGAAAGTGGCGGCCATGTCGCAGGTCAGTGTCGCGGCGGGCTTCATCTGGATGCTGCCGATGGCAGAGACCTTGACCGGATAATCGATGCCGCACTGACCTTCATGGATCGGCGCCAGGTCGGTGTAGGCGACATCGAGGCGCTTCAACTGCTGGCGGCAGTCGGTTTCGCTGGCCGGCATCTGCTCGACCGGCGACATCGGCTCATCCATGCGCGGATAGGCGGCGCTCGTCATATAGGGATTGGACGGAACAAGCTTCTGCATGCCCGTGTATTGCGGCACGGCAGCGGTTTGCGAGCCGACATCGACGGCCGGTTCAAGTGACAGCACGCTGCCGGTGTTGCAAGCCGAAACCGCCGCGAGGGCAAGGCCGGCGGCGACCATCGCAGCACGTTTCGATTGGCGCGCGGCGGTGGAAAACACGACGCGAAATTTGCCGGCCATTGGCGGAAATCCCATTCACGGATATCCGGCATTTTAACGATCAAGGGTAAAGGAAAACTCAGCGCCCGTGTTCATGCCTGCGGCCGAATTGCGGCACGCGGTCCCGGCCAACCATGCTCACTGGCAGAATGTGCCACCATGGCGGCGCGGTTCGAGATCGAGATGGAAATGCAAGGCATGGTCGGGGTCGGCGCCTGGTCCGAGCACAGTCTTGAACGGTCCGCAGGCGGCCTTGCGCACGGCGTTGAGGAATTTCGCGTCCTTTTCCGGCGGCGTCGGGCCGACTTCGATCTTCTTGCCGTCCGACAGCGTGAAGCTGGCGATGTCGAGCGCGTTGCCGAAAGCGTGTTCCGACAGTTTTCTTGTGCCGTGGCGTGGCCGGCAGACAAAGGCCGATGCCTGGCCGATCGATTTCAGATCCGCGCCGAATTCGGCTTTCGCCGCCGGCTGGATGACATTGGCGGCGAAACGCGCCGCCGCTTCGGCCATCGGGCAATTGAGCTCGGTGCCGGGGCCGATGGCGATCGACTTGCCGAATGTCTTCAGCACGATCGGGTAGGGGATCGAGCAGCCGATTTCGGGATTGCTTTCCGCCTTGTGTTCCTCGAACTCGACGCCGAGCGTCTTCAGCCGCTCTCGGCAAGCGACTTCCTCGTCTGGCATCTTCTCGTCGGGCAGATCGGCCGAGCGCGGGTCGGGCAGCATTTTCTGGTCGCCGGCATCCGCCGGCTTTTGCGGCGGCTGCGGGGCGACAGCCGGCGGCTCAACTTCGGGCTCCGCGGTCCCTGGCTTTTGTGATGGCGTCGGCGCCACAGAAGGCGGTTCAGGGGTGTTTTCCGTATCGGCCGATGGTTCGGGGCGCGCCTGCTTTTTTTGATGCGACTTTTCTTCCTGATTGAACGGTTCAGCCGCTCCGCCGCTCTTTGGAGCTTGCGTCTTCAACTCGTCCTTCTTTGAAACGTCGGCCTTCTGTGCGTCCGCGGGACGTGGCTCCGGTACCGGGACGTCGCCAGGCGATGTCAACGGATCCATCGTTTTCTGTTGTATCTGCGACGGGCCCGGCGTGACGTGCTGCGAGCCCCGCCGTTTCAGCCGATGCTTGCCCCGCGGTTCCAGCGGCTGGTCGGCCCGCAGCGACATCGGCTGCTCTACCTGGGGCTTGTGGTGTCGATGGCGATGCCTGGCGTCGGCGGGCGTAACCAGCACAGCCGTGATGGCTACGACCAGTGCAATCCTGCAGGTTTGGGAAAAAGCAATCGACCCCATGGCCGTCAACGGCGCCGACGCAAGGTGGTTGCCTTGGCCCCATCACGAACGGTAACCACGGTGTTACGCGCCGATCGCTTCCAGCCCTTCCTCCAGCCAGTCGGCAAGCAGCGGCATGCCAAGCAGGTACTTTGCCGTGCGTTTGTTGGCGCGTTCGCGCGCCGCGGCAAGGGCATCCGCCCATTCGGTGCCATCGTAGTCGCCGCGACCGATCCAGGCCAGGGCGATGAGTTCGGCTGCTTCATCGACATTGAGGTCGTTGATCAACTCGCGCAACTCTTCCTCGGTGAGGTTTTCGGAACTTTCCTCGGCGAGGCCGTCATGATGGTGGTTGGCATGCGCCTCGCCGTCGAGTTCGACCTCGTGTTCGGCGCCACCGGCATAGTCTTCATTGACGGCGGCACTCAATGCCTTGGCCTTGAGGATGAACAGGCGCACGGTGTCGGGGCCGATCGAAAGCTCCCAATCCTTTTCAAGGCGCCGCTGCACAGCCCGTCTCCGTCAGGTCGTTTGCCCGGATGATAGCGGATTTGCAGCATCCGTCACCTGATGTTCTCCGATATGCTTTTTTTCCGGGATGAAACCTAGGGCGTCCGGCGTTAGTGTTGCATTCTCACCCCTCAAGGAGGCTTCGATGCATAAAAGAGTGCTGATCCAGGCGGCGAGCGCGCTGCTCGCTCTACAGTTCCTTGCTGTCCCAGTGTTCGCCGCCGGTAGCGACACTCCGAATACCGACCAGACCGTCACCAAGTGCAAGAAGGGCGAAGTCTGGGACAAGAAGAAGAAAAAGTGCGTCGCACCCCAGGAAGGCATGCTGGACGACGACAGCATCTATGATGCCGGTCATTCGCTGGCGCTGGCCGGCCGCTATGACGAGGCGATCGCCGTGCTCAGCCTCGCTGCCAACAAGCAGGATCCGCGCATCCTCAACTATCTCGGCTATTCGCACCGCCATTCCGGCCGCGTCACCGTCGGTCTCGGCTATTATGAGGAAGCGCTGCGCATCGACCCCAACTACACGCTGGTGCGCGAATATCTCGGCGAAGCGCATCTGCAGATCGGCGATCTGGCCGGTGCCCGGCAGCAGTTGATGGAAATCGAGAAGCGGACCGGCAAGGGTTCGCGCGAATACGGGATGCTGTCCGAGCAGATCGACCATTTCATGCGGAGCTGATTTCGGCGCCTAATACTTCTCAATCCGGCCGCGAACGATCGCGGCCGGATTTTTTGTTGCCGGCCATCGCCGGTTCGCATCTGCCGTGACAGCATTTGCGGCGACGGCATTTGTGAAAGCAGCGGATCATTTTCGCAAAACCTATTTTTGGGCGTGAAAAACCCGCGAAGATTGCTATATTCAGGGAAATTGCGGTGAAACGGTTCCGTTAGCCCGAGGCTCTCGGACCGTTTTCTTTTTGTACCCATCGACAAGGCTTTCCCCGAAACGCGGGGGTGGCAGCAGGAAAGGTCAGGCATCATGAACAAGGTCCCGATGACAGGCGAGGGGTTCGCGTCATTGAAGGAAGAGCTGCGCTGGCGCCAGCAGGAAGAGCGGCCGCGCATCATCGAGGCGATCTCCGAGGCGCGCTCGCACGGCGACCTTTCCGAAAATGCCGAATACCATGCCGCAAAAGAGGCGCAGAGCCTCAATGAGGGCCGGGTCAACGAGCTTGAAGATTATATCGCGCGCGCCGAAGTGATCGATGTCAGCAAGCTCAGCGGCGACAAGGTCAAGTTCGGCGCCACCGTGGTGCTGGTCGACGAGGACACCGAGGAAAAGAAGACTTACCGGATCGTCGGCGACCAGGAAGCCGACGTGAAATCCGGCCGCATCTCGATCTCCTCGCCGATCGCGCGCGCGCTCATCGGCAAGGAAGTCGGCGACGCCATCGAGGTCAACGCGCCAGGCGGCGCTAGGGGTTATGAGATCGTCCAGGTGCAGTTTATCTAGGGGATTTGAGAAGCGCCGATCTGCTTTTCAAGCCAAGGCTGGCGCTGCCCCTCATCGCCCTGCCGGGCACTTCTCCCCGTATAGTGACGGGGAGAAGGACGCCTTCACCGATGATTTCGCCAATTTTCAGCGTTCGCAAACATCCGCCAACTTTGCGCTCTGCTCCCTTCTCCCCGTCACTATACGGGAGAAGGTGCCGGAAGGCGGATGAGGGGCAGCACTAACCTTTCCAATTGAATTGATTGAATAAATCAATCCGCCTGGCTACGCTCCAGCAGCCTCTCTGCCTCCGCCACCACTTGCCCCGGCGTTAAATGGTCCCCAGGTGCGGCCAAAAGCGTTGATGCGTATGGCCCGCGCGGGCCGGTGAGGCCGGGCTCGGTGGCAAGAAAAACCGCAACCGTCGGCAGGCCGAAGGCGCTGGCGAGATGGGTTAGCCCGGTGTCGGCGCCAATGACCAGCGTCGAGCGGCCGATGATCGCGGCGATGTCGGAGAGCGGCGATTTGGGCACCACGACCGTTGACGGAACAGCCCCGGCGATCGCTTCGGCGACGGCCTTTTCGCGCTCGTTCGACCATGTGGTGACCGGCGTCGTTTCCCTTTCGACCAGCAGGCGGGCGGTTTCGATCCAGTCTTGGACCGGCCACTTCTTGTCTTCGCGGCTGGTCCCGTGCAGCAGGAACGCGATTTTTCCGGAGATGCCGACAAGACTGTCGGGCGGCGGGACAATGCCGGAGTCCAGCCTCGAAAGATCGGGCTGATAGCCGAGCGCCAGCCCAAACAGCCGCCGGGTGCGCTCGATGGCGTGCAGGTCGTGCGGCACGGCGTAGGTGACGTCGTAGACCAGCGACGCAGAAGGTTCGCGCGCGCTCGACCGGTCGAAGCCAGCTATCGGCGCGCCGGCCTGTCGTGCCACCAAGGCTGATTTCAGCAGTCCTTGCGCATCGATGACGAGGTCGTAGCGGCAGTCGCGCAGGGTGCGGCGCAAGGCGGCCGCTTCGCGCCATGTGCCGCCGTCGAGCAATGTCTTGCGCCAGCGCCGGATCGCCACCGTGTGGATCCTGTCGATCGCCGGATGCAACGCCACGATGCCGGCGAATGCCTCTTCCACGCACCAGTCGAAGGATATGTCGGGCCTGACAAGGCGGGCATCCTCGACGGCCGGAAAGGTGTGGATGACGTCGCCCATCGACGACGTCTTGACGATGAGGACCTTCATGCGGCTGCCGGGATTTCCAGCAGGCGTTTCGCCGCTGCCACGACCTGCTCGACTTCAAGCGTCTTCAGGCAGTTGAGGTGGCCGAGCGGACAGACCTTCTGGTGGCAAGGCGAACAGGACAGGCCGAGCCAGACCAGTTCGCGCCGTTCCGCCAGTGGCGGCGTATTCTGTGGCGAGGTCGAGCCGTAGACGGCAACGATCGGCGTGCCGACTCCCGCCGCGACATGCATCAGCCCGCTGTCGTTGGACACCGCCAGCCTTGCCGCCGAGATCAGGTCGATGGCGTCCTCCAACCGGGTCTGGCCGGCGAGGTCGACAACGCCGGGGGCGAGGGCTGCGATCTCCGCCGCCACGTCGCGGTCGTTCTTCGAGCCGAACAGCGCGACCTTCAAACCCTTCGCCATAAGATCACGGGCAAGCCCGGCATAGCTTTCACTCGGCCAGCGCTTGGCCGGGCCGAACTCGGCGCCGGGCATCAGCGCTGCGAATTTCTGGGGCGCGAGCCCGAAGCGGTCGAGCAGAGCGGCCTGGTTCTTCGCGTCCACGGTCAGGCGTGGCGGCCGGAAATTGCCGCCCTGGGCGAGGCCGAAATAAGCCTGCGCCGTGCGTCGTTTCACGCTGTCGGGCAGCGGCACGATGTCGGTCAGCAGGCCGTAGCGCATTTCGCGCAAATAGCCGAAACGGCGCGGAATGCGGGCAAAGAACGGGATCAGCGCCGATTTCCAGCTGCCCGGCAGGACATAGGCCATGTCGTAGCGGCCGCGCAGCAGTCGGCCAAAACGCCGGCGAATGGTGAATTCCAGCGCGCCGGGCTTGAGCGGAAAGTCGATCTGCTGGCGGATTTCGGGCATGCGCTTGACCAGCGGTGCGGCCCAGGCCGGCGCCAGCACATCGATCGCGGCGTTGGGATGAAGCTCTTTCAGCGCCGAAAACAGGCACTGCGCCATCACCATGTCGCCCACCCAGCGTGGGCCGATCACGAGGATCGTTGGGCTTTCAGCCATTCGACATAGTCTCTGACACCGGTTTCCACTGTCCGGAATTGGCCATTGTAACCGACCGCGCGCAAACGGGACATATCAGCTTGCGTAAAGCTCTGGTAGCTGCCCTTGAGATGGTCGGGAAACTCGATGAATTCGATCTCGCCCTTGCCCAGCGTGTCGATGACGGTTTCGGCAATGGCACGGAAGGGCTGGGCGCGGCCGGTGCCGCAGTTGAAGATGCCGCTCGATCCGCGCTTCCACAGCCACAGATTGACGTCGGCGACATCACCGACATGGATGAAATCGCGGCTTTGCTCGCCCGGTCCGAAGCCATCGTAGGCCCCGAACAATTTCGGGTTCTCGCCCCGCTCGACCTGGTTGAACAGATGGAAGGCGACCGAAGCCATGGCGCCCTTGTGCGCCTCGCGCGGACCGTAGACGTTGAAGTAGCGCAAGCCCACAACCTGCGCATGATCGGTGTCGAAGACGGTGCGCCTGACATAGTCGTCGAACAGCTTCTTGGAATAGGCATACACGTTGAGCGGCCGCTCGAGCGCCGGGTCTTCGCGAAAATCGGCGCCGCCGCCATAGACGGACGCCGAGGAGGCGTAGAGGAAGGGCACGCGCAGCGCCTGGCAGGCATGCAGCAGCCGTTTCGAGAAGGCGTAGTTCACCTCCATCATGAATTTGCCGTTCCACTCGGTGGTGGTCGAGCAGGCGCCCTGGTGGAACACGGCCTCGATGCGGCCGAACGAGCCAGCCTCCATACGGCCCAGGAAATCGTCCTTGTCGAGATAGTCGGCGATGCGCAGATCGGCGAGATTGGCGATCTTGTGGCCATCGGTGAGGTCGTCGATGACCAGGATGTCGTCATGGCCTTCGGCATTCAGCGCGGCGACGATGTTGGAGCCGATCATGCCGGCGCCGCCCGTGACGATGATCATGTTGTTGGCCCTGATACGCGTTTCGCTTGCCGATTCCGGCCCTTATAAGGGAGGCGGGGTGGGCTGTCGATAAAGCAGGCAGCGAAGCGGATGTCACAGTGGCGCCGCAAAGCTTCCGCTTCAGTCGATTTGTGCCGCCTGGCATGATCGTGAGGACAAAGAATGCCGTCGACCGAACTGCTCATCGCGTTTTTCGCCACCACGGCGATCTTCGCCTACATTCCCGGCCCGGCCATGCTCTACGCCGCCGCGCAGACGATGGCGCGCGGCCGCTGGTCCGGCCTGACGGCAGCACTTGGCATTCATCTGGGCGGCTATGTGCATGTCTTTGCCGCTGCCGCAGGCCTGTCGGTGCTGTTTCACGCTGTGCCGCCGCTCTACCTGGCGGTCAAGCTCGTCGGCGCGCTCTATCTGATCTGGCTCGGCGTTTTGCTGTTCCGCAAGCGCGTCGAGGGTGACATGGCGCTGCCCGCGATCGAGCGGAAATCGGCGCGGCGCGCCTTTTTCGAGAGCATCACCGTCGAGGTGCTCAATCCCAAGACGGCGATCTTCTTCATGGCCTTCCTGCCGCAGTTCATTGATACCTCGGCGGCGCTACCGGTCTGGCTGCAGTTCGTCGTGTTGGGCACCATCGTCAATCTGATGTTCTCTTCGGCCGATATCGTCTGCGTGTTCCTGGCCGGTGCCGTGATCGGCCGCTTGCGGCGTTCGAGCCGTGCACAGCGCCTGATGCAGCGGGCCGGTGGGGCGGTGCTGGTCGGGCTGGGTGTCCATGTCGCCCTGCAGAAGACCTGATCGCCCGGCCATCGTGGTGATGGCCAGCCGTTGCGCTGCGTGGATTTGCGGTATATCGGCTTCGCCATGAACGAACCGGCCCTTCAATTGATGATTACCCGCAAGGTTGAAATCGGCCTTTTCCACGCGTTGCCAGTGACATGATCAAGCACAATCCGCCTTCTCCCGAACCCCTGCACCGCGCCATTGCGCGGTTCGGCCAGGCCACCGTGCTGGTGGTCGGCGACTTCATCCTCGACCGGTTCGTCAACGGCGTCATCGAGCGGATCTCGCCGGAAGCGCCGATCCCGGTGCTGCACGGGCGCGGCGAAACCTCGACGATGGGCGGCGCAGGCAATGTCGTCGCCAACATCGTCTCGCTCGGCGCATCCGCTGTTCCCGTGTCGGTAATCGGCACTGATGCTGCCGGCAACAATCTCGTGCGCATGCTGCGCGAACTCGGCGCTGACACCGCCGGCCTGGCGCAGGCGCGTGGCCGCATGACCTCGTCCAAGAGCCGCTTCAGCGCGCTCAACCAGCAGGTGCTGCGCTTCGACGAAGAGGAGATCAAGCCGCTCGATGTTGCGGAGCGCGACGATCTGATCCGGCATTTCCGCGCGGCGCTGACGCGCGCCGACATCGTCGTCCTGTCCGACTATGGCAAGGGCATATTGCTCGACGGCGTCGCCGGCGACTTGATCGCCATCTGCCGTGATGCGGGAAAGCCGGTGCTGGTCGATCCGAAGGGCCGCGACTATGCGCGCTATGCCGGGGCGACCGCCATCACCCCAAATCGCAAGGAGCTTGGCGAAGCTGTCGGCCATGCGGTGTTCGCCGATGACGAGATCGTGGCGGCGGCACGCCAGCTGATTTCAGCGCATGGCTTCGATTTCGTCGTGGCGACGCGCAGCGAAAAGGGCATGAGCGTGGTCGACCCGACCGAGGCGCGCCATATCGCCACCCAGGCGCGCGAAGTGTTCGACGTTTCGGGCGCCGGCGACACGGTGATCGCGAGTTTTGCATTGGCGCTGGCGGCCGGTGCCGACCCTGTCGCGGCGGCATCGATCGCCAATGCCGCCGGCGGCGTCGTGGTGGGCAAGCGCGGCACCGCGCGGCTGACGGTCGAGGAACTCACCGGTGCGCTGTTCCGTTCGCACGGGCCGACCGCCCACAAGGATGCCATCCTCGACGCTACGTCGGCCGCGCGCATGGTCGCGGCGTGGAAGGAGGAGGGCTTGAGCGTCGGCTTCACCAATGGCTGCTTCGACATCCTGCATGCCGGCCACGTCAGTCTCTTGCATGCGGCGCGCAGCCAGTGCGACCGGCTGGTGCTTGGCCTCAACAGCGATGCTTCGGTGCGGCGGCTGAAGGGCGCCGGGCGGCCGGTCAACGACCAGCATGACCGCGCCTGCGTGCTCGCCGCCCTTGCCTCGGTCGATGCGGTCGTGGTGTTCGAGGAGGACACGCCCCTGGCGCTGATCGAAGCGCTGCTGCCCGACATGCTGGTCAAGGGCGCCGATTACACGATCGACACCGTGGTCGGTGCCGATGTGGTGCGGAAGGCGGGCGGCCGCGTCGTGCTGATCGATCTCGTCGCCGGCAAAAGCACCACCAACACCATCGGCAAATTGCGCGCCGGCGGTACCACAAGCTGAGGAATTCATGTCTGACCTGAACGACTACTTGGTCCGCTCGGCGGCCGCGATTTCCGCCATGGTCGAGCGCGACCTGACGAGCGAGATGGAGCGGGCGGTGAGCGCCATCGTGACGGCTCTTTCGCAGGGCAAAGCCTTGCTGATCTGCGGCAATGGCGGCTCGGCCAGCGATGCCATCCACATCGCCGGCGAACTGGTCGGCCGCTTCCTCAAGGAGCGCAAGGCCTACAATGTCATCGCACTGCCGGCCAATGCCGCGGTGCTGACCGCCTGGGGCAATGACTATGGCTTCGACACGGTGTTTTCGCGCCAGGTCGAGGCGCATGGCTCGGCGGGCGGCGTGCTGCTGGCAATCTCGACCAGCGGCAATTCGCCGAGCATTCTCGCCGCTGCCGAGCAGGCGCGGATGATGGACATGACGGTGATCAGCCTGACCGGCGACACCGGCGGCAAGCTCAAGCCGCTATCGGACATCCTGCTCAACGTGCCCTCGACCTCGACCCCGATCATCCAGCAGGGGCATCTGTGCCTCTATCATCATCTGTGCGAAGTGGTCGAAGCGCGTCTCAGCAATGGCTGACGGGACGTGGTCGTGAAGCCCGAACCCTATCCGCTCCAGGAGCCCGGACTGTGGGTCGAGCGGATCGACAGCAGGATTTTTCCGACCGGTACGCCTGCGCTGTTTCTCGACCGCGACGGCACCATCAATCTCGACACCGGCTATCCCGATGACCCGGCCGAAATGGTGCTGCGCGAGGATATCGCCGCTGCGATCGGTGCGGCCAATCGGGCCGGCATTCCCGTCATCATCGTCACCAACCAGTCGGGCATCGCGCGCGGCTACTACGGCTGGAGCGATTTCGCCGCCGTCAATGGCCGTGTGCTCGACCTGCTGAGCGCCGACAACGCGTTCGTGGATATGGTCCTTGCCTGCGCCTATCACGAGGCGGGCGAGGGGCCGCTTGCGATCGCCGATCATCCGATGCGCAAGCCCAATCCCGGCATGCTGCTGGAGGCGGCCAAATGTCTGGGGCTCGATCTGCGGCGTTCGCTGATCGTTGGCGACAAGCCGGCGGACATGGAGGCGGGACAGCGCGCCGGCCTCTCGCAGGGCTGGCTGGTCGACGGCGAAGCGGCCGTTCAATCGGGCTTTACAGTCGAGCCCTGGCGCGACCACGAGGATTTGGGTGGCCTGCTCGCCGCAATAGCGGCACTCGGCACCGTGTCATGATCTCGAAAAGTGGAATCCGGTTTCGGACAAGATTTGATCGTGCTCAAGCACCATCCGTGGCGGTCTCAAGTCGGATCGTTGTCTCGTGAAGCTTCATAAAGCTTGGCCTCGGTGGCGAACGAATACACCATCACCATCATCGAATAGACGAAGCCATGCCGGCCGCACAGGAAGTAGCGCTTGGCCAGGTAGAATTTCAGGAAATTGCCGAGCGGCGACAGGACCAGCCTTATCAAGCCTGGCTTCTTGCCTCTCTCGACCAGCGTGGCAACCTTGAGGCTGGAGTAGGTGTTGGCCCTTGCCAGATCCTCCGCGACAGTCATTTCGCGGCGATGCAGCAACACGCCATTTTCAATCGTACCGGTTTCGCCCGGCACCTCGAACGATTCATGGACCCGCAGGTCAATGTCCATGGTGGCCCTGTCGCGGCGGAACAGACGCAGCAGCCTGTTGTGCAGCACCCAGCGGTGCGCATAGCCATAGCCTTTCAGCTTGTCGCGCCGTCTTACGAACCATCCGTCGATGGCCTCGTTGTGAGGCTGCGTCACGGTCACGATCGACCGCCTGAGCAGGTCCTCGACGGCCTCATCGGCTTCAATCGAAAGGCACCATGGCTGCGTGGCTTGATCAAGCGCGAATTGCCGCTGACGTGGGAAACCCGGCCAATCGTTGTGAAACAGCCTTATCGGGTAGCCCTTGGCGATGAACTCCTGAATGACGTCCAGGGTGTTATCCGTCGAACCTGAATCGACGACGACGATGTCGGCGCAGAAGTCGACGCTCTCCAGGCAGGGGCCGATCATGTCGGCTTCGTTCATGCAGATGATGAGCGCCGAAACCGGGCTAGAAAATCGAGTCATGATCCCACTCTACAGCACACTGTTCTGTGAAATTACGCCGCTTGCGCCATCTGTTGTTACGCAATCCCTGTCGAAAAACCCGTCACACTTTCCTGAAATTGCCTTAGGAAACCAACAAAGCGGCCACGTCCGTCAGAACGCTCCGGCTTTCTACACCAGAGCCTGTCGAATGCGAAAGCGGCTCTGGTATGGCGAAGCCGGGAATTCGCATCGAGCGGGGACGATGTGGTGCTGCCGTCGACCAGCCTCAAGGCTGTGCAAACGAGACCAGCCCTTCGTCCTTGACCCGGCGGATGGTGAGCGCGGTGCGCACCGTGTCGACATTCGGGGTCGAAGTCAGCTCCTCGATGACGAAGGTCTGGAAGGCCCCCAGGTCGCTCGCCACGCAGTGCAGCAGGAAATCGGATTCCCCCGATACCATCCAGGCGTCGCGCACGATCGGCCAGCCGCGGGTGCGCTCTGCAAAGGTGCGCAGTTCGGCGTCGGCCTGGTGATGCAGGCCGATCAGGCAGAAGGCAACGACATCGAGGCCGAGCGCCGGCGCGTTGAGCAAGGCGCGGTAGCCGCGAATGATGCCGGCTTCCTCCAGCCGCTTGACGCGGCGCAGGCACGGCGGCGCCGAAATGCCAACGCGGTTCGACAGTTCGACATTGGTCATGCGGCCATCGGCCTGAAGCTCGCGCAGGATCTTCCAGTCGATGGCGTCGAGATCGGCCTTGAGCGGCATGAGGGCTCTCGATAAGTCAGGGGCAATACGCAAGAATCTTGCGTGATCTTGTAATTAAGCGACTTCGCTGTCCATTCCATCCCTCGCTCGGAATATTTCGGCCGATCAAGCGGCGACGGGGGTGCGACAAAGCTTTCCGGGGACGAATGCCAACCTGCCTTGCTGGCGCCGTGGGCAACACTTACATTACGCGCGATATCGACGAGTTTTCCATGCCGCAATTGCCGGCAGCCCTCCGCAGAGGCTTCCAGATGACCACCAAGCACGCGCCTGTTCTCATTATCGGCTCCGGCCCCGCCGGCTATACGGCAGCGGTCTACGCCGCCCGCGCCATGCTGAAGCCGATGCTGGTCGCAGGCCTGCAGCAGGGCGGGCAGCTGATGATCACCACCGATGTCGAGAACTATCCCGGCTTCGCCGACCCCATCCAGGGTCCGTGGCTGATGGAGCAGATGCTGAAGCAGGCCGAACACGTCGGCACTGACATCATCAACGACATCATCACCGAGGTCGACCTCAATGTGCGGCCGTTCCGCGCCAAGGGCGATTCCGGTACCACCTACACCGCGGACGCGCTGATCATCGCCACCGGCGCGCAGGCCAAATGGCTCGGCATTCCCACCGAACAGACCTTCATGGGCTTTGGCGTCTCGGCCTGCGCCACCTGCGACGGCTTCTTCTACCGCGGCAAGGATGTCGCGGTGGTCGGCGGTGGCAATTCGGCGGTGGAAGAGGCACTCTACCTGTCGAACCTCGCCAAGAGTGTGACGGTCATCCACAGGCGCAGCGATTTCCGCGCCGAGCGCATCCTGCGCGAGCGGCTCCTGAAGAAGGACAATGTCCGCGTCATCTGGGACACGGTCGTCGACGAGATCACCGGCCGTCCCGGCAAGGCGCCCTTGCCGCCTTCGGTCGAAGGGCTGAAGCTCAAGCATGCGGTGACTGGCCAGGAAACGCATCTCAAGGTCGACGGCGTGTTCGTGGCCATCGGCCACGCGCCGGCGGTCGAATTGTTTGCCGGCAAGCTGAAGCAGAAGCCGAACGGCTATCTTTGGACGGCGCCGGATTCGACCCGCACCGACGTTCCCGGCGTGTTTGCGGCGGGTGACGTGACCGACGACATCTACCGCCAGGCGGTGACCGCGGCGGGGCTCGGCTGCATGGCTGCACTCGAGGCGGAGAAGTATCTGGCCGGCATCGAAGTGCACCGCGAAGCGGCGGAATAAAGAGTTCAGAAGGCGACTTAGAAACGCCGTGTAAAAGCCTGATTTTTCATTCAGACGCCAAAACAGAATGAGGGGTAGCATGGCGTTGGACTGGGACAAGCTACGCGTGTTTCACGCTGCGGCGGAGGCAGGGTCGTTTACCCATGCGGCCGAGACGTTGCATTTGTCGCAATCGGCGATCTCGCGGCAGGTTAGCGCGCTCGAACATGATGTCGGCGTGCCGCTGTTCAACCGCCACGCCCGCGGGCTGGTGCTGACCGAGCAGGGCGAAATGCTGTTCCGCACGGCGCATGACGTGCTGATGAAGCTCGAAACCATCAAGTCGCGGCTGACCGAGACCAAGGATCGCCCGTCCGGCGTGCTCAGGGTGACGACCACCGTCGGGCTGGGCGCCGGCTGGCTGACCGAGCGGGTGCAGGAGTTCATCGAGCTCTATCCCGAAATCAGCCTGCAGCTGATCCTCGCCAACGAGGAACTCGACCTGACCATGCGCCAGGCCGATTGCGCCATCCGGCTGCGCCAGCCGCAGCAGCCGGACCTGATCCAGCGCCGCCTGTTCACCGTGCACTTCCACCTCTATGCCTCGCCCACCTATGTCGCCAAGCACGGCAAGCCGGCTTCGGTGGCCGAGCTGAAGAGCCATCGCATCGTCACCTTCGGCGTGCCGGTGCCATCGCATCTGTCGGAGCTGAACTGGCTGGAAACGATTGGCGATTTCGAAGGCGGACAAAGGGTGCCGACGCTGCAGATCAACGACATATTGTCGATCAAGCGCGCGGTGCAGGGCGGCGCCGGCATCGCCATGCTGCCCGACTATGTGATCAGCAAGGACTCCGAGCTGGTGCAATTGTTGCCGGAGACCGAGGTGCCGTCCTTCGACACCTATTTCGCTTATCCGGACGCGATGAAGAACCAGGCCAAGCTGCATGTCTTTCGCGATTTCATCATCGCCAAGGCGCGTAGCTGGTCTTTCTGATCCACCCCTGGCGTTCGACTTTCTGGTCTTCATCCTGTTTTAGAATCGCCCCCGCCAAGGCGTCAGCCGCGGCAGCCAGCCGGGCACGGCGCGGCGATAGGCCTCGTATTGCGCGCCGTAGCGGCGGGCCAATGTCGGTTCCTCGTAGAGCCGGACGAACGATACCATGGCGACCGCGCCGATGATCGCGTAGGCGGCAAGCGTCCAACTCGAGAACAGCAGCGCCTGGCCGAGGATGATCGACAGCACCGCGACATACATCGGATTGCGGACATGGCGGTAGATGCCGCCGATCACCAGTCTCTCGGTCGGCGCAACCGGAGCGGGCGTGCCCAACCCCTCGAGCGCAAAGCGGCCGAAGGCATGCAGCAGTGCAGCGATCGCGGTGACGATCAGCAGTCCGCCAACAGGCACAAAGCCCGGCAGGCTCGACCATGGCAAGCTCCAATGATCGGTCAGCAGCCAGGGCACCAGCCCGGCAACCACGCCGGGTGCGGCGATGAAGAACGCCGCGCTGCCGGCGATCGCCGAAAACGTCCGCATTGGGTGCTTCCTCCTTGATTGCCTGATAAATGAACGGCTACTGCCTGCTTCCACATCATTGCGCGGTTTTGGCATTTGGGCACAGAAATCGATCGCGATTGGCGATTCTGTAGTGTGAATCGCAGCGCCTGGCGCTCCGTTTCGCTGATTTTGCTGGTCCTATTGGTCTCGGATATGGGTTAGACCACAGCCTGCGTCTTTTTGCATGCGTGTGTTGCAAAATAGATGCTTGTTTCTTGGGCATGATGAGCACATATATAGATCATCTCCTGGGCGCGTTCTCCTCCCATTAGCGCCCTAGAGTGTTCCCCTCTGGAGGTTAGCCTTAACAGGCACTTCCAATCAAACTCAGCCGGATCTTCGTTGATCCGGCTTTTTTGTTGCCTGGGCCTTGCGGGAGCAACTCAAAAATTCATCAGAATTGCCACGTAACAGTGACATGTAACCTCAGGTAACATGACATGGACGCCCGACACGTGCTATCCAGACCATAGGACGCGGTGTGGTCGTGCGGGAGATGGGGGCATCACTCGAACGGCCCGGGCTCAGGCGGCTACCGCGTCCGAACCTTTTCCGCCGCCGAAGCTCGGCGGCGCCAGATGCGGCGGACCTTCCGTTTTACTCCCGGGAAACGGTTCGCGAATAAAACGACGTCCGGTCCCCGCCGGGCGTCGTTTTCATTTTGCCCCCTCGAACCGAGGTTCGAGGGGGAAGATGGAATCAGGCAGCCTTGCCGTTGGCGTTCATCGCTTCGTCGGCGAGACGCCCGGTGAGTTCGGCCATGTGGTCGAAGACGGCGCGGTAGCTGGCGACGCCAGCGGTCGCCGAGCGCAGCTCGATGATCAGGTCGCCGATCTCGGCCTGAGGCATGGTTGCCTCGACAACATCCCATCCCGGCCAGTCAGGCCGCGCATCGTAGCCGAGGATCTGGCCGCGCCGCTGCGGGATGAGCGCGATGATCTTCGAGGTCGCGTCGGAGGGCGTTACGATCTCGACCTTCATCACCGGTTCCAGAAGCACCGGCGAGCAGGCGGCCATGCCTTCCTTCATCGCCAGTCTGGCCGCCATCTGGAAGGCCATGTCGGAGGAATCAACCGCGTGGTAGGAGCCGTCCGAGAGGTTGACGGCTACATCGACGACGGGAAAGCCGAGCGGGCCCGACTTCAGATAGTCGCGCACGCCTGTCTCGACCGACTGGATATAGGTCTTCGGCACGACGCCGCCGGTGATGGTGTCTGTGAACTGGAAGCCGGAGCCGCGCGGCAGCGGCTTGATCTCGATCACCACGTCGCCGAACTGGCCATGGCCGCCAGACTGTTTCTTGTGACGGCCGCGCTGCTGCGCCGATTTGCGGATCGTCTCGCGATAGGGCACCGCCGGCGCATGACCTTCGACCGGGATCTGGTTCTTGCCTTCCAGCCGCTCACGCACGACCCGCAGATGCATCTCGCCATGGCCCGACAGCACGGTCTCGGCTGAGTCCTGGTTGTGACGCAGACTGAGCGAGGGGTCTTCCTCCGCCAGCCGCTGGATGGCGGCCGACATCTTCACTTCGTCCTTGCGCTCCTTGGGGCGCAGCGCGAAAGCGAAGACCGGCTGCGGCGGCTCGAACTCAAGCAGCGGCTTGATGCCGCCCTTGGCCGAACTCAGCGTCTGGCCGGTCTTGACCTCATCCAGCTTGCCCAGCGCCACCGTGTCGCCGGCCTTGGCGATGGTGAGCTTGAACTGGTCCTTGCCGAGCATTCGGTAGATGCCGGAAACCTTCGCCGTGTTGCCGCCAGGCAGCCAGAGTTCGGAGCCGTCGACGACCTGGCCGGACAGGATGCGCGACACCGACAGCTTGCCGCCATGCGGCGTGTGGATGGTCTTCATCACCTGAGCCACGGTGGCCGCGCCGTCGGGCGCGCCGAGCCGCTTGCGGGTCGCCTCGATGTCGGGCGCGTCGTGGCGGATCGCCTTCAAGAGGCGCAGCACGCCGTTGCCTTTCTCGGCGGTGCCGATCAGCACCGGCGTCACCGCGCCATCGCGCAGATCGGCGGCGAGGTCGTCGAAGATGGCGTCTTTGGGCGGCTCGATCTCCTCGAGCAGTTGTTCCATCAGTTGGTCGTCATGATCGGCCAGCGTCTCCAGCATGGAGAAGCGCGCCTCCAGTTCGCGTGCCTTGTCATCGCCAGGTATCTCGGCCACTTCACTTTCGGCATATTCGCGATAGATGTAGGCGCGTTCCAGCGCCAGATCGATCGAGCCGATGACGACGCCATCCTTGCGCAGCGGAATCTGGCGCAACAGCAGCGGCACGGCGCTGGCTGGCTGCAGCATCTTCAGCGTGTCGCGCACGCCGGCGATTGCCTTGTCGACCTTGTTGAGGAACAGGATGCGCGGCACGCCGAGATCGTCGAGCCTGCGCATGATCAGCTGCAGGGCAGGGATCTTCTTTTCGTCGGCCTCGGCAACGACCACGGCGAGGTCGCAGGCGGCCAGCACCGGCTCGGCCTCGAAGGAGAATTCGATGGAGCCGGGACAATCGACGAAAGTAAGCTGCTCGCCCATGAATTCGGTGGTGGCGAAGGTCGCCTCGACGCTCATCGCGTGGGCCCGCGCCTCTGGCGAATGATCTGAAACGGTGTTGCCCGATGAGACGGGGTTTTGTCGGGGGATTGAGCCCGTGCGGGCCAATATGGCTTCGAGAAGTGTCGTCTTACCGCTGGCGAAGGGACCGATTATGGCAATGCATTTCGGTCCCGTGCGTCGTCCTCCGGCGCGAGTACCCATGACTGACCTCCACTCAGGCGTTTCCCGTAGGACCGACTGGCATGCATGGTTCAGGCGTGGTCAATCGGTCCTGAGCGGCGGCCGGCCTGTTCGACCGTCGCGGGCGGGGTTCTTTTGGTTTGGCCACCTGCCCGAAGCCATCGTCCCACTTGTTTGCCGGCAGGGCAAGAAAAATAGAAATTCTTCGGCCATCGCCTCAGGCGCTCAGCGCCAGCGGCTCGGCATGGACGGCGCGCAACGGACCAAGCTTGTCGCGCGGCGCCGGCCAGCCGAAGAAATAGCCCTGGAAACGATTGCATCCGGCGGCCTTGGCCAGGGCGAATTCCTCTTGCGTCTCGACGCCCTCGGCGACGATGGTGACGTCCTGGATGCGTGCGATCTGGGCGAGCGCCGAAACGAAAATCTGCGCCACCTGGTCATGGGCGAGGCTGCGGATGTGGGAGCGGTCGATCTTGATGCTGTCGATGGGCAAAGTCTTCAGATAGTTGAAGCCGCAATGGCCGGTGCCGAAGTCGTCGAGCGCGATGTGGAAGCCGAGGCCGCGCAACCCTTCGAGGCGTCGCAGGATTTCGGGCGTGGCGGCGGTCGCGACCGTCTCTGTGATCTCGATGACGAATTGCGCGGCGGAACGGCCGGTTTCCTTCAGCACGCGATCGCACATGGTGACGATCTCGTCACGCTTCAGCTGTTCGCCGGAGACGTTGATCGATATGCGGCGTCCCGGGAAATGGCTGATATCGGCGCAGGCCCGCTTGAACACCCACTCGCCGAGCATGTCGATCAGGGTCGAGCGTTCGGCGATCGGAATGAACTCGGCCGGCGAGATCAGACCACGAACCGGATGGCGCCAGCGGATCAGCCCTTCGAAGCCACAGGTGGAACTGTTCGGATTGACGATTGGCTGGTAGTGCAGCTCCAGTTCGCCGAGATAGACCGCCGCGCGCAACTCCCGCTCGACCAGGCGACGATAGCGCTTGTCGGACAGCATCTCCTCGTCGAACACGGTGACGCGGCCACGGCCCGCCGCCTTGCTTTCATAGAGCGCCAGGTCGGCGACCAGCATCAGTTCCGTGGTGTTCGAGGTATGTGCCGGCGCCAGCGCCACGCCGACGGAAATGGACAGCGGGATGGTCTTGCCCTCATGCGATTTCCCGGCCCGCATGGCATCCAGCAAGCGCCTGACTTTCTTGTTGATGATGGCGAGATCGTTGTGCGGGACGATGACGCCGAATTCGTCGCCGCCGAGCCGTCCGACCATGCCACCGGCAAAGACGCGCTCGGCCGTCTTGACCAGATGCGCCAGAGCGAGGTCGCCGAACTGATGTCCGAACGTGTCGTTGAGCTGCTTGAAGTGATCGACGTCGATCAACAGCAAGGTCGCATCGCGCCGGTCGCGCATGCTACCGAGACTGTCGTGCAGCGCTTCGAGGAAATAGCGGCGGGTCATGCCCCGGTCATCGCGTCCCTGGTCAGGAAATGATGCTTTTCCTCCTCTGCGGCGGCGGCCGACCGCAAGCGATGGACGACGCTGCTGCGCATATACATCAGGGCCAGCAGGGCCAGGCTGGTGGCGAGGATCGAGACCGCGAAGGCGCTGCTGGAGGGCAGGTCCCGCGACAGGTCGACCGCGCCAAGCACCGCAGCGCCGATGCTGATCAGAAGCAGCAACTGGATGCCGCGGTAGATCCGGCCGCTGTGATCCCTGATCGTCGCCAATATGCTCATCTCATCGCCCCTTGAAATGCGGGCTCAGGGCTAGTGCGCAGCTGTTAAGATCTTGCGGCGGTGCGCGAAACGGCCGGTTGCGCCTGGGATGATATCGGCCGAGAATGCATTTTTCGTCACATGTCGGGCGGCGTCTGTCGCCGGCCGCGTCACCAGTTCCAGGATTACCCCCGATGAAGATCATTGCCTGCGGCAGCGTGCCGACCATCATAGCGCCGGAAAAGTATTTCACCGGCCGCGTGTTGCAGACGCCGATCATCGAGAAGGAGGCGCCGGCGCGGCTGCGGGCCACGCTGGTCAGCTTCGAGCCGGGCGCACGCACCCACTGGCACACGCACCCGCTTGGCCAGACGCTCTATGTCACCTCAGGCGCCGGCCTTGCCCAGACATGGGGCGAGCCGGTCCAGGAGATCAGGGCCGGCGACGTCATCTCGTTCGCGCCTGGCGAAAAGCACTGGCACGGTGCGGCGCCGAAATCGGCGATGACGCATATCGCCATGCAGGAGGCGCTGGACGGTGTCCACGCCGACTGGCTGGAAGAGGTGACGTCAGTCCAATATGGCGGCTGAGTGCCGAGCCTCGTGAGGAGGCGTCGTTGCCAACAAAAAACCCGGCGGTGAAGCCGGGTTTTCAATTTCAAGACTGGGTCGATCAGGTCAGCGAAGCCGTGAAGCGCTGGATGCGCGTGCAGGCTTCTTCAAGCAGCGTCTCCGAAGTGGCGTAGGAGATGCGGAAGTTGGGGCCGAGGCCGAAGGCCGAGCCGAACACCACAGCGACGCCCTCGGCCTCGAGCAGTTCCGAGCAGAAGGTTTCGTCGGTGTCGATCAGCCTGCCGGCTTTGGTCTTCTTGCCGATCAGCTGGGCGCAGGACGGATAGACGTAGAAGGCGCCTTCCGGCGACGGGCAGGTTATGCCGCGCGCCTGGTTGAGCATCGACACGACGAGATCGCGCCGGCCCTGGAAGATCGCCTTGTTCCTGGCGATGAAGTCCTGCGGGCCGTTGAGCGCCTCGACCGATGCCCATTGCGCGATGGTGCAGGCGCCCGAAGTCTGCTGGCCCTGGATCATGTCCATCGCCTTGATCAGCGCCACCGGACCGGCGGCATAGCCGATGCGCCAGCCGGTCATGGCATAGGCTTTCGACACGCCGTTCATGGTCAGCGTGCGCTCGTAGAGCTTCGGCTCGACTTCGGCGATGGTCTTGAAGACGAAGTCGCCATAGGTCAGGTGCTCGTACATGTCGTCGGTCAGCGTCCAGACATGCGGATGCTTCAACAGCACGTCGGCCAGCGCGCGCAGTTCAGCCTCGGTATAGGCGGCACCCGACGGGTTCGACGGCGAGTTCATCAGCAGCCATTTGGTGCGTGGCGTGATTGCCTTTTCCAGCACAGCGGCGGTCAGCTTGAAGCCGTTGTCGATCGAGGTGTCGGCAAACACGGAGGTGCCGCCGCAGATCGCCACCATCTCGGGATAACTGACCCAGTAGGGGCGCGGTATGATGACCTCGTCGCCGGGGTTCAGTGTCGCCATGAAGGCGTTGAACAGGATCTGCTTGCCGCCGGTGCCGACAATGGTCTGCTCGGGCTTGTAGTCGAGATTGTTCTCGCGCTTGAACTTCTTCGCTATCGCTTCGCGCAGCGGCACGATGCCGGAAACCGGCGGATACTTGGTTTCACCACGGCGGATCGCCTCGATCGCCGCATTCTTGATGTTGTCGGGCGTATCGAAATCCGGCTCGCCGGCGCCGAGGCCGATAATGTCACGGCCGGCATTTTTGAGCTCGCGCGCTTTCTGCGTCACCGCAATGGTCGCGGAGGGCTTTACGCGGGAAAGTGCGTCGGCGAGAAAGGCCATGACCGGATATCTCCAAACAAGGTCGGCGCAGGCCAGGAGCGGCCGCGGCGCTTCTCATGTCTCATGATTTCGCGCAGTGCAAGCATTGTCGGCTGATCCAGGCCTCAAGGACCCGTGATCGGCAACGATAAATTCATTAACGGGCGGTAGAGGCTTGCGTGACAGGATCACAGTTTGACCGCCAGTTTGCGGAGCGAGGAACCGTGTCGCGCAGCATAGGGCTTGCCCACATCATCCGTCAGGACGACGGCACCTCCACCGGTGTCTGGGGCATCTACACGCTGCAAAGCGCCTTCCAGCCGATCTTCGCCTTCAACGAGGGCAAGCTGTCGGTGGCGGCGTTCGAAGGGCTGATCCGGCCGTTCCGCGACGGCGAGCCGCAATCGCCGATGAGCTTTTTCAGCACCTGTCCGGCCGCCGACCGCCTGCATGTCGAGGCGCTGACCAGGACGCTTCATCTTCTGAACGCCGGCGCCTGCTTGCCGGAGGAGGCCTCGATCTTCGTCAATTTCGACCCGTCGGTGTTCACCGAGCGCACCGTTGCCGACAATGCCTTGCGCGAAATGCGGCTGGTGCTGCATGAGGCCGGCATCGATCCGCGCCGCGTGGTCTGCGAAGTGACCGAGCAGCGCTCGGCGTCGCAGGAGACCCTGCACAGTTTCGTCGCCGCACTGCGGGCCAACGGCTTTCGCATCGCCGTCGACGACTATGGCGCCGATGATTCCGACATCAACCGCGTCAAGGAGCTGAAGCCTGACATCGTCAAGTTCGACGCCCTCTGGATCACGCAGCTGATGGAGTCCGGCGCCGGCTTCGCGCTGTTGACCACCATGGTGAAAAGTTTCGAGCAGCAAGGCATCCGCACGGTGTTCGAGGGCATCGAGGAGGGCTGGCAACTGGAACTCGCCGAGAAATCGGGAGCGTCGATGGTGCAGGGTTTCGTGCTGGCCCGGCCGGAACTGGCGCCGACAAGCTTTCGTGTCTTCGGCAAATCCAAGCAGCAGGCCGCCGCTGCGGCCGTTGAAGCCGCGCCTGTCCAACCGGCCTCACCGCATGCGACACGGCCGGCGAAAGCCTTCGGGCGCAGGGTGGCGCCATGAGGCGCGAGCGGCGGCGCGATGTCGGCAACGCGATCCAGGTCGACGAAGTCGGTATCGAATACGGCATCCATGGCGAGTTCCGGCTGCGCAGTGCCTATCAGCCGATTTTCGCGCCGCGCGGCCGCTTCCTTCACGCTGTCGCGGTCGAAGCGCTGATCGAGCCGCACCGTGCCGGCCGCCCCGGCGCGCCGAAGGTGTTTTTCGAAAGCGTCGCCGCTTCCGACCGGCTGTTTGTCGAGACCATGTGCCGGGTGCTTCATCTTAGGAATTTTCATAACATCGGCGTCGATGGGCTCGATCTGTTCTTCAACTACAATCCGCTGATCAACGACCATCCCGGGCGGGCGCTGGCCGAGATCCGGCTGATGACCAGGTATCTCGGCGATTTCGGCCTCGCGCCGGGGATGCTGGTCTGCGAAATCACCGAACAGGCAGCCGACGACGCGCTTCTCATCCGACTGGTGCGCGAAATGCGGCGCGACGGCATCCGCATCGCCATCGACGATTTCGGCACCGGCCACTCGACGGAGGAGCGGGTCAGCCTGCTCCACCCCGACATCGTCAAGATCGACGGCACCTGGTTCGCCGAGTTCTGCCGCCATGCCGCCGCCGAACGGTTCTTCCGCCCTCTGGTTTCGACCTTGCACGACCGTGGCGCCAAGGTGCTGGTCGAAGGCATCGAGCAGCCCACCCACCTGCGCGTCGCGCTCGAAGGCGGCGCCGACCTGCTGCAGGGGTTTCTTCTCGCCCGCCCGGCGCTGGCTGGCACGATCTTCAACGAAGAGCCGCTCGCCATCGACACGCTGCTTGGCAGGGATAGCAAGGTTGTGCCTCTGTTCGGCTAGGGCGTGCTTGTGGTTGGCGAAATCCGTGGCGAGAACGTCCTTCTCCCCGTCACTATGCGGGGAGAAGATGGCGGCAGCCAGATGAGGGGCAGCGCCAACTTTTCGCGTTAGACGGCTCAGCTGCGAAGAGGGAAATCCTGATGCGCCGTGCTGCCCCTCATCGCCCTGCCGGGCACCTCTCCCCGTAAACGGGGAGAAGGACGCTTTCATCAGCGGCGCTGATGGTCGTGCCAAAACAAATCATTGGTTGAGCACGCGGCCGCTGCGATAATCGCGCCGGCTGAGGCAGCGCACGGGGGCACGGCAATGATACTCTACAGCATGATCGACAGCGGCAATTGCTACAAGCCGCGCCTGCTGATGGCCAAGCTTGGCCTCGCCTTCACCAATGTCGAGGTGAGTTCGCATACGGGTGAGACGCGAAAAGCGGACTATGTCGCCAAGAACCCGAACGCCATGGTGCCGCTGCTCGAACTCGACGACGGCCGGCGGCTGGCCGAATCCAACGCCATCCTGCTCTATCTCGCCGAGGGCACGCGCTTCCTGCCGGCGGACCGATATCAACGGGGACTGGCCTATCAATGGCTGTTCTTCGAGCAATACAGCCACGAGCCCTATATCGCAGTGCGCAAGGCGCTGCTGACCTTTCCCGAACGCGCCCGGGATGCGACGCCGGAGCGGCTGGCGGTGACGCTGGAGCGCGGCAACAAGGCGCTCGGCGTGATGAACAAATTTCTGGAAACCAACGCGTTCTTCGCTGGCGGCGCCTACAGCGTCGCCGACATCGCGCTCTATGCCTATACGCATACGGCAGAGCAGGGCGGCTTCCAGCTTGATGCCTATCCAGCGGTGGCGGACTGGCTTGGCCGGGTGGAAGCGGATCCCGGACATGTGCCGATGGACTGGGTGGGGTGAGCAACGTTGGCGATTGGCGAAAGCGGCAGCACAGCGTCCCTCTCTCCGTTTTACGGCAGGGCAATCGCATATGGCGGCGCCAGCCCCCCACTCCGGCCGCTGCGCGSCCACCTCTCCCCCATGTCCATGGGGGAGAGGAAACCCAAGCCTTTCAAGGCTGCGACCCCGGCGGTTGGCATTTCCTCTCCCCCACGAATGTGGGGGAGAGGTGGCTCGGCGAAGCCGAGACGGAGTGGGGGAGCGCCATATGCGATAGCCCCGCCGTTTACGGGGAGCCAGATGATGGGCGGCGCCAGACTTCGTTGTGTTTGGGGCTGCGGTCGTTACTCTTGAGGCGTTAGCACAGCCCCTGCCGGGCGTTCGTCATTCGAAAAGCCAAGCAATTGGCTTTTCGTCCGCTGCGCGGACCACGCCTCAGCTCCCCGTGGGAGAAGGACGCTGAACCCCAGACAAGCAAAAAGGCGGGATAAATCCCGCCTTCCCATTTTCGGTAGCCTGATCGGGAACGTCCGGTCCGGGCTGGCAGCTATCTGCTGATCCAGTCTGTCGGGTCTTTCCGCTCCGGCGCGCTTCTCGCGCGACTGTCAGTACATCCGTGACTTGCCGCGCGCCCCGGGCTCTCGCCSGGCGCGCGCCATTCGCAAAATCAGGCTGCCTTGCTCAGAGATCCAGCGGACGACTTGCCAGTGCGGCGGTCCTGCTCGATCTCGAAGTTGATCTTCTGGCCTTCGACCAGGGTCGACAGTCCAGCACGCTCGACAGCGGAGATGTGGACGAATACGTCCGCGCCGCCCGCGTCAGGCTGGATGAAGCCGAAGCCCTTGGTGGCGTTGAACCACTTGACCGTTCCAGTTGCCATTTAGATAGTCCTTCACATTTGCTTTAGATTGACCGGACCGAAGTCCAGCCGGTGTGCATCGAGATTTTGGAGATAGACGTCAGCAAACGCGATTATCGCGAGGCCCGGATCGATCGGCCGAAATATCAATGGAAGGCATATAGGCTGCTTTCGCACGAAAAACAAGACTGCGTGAGAAGGCCGTGATCAGGATGCCGCCCAATGGCCGCCCCAATCGCGTGAGAGCGTCGCAACAGGATCGGGCCCCGGCGGTGTTCAATCCGGGAAGAGCTTGGGGGAGAGGACCATGAAAATCATTCTGCTTGCCGCCTGCCTGACGCTGGTGGCCGCCCAGGCGCAGGCGATCTCGCGCTATGACCCGACGCGTATGAGCTGCGGGCGTGTGCAGTCGACGATCGCGCGCCACGGCGCCGTCATCCTGCGTTACCAGTCGACGCGGGTGCCGGGCCTGCCGCTCTATGACCGCTATGTGCAGAGCGAGCAGTTCTGCACCATGGGCGAGGTGAGGACACGCGCCTATGTGCCGAGCGCCGACACGAAATCCTGTCCGGTCTATACCTGCAAGCGGCCGGACTATGATCGACATTTCCACCGGCGCTTCTTCCACAACGACTAGGCGCCTTATTGGTGCTTGTCTTGGCGCCTCTTGGGCACGCCTGGTTCAGAATCCGAAGGAAACCTGCGCCGGTGGCGGCGGGCCGACGCGCACGCCTTCCATAGCCAGCATCTTCTCCTTGGTGTTCGAGCCGCCGGGTGCCGAAAAGCCGCCGATCTTGCCGCCGGCAGCAAGGATGCGATGGCAGGGAATGACCAGCGGCACCGGATTGGCGCCAAGGGCAGCACCGGTTTCGCGCGGCAGACCGCCATGGCCGGCGCGTTTGGCCAGTTCGCCATAGGTGGTGGTTTCGCCGTAGCCGAGCTTTCGCGCCGCGTCGTAGATGGCAAGGCGGAAGTCGTCTATCCCGTCGAGATCGACCGGTACGCCGGTGAAGTCGACATCCTCGCCGGCGGCATAGGCCTTGATCGAGGCGATCAGGTCGACGACCCATGGCGGCTGGGTGGTGGAGGCGGAAACGCCGGCATGGCGCATCAGCCGCCGCTCCACCGCCTCGCGGCTGCGTTCGGGCAGGCAGAGCCGGATCAGGCCCTTTTCGCTCCAGGCGATGCCCATGAAGCCGATCACTGTTTCTAACACTGCGTGGCCGGCTGTGATCGAAGGTGTCGTTTCCATGATGCGTTCCTTTCCGCAAAGTGGCCAAATCCGGGATTCCTCCCGGTACATATCCAGAACAATATGGCATCCCGACCGGAGTCTCGCCACCCGAAAACCACCCGTTGGCCCCGATTGCCGGTCGTGAATCGCTGGTGTAAGGAATTTCTTAATAACCCGACAAATCGGACCCGAGCGCGGCTTGCCAGCAAAACACACTCTTATCGCGATCGGCGTGATCCTGGCCGCCGCCGGCATCAGCGGTTGCACGTCGACCTCGCAGATGAAATCCGCGCCTGCTCTGACCGAAACCGCGACTGCCGCCGGCGCTGATGCCGGCTTCACCATACCGCTGCCGGACACCGTTTCGGTGCTTCCGCAATCATCGGGAATCGCGCCCGTTCAGACGGCTGAGTTGACGCCCGGCCCGGCCACGCCGGCACCCGATGCCGCCGTCCAGCCGGCTGCCGCGACCGCCGCCTTCGCCGGATCGACCCCGGCAGCGCCGGCAGTCCCCGCCATCATGACCGCCAATGCCTGGCAAGCGCCGCCGCCGGCGACCGCAGGTGAGACCGTCAAGACGGCCGAGACCTATACGACCGCCGGGCTCGTCATGCCCGCGACCGCCAAGGGCGATCGGAAAGTCGTGCCAGGCGTCCAGCAGGTCGCCTATGTCTTGCCGCAGAATCCGGCGGCCCTCGTCCAATTCCCGATGGCACCCGCGGAGGAAGAGCACGCGCCGGGCGTGCGCGGTGACGTCGAGCGGCTGATCGAGAAATACGCCGCCCTCTACCAGGTGCCGGTGGATCTGGTGCGCCATGTCGTCAACCGCGAGAGCACCTTCAACCCTAAAGCCTACAACAATGGCCATTGGGGGCTGATGCAGATCAAGCACGCGACGGCGCGCGGCATGGGCTATGACGGACCGGCCAAGGGCCTGTTCGACGCCGAGACCAATTTGAAATACGCGGTCAAATATCTGCGTGGCGCCTGGCTGGTGTCCGGCGGTAACGCCAAGCGGGCCGACTGGCTCTACCAGACCGGGTACTATTTCGACGCCAAGCGCAAGGGCCTGCTCGAGGCGACCGGGCTTGGCCGCGACCGCCAGCGCAGCCGCCTGCAGCCCGACGCCTGAGCGCAATGCCTGAACCGCGCCCGCCGGCCCTGAACGATATCCGGCTGCGCAAGATCCTCGACGAGACGTTGGTTCCCGCGCACTGGCCGGAGGGCGTTGTCATGCGCTGCTTCGAGCCCGGTGATGCGCCGGCCCTGCATGCGCTCTTGACCGAAGTGTTCGACGACGGCGCCGATGGCCCGTTCAACGAGTGGTGGCCGCGCATATCGGACGATCCCGAATTCGACCCGGCTCTGTGTTTCCTGGTCATCGATGCCAAGGGCCGGCTGGCGGCGGCCGCACTGTGCTGGAAATCGGCCTTCGTCAAGGACCTCGCCGTCCACCCCGAGGCGCGCGGCAAGGGCATTGCCGAAGCGCTGATGTGGCACGCCTTCGCCACTTTTCGCGCACGCGGCGCTGACCATGTCGACCTGAAGACGAACACCGAAGAGAACGCCGCCGCAGTGCGGCTCTACGATCGGCTCGGCATGTTCGAGGTCGATTGGTACAGCTGAGCAGGGCGCTTAGATGTCCGGCGCGTTGCCGATCTTCCGCTTGAGGTCCAACGCCCAGGCGCGGCCCTCGTCGCCGCCCCACAGCAGCCAGGCGATGTAGCCGGCCGACGGGTTTTGCTCGTTGCCGTAGTTCCTGCCGCGCTTGTCGACCTCGTGGCGGGCGAAATAGCTGACCATGCGGCGGATGGTGGAGGGTGCGAGCTTTTCCCTGTTCTTCAGTTCGGTGGCGCGCGCCACGCCGATCTCGGTGCCGCCACGGCCGAATTGGCCGCGCAGCCTGAGGCCCTTGGCTGCATTGTCGGCCACCACTTGCGGGCAGCGCAGGTCGATCTCGTCGCCATCGCTGTCGTGCATTTTTGTCCCCCCAGATCACGCCGCTAATCCTGTGGTGAGAATGCTGGAAAGCCAGGGAGGTTCCGCTGCGAGAAAGTCGTTTCGGCCATTCGCAGAAATGTCGGAGCCGATCGCCGCCAAACGTCCTTGGGTCGCAGAGCAACCGCGCCGGGACGCCGGCGCCGCGACCGAAGGAGCCGATCATGATCACCTTTCCCAACGAATCCGCCAAATACCGCACCGCCCGCGAAAAACTGCTGCAAAAGGAAATCGGGCTGCGCCGCGCCATGGAAGAGGTTGCGGTTGCGCGCCGCGCGCTGCCGCTGGGCGGGCTGGTGCCGCAGGACTATGTGTTCGACGCGCTGGGACCGGACGGCAAGCCGGCGAAGGCAAAACTGTCGGAGCTGTTTGCGCCGGGCAGGGATTCCCTCATCCTCTACAACATGATGTTTCCCCGCCACCCGCGGGAGACGCGCGACGTGGCGACCAGCGGCGGCACGGCGAAGCTCGCGCGGCCGGACCAGCCATGCCCGTCCTGCACGGCGCTGCTCGACCAGTTCGACGGCGCGGTCGGTCATCTCGAGGCCGCCGGCTTCAACTTCGCCGTGGTGGCGAAAACCGCGCTCGAAAACCTGGTCACGCTCGGCCGCGACCGAGGCTGGCGCAACATGCGGCTGGTGTCTTCGGCCAACAACGCCTTCAAGCGCGACTACAATGCGGAGGCGGCCGACGGCGCACAATCGCCGCTGCTGTCGGTGTTCCATCGCGACGCCGACGGCATCCGCCATTTCTGGAGTTCCGAACTGGATTTCGCGCCAACGGACCCAGGCCAGGATCCGCGTGGCGTCGGCACCTGCGAGCCGCTGTGGAACCTGATGGATTTCACACCCGAGGGCCGGCCGAACTGGAACGAGCAGCTGCAATATGGCGAGGCGTGTTGTCACTAGGAGGGCAGGGACTCGCTCTGTACGGCGGGCAATCGCTTCAGGTTGGTTCGCACCTTCCGGACGCTGGGGCCGCCCCTCACCTGCCTGCCGGCATCCTCTCCCCGTAGAACGGGGAGAGGGAGCTGTAATCGACGCTTTCGCCAATCACCAGCGCTGCAGGAAGAGAGCCGACGTCGCGGCCGGCTTCTTTCTCCCCGTTCCACGGGGAGAAATGCCCGGCAGGGCAATGAGGGGCAGCGCCGACGTCGACAAGTCCGTCTGTGTGCCAAGCGGTTCTTGTCTACAATGTCGGCACAACCCGAGGAAGCACCGATGCCCAAGATCGATCTGTCAGCCGTGCCGGCCCGCAAAGGCTCCGGCTACCCCGCGCCTTTCGATCAACCCTGCGCCGACCGCACGCGGCGGCGGTTGGGCGATGCCGGCGGGCTCACCGATTTTGGCGTCAATCTGATGACCTTGCCGCCCGGCGGCTGGTCCAGCCAGCGCCACTGGCACAGCCATGAGGACGAGTTCGTCACCGTGCTGGAAGGCGAGTTGACGCTGGTCGAGGACGGCGGCGAGACGCTGCTCAAGGCCGGCGACTGCGCGACCTTCGCCAAGAACAGCGGCAACGGCCATCACCTGATCAACCGGTCGTCCGCGACGGCGCGCTATCTGGAGGTCGGCTCGCGCAACCCGGACGATGTCATCACATGCTCCGACATCGACATGATGAGCCCTAGTTCCGACGGCCGTTTTCTCCACAAGGATGGCACGCCGTATCCGGGGCAGGGGTAGCTTCTGGACCATGCATCCGCGCTGGCGTTCACCGGGCGGCGCGATAAGCTCACGGCAAACCCAGGGAGGATCGCCGTGAAGAAAGAAATCATCGAAGTGCCGGTGCTGTCGGCAGCCGTGCGTGCCCTGGGCGTGCCGCTGTCGCTGGTGACCAAAGCCGCCGGGCTGGTCTTCGTGTCCGGCACGCCGCCGCTCGATCTCTCGACCGGCAGACTGGTCAAGGGCGACATCGAAGCCCAGACCGAAGCATCGCTGAAGGCGCTGAAACATTGCCTGGAAGCGGCTGGCACCTCGTTGGACAACGTGGTGATGGTGCGCATCTACGCCGCCAATTCCGGCTTCTACAACGCCATCAACCGCGTCTATGCCAGGCATTTTCCCGAGAATCCGCCGTCGCGGACCTTCGTGCCGGTGGCGTCATGGCCGATGGAATTTGATATCGAAATCGAGTGTGTGGCGGTGGGCTGAGCTGGGCGGCTCTGGACCATGGTTCGGCGCTGGCGTTCCGCCGGTGCCGGGATAAGCTCCCTGCAAACAAAGGGAGAATTGCATGAAAAAAGAAATCATCGAAGTGCCGGTCATGTCGGCCAAGGTGCGGGCGCTCGGGCTTCCCTGCTCGACGGCGGTCAAGGCCAATGGCTTCGTGTTCATCTCGGCGACGCCGCCGGTGGACATGGTGACCGGCGACATGGTGCGCGGCGACATCGAAACGCAGACCGAGGCGTCGCTGAAGGCGCTGAAACACTGCCTGGAAGCGGCCGGCACCTCGCTCGACAACGTGGTGATGGTGCGCATCTACGCCGTCAATTCCGGCTTCTACAGCGCCATCAACCGGATCTATGCCAAGTACTTCAACGTGAACCCGCCGGCGCGCAGCTTCGTACCGGTGGCGTCATGGCCGATGGAGTTCGATATCGAGATTGAGTGTGTGGCGGTGGCGTGAGAGTGAGAAGCGGTCCGCGCTGTGGGAAAAAACCAACTGCTTGGCGTTTCGAGCTTCGAACGCCCTGACCCTGCGAAGGGCCGGCAATCCCCAGCATAAGTTTTTACTTGTCTTTCAAGTAAACTCGTCTTCAATTCCTGTCGGGGATAGGGAGGATGAGTCATTGAACAAATTGCCGAAGAAATTCATCGAACGCGTCGTGTCGAACCTCAAGAAATATCAGCGGATTACGCTAGCTCAGCAAAAATCCGACGTGGCAGAAGCCGACACCGTTACCTTGATCAAGGACATCTTGGCTGAGGTTTTCGGCTACGACAAATATGACGAATTGACGTCAGAGCATCAGATTAAGGCGACATACTGCGACCTCGCGATCAAGATCGCAGGAAAGCTGCGATTGCTTGTCGAAGTGAAATCAGCTGGCAGCAGCTTGGCCGATAATCACTTGAGGCAGGTGATCGACTATGGGGCTCATCAAGGCATTCACTGGGTGATCCTGACCAATGCGGTCGAATGGCGACTGGTCCGTATCTATGTGGCAAATCAGATCAGCCACGAGGAGGTGTGCCGCATCGTGTTTGCCGACATGAATCCCAAGAATGAGGATCATTTGCAGTGCCTCTTCCTGTTCGCCAAGGAAGGGCTGACGACCGATGCAATGGATGCCTTTCACCAGCAAGCCCAGCTGTTCAACAAGTTTACAGTATCGGCGATCATCCGGTCAGAACCCGTGATTTCGATCGTGCGTCGCGAAATCCGGAGGCTCTTTCCTGACATCAAAGTTGGCAACGAGAACCTTTCGCAGTTGGTTGAAAATGAGGTGGTCAAGCGAGACACGATCGAAGGCGACAAGGCGAAGGAAGCGATAGCCAGGATACGGAAGGCTATGAACAAGCTGGAAAGAGCTAAAAACAAGGCTGCGAAGGCTGTTGTCGCTGATGTCATTAGTTGACAACGAACTTGGGCTGGCGCTGCCCCTCATCTGCCTGCCGGCATCTTCTCCCCGTGGAACGGGGAGAAGCGAGCTAATCGCTCAAGCAAAATACTCCTGCAGCGGCCTGACCTCGAGGCTCCCCGCCTTCAGTGCCGCAATCGCCTCGGCCACCGCAGCCGCACCCGACAGCGTCGTGTAGTACGGCACCTTCTGCATCAGCGTCGCGCGGCGGAGTGACTTGGAGTCTGAAACCGCCTTCTGACCATACGTGGTGTTGAAGACGATTTGCACCTGGCGGTTGCGGATGGCGTCCCTAATGCGGGGCGGCTTCCTAGCACCTTGCTTATTTTCTCGGCGACGACGCACGCCGTTTGCCTGCGCTGTGCGCTGGCGTTAGGCTGCCCATATTCACTGGCGGCCGCGGTGGCGGCACGCGCCAAGGGCTGACAATGCTTGACGAGCCGGAGCAATGAGCACGAGCCCGCTACGCGTGGCGGTCGTTGGTGGCGGCATCGGTGGTGCCGCCGCTGCTGCCGCCCTGCTTCAACGTGGCATGGACGTCCGTCTCTACGAGCAGGCGACGGCCCTGGCCGAGGTCGGCGTCGGCGTCGTGATCCAACCGAACGGTGTCCGGATGCTTCGGCGGCTCGGCCTCGGTGACGAGCTGATCCGCTCGGGGGCCAGATGGATCGACCCACAGTTTCGTCGCGCCGATGGATCCTATGCGGCTGCGATGTGGCCCCCCGAGCTTGCCAGCCAAATCGAGTTCTACGGCATGCACCGCGCCGATTTGCTGGCAATGTTCGTCGATCGGCTACCTGCCGATAGTGTGAAGACCGGCCACAGATGTATCGGCTTCGAACAGGACGATGAGCAGGCCGTCATCACTTTCGCCAATGGTTTGCGCACCACGGCTGACGTCGTGATCGCGGCTGACGGCATCCATTCTACCCTTCAGCAGTTCGTCGTCGCCCCGTCCGCCCCGCTCTATTCGGGATCGGTCGCCTATCGAGGGGTGATCCCGGCGGCTGGTGTCTCGTGGCCACCAGGAGCGATGCGCAACTGGCTTGGTGCAGGCAAGCATTTTCTCGTCTATCCGGTGCGCGCCGGCCTGCTCATCAACTACGTCGGCTTTGTGACGACTGACGAGCCGATGAAGGAGTCATGGTCGGCACGGGGCGATCCCTCCGCCCTTGCCCGGGAGTTCGCTGGCTGGGACCCCATGGTCGAGACGGTCATTGCCCAACTGAAAACGACGTTTCGGTGGGGCCTGTTCGATCGTGAGCCGCTCGCAACCTGGACTCGCGGACGCCTGACCCTGTTGGGCGACGCCGCCCACCCAATGCTGCCGCATTTGGGACAAGGAGCCAATCAGGCCATCGAAGACGCGGTTGCCCTGGCGACCGTGCTGAGCCACGCAGACCGCAAGTCAGCCCCACGGGCGCTGCTGATTTACGAGCAGCTACGGCGCGAGCGGACTGCCGGCGTCCAGCGCATGGCGCGCGTGAATGGTGCTCGCTATGACGCCTCCAGCGGCGACTTGCATAACCGCGACCGCAAGCTTGGCGCTCAGCCGCAGGAACGCGCCTGGGTCTGGAATTACGACGCCTATGCCGAAGCCGAGGCAACCGCCGCTTCGCTTTAGGCAAAATACTCCTGCAGCGGCCGCACCTCGAGGCTCCCAGCCTTCAGTGCCGCAATCGCCTCCGCCACCGCGGCCGCTCCCGACAGCGTCGTGTAATACGGCACTTTCTGCATCAGCGTGGCGCGGCGCAGCGACTTGGAGTCCGACACCGCCTTCTGGCCGTCCGTGGTGTTGAAGACGATCTGTACCTGGCGGTTGCGGATGGCGTCCTCGATGTGCGGGCGGCCTTCCAGCACCTTGTTGATCTTCTCGGCGACGACGTCGTTTTCCGCGAGGAAGCGTTGGGTGCCAGAAGTGGCCAGCACCTTGAAGCCGAGGCCGGCCAGGCGCTTGACGGCCGGCAAGATGCCTTTCTTGTCTTCGTCGCGCACCGAGACGAACAGCGTGCCGGAGCGTGGCAGGTCGACGCCGGCGCCCAACTGGCTCTTGGCGAAGGCCAGGGCAAAGTCGCGGTCGAGGCCCATGACCTCGCCGGTCGAGCGCATTTCCGGTCCGAGCAATATGTCGACGCCGGGGAAGCGGGCGAAGGGGAACACCGCTTCCTTGACCGCGATGTGGCCGGGGTTCCTGGGGTCGGGCATGGCGCCGTAGTGGGCGAAGGCGTCTTCCAGCGTCTCGCCGGCCATGATGCGGGCGGCGATTTTTGCTATCGGCCGCCCGATGGTCTTGGCGACGAAGGGCACGGTGCGGGATGCGCGCGGGTTGACCTCCAGCACATAGACCGTGCCGTCCTTGATCGCATATTGCACGTTCATCAGGCCGCCGACATTGAGCGCGCGGGCCAAAGCTGCCGTCTGGCGCTCCAGCTCATCGACCAGCTCCGAAGGCAGCGAGTGCACCGGCAGCGAGCAGGCACTGTCGCCCGAATGGATGCCGGCCTCCTCGATGTGCTCCAAAATGCCGGAGACAAAGGTCGCCTTGCCGTCGCAGAGGCAGTCGACATCGACCTCGATGGCGCCACTGAGATAGGTATCGAACAGCAGCGGGTTCTTGCCCAAGAGCGTGTTGATCTGGCCGGTCTTGTCGTTGGGGTATTTCTGCTTGATGTCCTCCGGCACCAGGCCGGGCACGGTGTCGAGCAGATAGGATTGCAGCATGCCCTCGTCATGGATGATCTGCATGGCGCGGCCGCCCAGCACATAGGACGGGCGCACCACCAGCGGGAAGCCGAGTTCGCCGGCAACAAGGCGGGCCTGCTCGACCGAATAGGCGATGCCGTTCTTCGGCTGGGTCAGGCCGAGCTTGTGCAGCAGCTTCTGGAAGCGGTCGCGGTCTTCGGCGAGATCGATCATGTCGGGCGAGGTGCCGAGGATCGGGATGCCGGCCTTTTCCAGTGCGTCGGCGAGCTTCAGCGGCGTCTGGCCGCCGAACTGGACGATGACGCCGACCAGTTCGCCCGACGCCTGTTCGGCGCGCAGGATCTCCAGCACGTCTTCCGCCGTCAGCGGCTCGAAATAGAGCCGGTCCGAGGTGTCGTAATCGGTCGACACGGTCTCCGGGTTGCAATTGATCATGATCGCTTCATAGCCGGCGTCGCGCAGCGCGAAGGCGGCGTGGCAGCAGCAATAGTCGAACTCGATGCCCTGGCCGATGCGGTTCGGCCCGCCGCCGAGAATGACGACTTTCTTGCGCGACGAGACCTGCGCCTCGTTGGCGAGCGCGCCGGCGAACGGCACTTCATAGGTCGAATACATGTAGGCGGTGGGCGAGGCGAACTCGGCCGCGCAGGTGTCGATGCGCTTGTAGACCGGATGAACGTCGAGCTTTTCGCGAGCCTTCTGGACTATCTCGATGTCGGTCCTGGTCAGCGAAGCGAGGCGGGCGTCGGAAAAACCCATTGCCTTCAGCATGCGCAGATTGACGGCGTCGGCGGGCAAGCCGTGCTCGCGGATGCGGGCTTCCATGGCGACGATGCCGGCGATCTGCTCGAGGAACCACGGGTCGATCTTGCACATGGCGTGCACGTCTTCCAGCGAGGTGCCCATGCGGATCGCCTGCGCCACCATGCGCAGCCGGTCGGGCGTCGGCGTGCCCAATGCTGCGCGGATGGCGTTGCGGTCGTCGGCATGGTTGGCGGGCGCAGTCCCATGACCAAGGCCGGGGATCTCGATCTCGTCGAGGCCGGTGAGGCCGGTCTCCAGTCCACGCAAGGCCTTCTGCAGCGATTCCTGAAAAGTGCGGCCGATGGCCATGACTTCGCCGACCGACTTCATCGCGGTGGTCAGCACCGGCTCGGCGCCGGGGAATTTCTCGAAGGCAAAGCGCGGGATCTTGGTCACGACGTAATCGATCGACGGCTCGAACGAGGCCGGCGTGGCGCCGCCGGTGATGTCGTTCTCCAGCTCGTCCAATGTGTAGCCGACGGCGAGTTTTGCGGCGATCTTGGCGATCGGGAAGCCGGTCGCCTTGGAGGCCAAGGCGGAGCTGCGCGAGACGCGCGGGTTCATCTCGATCACCACCAGGCGGCCATCGGCCGGGTTGACGGCGAACTGGACGTTGGAGCCGCCGGTCTCGACGCCGATCTCGCGCAGCACCGCGATCGAGGCGTTGCGCATCATCTGGTATTCTTTGTCGGTCAGCGTCAGGGCAGGGGCGACGGTGATCGAATCGCCTGTGTGCACGCCCATCGGGTCGATGTTCTCGATCGAGCAGACGATGATGCAATTGTCCGCCTTGTCGCGGACGACCTCCATCTCATACTCCTTCCAGCCGAGCACGCTCTCCTCGATCAGCACTTCGGTGGTCGGCGATGCGTCGAGGCCGGACTGGACGATCTCGTAGAATTCGGCGCGGTTGTAGGCGATGCCGCCGCCGGTGCCGCCCATGGTGAAGGACGGGCGGATGATGGCGGGCAGGCCGACATGGTCGAGCGCTTGTGCGGCGATTGCCATGCCATGGCTGATGTAGCGCTGCTTGCGGTCGCCTTCGCCGAGGTTCCAGCGGGTTTCCAGCGCGTCGAGCGCAGCGTCGAGATCGGCCGGGGCCTCGGCCTTGACGGCGGCGCGCTCGGCCTCGTGCGTCTTGCGGTCGGTGTTCTTGACGTCGGTGGCGTTGGCCAGCATCGACTTCGGCGTTTCCAGCCCGATCTTCTTCATCGCCTCGCGAAACAGCGCGCGGTCCTCGGCCTTGTCGATTGCGGTGGCGTCGGCGCCGATCATCTCGACATTGTAGCGGTCGAGCACGCCCATGCGGCGCAGCGACAAAGCGGTGTTGAGCGCGGTCTGGCCGCCCATGGTCGGCAGCAGCGCGTCGGGCCGCTCCTTGGCGATAATCTTGGCCACGACTTCCGGCGTGATCGGCTCGATATAGGTGGCGTCGGCCAGTTCCGGGTCGGTCATGATGGTGGCCGGATTGGAATTGACCAGGATGACGCGGAAGCCCTCTTCCTTCAGCGCCTTGCAGGCCTGGGTGCCGGAATAGTCGAACTCGCAGGCCTGGCCGATGACGATGGGGCCGGCCCCGATGATCAGGATCGACTTGATGTCAGTGCGTCTTGGCATGGGCGATAAGTTCCGTTCGGCGGGCGGCTTGCACAAAAAACCGGGACGGGAAGACCCGGCCGGTTGTGCTCGCGATTCTGGTATCAGGCTAGGAGGGCCTTATAGGGAAGAGTTTTGCCCGATGTAACCCCGAAAATGCGGCTTCGTGCGGGGCTTCACAGCCCGGGCAAACGGGCTGGGCTCGAAACTGTATCCTGCCAACCGTTTGTGCCGCCCCTCATTGCCCTGCCGGGCGTTCGTCGTTCGAAAAGCCAAGCAATTGGCTTTTCGTCCGCTACCCGGACCACTCCTCAACCCCCCGTATAGTGACGGGGAGAAAGACGCAGCCGCTTGCGGTTTCCCCAACCACCAACGTTGGAATAGGGGCGCCGGCGCTACGGGCATCTCCCCTTCTCCCCGTCACGATACGGGGAGAAGGTGCCGGCAGGCGGATGAGGGGCGGCGCCGAGGTCTACAATTGACGCCCGAGGCAGCCCCCGCTGAACGCTAACCCCCTAGCGCCAGCTGGTCGGTGATCTCGAAGCGTTCGGAGACGCCGATGCGGATCATGTTCAGGCTGCCCTCGCGGGTGAAGCGGAAGTCGCTGGGCGCGTCGGAGCTGGCCGGCTTGCCGGCGACGAAGGAGATGACGCGGGTGCCGCCGTCAGGCCAGGTCACAGTGACGTCGGCCTTGTCCGTGCCAGCGCGCACGACGCTGACCGCGCAGCGCGTCATCGGCTCGCCGACATAGCGGGCGCAGGGAATTTCATTGGTGGCATGGTCAGATGGGGTGGCATGGTCAGATGGCGGTTCCAGCCGCGCGACGGCTTGTGAGTCAGGCGGTGGGGCAATGGATGCCGCGGCCGGCGGCTTCTCGATCTCGCCGGTCGTCGGGTTTTCCTGCACCGCGAAGGCCAGGCCGTAGGCATCCCGCATGGCCGTTTGGCCGATTTCGACGGCTGATTTCTGGGTGCTTTCGGCGCCAGCCTCCGGATCCGCGCCACCCAGACGCGTCGCCAGGTCGGGCGGCGGCTGCGGCTTGGCGGGGTCGCCGATTTGTGGTTTGTCCGGCGCGGATGCCTCTTCGCCAGTGGAGGCGACCATCGGTGCGTCGGCCGGCCTTGCCTGGCCTTCGACATAAGGGGCCGGATTGAGGGGCGTGAGGTAGCGTGCCGGCGCCCATCCGCTCAGCTTGTCCTTGCCGGTGCTCTCGATCTTGCACCATTTGTGGCCGTTGACGTCGTTGCAGCCGAGATTGGTAACGCTGGCGCCGCCGACCAGGCGCGCTTCGACCTTGGCGATCGGCGATGCGGTGGTGCGGACATTGAGAAGATCGTCCGGCGCCAGGCCGATGACGATGGAAATGACGAGATCCGGCGATTCTTCGGCCATGGCCGGCCATGCCGCTATCAATAGCGGAGCGGCAATCAGCGCATGCAGGGTTGTTCGGAGCGTAACTGTGCGCCTCATCGTTTGGCCGTGCGCTGATACTCAAAGACACCACGCACGCCGCGGGTCGAGCCGCCGCATGCCCGGCCGGTTTTATAAGGGACGACGCGCCGCCATGTAAGCCCGAAAATTCGACCTTGGCGGCATGAGCGCAGGTGCGTTCAGCCTGGCATAAACCCCGTCCTGAGCGCGTGGGCCCATTCCGGGCGTCCTGCCTGCTCGGCCTGCCGGGCCGCCGCCTCGTGGTCGTAGTCGACGGCGATGGCCTCGAAGCGGTCGGGCTGGCCGGCGTTGCCCAAGGTGACGATGCCGTAGCGCGCATGCGGCGAGCCCTGCTCCGAGACATGCGCCGGCGGTGTCGCATCGTCATAGGCAGGGCAGCCGATGCTGCCGGGATTGAAGATGATCGAACCACCGGGGATGCGGATCAACTCAGCCCGGTGGCTGTGGCCGCACAGCGCGATGCGGCAGGCCGGGTCGAGCGCCTTCAGCCGGCGCCGGATCGCCGCCAGTGGCGCGCGCACCAGCTGGCCATCGGTGATCGCGTCGAGCAGATATTTCTCGTCATGGTCGGGGCGGGCATGGAAGGCGATGATGCCGGGCGCGATCTCCAGCGTCAGCGGCTGCGCGAACAGCGCCTCGCGCTGCGCCTGCGTCAGCCGCTCCTGCGCATAGGCGTCGGAGGGCCACATCTCGTCACTGGCCGGGTCAGCGGCGACGCGGCGGTCGTGGTTGCCGCGCACCGTCGGCAGGTTGAGCGCTTCCAGCCGCGCAAACGTCTCGCGTGGCCACAGCGGGCCAGAAACGCTGTCGCCGAGATTGACGGTCAAGTCGGCGCCGCCGCGCTGCTTCAAATCATCAAGCACGGCGTCCAGCGCCAGCAAATTGCCATGGATATCGGCGAGGACGGCAATGCGCATTTTGGTGGCTCCGGGGGTGAAGCAGCATTTCTCAAGCGGGAACGAGGAACAGCCTCAGGCCGGCATTTCAAGGTCGTGGCCGCCGACCGCCGGCAGCGCCGGGTCGTCTCCGGCTGCGGCGATGACGCTGTCGAGCAGGCCGGGGAAGCGGGCGTCGAGGTCGGCGCGACGCAGCGTGATCATCCGGTTGGTGCCGACCACTTCGGCGCGGGTGACGCCGGCCTCGCGCAGTTTAGCTAGGTGGTAGCTCAGATTGGTCTTGGAGCCGAGATCGAGGAACTGGCTGCAGTTCAGCGCCACGCCTTCCTTACTGGCGAGATAGCGCACGATGGCGAGCCGCGTCGGGTCACCGAGCACGCCGAGCACGATCGGCAGGCTGATCTGGTCGGTATTGGGGTGTGGCAAGGTCATGGCTGGAAACTAAGCACAGTTCGGGCCGATTTCAACGCATCCATCCGGCGTGGCCATGCACACAGTTTCTCCGTTTCATGACCCGCGCTGGCCGACTGTGCTGACACAGGGCTGTCAGGAGGGTGCTGCTATTTTTCCCTGGCTTCATTGACATCATGCCCTGTTATGTCCAATTGTTCAATAACTTTTGAACTAAGGACACGCCCTATGGACAAGCGCCTCTTCTGGCTTGCGCTCGGATCGTTCACGATCTCGACCGAAGGCTTCGTCATTTCCAGCCTTCTGCCCGAGATCGCGGCGGACGCCGGAATCTCCATTCCGTTGGCCGGCACGCTGATCACCGCCTTCGCGCTCGCCTATGCGGTGGGCACACCGATCCTGGCGACGCTGACCGGCGAATGGGACCGGCGCCGTGTCATCCTGTGGACGCTGGTGTTCTTCGTCATCGGCAACATTGCCGCCGCGTTGAGCTCCTCCTTCGAACTGCTGCTGATCGCGCGCATCGTGATGGCGCTGTCGTCTGGCCTGTTCGCGGCGACCGCACAGGGCACGGCGGTGGCGCTGGTTGATGACCATCACCGGGCCCGCGCCATTGCCGTCGTCGTCGGCGGCACCACGGTGGCCGTCGCGGTAGGCGCGCCGCTCGGTGCGCTGGTTGCGACGATCGCCGGCTGGCGCGGCACGTTCTACGCAATTGCCGGCCTCGGCGCGCTTGCCGGCGCGATCTTGTGGTACCGGCTGCCGCGCGGCATCGTCGGCACCAGGCTGCCCCTGAAGCGCAGGCTGGCAGCGGCCCTGCGTCCTGGCGTCATGCCGATTCTGCTGACGACGCTTCTGGCGCTGACCGGCGCCTTCACCGTCTTTGCCTATGTCGCGCCGCTGGCGATCGAGGGCGGCGGGCTCAGCCAGATCGCGCTGCCCGGCATGCTGCTCGCCTTCGGTGTCGGCGCCGTCATCGGCAACATCGCCGGCGGCCAGGCAGCCGACCGTTTCGGCGCGACGCGCACCGTCGGCTGGTCGCTGACGTTGAGTGCGGCCATGCTGGTCATGCTGTCGGTCATCCCGACCTTCCTGCCGCCCCATATTGCCGGGCCGGCGCTGATGGCGATGATGGTGCCGTGGGGCATCGTCGGATGGGCGTTCCCTCCGGCGCAAGCCAGCCGCATCATCAAGCTGGCGCCCGACGCCGCCCCGATCGTGCTGTCGCTCAACGGTTCGGCGCTCTATCTCGGCGTGGCGCTGGGCGCCGTGGTCGGTGGTGGCGTGCTGCGCTATGGCGCGCCGGCCGATCTCGGCCTGGTCGCCGCGGCCTTCCCGATCATCGGGCTCGGCATCGTGCTGGCCGGGCGCTGGGCGGCGCGGCCGGTTGCAATGCCGGCTGAATAGTCTTTTCGGAAGCCCCTCGGCTGCCTTAGCTGGCCGGCGGCAGCTCGAAATCCAGCGCGGCGATGTCATCCAGCGCCGCGCGCAGTTTGGCCGCCTGATCCTTGCCGACCACGTCCTCGAAACGCTGCTGGGCGACGTGCCACAGCTTCATCGCCTCATCGAGTTTGACCAGACCCTGCGGCGTCAGCCGCACGCGCTTGATGCGGCGGTCGTCCGGATCGGCGAAAGTCTCGACATAGCCGTCGCGGATCAGCGGCTTCAGCGTATGCCCGAGCGCCGACAGGTCCATGATCAGGGACCCGGCGATGGCGCCCATCGCCGGCTCGTTGCCGATATGGATCTGATACAGCAGGCCCTGCTGCGTGGCCTTGAGGCCCGAAGGCGCTAGCACGTCATCATAATACTGGCCGAGCTTGCGTGCCGCGCGACGCAGCATGGCGTTGTTGCAGAGGGTCAAGCCGGGCAGGGTATCTTTCGACATGTTTTTCTCTCGGCTCTTTCTCTCGGCGACGGCTGCATCACGCCCGACCGCTTATCCTTAAATAATCCCCGTCCCGATCATTGACAAGATAGTGGCATATGCCTATTTCATTGATAGTGGTATATGCCACTAAATGAAATCAGATGGCTTTGGCGGCTGGGCGAGGGGGTTACCCCGGCGCCGGCGGCCAAGGTCGAAGCGAAGCAATCAATCGAAGAAGGAACAGGACAATGAGTGGACAGAGCAACAAGGGCACGGCGGTGGTCACCGGAGCTTCGGCGGGCATCGGCGCGGTCTATGCGGACAGGTTGGCAGGGCAGGGCTATGACCTGCTGCTGGTGGCGCGGCGCGCCGACCGGCTCGAGGAACTGGCGGAGAAGCTGCGCTATGCCTACGGCCGCAAGGTCAGCGTGATCAGCGCGGATCTCGCCGCCGACAATGACGTCCGCCGCGTCGAGCAGGCGATCGCCGCCGACGATAGCGTGACGGTCCTGGTCAACAATGCCGGCATTGGGGGCCAGCAGGTGGTGGCGACAGCTGATGCCGACGCGGCCGAGCGCATGATCAAGGTCAACGTCATCGCCTTGACGCGGCTGACCCGTGCGGTGCTGCCAGGTCTGGTGACGCGCAACCGTGGCGCCATCGTCAACATCGCCTCGGTGCTTGCCTTCGACACCTCGTTCGGCGGCATCTACAGCGGCACCAAGGCCTATGTCGTCAACTTCACCGAAGCCTTGCAGCGCGAAGTTGCGGGTACGCAGGTGAAGGCGCAGGTGGTGCTGCCAGGCGCGACCCGGACCGATTTCTGGGAAATCGCCGGCAGCGATATCGATAGCCTTCCGAAGGAGATCGTCATGACGGCCGATGATCTGGTCGATGCCGCCCTTGTCGGCCTGGCCAAGGGCGAAACGGTCACCGTGCCGGGGCTTGCCGACGCCTCCAAGCTGGACACTTTCCTCGGCGCGCGCCAAGCCTTCTACGGCAGCCTGCATGCCGACAAGCCGGCGGCACGCTACGCGGCTTGAGCCCGTGTGTGGCGGTTGGCGTTCAGGCCGACCGCCACATCGGAATGATCGAGGCGGCAAGCACCAGTGCCAGCACAATGTTGAGCGCGCGCCATTGCCGCTCGGTCTTGAGCAGTCGCGCGAGCAGCATGCCGGCCACGCACCACAGCGACAGCGAGGCAGCGGCTGCAAGGCCGAAGGTGGCGCCGAGCAGCAGCGCAAGCTGCAGCGGGCCGCTGGCCAAAGCCGCGAACGAGGCTGCCGCGCCCAGCCCCATCGCCCAGCCCTTGGGGTTCATCCATTGAATGCCGGCACCGCCGAGAAAGCTGTTCGGACTGGCCATGGTGACGTCCAGGTTGGGCGGTCCGCTGCGGCCGATCTTGATCGCCAGCCAGACGAGATAGAGCGAGCCGACGACCTTCATCGCCAGTTGCAGCGAGGGCACCGCAAGCAGCAGGCCGGCGAGCCCGGCAGCGGCCGCTCCCGTCACGGTGGCGAGGCCGGCGGCGCTGCCGACCAGCAAGGGGACCGAACGGCGAAAGCCGAATTGCGCGCCGGACGCCGTCGACAAGGTCGTAGCGATGCCGGGCGTGGTGGTGGCAACGATCGCAAACAGGACGAGGGGGATGATCGGCTCGAGCATGCGGCTTCCTTTGAAGCGTGTCGACACGCTTCAAGTTTCTGTTTCTGCATGTCGTTCGCCCAAAACCGCTGCGCACTTTTGGGCGACATGCATCGTCGGACACCGCCATCCTAGCCGCGCATGAACTTCAGTAAATGCAATGTTTGCTATGGCTGGCATTAGTAGACATAATGCAAGCATGATCCGAAATCTCGACATGGCGCTGATCCGCACCTTCGTCACCGTCGCCGACAAGGCCAGCATGACGGCGGCTGCCAATGCGCTGCACCTGACGCAAGGCGCCGTCAGCCAGCAGGTCAAGCGGCTGGAGGAGGCGCTCGGCGCCAGCCTGTTCGAGCGCGACCGGCCGGGTTTGCGGCTGACGCGCGCTGGTGAGCGGCTGTTCGGCAAGGGCAAGCGGCTGCTGGCCTTGAATGACGAGATCTGGGGCGAGATGGCGGGCACCGCGGTGGCCGGCCAGGTGCGGCTCGGCGTGCCCTACGATCTTGTCGGCACCTTGCTGGCGCCGGTGCTGAAGCGCTATGCCGAGACCTATCCGCAGGTCGAGATATCGCTGGTCTGCGCCTCGTCACCGGAGCTGACTGCTGCCCTCGCGGCAGGCACGATCGACCTCGCGGTGATCGAGGAACGGGTCGGCCCGTCGGCCGGCGAGTGCCTGGCCATCGACCGGCTGGTCTGGGTCGGCGCCAAGGGCGGCGTTGCCCGCGCCAAGCGGCCGCTGCCGGTTTCGATCGTTGCCGACACCTGCGCCTTCCGGCCGGCGGTGCTGTCGGCGCTCAGCGAGCACGGGCTGGAATGGCGCACCGTGTTCGAGAACGGCAACATCGACGCGACGACGGCTACGGTGCGCTCGGACCTTGCCGTCACCACATGGCTGGCCTCCACCGTGCCGGCCGATCTCGACATATTGCCATTGGAGTCCGGGCTGCCGCCGCTGCCGAATTTCTCGATCAACCTGCATTTGCCGAGGCATGGGGTCGGGCCCGCGGCACAGGAATTCGCGCGGTATGTTCGCGAAGGGCTGGCGCGGCGGCTGGTGGCAGCGTGAAGGTTGCAGTTCACTGGAGCACCCCTCATCCGTCTCGGCGCTGCGCGCCGATCCACCTTCTCCCACAAGGGGAGAAGTAAGCGCGCACGGATGTCATTGCTGATCGTCAACGTTGAGATTGGCTGCGCCGTATATGCCAGGCTTCACGTTCTCCCCTTGTGGGAGAAGGTGGCCGAGCAAAGCTCGGTCGGATGAGGGGTGCTCCAGCTTGATACCGAGTCCGACACGCTACTTCCAGTTCTTGCGCCGCTCGATCTCTGCCTCGGACGGCTTTTCCGGCGCGAACGATCCGGTCTTGATCTCGCCGCCACGCTCATAGGTCGCCATGATGACGCCGGTGCTGGAGGCCTGCGAACGGGTCAGCTTCAAGGCGGAAGGCATGGTGCCGTTGCCGAACAGCCGCTTGCCCTTGCCCAGCACCAGCGGGAAGATCAGCAGGTTGATCTCGTCGATCAGATCATTGGCGAGCAAGGTCTGGATCAGGTCGCTCGAACCCTGGATCAGCAGGTCCGGGCCGTCTTCCCGCTTCAACTTGCGCAGCGTTGCCACGACGTCGTCGCCCAGCGACTGGCTGTTGTTCCAGGTCAGCGTGTCGTGCCGGTGCGTCGCTACATATTTGGTGACGGCGTTGAAGCTTTCAGCGATCGGATCGTTGTCCTGGTACGGCCAGTGCGCCGCGAAGATGTCGTAGGTCTTGCGGCCGAGCAGCAGGTCGAAGGGCTTGGTGAAGGTCTCACCCATGAACGCGCCCATGGCGTCGTCCCAGTAGTGGAACGTCCAACCGCCGAACTTGAAGCCGCCGGCCGGATCCTCTTCCGGACCGCCTGGAGCCTGCATGACGCCATCGAGGCTGACGAATGTCGCGGCGATGATCTTTCTCATTCCAATGCTCCGGTTTCTCCAATCCAAGCCGTAGCGGCTGGACTTCAGCCCAAGGACGAGCGAATAGCCGCCCGTCCGACACCGCTGGCAAAATTTTGGCGGGCCCGCCGTCGATGCATCATCTGCGAGGCCTTGCATCGAGGGCGCGCGAGGAGAACCAGACCTCGCCGAAGATTGCTGTGGCGGTGCGGTCCGGCATCTTGTCCGACGTCAGCCAGATCGAGCGGCTGCTCGCGGCCTGGTCGCGCGTCGGGATCTTCGCCGTAGCATCTACCGCCGAGGCGCCGACACATGGAATGAACCATGAGCGCATGAAGGGATCGCAGGCGAAGCCTTTTGCGGTGCGGGTCACAATCACCGCCAGCGGAACGCGCTCGGCCGGGCGCCAGGGAAAGATCATGCGGCCGCCTGGCCGCAGCGCCTTCAGCCATCCCACCGGTGGCGCGGCGACGCCGGCATTGACATAGATGATGTCGGATGGCGGCAAGGGCGTCGTCACGGCATCGCCATGGACGACGGTCACGTTGCCATAGGTTTCGAGATTTTGTCGTGCGAGCTCGGCCAGGTTTTTGTCGAGTTCGAAAGCGGTGACGGTGCCGCCGGGCGAAACCAGTTTGGCCAGCGCCGCGGTGTAGTAGCCGGTGCCGGCGCCGATGTGGCAAACGGCCTCGCCGGGTTTCGGCGCAAGTTTGCCGATCCACATGGCGTGCAGGAACGGCTCGCCATTGTTGATGCCCTTGTCGTGGTCGAGCGCCACCAGCACGTTCTGGTAGATGTGAGCCGGATCGGCGCTCGGCGTCGTGATCTTGCCGTTGCCGGCGATGATCGTCCACGGTCCGGGACCGAGGAAGGCTTCGCGCGGCACCTCGGCGAAGACCGCCTCCAGGCGCGGATCGGGCGAGCCGGCATTGGCGGCCATCAGCCGCGCGTAGAACTTCCTGACGTCTTGGATCCCGGTCATGACGGCGGAGAAGATAGCGCGGATTGCCGATTTGTCGCCGGACTATCTCTCAACAGAAGCAGTCGATTTCGGGTCTCAGCCGACCCCGAACATGGTGTCGTAGAGCAGCTTGAAGTTGAGCACCAGGATGATCGCGGCGACCACCCAGGCCAGTGCGGCGACGCCACGCGGAATGGCGAGGTTGCCCATCTTCTTCCTGTCGGAGACGAACAGCACCAGCGGGACAACCGCGAAGGGCAGCTGCATCGACAGGATCACCTGGCTGAACACCAGCAACTGGCCGGTGCCTTTTTCGCCATAGAGCGCGGTGACGACTACCACCGGGACGATGGCGACGCCGCGTGTCAGCAGCCGGCGCGCCCAGTTGGGGATGCGCAGGCGCAGGAAGCCTTCCATGACGATCTGGCCGGCCAGCGTCGCCGTCACCGTGGAGTTGAGGCCGGAAGCCAGCAGCGCGACGGCGAACAGGATCGAGGCGATGCCGAGGCCCAGCAGCGGCGACAGCAGCTCGAAGGCCTGGCCGATCTCGGCGACATCCTGGTGGCCGGTGTCGTGGAAGGCGACCGCCGACACGATCAGGATCGAGGCGTTGACGAACAAGGCGAGCATCAGGGCGATGGTCGAGTCCGTCGTCGCCCATTTGATGGCGTCGCGCTTGCCCTTGTCGGTGCGCTCATAGGCGCGGGTCTGCACGATTGAGGAGTGCAGATAGAGATTGTGCGGCATGACGGTGGCGCCGATGATGCCGATGGCGATGTAGAGCATTGCCGGATTGGTGACGATCTCGGACGACGGAATGAACATTGCATGCAGGATCGAGCCGGCCGGCGGGGCGGCGACAAAGATCTGGATGGCAAAGCAGCTGAAGATGATGATCAGGAGCGCGATGACGAAGGCTTCGAGATAGCGAAAACCCTTGTTCATCAACAGAAGCACGAGAAAGGCATCGAGCGCCGTGAGCATGGCGCCGCCGATCAGCGGAATGCCGAACAGAAGCTGCAGCGCGATCGCGGTGCCGATGACTTCGGCCAGGTCGCAAGCAATGATGGCCAGTTCGCAGGCGATCCACAGCATGAAATTGACGGGGCGCGGATAATAGGCGCGGCAGGCCTGGGCGAGGTCGCGGCCGGTGGCGATGCCGAGGCGGGCAGCCAGCGCCTGCAGCAGGATCGCCATCAGGTTGGAGAGCATGATGATGAACAGCAGCGTGTAGCCGAACTGCGCGCCACCGGCGAGGTCGGTCGCCCAGTTACCCGGATCCATATAGCCGACCGAGACCATGTAGCCAGGGCCCATGAAGGCGAACAGCCGTCGGAACCAGACGCCAGAATTCGGCACGGCGATGGAAGAATTGACCTCGCGCAGGCTGGGCTGGTCGTCCTCCTCTGGCCTGGCGAACCGCCAAGTGGATCGGGAGGCTGTGGCTTCGACTTCAGACATGAGGGGCTTTCCGCGGGACGCGTCGATGTTGTCCTAAGGTATGCCATGGCTCAACATTATGCAATATGCTATATTTCATTGTCGGTGCTTTTTGGCGAGGCCGTGACCTCGCGCGGGAGCGGCTGCCGATAACGCCGGTTGCGCCTGTGGCGGAATGCAAATAAACGGCCTGAAGAATCAGAGCCCGTGCTATGAATGCATGGACGGCTAAACTCCCAGGAGGAGCGCGCATTGGCGCTGAAGAACAGACCGGTCCCGCGCGAAAAGCCGCTGCCTGACGCCGACGTCCATTCGGAGGGGTTCCGGCACACGCGCGAAGCGCGCCGCAGTGCGCTGGTGGAGGATTATGTCGAGCTGATTGCCGACCTGATCGAGGATGGCAACGAGGCGCGCCAGGTCGATATCGCCGCACGGCTCGGCGTGGCCCAGCCGACGGTGGCCAAGATGCTGACCAGGCTGTGCGCCGATGGGCTGGTGTCGAGAAAACCCTATCGCGGCGTGTTCCTGACCGTGGCCGGCCGCAAGGTCGCGGAGGAGAGCCGCATCCGCCACCAGACGGTGGAAGCCTTTTTGCGTTCGCTCGGCGTCAGCGCCGAGACCGCGCGCATCGATGCCGAGGGCATCGAGCACCATGTCAGCGCCGAGACACTCGAAGCGTTCCGCAAGGCGATGACGGCAGCGCGCTGAGCCGCATTGCCCTTAATTCCCGACCTGCGGGCCATCGGAACCGCCTGATGTTACGAACGTTGCTCCTGACACCGCGCGATCGTCGCGCGCCAAGGGAGGAAGTGATGGGCGTTGAACAGGCACCGACCGCAAAGGGCAAGCAGGCGGCCAAGGGATTGAAGCAGGCGGCGGCGAAGGACGAGCGCAAGACCGAGGCCGAGACCGGTCACCCGCTGAAGAAGGGCGCCGCGCGTTTCGAGGAGCGCTCAAAGAGTTCCGACGGCAAGAGCGCCGGCGCCAAGCAGAGGGATTAGGCGCCTCTCGGCCAGACATCGTCAATTGTCGGCGAAAGCCGTTTGCTGAGACGCAGCAACCGCACCTTCGTTGTGGCAGAACCGCTTGTCCCTAGGCTATGGCCCGGGCGTTAGCCCTTTGAAAGGACCGCTGGGCCTATCAATTTGCCTGCGGCAAAACCGGGCTCTCACTCCCTGACATCTTGCACCCAGCTTCTGGGGTGGCCGTCGACGCGGAACTGGAAGATGAAATAGGGCGGGATGCAGGTGCCTTCGCCGGCTTTTGCTTCCGCCAGGTCGTCATAGCCGGCGGTGCAGATATAATCCTCGCGGCAGGGGTGCGCCTTGTCGCATGCACGCAGGCCGGCGGTCTTGGTGAATTCCTTGGTGCAGAATTTGTGATCCTTGCCCGACGCGATGCAGTCGTTGAAGCCGGTCTTGGCCAGCCGGCCGCATGTCGCCTCGTCGGGAAGCTTGTCGCAGCTTGCCTTGCGCAGCATGCCGCCGGGAAAGCCGCCGGTCTTCTGCTGCGGATTGTCATAGCGCTGGCGTGCGGCGCCATAGCCGGCGAGCTTGACCAGCGGCTTCTTGTCCCGCGCCGGATCGATGGCGCATGCCTTGGCGGTGGCCGGTGACAGCCGGCAATACTGGTCGTTGCCCCATGTCGACATTTTTATCTCGCCGAACTCGACGGGGTCGCCGACCGCCGTCCCGGCCTCGCTGACGCAGGTGCCGAACCCCGGATGGATGGCGCTCTCGTGGACGCCGGCGCAGCGCAGGCCTTCGCCGCAACTCCAGTCCTTGAAGCTCAAATCCTCGCCGCGATAGCAGATTGAGCCCCAACCATTGTAGAGGTCGGTGCCCTTCAGCGCCTCGGCGTATTTCTGGTCCGGACGGGCGGCAAAGCCACGCGTGAAATCCGGATGGCCGCCAGCGGCAAACTGCTCGACGATGGCGCGGCGGCGGGGCAGGTCGGCAAAGAACACGGCCGAGCCCGGCACGAAGACAGCGTTGCGGCGCGGCTCGCTGGCCGGGTCTGCGCCGGTATAGTGGAAGCCGGCAATGCCATGCGTCTGGTGGCAACCGGTGCAGGTCATTTCATTGAGCCGCAATTCGAAGCCGGCCACCGACTTGACGGAGGAGAGCGTGTTGCCCCTGGCAACGTAGTCCTTCAGCGCCTTGTCGATATCGGCGTCGTCGACCAGCCCATAGGCGATGTTGTTCTGCGACCGGCTCAGGCCGCCGGGTGCTACGGAGACGGCGCTCTTGGCCAAGACCTTTTCGTCGATGACCAGCCGCCCATGATCGAGGTCGTAGATGTTTCGGTCGGTGAGCAGCCACTTGGCGAAGGACGGCTTGTCGGCCAGCACGATGGCCCGGTCGATCTGGTTCTCCATTTTCGATTCGTAGAAGCTCGAGGTGGCCGGATTCCATTTGAAGATCTTCAGCAGATATTCGGCGTGGCCGCCGAAATCGCGACGCGTCGAGGCCGATAGCCTGAGCACCTGCATGTTGAGTTCGAGCCGCATGATCTGCGACGAATTCAGCATGGCGCCGGAGAGCGGCCCTTCGTCGGAGCGCAGCCACGCCGCCAACTGGTTTGGCGGCAGATCCTTCTGCCCGGCTGCAAGCCAGCGCTTGGCGATTTCGGCGCAGGACACATCGATTGCGCTCGGCAAATCCCTTGAAGCACGGGCCTGGGCCTGCGTGGGCTTGGCGTTGAACACCAGGCTCATGGTCAGCGGCAGGCGCGAGGAGATGCGCTGGCCCGCCTTTCCCTTCACCGGCTTTTCCGCGACCGAATAGTGGAAGCGATAGATCAGCCGGATCTCCCCGCATTCGGTATGGCCGAGATAGCCGCGATCCATGCGGTTGACGACCCCGGTCAGGTCGAGCGTCGAGCCGTCGTCGTCGATGTATTTCGGATTGAATTTCTGGCTGGTGTCGTTCGACTTGGCCATGGCCGCGACATAGGGGTCGGGACTGGTCTTCGGTTCGTCGGCGATCTCAAGCTTGACGGTGTCGCGGACGGTGGCCAGCGCCGGCACCGAAAACAGGCCGCGATTGTCGACCTCGCGGGTGAGGCCGAGTGCCGGACCGAGCAGGCGGCTGATCGACAGGCCGCCACGCTCCAGTGCCTGCAAAGTGGCGGGATCGGTGACGGCGACTCTGGAATCAAGCGTCACCGCGCCGGCACTTGCGAGACCAAGGCAGAGCAGGGCCGCGAGCAGCGACACGAATTCACCGACCGTCTTCAAGCCTCGCGTACCCCCTCGGTTTGCAGCGATGCTACAGGCCTTCCGTGGTCTGGGCCAGAGCGGCGAGGCCGCCATATCGGCAAGGGTGCAGTCTCGAAAAATGCTGTGACTTGGTGCAACCATTGGGATAATTGTTTGTTGGGTTGAGCCGGCCATGCCGGAACAATGGGGAAGTTCGCAGCGCGAGGAGTTGCCATGCTCTGGAGAGGCCGTCGTCAGAGTGACAATATCGAGGACGACCGCAGCGACAGCGGCGGCGGGCTCGGCGGCGGCAGCCCCGGTCAGTTCCGCATCCCCATCGGTGGTCGCGCCGGGGGCGGCGGCAGCATCTTCCTCGTCATCCTGGTGGTGCTGGCCGGATGGTATTTCGGCTTTGATCCGTCGACGATCCTGGGTGGCGGCGACGGCGGCCTGCTGCCGGGCGGCGGCGGGCAGATCACCGACGACAGCGGCGGCCAGGACAGCGGCGCGGGTGCGCCCGCCAACGACGAGATGAAGCAGTTCGTCGCCACCGTGCTGGCCGAGACCGAAGACACCTGGACCGGCATCTTCAAATCGCAGGGCCTGACCTACGAAGACCCGAAGCTGGTGCTGTTCAGCGGCCAGGTCCGCTCGGCCTGCGGCTTTGCCTCCGCGGCAGCCGGACCGTTCTATTGCCCCGGCGACCACAAGGTCTATCTCGACATGACCTTCTTCCAGCAGCTCGACCAGCAGTTCGGCGCCTCGGGCGAGTTCGCCCGGGCTTATGTGGTCGCGCATGAGGTCGGCCACCATGTGCAGAACCTGACCGGCATCATGTCTAAGTTCAACCAGATGCGGCAAGGCATGAGCGAAGCCGATGCCAACCAACTGTCGGTGCGCATCGAGCTTCAGGCCGACTGCTTCGCCGGTGTGTGGGCACATTACACCGCGCAGAAAGGCATATTGGAGCAGGGCGACATAGAGAGCGCGCTGAACGCCGCCAAGCAGATCGGCGACGACACGCTGCAGAAGAAGACGCAAGGCTATGTCGTGCCGGAAAGCTTCAACCACGGCACCTCGCAGCAGCGGCAAACCTGGCTGGCGCGCGGCTACAAGAGCGGCAAGCTTTCGGACTGCAACACGCTGAGCGGCCCGATCTGAGCGACGGGTTCCCCAGACCGTCCTGACGGCGAAGGTGTCGTCAGGGGATGTCAGGATAAAAAAATCCGGCCTGTTCCCTCATTGTTCCTTCAGGCGGGCTCGCTTATAAGGTGCGTCCGCCTGCGCCCCAGGGCGAGCAGAGGAGCTTGACCCTTCATGATCGACCCTAAAACCGCCAGACGGGGCCTTGCGCTCGTCTTCACCACGCTTCTGCTCGATATCATCGGCTTCGGCATGATCATGCCGGTGCTGCCGGCCTATCTCAGGGAGTTGACCGGCGTCAGCATCAGCGGAGCGGCGATCGAGGGCGGTTGGCTGTTCTTCGTCTATGCGGCCATGCAGTTCTTCTTCGCGCCCATCATGGGTGGCTTGAGCGACCGTTTCGGACGGCGGCCGATCCTGCTCGCCTCCGTGCTGACCTTTTCCATCGACAACCTGATCTGCGCCGTCGCCTGGTCCTTCCCCATGCTGTTCATCGGGCGCGTGCTGGCCGGCATTTCCGGCGCCAGCTATTCTACCACATCCGCCTTCATCGCCGACATCTCCAACGATGAGAACCGGGCGAAGAATTTCGGCCTGCTCGGCATCGCTTTTGGCGTCGGCTTCGTCATCGGTCCGGTTCTGGGCGGGCTGCTCGGCACGTTCGGGCCGCGCGTACCGTTCTATTTCGCCGCCGGGCTGGCTTTCGTGAACTTCCTGATTGCGCTGTTCCTGTTGCCGGAAACGCTCGACGACAAGCACCGCCGCCGCTTCGAGTGGAAACGCGCGAACCCGGTCGGGACGCTCCTGCAGATGCGCCAATACAAAGGCATCGGCTGGATCGGGCTTGTCTTCTTCCTGATGACGCTTGGGCACATGATGTATCCGGCGGTGTGGTCGTTCGTCTCCAACTACCGCTACGGCTGGAGCGAACAGCAGATCGGCTTTTCGCTCGGCGCCTTCGGCCTGTGCGGTGCGATCGTCATGGCGACGGTGCTGCCGCGCGTGATCCCCAGGCTTGGCGAGTGGAAGACGGCAGCCATCGGCCTTGCCTTCACGGCGCTCAGCGCCTTCGGATACGCCTTCGCGTCGCAAGGCTGGATGATCTATGCGGTGATCGTCGTCGGCTGTCTGGAAGCGCTGGCCGATCCCCCGCTGAGGAGCCTCGCCGCCGCCAAGGTGCCGCCTTCAGCGCAAGGCGAACTGCAAGGCGCGATGACCTCGATCTTTTCGATCACCTCCATCATCACTCCGCTGCTCTATACGGCGATCTTTTCCTGGTTCACCGGGCCGAGCGCGCCCGTGACCTTCGGCGGCGCGCCCTATCTGGTTGGCGCGTTTTTCCTGACGCTGGCACTCATCGTCTTCATCACCAAGGTGGCAAAGCCGGTGGCGGTCAGAAACGTCACCACCAGCGTGGCGGAAGATGGAGCGCAGATATGAGCGATGACGGGCGCGTGGGGCGGCGCAAAGCTTCCGGCTAAGCCCGCTCCGCCAGCAATTCCTCGCCGCGCTTTTCGCGGATCAGGTTGACGAAGCGGCGGAACAGATAGTGCGAATCCTGCGGGCCGGGCGAGGCCTCGGGATGATGCTGGACCGAGAACACCGGACGGCCGGTCAGCGTGATGCCGCAATTCGAGCCGTCGAACAGCGAGACGTGGGTTTCCTCGACGCCTGATGGCAGCGAGTCCGCATCGACGGCAAAGCCGTGGTTCATGGAGACGATCTCGACCTTGCCGGTGGTGTGGTCCTTGACCGGATGGTTGGCGCCGTGGTGGCCCTGATGCATCTTGGCGGTCTTGCCGCCCAGCGCCAGCGCCAGCATCTGGTGGCCAAGGCAGATGCCGAACACCGGGATGTCGGTCTTCAGCAGGTCCTGGATGACCGGCACGGCATAGTCGCCGGTGGCTTCGGGATCGCCGGGGCCGTTGGAGAGGAAGATGCCGTCCGGCTGCATGGCAAGGATTTCTTCAGCGCCGGTCTTGGCCGGCACCACGGTGACCTTGGCGCCGAGGCCGGCGAGCAGGCGCAGGATGTTGCGCTTGACGCCGTAGTCGATGGCAACGACATGCATCGAAGGCTCGGCCTGTTCGCCAAAGCCTTCGTTCCAGACCCATGGCGTCTCGCGCCAGACCGAGGACTGACCTGACGTGACTTCCTTGGCGAGATCGAGCCCGATCAGGCCCGACCATGCGGCGGCGCGCTGCTTCAGGTCGTCGAGGTCGAAGACGCCGTCGGGCGCATGCGCAATGACTGCGTTGGGCATCCCTTTTTCACGGATCAGCGCGGTGAGTGCGCGGGTGTCGATGCCCGACAGGGCGACGATGCCGCGCTTCTTCAGCCACTGGTCGAGACCGGTACCGGCGCGGTAGTTGGACGGGTTGGTGACATCGGCCTTGAACACGGCACCGACAGCGCCGGCGCGTGCAACCGGATTGAGATCCTCGATGTCCTCTTCATTGGTGCCGATGTTGCCGATATGCGGGAAGGTGAAGGTGACGATCTGGCCGGCGTAGGACGGGTCGGTGAGGATCTCCTGGTAGCCGGTCAGCGCGGTGTTAAAGCAGACTTCGGCAACGGCGGATCCGGTGGCGCCCAGGCCGCGACCCTCGATGACGGTGCCGTCGGCCAGAACCAGAAGGGCGGTCGGCTTTTCGGTTGCCCAAGCGGGGGTCATCTCGGCCATGGAGGCGCTCCTATCAGTCTGCGCGCTGCAATCGGCCCGGCGGGTCATCTGCGCGGCAAATAGCGCGAAGCGGCGATTTCGCAGCTTCCACGCAGTCAAGCTTCAGTTCATGCAAGGCCCAGTACATAGGGGAAGGGCGCAAAGCGGTCAATGATCATGCGCAATCCGGCTCCGATTTATTTCATCTAGCAATATCAGTGGCTTGCCTGGCAATATCAGGGTTTGCGTTGGCCTGTCCCCGGCGCTATTGTCCGCGCCGATCGAAGGAGAAAGCACCATGCGTGGCAAAATCGCCGAATCCCTGAAGAGCGCGATGAAGGCACAGGACAAGCACCGGCTGCCGACATTGCGGCTGATACAGGCGGCCATCCACGACCGCGACATCGCCAATCGTGGCGCCGGCAAGGGCCCGGCCGGCGACGAGGAAATCCTGCAGATCCTTGCCAAGATGGTGAAGCAGCGCGAGGAGTCAGCCAAGGCCTTCGACGACGGCAAGCGGCCGGAACTGGCCGCGCAGGAGCGTGGCGAGATGGAAATCATCCGCGCCTTCCTGCCGACGCAGTTGGACGATGCCGCCGTGGCGGCGGCGGCGCGCGAGGCGATCGCGTCGACAGGTGCGGCCAGCCAGAAGGACATGGGCAAGGTGATCGCCGCGCTGAAGCAGAAATATGCCGGCCAGATGGATTTCGGCAAGGCAAGCGGCATCGTCAAGGGTCTGCTGCAGTAGGCTTGCCGCCCATCGCTGACCGGGGCTTGCGACCGTCAGCGGTTGCCAATTCGGCCTGACCGTTCACCAATGCCTTCGACAACGATGCGGATCAGGTGCCTGATCTCATCTTCGCTGAGAGGCCTATCCGGGGGCGGACTTCAAGACCCCTTGCAGATCGGCAGTGGCTGGGGCGGTGGTGCCGGATGATCCTTCTTGTATTGGGCGATGACCGGCTCGAGGGTTTTTCGCGGCCAGAATTTCGGGGTGCCGATTTCCTTCAGGCAGGATGCGTTCCAGTAGAGCTCACCGCCCGACCGCGAACGGTTGGCCGCCACTGCGGCGATGTCGCGTGATTCCGGGTAGATGTAGAGCGTCGTCGGGTTGTCCTTCACCATCGCGATGATCTGCCGTGCATCCGCCGACGACCAGCTGGTGCAGCCGTTGCTGCGACCGCCGGCATAGTCCACCAGCTTGCCGAACGGCACGAAACCGTCATGGTCGGCGTATGAGCTGTTCGGACTCTTGCGCATACACATGCCGCGCAGCACCTGGGCCGCATGGCCGCCGATCACCCGCTGTCTGGCGTTGGCGGCTTCGCCTTCGCCGTCGAACTGTATGAAGGTGCGCAAGAAAGCCGCGTCCTGTTTTGCACCGGTGCGATAAAAGCCTTTGAACGACGTTTTCGCCTCGCGGGTCATATAGGCCCCGCCGGCGGTCAGTTCAGAATCCATGGCGTTGCCGAAGTTCTTCGCGCACCGCCTGCCATTTGAAAAATCGACAGTGCCTTTCAGATTCCGACCGGCGCCATGACCCGATGAGATCGCGCGAAACGACTGGCTGGCTTCGCAGATGACATAGTACCGACGCCCGAGCACGCCATTGCCCAGATCGCCGGGACGTGTGGCGTCCATGGCGAAGTAGCAGGGATTCCTGACCGCACCTTGCGCCACCTTTTTCAGGTAAAGCGCGCGCGCCCGCTCCAGGACCACTTGCGAGATCTGACCATCGCTGTCGCCGACATGGGCCTGCAACCAGGCGGGAACATCGGGAAACGCGGCAAACGACCGCGCCGACACCGTCAAAGCGATGACAGCAAGGAGGAGGCTGGCGACGACACCCAGAGGGACAGATCTCAACCGCACCTGATCAATTCTCCCACCGTTCGCAATTCCCCGCGGTGTTGCCGCCGCGAATCGATCATAAATCGCCTCGCGCCAATCGGCGAAACACATCTTGTTTAGCAGGCTCCCAGCGGTGATTACACGATTGGTCTAGGCAACCCCGCGAAGCCGGAGACCATGTCGTGTTTGTCAGGCGGTTGCCGTCAGGTTCAGCAGATGCGCAATCGGTGTCGGATTGTGCTGCGCGCGCAGCGCGTCGGCCGACTGACGAACGATTTCGGAAATCCGCAGCAGCTGTTTGGCGATCGGGCTGGTCTTGCGCCAGACCATGCCGATCGTCCGCGACGGCTGAGGGCTCCTGAAGCGGGCGATGGAGACCGACGCCGAGCGCGTCTCCACCGGCACCGCCATTTCCGGGATCAAGGTGACGCCGATCCCGGCGCTGACCATCTGGACCAGGGTTGACAGCGAGCTGCCGTCCAGCAACTCGCGCGGCCGTGCCGAATGCATGTTGCAGAAGGATAGTGCCTGGTCGCGAAAGCAATGGCCTTCTTCCAGCAGGAGCAGCCGCATTTCACGCAGCATTTCGCGATTGGGCACCGGCTTTCCCTCGTCTTCGCCGGGCCGGACCAGGACGAAGGCCTCGGCAAACAGCACGATCTCCGTCAGCGAGGGTTCGGACACCGGCAAGGCAACGATGGCCGCATCGAGCCGGCCGTCCGCGAGTTCCTGGATCAGCTTCTGGGTCTGCGTCTCGCGCACATGGATATCGAGGCCATCATGCATGCTCGAGAGGTTGCCGATGATCGTCGGCAGGAGGTAGGGCGCGATCGTCGGGATGACGCCAATGCGCAGCCGACCAACCAGCCTGTCGCGCGACGAGCGCGCGAGGTCGGCGAGCTCGTCCACCGAACGCAGGATGTCGCGGACGCGCAAGGCGAATTCCTCGCCGAAATTGGTCAGCCGGACCTGTCGCGGGCCTCTTTCGAAAAGCTCCGTGCCCAGCGTTTCCTCCAATTCCCTGATCTGCACCGAAATGGCAGGCTGGGAGATCGCGCAGGCGTCGGCCGCGCGCCCGAAGTGGTTGTGCCGCGCCAACGCCTCGAAATAGCGCAGCTGCTTCAGCGTCAGGTTTGTCATAATGTCACCTTATCGCTGTAATCAGGAAATCCAACTTAAATTAATCGCGCAGCTTTGCTATAGGAGCTGCAAGGGAGATGAGGAGCAGCCGGGACGGCTTCGTCCGGGGCGTGCCCGCAGCGACAGGAACATCCAAGATATTCGGTCGCGTATCTGGCATACGGTCATGCGTCAGCCATGAAACGGACCGCTTCCAGGGACATCCTTTGTCCTTGTTCACGCAGCAGTTGAAACAGCTCAACACAGCCACGATCGGAGAAAAACATGGACGCACAAACTGACGACCCCAGCACGGGCAAATGCCCGGTCGTGCACACAGCCGTCGGCAGGGTCAACCGCGACTGGTGGCCGAATCAGCTCAATGTCCAGATTCTCCACCAGCAGTCGCCGCTGTCCGATCCGATGGGTGAGGCGTTCGACTATGCCGAGGAATTCAAGAGCCTCGACCTCGACGCCGTGATCAAGGACCTGCATGCGCTGATGACGGACTCGCAGGAGTGGTGGCCGGCCGATTTCGGCCATTACGGGCCGCTGTTCATCCGCATGGCGTGGCATAGCGCCGGCACCTACCGCATCGCCGACGGCCGTGGCGGCGCCGGAGCCGGCCAGCAGCGTTTCGCGCCGCTGAACAGCTGGCCGGACAACGTCAACCTCGACAAGGCCCGCCGGCTGTTGTGGCCGATCAAGCAGAAGTACGGCCGCAAGATCTCCTGGGCCGACCTCCTGATCCTGACCGGCAACGTCGCGCTGGAATCGATGGGCTTCAAGACCTTCGGTTTCGCCGGCGGCCGCGCCGACGTCTGGGAGCCCGAGGAGGACATCTACTGGGGTCCGGAAGGCAAGTGGCTGGCCGACGAGCGCTACAGCGGCGACCGCGATCTCCAGGATCCGCTCGGTGCCGTGCAGATGGGCCTGATCTACGTTAACCCGGAAGGACCGAACGGCAAGCCTGATCCGCTGGCCTCGGCGCGCGATATCAGAGACACCTTCGCGCGCATGGCCATGAACGACGAGGAGACCGTCGCGCTGATCGCCGGCGGCCACACCTTCGGCAAGACCCATGGTGCCGGCGATGCGACGCTGGTCGGCGTGGAGCCGGAAGGCGCCGACATCGAGCAGCAGGGCCTTGGCTGGGCGAGCACGTTCGGCACCGGCAAGGGCGGCGACGCCATCGGCAGCGGCCTGGAAGTCACCTGGACGACGACGCCGACGAAGTGGAGCAACAACTTCTTCGACAATCTGTTCGGCTTCGAATGGGAGTTGACCAAGAGCCCCGCCGGGGCGCACCAGTGGACGCCGAAGGGCGGCGCGGGTGCTGGCAGCGTGCCGGATGCGCACAATTCGGCCAAGCGCCACGCGCCCTCCATGCTGACCACCGACCTCGCCTTGCGGTTCGATCCTTCCTACGAGACGATCTCGCGGCGCTTCCATGAGAACCCGGCTCAGTTCGCCGACGCATTCGCGCGCGCCTGGTACAAGTTGACCCACCGCGACATGGGCCCGCTGGTTCGCTATCTCGGCCCGTTGGTTCCGAACGAGGAACTGCCCTGGCAGGACGTCATTCCGGCGGTCGATCATGTGCTGATCGACGAAGAGGACGCTGCAGCACTGAAGGCCGAGATCCTGGCGTCCGGCCTATCGGTGTCGCAACTGGTGTCGGCGGCGTGGGCGTCGGCCTCGACCTTCCGTGGCTCCGACAAGCGCGGTGGCGCCAATGGCGCGCGCATCCGCCTTGCGCCGCAGAAGGACTGGGCCGTCAACCAGCCGGCGGAACTCGCCAAGGTGCTCGACAAGCTCGAAGCGATCCGCAAGGCGTTCAACGCTTCGCAGACCGGCAGCAAGAAGGTCTCGCTTGCCGACCTGATCGTTCTCGGCGGCGGTGCCGCCGTCGAGAAGGCTGCGAAGGACGCTGGCCACAGCGTCGACGTTCCCTTCTGGCCGGGCCGCATGGATGCCTCGCAGGAGCAGACGGACATCCACTCCTTCGCGCCGCTGGAACCGACCGTTGACGGTTTCCGCAACTATGTCAGCGGCAAGCAGCGGCTGACCGTCGAGGAGGCGCTGGTCGACCGCGCGCAACTGCTGACGCTGACGGCGCCGGAGATGACGGTTCTCGTCGGTGGCCTGCGCGTTCTCGGCGCCAATGCCGGGCAGTCGAAGCACGGTGTCTTCACCAAGCTGCCGGAAACGCTGAGCAACGACTTCTTCGTCAACCTGCTCGACATGGGCACGGAGTGGAAGGCGACCTCGGACGCCAAGGACGTGTTCGAAGGCCGCGACCGCAAGACCGGCGAAGTCAAGTGGACCGGCACCCGTGCCGACCTCATCTTCGGCTCGCATTCGCAGCTGCGCGCGCTGGCCGAAGTTTATGCGACCGCAGACGCCAAGGCGAAATTCGCCAGGGATTTCGTGGTGGCATGGACCAAGGTGATGAACGCCGACCGTTTTGATATCGCCTGAGCTCGGCAAAAGGCACTGGCGCGGCCTGGGAATGGTTGCGCCAGAGCGTCGGTTCCTCCCAAGGGATAAGACCAGGGCCGCGTTTCCAGCGATGGGAATGCGGCCTTGTCGCAAGAGGCTACACCCGGTGGACCGTGCCTTCGCGGATAATGCTGCTACTTTATCGGCGCAGCTACTCCGCCGGTGCAAAATGGTCGAACTCGTCAAACCCGCGCTTGAACATTTACCGTCCTACAAGGCGGCGCTCGAGCGCGGCTGGTCGCCGGACAATGTGCGGCTCGAACGAGCCACGCGCGAGCAGCTTGCGGCCATCGAAAAGGATCCGGTGGCCTTTCTCGCCGACCTCGATGACCCCCTGGCCAAGGGCGGCCCTATAACCTTGCCCGACGGCAGAAAGGTGCCGCGTCTGCCGGGCTTTCGGCGCTGGATCTGGGACGGGGAAGCTTCAGGTTCGATCGGCTTTCGCTGGCAGCCAGGTACGGCTGCGCTGCCGCCGCATGTGCTCGGCCATATCGGCTATGCGGTGGTGCCGTGGAAGCGACGGCGCGGCTACGCCACCGAGGCGCTACGGCTGATGCTGGACGAGGCGAGGGCGGTCGGCTTGCCTTATGTCGAGATCACCGCCAAGCCGGGCAATCCGGCATCGCACAAGGTGATCCTGACCAATGGCGGCAAGCTCGTCGAGCGTTTCTTCGAAGATGCCGCCTATGGCGGAGCGGAAAGCCTGCGGTTCCGAATCGAGCTGTAGCGGGCGCGCGCGAGCCATCCTCACCCGTGCTCGTCGGCGCACAGCGCGTGATCGGACAGGGCGCGGATGACGTAACAGTCGCCGACCGTCTTGCCGTTGCAGCAAGAGGCGATGCGTTCGAGTTCGGCCTCCAGGCGCTGCAGCTGGGCAATCTTTTCCCGCACCGAAATCAGTTGCTCCCCGGCGATCCGGTCGGCATGGCCGCAGGGCTGCTCGGGGTGGCCGCTCAATTCGATCAGTGAGCGGATATCGTCGACGGCGAAGCCGAGGTCGCGGGCGTGACGGATGAAGGCCAGCCGCTCGAGCTCCTGCCGGCCATAGCGGCGCTGGTTGCCTTCCGAACGCTCGGGTGCTGCAACCAGGCCCATCTGCTCGTAGTAGCGGATCGTCGGCACCTTGACCCCGGTGCGGCGGGAGAGATCACCGATCGAAAACATGTTTTTGCCTCTTGAAGCTCTAGTGACTAGAGCAATTACAGTGCCGGGCATCAAGGTTCAAGACCCGTGTGGCGGCACGCCGCGCGGGCAAGACAGACAGGTGATGTGATGACGGCTCCCCTCAGGCAAACGCGATTCAAGATCGGCGGCATGGACTGCGCCTCCTGCGCGGCCAAGATCGAGACGGCGGTGCGCCGTCTCGATGGCGTTGCCGACGTCTCGGTTTCGGTGACCGGCGCCAGCATGACAGTCAGCCACGGCGGTGCACTCCCGGAAGACAAGGTGCTGCAGCAGGTGGCTCGGCTGGGCTACGGCATCGTCAAGGCGGAAGCCAAGACTGACGGGCGTGCCTCAGTGGCCAAGGTGCATGATCATGCTGATCATGATCACGATCATGAAGGCCATGACCATGGCGGCGAGCCGGCCACCAAGCGGACTATCGGTTCCGCCCACGACGATGCCGAGGCGGGACGGCCGTGGTGGCGCAGCCGCCGCGCGGCGCTGACGCTGGCCTGTGCTGCAGCACTTCTTGTCGCCTACGGCATCGGTCATCTGTTTCCGGCGGCCGAGCGCTGGGTCTTCCTGGCCGCGCTGCTGGTTGGCCTGGTGCCGATCGCCCGGCGCGCGCTGATGGCGGCACTGGCCGGCACGCCGTTCTCGATCGAGATGCTGATGACCATCGCCGCCGGCGGTGCGGTGATGATCGGCGCCACCGAGGAAGCCGCCGCCGTGGTTGTGCTGTTCCTGATCGGCGAAATGCTGGAAGGCGTCGCTGCCGGCCGGGCACGGGCCAGCATCCAAGGCCTTGCCGACCTGGTGCCGAAGACGGCAATTGTCGAGCGGGCAGGTGGCACGGTCGAAGTCCCTGCCGAAGACCTTGCCGTCGGCGACGTGATCGTGGTGCGGCCAGGTGATCGTATCCCGGCCGATGGCGAGATCGTCGAGGGAGCGAGCGCTATCGACGAAGCGCCGGTGACCGGCGAGAGCACGCCGAAGCGCAAAGGTGTCACGGACGGTGTCTTCGCCGGCACGATCAGCACCGATGGCGTGCTCAAGGTTCGGGTGACGGCAGCAGCGTCGGACAACACAATCGCCCGCGTCGTGCGGCTGGTGGAGGAAGCGCAGGAGGCCAAGGCGCCGACCGAGCGCTTCATCGATCGCTTCTCACGGTATTATACGCCCGCTGTGCTGGCGGTCGGGACGCTGGTGGCGCTGCTGCCGCCGCTGGTTGCCGGCGGCGACTGGAACGAATGGATATACAAAGGCCTGGCGATCCTGTTGATCGGCTGCCCCTGCGCGCTGGTCATCTCGACGCCGGCGGCGATCGCCGCGGGCCTGGCGACTGGTGCGCGGCATGGCCTGTTGATGAAGGGCGGTGCCGTGCTGGAAGACTTTCGCCGGATCACCGCCGTCGCCTTCGACAAGACCGGTACGCTGACCGCGGGCAAACCGGTGGTTACCGACATCGTGGCCTATGGGCGCGACGAACGCACCGTGCTGGCGCTGGCGGCAGCACTTGAGCAGGGCTCCAGCCATCCCCTGGCGGTGGCCATATTGGACAAGGCGAAGGCCGCCAAGGCGCCGGTGCCGCCTGCCTTGGCCGCGAAGGCGATTCCAGGCAAAGGCGTCGAGGGCAGCGTCGGCGGCGTCGCGGTCTTCCTCGGCTCCGGTCAGGCGGCGGGCGAACGTGCTGCGATGACCGAGGCGCAGCGGCTTGCCATCGACAGCCTCAACGGCCAGGGCAAGACAGTCTCGGCGCTGGTGGCCGATGGCGTGGTGACCGGGCTGATCGCCATGCGCGACGAGCCGCGGCCGGATGCGGCGGCCGGCATTGCGGCGCTGAAGGCCGAAGGCATCCGTGCGGTGATGCTGACCGGCGACAACCGACGCACGGCTGAAGCCATTGCCGCTTCGCTCGGCATCGAGGCACGGGCTGAGCTCTTGCCTCAGGACAAGCAGCGCATCGTCGGCGAGCTGCAGTGCGAGGGGCTTAAGGTGGCCAAGGTCGGCGACGGCATCAACGACGCACCGGCGCTCGCCGCCGCGGACATCGGCGTAGCCATGGGCGGCGGAACCGATGTGGCGTTGGAGACGGCCGATGCGGCGATCCTGCATGGCCGGGTCATGGATGTCGTGCGCATGGTGCGGCTGTCGCGGGCGGTGATGGCCAACATCGGCCAGAACATCACAGTGGCGCTCGGGCTGAAGGCGGTGTTCCTGGTCACCACCATTGCCGGCATCACCGGCCTGTGGCCGGCGATCCTGGCCGACACCGGCGCCACCGTGCTGGTCACCGCCAACGCCATGCGCCTGCTACGCTGGCGCGGGTGAGCGTTTCTGTGTCGTGCGCTTACTCGGCTGGCGCCGTCAGCGGCGGCGTGGCGTCGCTGCGTCCTTCCCAGACATAAGACGCGAGCGCCACCGCGACGGCGACCAGCATGGCGATGGCGCCAAGCAGCGGCAGGCTGCGGTAGCCGTAGCCGGCATTCAGCATCGCCGAGCCCAGCGATGCGGCAAGCGCGATGCCGACATTGAAGCCGGATGGAATGAGCGACGAAGCGAGATTGGACGCATCGGCGGTCCAGGCCAGGATACGGGTCTGGATCGGCGTGCCGATGGCGAAGTTGAGACCGCCCCAGACGACAATCGCCACAACCATAGGCAAGGGGTAGGGGCTGACGGCATAGATCACCGCCAGCGTCACCGCCTGCAGGGCCAGCATTGTGATCAGCGACGGCATCAGCTTCCAGTCGGAGAGCTTGCCGCCGAGGAAGACGCCGAGTGTGGCGCCGACGCCGTTGAGCAGCAGTACCCACGGCACCTGGCTTTCATCAAGGCCGGTGATTTCGAGCAATGTCGGCGTGATGTAGGTGAACAGGCCGAACTGGCCGATCATCAGCATCAGCATCAGGATCAGCGAAGTCCAGACCTGCTGGCGCGCCAGCACGCGAACCTCGCGCGCAAGGCCGGCGGGCTTGGCCTGATATCCAGCGGTTCGCGGCAAAAGCGCTGCCATGGCAAGCGTTGCCGCGACACCCAGCGCACCCATCACCCAGAAGGTCGCGCGCCAGCCCCAGATGTTGCCGATCGCCGTGCCGGCCGGCACGCCGATGACATTGGAGACGGTGAGCCCGGACAGGATGACGGCGACCGCCATGCCGCGCTGGTCCTCGCGCACGAGACCGACCGCCACGACCATGGCGACGCCGAAATAGGCGCCATGCGCTATCGCCACGGCAATGCGCAGCAACAGCATCGAGGTGAAATCGGGCGCCAGAGCGCAGGCCGCCTGGCCGATGGTGAAGGCGACGGCAAGGCCGAGCAGCAAGGTCCTGCGCGGCAGCGACTTGGTGGCGAGCGCCAGCAGCGGACCGCCGATGGCGATACCGCAGGCATAGCCCGAGACGAGATAACCGGCCGATGGAACCGAGACGCCAAGCCCCTCCGCCACCTGCGGCAGCACGCCGGCGATGACGAATTCGGTGGTGCCGAAAGCGAAGGCGGCGATGAACAGGGCAATGAGCGGAAGCGACATGGGGAAGGCCCTAGCAGGAACGGCCTCAAACCACGGATGGGCGTCGCGGGCAATCCAGAAATTTTTGTCGCGACTTTAGGTTTTCTTGAGGGGTGCGTGGGGACGGTGGAGCGCCGATCTCCCTCACAGGGGAGACCGGCAGGGTCAACCTCCGCTCGCCTTAAGCCGCGATCCAGTGAGGAGACCGCGCTCTTCGAGCACCGGATAGGCCATCGACGCCAAAAGCGAATTGATCTGCTTCAGGTCGCGGATGGTGTCGAGGTGGATCGAGCTGGTCTCGACGCTCTTGGCGGTTCCGTCGCGCAGCCGCACGAAATGGCTGGCGCTGGTTTCCTTCTCGCGGTCGCGCAGCTGGTCCTTTTCCAGCACCAACTGGCGGGCGGTCTCGGGATCGCGTGATACCAGCACGTTGAAGGCGAGCCGAGCATTGGCCAGCACCGAAGCGTGGAAGGCGCACAGTTCGCGCCAGCCCTCGGGGGTAAACTCCAACCCGCGCTCGAGCTTCTTCTTCACATGCACCAGCATGTTGCGCACGATGATGTCGCCGACCTGCTCGAGCTTGACGCAGGCGCCGATCAGCTCCTGGCAGCGCAGCGCCTCGTCCTCGGTCAGCGGGTTCCTGGTAAGCTTGGCCAGATAGAGCTTGATCGCCGCGTGCTTGCGGTCGACGCGGTCGTCGAGTGCTGCCAGCGCCTTGATCTTGTCGGCATCGGCGCTCTCGTACAGCTCGATGATGCGCTTGAGCATGATCTCGACGGTCTCGCAGACCCGCACCACCTCGCGCGTGGCATTGGCCAATGCCTGGCTTGGAACATCTAGCGCGCTCTCGTTGAGCGCGGAAAGCTCGACGACATCGAGTGTGGCGGCCGGCGCCGGCTTGGTGCCAAGTGCCACGATCTTCTCCGAGGCGCGGTAGACGAACCCGGCCAGCGGCAGGCCGGCGAGCAGGATCAGCACATTGAACAGGATGTGAGCGTTGACGATCTGGTCCGCCGCGGTCGCGCCGAGGAAAGCGACATGCGGCCTGAAGGTCATGAACAGGATCAGCACGACCAGCGAGCCAAGCCCGCGCATCAGGAGATTGCCGATCGGCACCACGCGCACGGCAGGCCCGGCCGAGCGGGTCAGCATCGGCGCGATGATCGAGGATCCGAGATTGACGCCGAGGATGAGGACGACGCCGAGTTCCGGCGTGATCAGGCCTCGGCCGGCCAGCGTCGCCATCAACAGAACCGCCGCGATGCTCGACTGGAACAGCCAGGTGATCAGCGCCGCCAGCAGATAGGCGGTGACGGAATCGCTGGAGAAGTAATTGATGATGACCGGCATGAGCTGGCTGTTGCGCAGCGGCTCCGATGCCTGGCCGATCATTTCCAGCGACAGGATCAAAAGGCCGATACCGACCAGGATGCGGCCGGACTGGCGCCAGTCGCGCCGCTCGGTGGCCATGAACATCACCGTGCCGGTGATCAAGCAGAGCGGCACCAGCAGGGTGAGATCGAACGTCAGCAGCTTGACCACCAGCGCCGAGCCGATTTCGGCACCGCGCACGGCAAGCTGCCCGGCGGCGCCGGAGACGATGCCGGAGCCGGCGAAGGAGCCGACCAGTAGTGTAACGGCGGTGGAGCTTTGCAGGGCGATGGCGAGGCCGGTGCCGGCTAGCACCGCCATGATCGGATTGCGCATGGTGGCGCGCAGACGATGGCGCAGCACGTCGCCATAGGCGCGCTCGACGCCGGTTTTCACCATGCGGGTGGCAAACAGCATCAGCGCCACGGCGCCGGCCAGATGCAGAAGGACGACGGAACCGCTCATGTCGCTTTCCGCATGCGGACAACGGGGTGCGCGATGCGATCAGCGCGGCGATCAGTGGGGGAAACGAGGGTGCGAATCATGTTCATAGCAGTGACCAGGATGACGATATTACATTAGCCGGGTAATAAAATCTTGTCGATTTCAAGGGCCGTTGCGCCGCGACAGGCGGTGTCGGAAAATGGACGGACGCGCAAATGGTTGCATTGCGAGGCTGGTGTGGCGCGGTGGATCGCGCGTGTTTGGTTGTGATCTTTGCGAGGATGTTCAATTCTCCTAAATAAGCGAAGGAATTCATTACACAATTGTAATGCAGGTGTTCAGTTTCGGTTCATCGGTGGGTCACTATCCCTTGGGCATCGACAACCAAGGAGACTTCCAATGAAACGCATTGTCCTTTCCGCTCTCGCTTTCTCGATGCTGGCCGCCACGTCGCTCGCCGGCCAGGCCGCGCCGATGAATGCGCCGAGCGCCCCGCAGTCGACCTACAGCCGGGTCGACTGGCAAAAGCCCGGCAAGCACGTCGAAGTCAGGAAGCGTGTCGTGAAGAAGAAGATCGTCGTGAAGCGCAGCCATTGGCGCAATGGCCAGAAGTATTCCGGTTGGAGGCAGCACCGGCCGATCCGCGACTATGGCCGCTATGGCCTGTATCGCCCCGGCCGCGGCCAGGAATGGATCCGCGTCGGCAACGACTATGTGCTGGTCGGCGTCCTCTCCGGTGTCATTTTCGGCGCGCTTGCCGGGCAGTAAATCCCGTCTGGGCCAGCAAACCTGCTGGGGGCGAAGGGAAGGCGGCCCGCAACGGCCGCCTTTTCTTGCCCTGTGGAAACCGGGCATCGTCCGCATTAGGGGTCGTCGGATTCCGCGGGCATGATTATATGGTGGGGAAACGAGTTTCCCGATGCGCTTTCCGCCCGCCTTCCTCGACGAGATACGCGACCGCGTGCCGATTTCATCGGTGATCGGCCAGCGCGTCGCGTGGGACAGGAAGAAGACCAACGCGCCGCGCGGCGATTATTGGGCCTGCTGCCCGTTCCATGGCGAGAAGAGCCCATCCTTCCACTGCGAGGACAAGAAGGGCCGCTACCATTGTTTCGGCTGCTCGGTGTCGGGCGATCATTTCAAGTTCCTCACCGAACTCGACGGCATGAGCTTTCCCGAAGCCATCGAGAAGGTCGCCGACATGGCCGGCGTGCCGATGCCGGTTCGCGATGCGCAGGAGGAGCGGCGCGAAAAGGAACGCGCCAGCCTGACCGATGTCATGGAGATGGCGACCGCCTTCTTCCAGGAGCGCCTGCAGGGGCCGGAGGGCGCGAAAGCCCGCGCCTATCTGCGTGATCGTGGGCTGACACCGGCCACGCAGCAATCGTTCCGGCTCGGCTTCGCGCCCGACAGCCGCAATGCGCTGAAGGAGCATCTCGCCGCCAGGGGTGTTCCCAAAGCCGATATCGAGGCCTGCGGGCTGGTGCGGCATGGCGACGACATTCCGGTCTCCTATGACTGGTTCCGCGACCGCATCATGTTCCCGATCCCGGATTCGCGTGGCAAGATCATTGCTTTCGGGGGTCGCGCGCTGGCGCCGGATGCGTTGGCCAAATACATGAACTCGCCCGACACCGAACTCTTCCACAAGGGCAACGTGCTCTACAATTTCGCCCGCGCCCGCAAGGCTCTTGCCAAGGGCGGCACGGTCATTGCCGTCGAAGGCTATATGGACGTGATCGCGCTGGCGCAGGCCGGCTTCGAGAATGTCGTGGCGCCGCTCGGCACGGCGCTCACCGAAAACCAGCTTGAGCTGTTGTGGCGCATGGCCGGCGAGCCGGTGTTGTGCTTCGACGGTGACAAGGCCGGCCTGAAGGCTGCCTGGCGGGCCGCCGACATGGCGCTGCCGGCGGTGCAGGCAGGGCGCTCGGCGCGCTTTGCGCTGCTGCCGGAAGGCAAGGATCCCGACGACCTGGTCAAGGCCGAAGGGCCGGACGCTTTCCGTTCCGTGCTGGCCGATGCGCGGCCGCTGGCCGACCTTCTGTGGATGCGCGAAACGGCCGGCGGCGTCTTCGACACGCCCGAGCGGCGGGCCGAGCTCGAAAAGACGTTGCGCGAACTGACCAGTCGCATCCGCGACGAAAGCCTTCGCTATCACTATCAACAGGAGATGCGCGAGCGCGTGCTGAGCTTCTTCGGCGCGCAGCGCAGTATAAGGCAAGGCCGCCAGGATGGGCGCCCGGGCCAGGGCAAGGCACCGCCGCCGGGCGGACAATTCGCCAAGGCCGGCGGCGGACGCACACCGATCACCGAGAGCCTCGGCCGCTCGGCGCTGGTCAAGCGCGGCAGCGAGGGGATGTCGATGCGCGAGGCGACGATCATCGTCGCGCTGGTCAACCATCCGGTGCTGATCGACGAGAATTTCGCACATATCGAGTTTCTCGATCTCGCCAACTCCGATCTGAGGCGGCTGCACGCCGCCATCCTCGACGCGATGGCGCATGACATGGCCAATGACCGTCAGGCCGTGGTGGCAATGATCGAGCGCGCCGGCTGCGCCGAGATCTGGGAGCGGGCGGTCGGGCTGATCCGGCGAATGCGGCATTGGCCGGCGCTGGAGACCGCAGCCCTCGAGGATGCCCGCGACGCTTTCAGCCAGGCCCTGCACTTGCAGCGCAGCGCGCGCACCTTACATAAAGAGCTGAAACAGGCGGAAGCGGCGCTCGCCACCGATCCCACAGACGAAAACTACCGGCACCTGATCGAAATTCAGGCGCAATTTCAGGATGTACAGGCGACGGAGGCGCTGATCGAAGGTTTCGGCGTATCTTCGGGCAGGGCCGGGCGAGCTTAAAGCATGATCCCGAAAAGTGGGAACCGGTTTTCTCGGACAAACGGAAACCGTTTGTCCAGAGATCGTGCTTCCACCAAAAGAAAGACAGAGCCCTTGCCGGCCCATAGGGCAGGGACGGGCTCGGCAAGAGAGTGAAATGTGAAAGCGCTGTTGCGCGTCCAAATGGCGCGTGGCGGGGCTAAGTCGGGTAATTGATTCGCTTTTTTCATGCGAATCATGCGAGAGGCGCTTGACCTTCCGGCAGAATGGCGGAATCAGGACGATTCGAAACGTTAACCCGCACCCGCGTCGACGGGAAATAAACGATGTGAGGTACTGGTCACTGGACAGGCAGGCTGCCTGCCACAGATATCAGGGTTAATCTGGACTTAACGAGAGATGCAGTTACTGGCCCGGTGAAGCGCGACTCATAAGCGAGCGCATCCGATTTGACTGGTCCGACAGCTTACGCGGCTTTGATGTTCGGCCGCTAGGAGAAGATAAAGACTATGGCGACAAAGGAAAAGGAAGAGGTCGAAACCGAACGCGAAGGCGCCACCGATGGCCCTCTGCTCGACCTTTCCGATGATGCTGTCAAGAAGATGATCAAGGCCGCCAAGAAGCGCGGCTATGTCACCATGGACGAGCTGAATTCGGTGCTGCCCTCCGAAGAAGTGACCTCCGAGCAGATCGAGGACACCATGGCGATGCTGTCCGACATGGGCATCAACGTAGTCGAGGACGACGAGCAGGGCGAAGAGCCCGAGGCCGCAGACACCGCGGCCGATGCCGAGGAAGACGCCAACGAACTGGCCGAGCAGACCGGCACCGCCGTTGCCGCCACCACCACCAAGAAAGAGCCGACCGACCGCACCGACGATCCGGTGCGCATGTATCTGCGTGAGATGGGCTCGGTCGAGCTTCTGTCGCGCGAGGGCGAAATCGCCATCGCCAAGCGCATCGAGGCCGGCCGCGAGACTATGATCGCCGGCCTGTGCGAAAGCCCGTTGACCTTCCAGGCCATCATCATCTGGCGCGACGAGCTCAACGAATCCAAGATCCTGCTGCGCGAGATCATCGATCTCGAAGCCACCTATGCCGGCCCCGAGGCCAAGCAGGCGCCGGTGGTGGAGCGCATCGAGGAAGCCAAGGTCGAGGACAAGCCGCGCCGTTCGCGCGATGAGGAAGACGACGTCACCAATGTCGGCGCCGACACGCGCGGATTGGTTGATGACGACGAGGAAGACGAGGACGAGGCCAGCCTGTCGCTGGCGGCGATGGAAGCGGAACTCCGCCCCCAGGTGATGGAGACGCTCGACGTCATCGCCGACACCTACAAGAAGCTGCGCAAGCTGCAGGACCAGCAGGTCGAGAACCGGCTGGCCGCGGCCGGCACGCTGTCGCCCAGCCAGGACCGCCGGCTGAAGGAGCTGAAGGACCAGCTGATCAAGGCGGTGAAGTCGCTGTCGCTCAACACGGCGCGCATCGAGGCGCTGGTCGAACAGCTCTACGACATCAACAAGCGCCTGGTGCAGAACGAAGGCAAGCTCCTGCGGCTCGCCGAAAGCTACGGCGTGCGCCGCGAGGAATTCCTGAAGGAATATCAGGGCTCGGAGCTTGACCCGAACTGGACGCGCGCGATCGGCAACCTGACCTCGCGCGGCTGGAAGGAATTCACCAAGAACGAGAAGGACGCCATCCGCGACCTGCGCGCCGAAATCCAGCATTTGGCCACCGAAACGGCGATCTCGATCCTGGAGTTCCGCAAGATCGTCAACCAGGTGCAGAAGGGCGAGCGCGAAGCCGCGATCGCCAAGAAGGAAATGGTCGAGGCCAATCTGCGTCTCGTCATCTCGATCGCCAAGAAATACACCAATCGCGGCCTGCAGTTCCTCGACCTGATCCAGGAAGGCAATATCGGCCTGATGAAGGCGGTCGACAAATTCGAATACCGCCGCGGCTACAAGTTCTCGACCTACGCGACATGGTGGATCCGGCAGGCGATCACGCGTTCGATCGCCGACCAGGCGCGCACCATCCGCATTCCGGTGCACATGATCGAGACGATCAACAAGATAGTGCGCACCTCGCGCCAGATGCTGCACGAGATCGGCCGTGAGCCGACGCCGGAAGAGCTGGCCGAAAAGCTCGCCATGCCGCTCGAAAAAGTGCGCAAGGTGCTGAAGATCGCCAAGGAGCCGATCTCGCTCGAAACGCCGGTCGGCGACGAGGAGGATTCGCATCTGGGCGATTTCATCGAGGACAAGATGGCGATCCTGCCGATCGACGCGGCGATCCAAGCCAATCTGCGCGAGACCACCACGCGCGTGCTGGCCTCGCTGACGCCGCGCGAGGAACGCGTGCTGCGCATGCGCTTCGGCATTGGCATGAACACCGACCATACGCTGGAAGAGGTCGGCCAGCAGTTCTCGGTCACCCGCGAGCGCATCCGCCAGATCGAAGCCAAGGCGCTGCGCAAGCTCAAGCACCCGAGCCGCAGCCGGAAGCTCAGGAGCTTCTTGGACAGCTGAGCAGGGACGGCGTCGTCGCCGGCCAGCGCAATTGACGCCGATACCGATGCCTGCTGCGGTGTGCTCTTCGAAGGGCATCAACGCCGCGAAGGCCTGGGGCGTCCGCCCGTTGTCGATCTACAACAACGGCACGTTCAGGCGCGTCCCCTTGACGATGATGCCGCCCCGGTTGCCGATCTCTATGGAGCCATAACGCTGCCTGAAGCACTCAGCCAGCGTTCGGTCGCCCGGCACCGACAACCACAGCCGCAGCATATGGCGGCGGTTGTCCGGGTCCGGCCAATCGCGAAAGCCCATGCGGTCGTGAAGCAGCGAATGATTGTAGACGAACTGCATGTCGCCGGGCCGCAGCCGCATCGACAGGTTTAGTCTGGGATCATTAGCAAGGCTGTCGAAGAGATCCAGCGCTTCGACATGCGCGGCGCTGAGCCGCATGGCATCCGGAAAGCGTTGCGCGCTGTCGATGTACTGGCGCTGATAGATGCCGGTCAGCAATCCCGCATGCCAGTTGAGGACCGGGATTTCGAAGTAGGGTTTTTCCCCTTCCGGTATCTCGCCGCGCCGGTCGGTGGCGATCGGATCGAACAGCAGGCGGGTGAGATCAGGCCGGCTTTTACGCATCTCGTTGTAGATCGTCACTGTGCTTACTAGCAGGGACTCGCCGCCTTGCATGGCATCGCGCAGGCAGAGCAGCCCAACCGCATCGGCGGAGTCGGTGTGAAACGTCTGACGCTCCGAGGTCTGGTAGATGCGTGTCGTGGCGTCCCTGGCGTCGGCGCCTGTGTCGCGGACATGGCCGAGGATATGGCCCTGGGCATTCTGGGATCGTGCGCTTCCCAGATGCGCGCCAATCCCGCAGAAAATCGTTGCCGCCATTTGCGCGGAGTATCCCTCGACCGGCAAACCGCGAAGCACCTCGAAGCCAATGCCGGCGATCAGTTTTTCGCGAAGGGCGGCAAGATGGCCGGCAAGCCGGGGCAAGGGGAAGTCAGCCTTGGTCAGGTTGCCGATGTCGTGCGAGCGGGCGAGAAAGCCGGTTGCCGCGAACTCCAGTTCCGCGACGTCGCGCGGGTCCAGTTCGACCAGCCAACGCTCAGGATGTTTCGCCATGTCCTCGCCGGTCCATGCGGCAGGACTTTCGATCGATTCCGGCGGCAGGTCGATGGTCTCGCGCATGAAGCTCTCCGGCGGCTGGATCGGTCTCGGTTGCCGGCCGGGGATCTCCGCCAGATCGACGGCCACGACGGAGATTGCCGCAATCAGGCGGGTTTTAAAACCGGCTTTCCCCGGCCGGTGCGCCGACCGTCTTACGGCCGTCGCTTTGCCGCCGTCTTGGGAGGCCCGCCTTCACCCAGCAACAGCGCGTCGGCGCGGTAGTCCTTGCAGGATGTTCGCTGCGGGAGGATAATTTCGCGTCGGATGCATTTTCTGGGCGACAAACCCGGATGCCCGCCCCGGCGAAGCCGCCGTGCTCCGTGGCCCGGAGGGAGGTGTGCATGACAAGCTACATCGTGTTGATGAACTGGACGGAACAGGGCGCCAGAAATGTGCGCGATTCACCGAAGCGACTCGACGCCGCTAGGAAGCAGTTGGGAGACATGGGCGGATCGTTCAAGGCGTTCTACCTGACCATGGGTGAATACGACATGGTGGCCGTGGTTGAAGCGCCCGACGACGCGGTCCTGGCTCGCTTCTCGCTGATGCTGGCGGCGGCCGGCAACATCAGGACGCGGACGCTGAAAGCCTTCCCCGAATTTGCCTACCGCGAGATCATCACCTCGCTCGGGTAGAGCCCTGAGAACAGCGCGGAGGCTGAAGCGCTTCAGGTCCTTGTTTAATGCATGTCGCCCAAATCCGGTGCGCAGTTTTGGGCGACATGCATTAGGATGCGGCCATGTCCGAACCGAATTCACATGCGCATCTGTGGCCCGGCGTGCTGCTAGCTCTTGGCTCCGCCATCCTGTTCGGCGCTGCGCCGCCGCTGTGCAAGCTGCTGCTCGACAGCGTCAATCCCTTCATGCTGGCCGGTCTGCTCTATCTTGGCGCCGGCGCCGGGCTGGCCCTCTATCGTCTGCTGCGCCACACCGGCGATGGCGAGGCGCAGCTGACCGCTGGGGATCTGCCATGGTTGGCGCTGGCGATTGGCGCCGGTGGCGTCTTCGCGCCGGTGTTGCTGATGTTCGGCCTCAGCCTCAACACCGCATCCAGTTCCGCGCTGCTGCTCAATCTCGAAGGGTTGGCGACGATGGCGATCGGCTGGCTCGTCTACCGCGAGAATGTCGACCGGCACCTGCTCCTGGGCGCCTTCGCCATCCTTGCAGGCGCCGTTCTGCTGTCGTGGCAAGGTGAGGGCGTTGCCTTCAACCTTGGTGCCGTGCTCGTCGCCGCGGCGTGCCTGGCGTGGGGGCTGGACAACAATTTTACACGCAAGATCTCGGCCACCGACCCTGTAGTGATCGCCATGCTGAAAGGGCTGGTGGCGGGTGTCGTCAATGTCGGGCTGGCGCTCGCCGGCGGAGCTTCGTTTCCGCCAACGTCGATCGTCGCAGTCACCGCGGCGGTCGGCTTCTTTGTCATCGGGGTCAGCCTGGTGATGTTCATCGTAGCGCTGCGTCATCTCGGCACGGCACGGACAGGGGCGTACTACTCGCTCGCCCCCTTTATCGGCGCACTGCTGGCAATCGCCATCCTGGGTGACGCCGTCACGCTCAAGCTGGCGGTCGCCGGGCTTCTGATGGGCTTCGGCCTCTGGCTGCATCTGTCGGAACGCCATGAACACGAGCACGACCACGAGGAACTGGAACACCAGCACAGCCATGTGCATGACGAGCACCACCAGCACCATCATGACGGACCGGTGAGCGAGCCGCATTCGCACTGGCACCGGCATGCGCCCATGCGCCACAGGCATCCGCATTATCCCGATCTGCACCACAGGCATGGCCACGGCTGAGCATGATCCCACGATGCAGGTGCCGGTTTTTGGAAGATTCATGCCCGAGCAACGGACCAAGCCCTTGCTGACCGTCTGGTACAACACACGCTGCCCGGTTTGCGATGCCGGCATCAGCCGCCAAAAACGGCGGCTGATCGAAGCGGTCAAGGCCGGACGGATCGCGTTTCGCGACATCAACCTTGAACCGTCGGCACTTGCCGGATTTGGCGCGTCCCTGGAGCATATCCGCCGCCGGCTGCACGCCACCGACGCCGACGGCCGACTGCTTGTTGGCGCCGATGTCGCGATTGCCGTGTGGCTGATAACGCCGGGCGAGGGCTGGCTGGCGACGGTTTTCGGCAATCCGGTCGCTTTGCCGCTGACGCGGCTTGCCTATGATCGGTTCGCCGACCTGCTCTACGCCTGGAACCTGCGCAAGGGCCGCTGGTAGCGGTTCCTCGTCGGTGACCGGGCGAAAGAGGTCCGGAACCATTTTCGGACCTCCTCTGCCGGGCCTTATCGGCCGGCCGGCTCGCAGAGCGCTCCGACGATGCGGCGCACCACAGGCAGTACCAGCAGCAGCGTTGGAAACGCCACCAGCCAGGACAGACCCCAGGCGGTCATCCAGATGGACGGCAGGCTGGGATGGAAACCAAGGCTTTTCAGCGTCGAGATGAACGAGACGATGAAGGTCATCAACAGCGACAGCACCAGCGGGCTGACGATGGCAGCATAGCGGGCAGGCAGCTTCCTGCGCCGATGTCTTGCAGTCATTTTGGAGGTTCCCTGAAGTGTCCGGTCCGTCGCATTTGGCATCCATTCGCCGGTTATCGGCGCAATTGCCCGGAAAGACCGGGGTTGGATGCGTTGCTTGACGTCAGACGCTTACGGAGCAGCCAAGGCGCTCGCGGGTCTTCTAGCGGCACGCTCCGGCAAAAGCAAGCCTCTGGAGCCGCATTCAGATACATCGTAAGATATATCTTGACTTCAGCGATTGGTGTGCCTAACTAAGATATATCGTAAGATAGAACTCAAGGAGCAATCAATGCACAAGCAATTCGGGCACAATTATTTCGGCGAGCGCATATTCATGCATATGGGCGGCAAGTTCGGCGGCCGTGGCGGCGGCTTTGGCCCGTTCGGCCATGGCGGTCGTGGCGGCGGACGCGGCGGGCCGGGCGACATGTTCCGCGCCGGGCGCATGCTGGCCGACGGCGATCTCAAGCTGATCACGCTGTCGCTGCTGGCCGAGGCACCGCGCCACGGCTACGACATCATCAAGGCACTGGAAGAGCGCACCAGCGGCATCTACAGCCCGAGCCCGGGCGTGGTCTACCCGACGCTGACTTTCCTGGAAGAGGCCGGCTATGCCGCCTCCGCCGCAGACGGCAACAAGAAGGTGTTTTCGATCACCGAGGCCGGGCAGGCGCATCTCAACGACAACCGCGAGATGATCGACGGCGTGCTCGACCACCTCGAGCGCTTCGGCCGCAAGATGGCCAAGGCGCGCGACTGGTTCGGCTGGAACGACGAGCGCGAAGAGGGCGGGCGTCGCGGCGGTCGTGGTGGCCGCTCGGAAGCGCGCGACGAATTCCGCGCCGTGCGTCACCGGCTGCGTGCTGCTCTCGGCGATTTCGTCGATGCCCCGGCTGACAAGCAGGCCGAGGCGATCGCCATTCTCGAAGGTGCCGCCGAGGCGCTGGAAGCGCTGTCGCGCGGCTGAGGCCGCCCGGTCCAGTACAGCCAAAAGCCAGAACAGACAAAAGCCCGGGAGACCCCGGGCTTTTTGTCATTTCGATCGACGGGCCGGCGGCAGGCCGACGAGCTGCTAGCCGACGTCTTCATCAGGGGGCTGGAATGCGGCGGCACATTCGCGCATGCTGGAACGACAGCGTCGTGAATCGCGAGCAGGGCAGGCCGCGATTGCAGGGCGAACAGGGAGATTTGAGCGATGTCTTTTCTAAAGCGTCTTTTCGGCGGCGGTGGCGGTGCCGAGGCGGGCGAGCCGAAGAGTGCAGCGCCGGCCAAGCAGGTCGAACACAAGGGGTTCCTGATCAGCGCCACGCCTTACAAGGCCGAAGGCCAGTACCAGACCTGCGGCGTCGTCTCCAAGGAGATCGATGGTGTCGTCAAGGAGCACAAATTCATCCGCGCCGACCGCTTCGCCGGGCTCGACGACGCCGTCGACATCTCGATCAAGAAGGGCATCCAGCTGGTCGACGAGCAGGGCGAGCGGATCTTCGGGTAGGGATGGGCTGGTCGAGGCGACGATCGTCGGCTTTGCGCCACCTGTTTGACCTTTGCTCCCCTTACGCGTGGCTGCCTTTGACCGCTCTATTCAGTTCTTGTTCCAGGTCCACCAGTTCCTTGCCGCCGGCCATCAGATTGAGCAACTGATCGCGATCGATTTCGCTTTTCAGGTAGGTGCCGGTGCATCTGCCGCGCTTCAACAAGGTAAAGCGGTCGCCGACCACATAAGCGTGATGAACGTTGTGGGAAATGAAGATGACGCCGATGCCGCGCGCCTTGGACTGGACGATGAGCTTCAGGACCACGGATGCCTGATGGACCCCCAGCGCTGAAGTCGGCTCATCCAGGATCAGCACCTTGGCGCCGAAATAAACGGCGCGCGCGATGGCCAGGCACTGCCGTTCCCCGCCCGAAAGCGTGCCAACGGGCTGTTCCGGATCGCGCAGCTGGATGCCCATCGCCGACAATTCGTCATACGCGGTTCGGTTGGCGAACTCGGCGTCAAACTGGCTGATCGGGCCGAACTTGCGCATCGGCTCGCGCCCGAGAAAAAAGTTTCGCGCCACGCTCATGAGCGGCACCAAAGCCAGGTCCTGATAGACCGTCGCGATGCCGCTGTTGCGGGTATCGGCCGGCGACGCAAACCTTGTCGGCTTGCCCTGGACGCGGATTTCACCCTCGTCGGGTGCGTAGACGCCGGACAGTGTCTTGATCAGCGTCGACTTGCCCGCGCCGTTGTCGCCGAGCAGGCAATGGACTTCGCCCGGACATACGTCGAACGACACATCCTTCAGCGCAACGACCGATCCGAAATACTTGCTGACCGACTTCAGTTCGACATAGGGCTCGGCCATCACCGGCTCCTCATGGCGCGGTTGCGCACATAGCTGTTGAACAGCACGGCGATGACCATCATGGCGCCCATGAACAGCTTGAACCAGTCCGTGTCTATGCCGGTGTAGAAGATGCCCATCTGCACCACGCCGAAGATCAATGCGCCGAACATGGCGCCGACGGCCGATCCGTAGCCGCCGGTGAGCAGCGTGCCGCCGATGACGACGGCAATAATGGCCTCGAATTCCTTCTGGGTGCCGCGCAGCGTGTCGGCCGAGCCGGTAACCAGGACCTGGATCGCAGCAAAGAGCGCGGCCGCCATGGCCGTCATGACGAACAGCGTGATCTTGGTGCGCGCCACCGGCACACCGAGATTGCGCGCGGCGTTGGCTTCACCGCCCGCGGCGAAGACCCAGTTGCCGAAGCGGCTGCGCGTGAGCAACCAGGTGCAGATCAAGGTCAATACGATCCACCAGACGATCGACACCGGGATGCCGGAGATCGACGGCAGGCCGTCCGCCCGCTTGCCGACCAGGCCGATGTCCGAAAGCCACGCGATCAGGCCGGAAAACACCTGACCTGAAAACAGGCTGTTGAGAGGATCGTTCAACGCCAGTTCATGAACGCCGGATACCTGGGTCCGCCCGGATATGCCGCGCGTGAGACCGAGCGTCAGGCCGCGCAGCATGAACAGGCTTCCGAGCGTCACGATGAAGGAGGGCAGTCCGGTCCTGACGACGGCAAGCCCGTTGAGCGCGCCGATACCGCCGCAAACAGCGAAGGAAAACAGCAGCGAAAGCCAGATGGGCCAGCCCCAGAACACGGAGGGGATCGCGATCAGGATCCCGGCAAACCCAATCATAGACCCAACCGACAGGTCGAACTCGCCTGCGATCATCAACAGCGCCACGGGTGCGGCGAGAATGCCAAGCTGGGCCGAGACCTCGAGGAAATTGATGATCCCCTTGGCACTGAAAAGTCCTGTATTTCCCGCCGTGATGGCGAAGAACACAAAGACCAGAACGGTCCCGGCCGCCGCGCCAAGTTCCGGCCTGCTCAACAGGCGGCTCAGGCGGGAGACGGACCGGATCCGCTCGTCGCGAACCTCTGCAGCCATGGGTGCGTTGCCTTCATCAGTGAGAGCGGCCGGGCCGAGGCCCGGCCGCCAGCGGTTAACGCTTGCCCTGTTTTGCCAGATCGATGACCGAGGCGGCAGTATCCTTGGTGACGAAACCAGGGCCCGTCGGATAGTCGGCGATCGGCATGATCTTGTATTTCTTCCAAAGGTCGAACATCGCGACCGGGATATAGCCCATGGCATATTGCTGGGCGTCGATGCCCCACTCCATCTTGCCGGCAACAACGGCCTGCAGGATCGTGGGAGACAGATCGAACGTGCCGGTTTTCACCTTGCCCGCGAGGCCCATTTCATCAAGCGCGGCCAGCGTTGGTTCGGCACCGCTGGCGCCGACAGCGAGAATGAACTGCGTATCGGCATGGGCGGTCATATAGGCGATCATGCGGTTCTTCATTTCAGTCGGGTCGATGACGCCGTTCATCACCGGAACATCGACGCCCAGCCCCTTGGCAAAGCCCGCGCAGCGATCGTCAAGGCTGGAATTGCCCACCTCGTGATTGGCGCAGACCGCCTTGGTGAGGCCGAGCGCCTTGATGCGCTCGCCGGCCATGACGCCCGCCTGAAATTCGTCCTGTCCCATGAACAGCAGGCCGCCAAGATCATGGGTCAGCTTCGAGCCGCCGGAATCGATGACGATGACCGGGATGCCGGCGGCAACGGCATTCTTGACCGGACCTGAAAGGGCCGCGGCGTCAGGGATCGAAACAACCATCCCATCGGGCTTCGACGCTGTAATGGCGTCGATCATCTGCGCCATCTTGGCCATGTCGAATGTTTCGGGCGCAAGATATTCGGCCTTGACGCCAAGGGTCTTGGCCGCATCGTCCATGCCGTTCTTCACGACCGACCAATAGGGGTCGCCGCTCTGGCCATGGGTTACAAACACCACGTGCGTATCATCGGCGGCCGCAAGGTTGGTGGCCGCCGCCATCATTGTAGCGCCGGCCAGCAGGCCGAGCGCAGGCTTTATCAATTTCGCAAGCGAAAACATAACAACCTCCTGTTTTGTTTTCCGCCGCCGCAGTTACGGTCGGCAGTCCAGTTGCCCCTTTATTCCAGTTTCATTCATCAGCACTGGTCCCATGGAGGCCGCATGGCGGCCGCGATTATTCCGTGACGGTAAATCCGGCTTCCCCGGCCATGCGCGACAAATTCTGGAATCCCATTGTCGCATAGGTCAGCGGGTTGGCCTTGCTGGGATCCTGCTCGGCCTCGACGACCAGCCAGCCGCTGTAGCCGTTGTCGGCAAGCACGCGCAAAATCGAGGAATAATCGATGAACCCATCGCCGGGAACGGTGAATATCCCGTCCATCACCGCCCCCATGAAACTCATGTCTTGCGCGCGGGCCCGATCAAGCACGGCCTTGCGCGCGTCCTTGCAATGCACGTGCACGACGCGCTTGACGTGCGCCCTGATCAAAGCCAGCGGGTCGCCGCCCGAAAATGTCGAATGGCCGGTGTCGTAGAGCAGGCCGACCGCCTCGCCGGTATGCCGCATCAGCAGGGCCACCTCGGCATCGGTCTCGACGATGGTCCCCATGTGATGGTGAAAGGCCATGCGCACGCCGAAATCCGCCATCCGTTCGGCCAGCGTGGTCAGTTTGCGGCCGTAGGTCGGCCATTCCTGCGGGTTCAGTGCCGGGCGTTGCGAGATCGGCCCCCAGATGGCGTCATGGCGTCCGCGCGAGGTGTCGGCATAGACGACATGCGCCGCGCCCATATCCTTCAACAGCTGGAGATGCGGCATGATCGCATCCATTTCCGCGCTGACTTCCTTCTCGTCGCAGCGGCCATCATACCAGCCGGAAATCACGGCAAGGCCATATCGCTCCATGATCGGCTTCAGCTCGGCCGACCGGCGCGGGAACTTGCCGCCAAGTTCAGTGCCGGAATAGCCGGCCTGTTTGGTCTCGCTGAGACAGACCTCAAGTGGCGTATCGCCGCCGAGTTCCGGCACGTCATCATTGCTCCAGGTGATCGGGTTTATGCCGATGCGAACCGTCACGGGCGAGCTCCTGATTGCTTGAGCTGGGCAAGGTGGCGCCGGGTGAGGCCGGCCAGCAGCGTCATGTCGCGACGCGCCTGCTCGGCGGTGTTGCGCACCGGCGTGCCTTCGACGATCGCCGACCAGAAACCCTTCAACTCCTCGACAAACGCCTCTTCGTATCCGCTGCGGATATCGCGGCTGGATAGCGTGTGGCCGTCGCTGGTGCGCAGGATCAGCCGTGTCGGTTGGTGGTTGAGATAGGGCGATGGGAATTCCAGTTCGAGCGAGGCTTGGTCGAAGTAGAGCGTTATGCGCTCGCGGTAGTCGGCGAGCCCAGGTACGGCCAGATGCACCATGTTCCACAGCGCCTGGCCACCGAGCAGCCGCACGGCGCCCTGGCCGCCTTCACCCCTGGCAAAAAGCGAGGCGCCGACAATGTCGCCATCTGTGACGCCGAGCGCATCGAGCAGCCCGTGCACGGCGTTCACGTCGTGCACGATCGCTGAACAATAGGCCCCGACAAAACCACGAAAGGCGTCGGGATCATCCAGTCCAGGCACCGCTCGATCCACCTGCTCGCGCTGCCTGGCTTCGGTCGAGGCAACCAAATCCACCGCGACGTCGTCACCCCGGCACGTGGAATGGTGCCGCACGAACGGCCACGCGTCGGGATCGTTGACCTCGACCGAAATGTAGCGAAGCGTCCGCGCCGTGCCCGGCAGCATCTTCAGCGCCGCCTCGTAGCTCGGATCGAAACGCTTCATGTAGCCGACCTGAAGCACCTTGCCGGCGCGATCCCTGGCGGCGATCAGGTCGTCGATGTCCCCGGCGCTGTAGCAAAGTGGCTTTTCGCAGAAGACGTGCAGCCCCCTGGCGAAGGCGGCGAGAGCCTGTTCCCAGTGCAAGGCATCGGGGGAGGCTATGACCACGGCGTCAAGCGGCATCGCAAGAAGTCCGTCGAGATCGGCGAATGTAGCGAGGCCGAATTCCTCGCCGACAAAGGCGCGGGTTTTGCGCGAAGGATCATAGACGCCGAGGATCCTGAACTGCCGGTGCAATTTGAGCAGATTCGGGATGTGCTCGACCTGGGCGACGCCACCCGCACCGATCACTCCCACCCTTATGCACTGCATCGGCCAGTCCCACCTGAACCTGAACGCATTTTTCTTGAGCGTAGGACTGCTTTGGTTCCATTGTTAGAGCCAGTTTGCATTGATTTTTCGGAACCACGATGAAGACGAGTTTTCCAATCGACGGCGTCGCACTGGATCGCGGCAGTTCCGCCAACCTGCACCGGCAGCTCTATGTCCAGTTGCGCGGTCTGATCGAGCGGCGCGTGCTGCCGAGCGGCCACGCGCTGCCCTCGACACGGGTCATGGCGCGGGATCTGCAGGTGGGTCGCAACACGGTGATTGCCGCTTGCGACCAGCTCGCGCTGGAGGGCTATCTGGCCATACGGCCCCGCCGGCCTTCGGTGGTCATGGATCTGCCGACCCGATCGACCACGGCGGAACATGTGTCGGCAGATGACGAGAATCCCATATCATTGCGCGGGCAGGCCATGCTCGCCCAACCCTATCATCACGGCCGACCCGGCATGCTCGCATTTCATCCCGGCATGCCGGACCCGGATAATTTTCCGTTCAACACTTGGTCGAAACTCCTCAGCCGCCGCGCAAAATTTGCGCATATCGACCTTTTCGGGACCTATCACGTCAAAGGCTATCCACCTCTTTGCGAGGCTATCGCTCGCTATCTCACCGCATCACGGGGCGTTCAGTGCGCCGCCGAGCAGATCGTCGTGACCAATGGCGCGCAGTCGGCGTTCGATCTCCTGGCCCGGCTGCTGATCGATGAAGGCGACACGGTGTGGATGGAGGAGCCGGGATACTACGGGGCGGGTTCGGCTTTCGTCTCGGCTGGGGCGAAACTGGCGCCGCTGCGCGTGGGCAATGCAGGCTGGAACCTCGATCCACCGCCTGTCATTCCGCGCATGATTTTCGTGACGCCCTCCTGCCATCATCCGCTCGGCATAACCATGCCCATGGAACAGCGGCTCAATCTCCTGCACATGGCTGAGACCTGGCGGTCATGGATCATCGAGGACGACTACGATGGCGAATACCGTTTTCAAGGGCAGCCTATACCGGCGCTGCAGGGCATCGGCGCGTCAAACCGCGTGGTCTATGTCGGTACCTTCGCGAAGATCCTGTTTCCGGCCATGCGCCTCGGCTTTCTGGTGGCGCCTAAGGCGATAGACCACACGATCGTCTCGGCGCTGAGCGTGACCGGCCAGTTCGCTCCATTGCTTGCCCAGGCAGCGCTGGCGGACTTCATGAACGAGGGGCACTTTACTCGTCATCTCCGGCGCATGCGACGCCTCTACGCGGAAAGGCGGCAGTTCTTCCTGGACAGGGCTCAAAGGCATCTTGGAGAATGGCTGGATTTCCATTCCACCGAATCCGGCATCCAGGTTGTTGGCATTTTCCGCCAGAGATGTAACGACGCGGCGATTGCCGAGGCGTTGCTCCAACAGGGGATCAACGTCTCGGCTCTATCGATTCAGTACCGTCACGGCTCGGAACAAAACGGGCTTGTCATGGGCTTTGCGGCTGCCGATGCGCAGACAACCGAAAAGACGATGCAAAAATTTCGAGCCGTGTTGAAAGCCCATTTCGGCTAGACCAGATCACGCCGTCTGCAACTCCCGGCGCGGCAGCGGCGGGAAGGCGATCGCGATGCCGACCGCGCCAAGGCCGATGATGGCCGAGCCGATGAACAGCCAGGAATAGTTGGCGTAGGCATCGAACACTATGCCGCCGGCCAGCGGACCGAGCGCCATGCCGAGGCTGGACAGCATGGTTGCGGCCCCGAACACGGTGCCTAGGATGCGCTGGCCAAAATACTCGCGCGCCAGCACCGCATAGAGCGGCATCACGCCGCCATAGGTGGCGCCGAAGATGACGGCCAGCATGTAGAACTGCTCGAGCTGGCTGATGCTGAGATAGGCGGCAATGACGATCGCCTGGATCGCCAGGCCCGCGATCAGCACCGGCTTGACGCCAAGCCGATCGGCAAGCACGCCATAGAGAAGCCGCCCGCCAAGCCCAGCCAGGCCCTCGACGCTGTAGATCGAGACCGCCGCCATTGGTGCGACACCGCACAGCATGGCATAGCTGACCATATGGAAGATCGGTCCGGAATGGGCAGCACAGCAGGCAAAGAAGGTCAGCCCGAGCACGATGAATTGCGGTGAGCGCAGCGCCTGGCCGGCCGTCAGGCCGGCGCCCTCGGCAACCGGTGCGGAACCGATGTCGGCCACGGCTGGCTTCGGCGGCTGGCGGACCAGCAGCACGGCAGGCAGCAGCAGCACCCATGCGGTAATGCCGATGTCGAACATGGCGGCGCGCCATTCATAGGCCGAGATCAGCCAGCGAGCGAAGGGCGAGATCGTCATCGGTGCCACGCCCATGCCGGCCGAGACCAGCGACACCGCAAGGCTGCGGTTGGTCTCGAACCAGCCTGATGTCAGCGCGATCATCGGTGCGAAGAAGGCGCTGGCCGCGAGGCCGACCAGCACACCATAGGTGATCTGGAAGCTCAGCAGCGAGCCGGCGCGGCTGGCCAGCACCAGTGCCAGCCCAAGCAGCACCGCGCCGATCGTCACGACGATGCGAGCGCCAAAACGGTCGGACAGGGCGCCCCAGGCGAAGCCGCCAAGGCCCATCACCAGGAAGTTGAGGGTCATGGCGCTCGAAATGCCGGCGCGCGACCAATTGGTGTCGATCGCCATCGGTTCGAGGAAGATCGCCAGCGAAAACATCGTGCCGATGGCGACACAGGACATCAGCGCGCCAGCCGCGACGATGACCCAACGATAGGAATGGTTCATATTCTTTCTCCCATGCCAGAGGGCAGCGCTACGCGCTGCCTGCAGCCGAAGGACGCTGGCTCTGAGGCCGATCCTACAATTCCGGTTGCGTTTTTTATCCAGTCTGAAATAACGCCGTTTTCCCGGCCACAACACGCGGCTTCCCGCGGGCGTTTGTCATGATCGTGTGGCATCGGCGGCCTTGCCGCGGTATTCGATGTGATCTTTCTTCAAGGCGGCCGGACGAGGCCATTACATCCATTTCATGATACTGGTCTTCAAGCTTCTCAGCACGCCACTCCTGATTCTCTGTCTCACATTGCTAAGCCGGCGTTTCGGGCCGGCGGTGGGCGGGCTGCTGATGGGGATTCCATTGGTGACTGGCCCCGTATCGGTCTTCACCGCATTGGAAAATAGCGCGGCGTTCGCCCAACACGCGGCGGTGGGCAATCTGGTGGGCCAGGTCTCGACGTGCATCTTCTGCTTCGTCTACGCCCGCGCTGCCAGGCACTTCAACTGCTGGGTCAGCATGATCGCCGGGGTCGCCGCCTTCTTTCTCGCCACCTTTATCTGGAACCTGTCCACCTGGACATTCGCGCAGGCCATTGGGCTGCTTCTGGTGACGTTGTTCTTCCTGTCCTTCCTCACCAAGCCGGTGAATATGGAAGCGATTGCCAGGATAGCGCCGAGATGGGACCTTCCCGCCAGGATGGTCGTTTCGACAGGCTTCGTCTTTCTGATCACCCTGTCGACCAGATACCTCGGGCCGCAACTCAGCGGGCTTGTCGCGCCGTTTCCCGTATTCGTTCTTGTCCTGGCGATGTTCACTCATCATCAGCGGGGAGCGCCCGCAGCGGCTAATCTGTTGCGTGGCGTTATCGTCGGGTCGTTCTCTTTTGCGGCCTTCTTCACGGTCGTGGCTTTGGCGCTGTCCGACCACTGGCTGCCTTTTGCATACGTCTTCGCTACGCTATCGAGCATGGCAACCACCAGTGCGATCTATTTCTGCACAAGGGCCACGCCATTTGTCGGGACCACTCCTTGATTGGTCCGGCTGCCGTCGCCCGCTCAACCTGATCATCCCGCACGAGGATAGTTCGCCGTTAAAGCAGAAAGGCAGGCGCCGAAGCGCATGTGCCATGCGTCAGAGCGGCAGTTCGGACGTGTATTTGATCGTCTGGCTGGGGACGTCGGTCTTGACGTTTTGCACACCCTTGATGCGGCTCAGATGCTCCGACTGGAAGCGGCGGTAGTCGTCGATGCCGGCCGCCACCACGCGCACCAGGGCATCGCAATCGCCGAGCATCAGATAGCATTCCATCACCTGTGGCAGCTTGGCCACTTCGGTGGCGAAATGCTCGATCGCGTCCTCGTCCTGCTGCTTCAGCCAGATGCGGGTGAAGAAGGTCAGGCCCTTGCCGATGCTGGCCGGGTTGAGCACGGCGACATAGCGGTCGATGACGCCGGCCTCCTCCAGCAGCTTCACGCGCCGCAGGCAAGGCGATGGCGACAGGCCAACCTCGTTGGCCAGATCATTGTTGGCCATACGGCCATCGCGTTGCAGTGCCCGCAGGATGCGCTTGTCGATCTCATCAAGCTTCATGGCTACGGATTCCATTTTCTTGGCGGTTTGTGACACTCAATGCCAAAATTGGACGAAATACAACAATCTTCGCAACCAAATTGCTGGACGGTATCGGTATATTTGCCGCCGACATCACTGATTTCAAATGCAACGGAAGCGGCGGCCGCGAGGCCGACCGATGGCAAAGCATGAGCATTTCACAGGCAGTCGAGGCGGCAGGCGACGGTTCGACGTCCGAATTCCGCCGTGGCGTGGCGTCATGCGCGCCGGTGCTGTTCGGCACCATCCCCTATGCGCTGGTACTCGGCGCCCAGGCCACCCAGAAAGGCTTGAGTGTCGTCGAGCTCTCGGCAATGACAGGGCTGAATTTCGCCGGCGGCTCGGAATTCGCGGCGATCCAACTGTGGACGTCACCGCCGCACATCGTGCTCATCGTCGCCATCACCTTCCTGGTCAACAGCCGGCACCTGCTGATGGGGGCGGCATTGGCGCCGTTCCTGCGTCACCTGCCGCGGCGCAAGATGTTTCCGGCGCTGTTCTTCCTATGCGACGAAAGCTGGGCGCTCGGGCTTGCCGACGCCAGGCAGCGTGCCGCGACTGGTATCACGCCAGCCTTCAGCCCTCGCTACTATATGGGTGCGGCACTGGCGATGTATCTCACCTGGGTGGCCTTCACCACGCTAGGTGCCTTGCTCGGCCCGATGTTGGGCCATGTCGAGACCTATGGTTTCGACATGGCGTTCCCGGCCGTCTTCCTGGTGTTGATGCGCGGCATGTGGAAGGGCGTGGCCGCCGCACGGCCCTGGCTGGTCAGCCTGGTCGTCGCGGCGCTGACCTATCACATGGTTCCTGGTGGCTGGTATGTCGCGGCGGGCGCCGTGTCGGGGCTGGTCTCAGCCTGGTTCTTCTGGAGAGAAGCATGATCGACGCGACGACCCTCTTCACCATCGTGCTGATGGCGGGTATCACCTATCTGACCCGGATAGGCGGCTATCTCGTGCTGCGCAACCGCACGCTCAGCGCCCGTGCCACGGCCGTGATGGAGGCGGCGCCCGGCTGCGTGCTGATCTCGGTGATCGCACCGGCCTTCGTGTCGAGGAACCCGGCTGACCTTCTGGCGTTGGCAATCACTTTTGTCGCGGCAACACGGTTCTCCATGCTGCCGACCGTGCTGATCGGGGTCGCCTCTGCGGGCATTCTGAGGCATCTGATCGGCTAGGACAAAAAGAGCAGGCGCCGGCGCCTGCTTTTTCTCATCGGTGGCTATCTAGCCGCCGCGATCTATTGGATCGCGGACGTGATGCGCCGACCCTCGGCGTTGAACAGATGGAGCTGTGTCAGGTCCGGCGCCAGGAAGATCTGCTGACCCGGCATCACGCGGATCCGCTCGCGCAGCAGCGAGCTCAGCGTGTTGTTGCCGGCTTTGGCAATGACAAGGGTTTCCGAGCCGGTCGGCTCGACCACTTCGACCACTGCCGGCACGCCGCTGTCGGAAAGCCTGAGATGTTCGGGCCGGATGCCCCAGGCGACGGCGCTTTCGGTCTGTTCCAGCACAGGCAGCGGGAACACGTTGCCGTCGCTGGTGGTGAAGCCGTCGGCGGTGCTGCGCCCTTGCAGGATGTTCATCGCCGGCGAGCCGATGAACTGGGCTACGAACAGATTGGCCGGCCGGTCGTAGAGATCGAGCGGGGCGCCGACCTGTTCGACGATGCCACCATTCATGACGACGATCTTGTCGGCCATGGTCATGGCTTCGACCTGGTCGTGAGTGACATAGACGATGGTGGTTCCCAGACGCTGGTGCAGCGCCTTGATTTCAGTGCGCATCTGCACGCGCAGCTTGGCGTCGAGGTTGGAGAGCGGCTCGTCGAACAGGAAGACCTTCGGCTCGCGCACGATGGCGCGGCCCATGGCGACACGCTGGCGCTGGCCACCGGAAAGCTGGCGCGGATAACGCTCAAGCAGATCCTGCAGTCCCAGGATTGTCGCGGCGCGCGCAATCTTGTCGTCGATCTCGCGCTTGTCTTCCTTCTTCAGCGTCAACGCGAAAGCCATGTTCTCGCGCACGGTCATATGCGGGTAGAGCGCATAGTTCTGGAACACCATGGCGATGTCGCGCGATTTCGGCGCGATGTCATTGATGACCTTGCCTTCGAGCGCGATCTCGCCGGTGCTGATGTCCTCCAGCCCGGCGATCATCCTCAACAAGGTCGACTTGCCGCAACCGGACGGACCGACGAGGGTGACGAATTCGCCCGAAGCGATGTCCACCGACACGCCGTGGATGACCTTCGCCTTGCCATAGGCCTTCTCGACATCGGTGATGGAAAGCGCGCTCATCATGTCATCCTTGGAAAAGACTGGCCTCGGGAAAGAAATCGCCTCAGAAAGAGACCTTGTCGCCGCCCTTGAGTTGCAGGATCCGCCGCGCCTCGTCAGGGGTGGCCACCGAGGCGCCGAGCCCCTCGATGATCTGGCGCACCTTGCGTACTTGCTCGGCGCTGGATTTCGCCAGCTGGCCCTTGCCGATCCACAATGAATCCTCCAACCCGACCCGCACATTGCCGCCCAGCGCAATCGCGTGGGTGGCGATGGGCAACTGGCTGCGCCCGGCGCCCAGGACCGACCAGTGGTAGTCGTTGCCGAACAGGCGGTCGGCGGTGCGTTTCATATGTGCGACATCCTCCGGATGGGTGCCGATGCCGCCGAGGATGCCGAACACGCTCTGGACGAAGAACGGTGCCTTGACCAGGCCGCGCTCGACGAAATGGGCGAGCGTGTAGAGATGGCCGATGTCGTAACACTCGATTTCAAAACGCGTGCCGTTTTCCGCGCAGGTGCGCAGGATGTACTCGATGTCGCCAAAGGTGTTGCGGAAGATACGGTCGCGCGACCCTTCGAGATATGGCCGCTCCCAGTCGTGCTCGAAGGTCTTGAAACGCTCGAGCATGGGATAGAGGCCGAAATTCATCGAGCCCATGTTGAGCGAGGCGACTTCCGGCGCAAAGGTCGCCGCCGGCTTGACCCGTTCCTCGACGCTCATCGTCGCGGCACCGCCGGTGGTGATGTTGATCACGCAGTCCGAGCGCTGCTTGATCACCTGCAAAAAGGGCGCAAAGGCCTCGGTTGACTGGTCGGGACGGCCATCGGCGGGATTGCGCGCATGCAGATGGACGATGGCGGCACCTGCCTCGGCGGCTTCGATCGCGGCCTGGGCGATCTGTCCGGCGCTTACCGGCAGATGCGGCGACATCGACGGCGTATGGATCGAGCCGGTGACGGCGCAGGTGATGATGATCTTGTTCTGGTTGGCCACTTGAAAGGATTCCTAGTTTTTTGACCGCGCCCTATTTGACCGCGCCTTGGGTGATGCCCGAGATGAACTGCTTCGACAGCACGATGTAGACCAAGGTGATGGGCAGTGCCGCCAGCGTCAGTCCGGTGAACAGCACGCCCCAGTCGGTGGTGAACTCGCCGACGAAGACGGTGAGGCCCTGCGGCAGCGTCTTGAGATTATCGGAAGTGATCAGCACCAGCGGGAAGAAGAAATCGTTCCAGATCGGAACTGCGTTCTGGATTGCGACGATGACCAGGGCCGGGCGCGCCAGCGGCAGCATGATCGAGCGCATGATGCGAAATTCACTGGCGCCGTCCATGCGCGCCGATTCTTCCAGTTCGCGCGGCAAGGTCCTGAGGAAGCCGGTCATGATGAACACCGCGGAAGGAATGCCCATGGCGACATAGACCAGCACCAGGCCGGCATAGCTGTCGACCAGCCCCAGCGTGTCCAGCTGGATGAAGAGCGGAATGATCGCCAGTTTCAACGGCACGGTCATGCCGCTCAGGAAAAACATCAGCACCAGCGCGCTCAGCCTGAACTGATAGCGGGCGATCGCGTAGGCGGCCATGGTGCTGAACAAGAGGATCAGCGCCACCGCTGCCGTGGTGATGCCGACCGAATTGGCGAGGTAGCGCACGAAGTTGGTCTCGGTCCACACACGTTCGGCATTGGTCAGCGAAAAGCTCGACGGCATGGCGAAGGGCGAACTGAATATCTCCGCATTGGTCTTAAAGGACGAGATCACCATGACGAACAGCGGATAGATCATGATGACGGCATTGAGCGCCAGCATCAGCTGGATGGCGCCGTTCTTCAACAACTCGCCACGGTCCCGGCTGCCGGCTGTTGCGCTCACAGTTCGATCTCACGACGGCGCAGGTAGCGAAGCGCGATTGCGGTCACGCTGGCAACGATGATGAACATCATCACGGCCAGTGCGCTGCCCTGGCCGAAATCCTGGATGCCAGTCGTCGTACTGCCGAAGGCGGTGCGGTAGAAATAGAGGCCGAGCACGTCGGTGGCGCCGCCGGGTGAGCCGGTAAGGCCAGCCATGACATAGGGGATTTCGAACCAGTTGAAGCTGCCGATGAAGGTCAGGATGGTAACAATGGTGACGCTCGGCGCAATCAGCGGCCAGATGATCCGGGTCATCAGCACATAGTCGCCGGCGCCATCGAGACGGGCGGCCTCGATCACTTCCTTGCTAACGCGCTGCATGCCGGCCAGCAGCACCAATGTCGGGAAGCCGAGCCAGTGCCAGATGTTGGCGAACAGGATGCTGCCCAGCGCGGTCGATTCATTGCCAAGCCACGGGATGGCGCCGATGCCGACAAGCGCTAGCGTCTGGTTCACCAGCCCGAACAGCGGATGCAGGAACAGTTTCCAGAGGAAGCCGACGATCACCGCCGACAGCACGACTGGAAGAAAGACGATAACCTGGTGGATGCGATGGCCGGGCAGCGCCTTCAGCAATGCGTAGGCGAGCAGGAAGGCGGTGCCATTCTCGAACACCATCAGCGCCACGAAGGCGATAATGTTGTGCTTCAGGGCATTGTAGGTCCAGTCGCTGTACGGCGTCTCGAACAACACCTTGCGGAAGTTCTCGAAGCCGACGAAGCCGGTGGGCTGCAAGCCGTTGAACTCATAGAAGGCAAGGCCGAAGGCCGAGAGCAGTGGCCAGAGCACGAACAGCACCATGACCACCAGGGCCGGTGTCAGCAGGGATGCAATCCAGAGTGACCGGCGCCACGGGAAGGCTTTTGCAGTGTGGCGCCGGCCGTTGTTCATTTCACTTGCCCTGGAAAGGCTTGTACCACTTGGCGAGCCCGTTGGTCAGGTCGGCGGCCAACTGGTCAGGGGTGATCGAACCCGACATCATCTTGGTGATGTCGCCCTGCAGCAGCTCTGATCCCGTCGGCTTCTCGAAACGGAAGTAGACGACATTGATATGCGGCATGGCCGTTTCGTTCAACTTGGCGACGTGGGCGAGCAGTTCGTCCTTGATGACGACGCCTTTGATGGGCGAGATGTTGCCGAGCAAGGCCGAGAACTTGTCGCCGAACTCCTTGGTGCCCATCCAGTTGACCAGCTTGAGCGCGGCCTCCTTGTTGGCCGACTTGGCGTTGACGGCATAACCGCCGTCGAAGAATTTGGTCACTTGCGGCGTGTCGCCGGCCTTGGCCATTGGCGGCGCAACGAAGTCCATGTTTATCGCCGGGTTCTGGGTCCGGTAGGTGGCGATGTCGAAGCTGCCGCCGGCCAGCATTGCCCCCTTGCCGCTGATGAACAGCTGGCCGGCGGTCTCATAGTCTATGCCTTCGAAACCGGGAGGCATGCAGTCGCGCAGTTCGAGCAGCTTGCCGAGTGCAGCGACATAGCGCGGGTCCTTGAAGGTGGTCTTGCCCGACGTCAGGTCGCTGACAAAGTCCTGGCCGAGGAACGGGTTGGTGAAGATGGCCACGAACATCTCATTGAACCAGCTTGTGCCCATGCCGTTGGCCAGGGGATAAATGCCCTTTTCCTTGAGCGCCTTGCTGACGGTGATGAACTCGTCCCATGTGGTCGGCGGGGTCAGCCCGGCCTTGGCGAAGACATCCTTGTTGATGAACAGACCGAGCGTCTGCGAGGCGAAGGGCAGGGAATAGACCTTCTTGTCGGCGCGGTAGGTGCCGGCCACCAGCGCATCGGCGGGCTGGTTGGCGAGCGAGGGCACGGTGGTCATGTCCTGCGGCTCGAAATAGCCGGCCTTCACGAACTGCTCCAGCCAGCCATAAGCGTGGGTGTGGATGACGTCACCGCCCTTGCCGGCGGCCAGCGCCGTCGAGACGATCGTCGGATAGTTCTCGTCCGGGAAGGACTCGAACTTCACATGGATGTCCGGGTTGGCCTTGGTGAAATCGGCGAAAAGTTCGTTGTAGGCGGCCTTGTCTTCCTGGCGCCAGGTCCAGAACGAGATGTCGGTAGCATGCGCCACGCTTGCTGCGAGTCCCCATGCGAAAGACGCGGCCGCGAGGGCCAGGCCAATCCTTCTCCTGCTCATGTTGCAATCTCCCAATGCGCTTGATGCGCTTTTTACGACGATTATCAAATCATAGTTCTTGCCGTCTGGAAAGATAGTTTGTAAAGTTTCCTAACTAATATGGAATGGACGCGGCAACCCGCTTCGTCCGGCTTGTGCGGTGGATGTCGTTGACCCAGAAAATGATTGCAGGCGTGGATATCGGCGGCACCAAGACGCGCATCATGGTGTGCCTGGGCGAACGTACGATCGCCGACGAGGTGCTGGTGACCGAGAACTGGCGCATCCGGGAGATGGAGGCCGATGCCACGAAGCTGGCCGGCATCGTCGTCAATCTGTGTGGCGGCATGGCGCCCGCTGCCCTGGCGGTCGGCGCACATGGCTGCGACACGGGTGAACAGTGCCTTCGCTTCCAGGCGCTGCTGGCGGCCAGGACCGGCGGCGCGGTGCAGGTCGTCAACGATGCCGAACTGATGGTGCCGGCCGCTGGCCATGTCGACGGCATCGGCGTCGTCTCGGGCACCGGCTCGATTGCGGTCGCACGCACGGCTGAAGGCAAGATGCTGGCTGCCGGCGGATGGGGCTGGATCCTCGGTGACGAAGGCAGCGCGCCTGCCCTTGTGCGTGAGGCGGCCAAGGCAATCCGCCGCGCGCTCGACCGTGGCGAGGATGGCGGCGACCCGCTGATTGGAGCGCTGATGCGCGAACTTGGTACTGACGACCAGACCAAGCTGGGCATCCTGCTCAACGAAACGCGCGGTGCGGCGGTCTGGGGCCGCCATGCCAATGCCGTGTTCGACGCGGCGATCGCCGGCTCGGCGCTGGCTGTCCGTGTGATCAGGGAAGGCGGGGTAGGGCTTGCCGCGTTGGTCGAACTGCTGATCGAGCGTGGCGCCAATCCGGCCCTTGTCGTGGCCGGCGGTGGCGTCATATCGGAGCAGCCGATGTTGATGACGGCATTTGTCGACGCCATGGCGAAAGTCTCGCCGCCGAGCCAGGTGCTGTTACTACGCGAACCGCCGGTGCTCGGCGGGGTCGCGCTGGCCAGGCGGCTACTTGCCGGCCAAGGTGTGTCCTCACAGATCGGAGCCGTTTGAATGATGAAGCGTATCGGCTACCGCCAGGCGGTGGCGCGCCAGACGGAAAGTCTCGAGATCGGCAGGCGTTCGGTGGCCAGGTCGCTCGATGGTCTCGATGTCGACGTCCTTGCCGGCAAGGCGATCGGGCTTGCCGGCATCGGCGCCAGCTATCAGGCCGCCCTTGCCGGGGCGCATTACCTGCGCGCGTGCGGCTTGCGGGCCTTCGCTTACACGCCGACCGATCTCTATGGCCGGACGGATGCCGCCGCGGATGCCTTCATCGCACTTTCGGCCTCGGGGCAGAGCCGGGAAATCTCCGACGTCATGCACGAGGCGTCGGAGGCACCGCGGCTGGCCGTGTGCCGAGGCAGCGCCAATCCGCTGGCCGATCTGACCGGCGCCGTGCTTGCCACGGATTCGGGAGCCGACAATGGCGCGAGTTCGACCGGCTACACCGGCACCTTGCTGGCGCTTGGCATGCTGATCGACAGGCTTGCCGGCAACAGCTTCGACTGGGCGCTTTTGCCAAGCGCGGTCGCCACGGTTCTTTCCGGCGCCGAGCAGGTGGCCGGACAGGCGGCACGGCTGCTGCAGGGCAGGGCATCCATCGATATCGTCGGCGCAGGTGTCAGCTTCGCCAATGCTGGCGAGGCGGCGATGCTGATCCGTGAGGCGGTTCGGGTACCCGCATCCGGATGGGACACGCTGAACTACCTGCATGGGCCGATGGAATCGCAGGATGCGGCGACCGGACTGATCGCCATCGGCGACGGCCGCGAGGTCAAGATCGCCATCGATGTCGCCGGGTTCGGCTGCCCTTCGGTGCTGGTGACGCGGCGCACGGATGTCGCTTCTGCCGATAGGCTGGTGGTGATCTCCATTCCCGCCCTCGGCAACGCCGTCGCCGACGCCATCCTGGAGATCATCGCCATCCAGCTTATCGTCGGCGACATGCAGGATGCCGCTGGCCTCACAGATATCGTTTTCCGTTACCGCCAGACCGATATCAAGCTGAAGCCTTGGTCGCCGACCGAAGTCTGACGTATCCGCCAGTTGTCGAGAAAATTGCCAAACCGCCCGGCAATGAGGCATTGAAGAGGTGTGAGTCGCGGCGGTGTTCGCTCTCGCGGACCGGCAACAGGATTTGCAGGGCAAAGCTCGAAAGGCAGAGATGGCGGCTGCGGAAATCCCCAATCTGACCGACAGCGCCCGCGCAGTGCTGCGTGTGCTCGCCGCGCATGGGCCTGTGACGCGGCCGAAGCTCGGAGCGATGCTCGACCTGTCGAAGCCGACCATGTCGGCCGCGGTTTCGGAATTGAGCGAACTGGGGCTCGTCGCTTCGCGAGGGCTGGAGCGCGGCGCCATTGGCCGCACGGCAACCATCTATGGCATCGGTCCGGGCGCGGGTTACGCGATCGGCGTCGATGTCGGCGCAGCCCAGGTGCGCGCTGTCGCTTATTCGATGGACGGGCAGCCGTTGTCGGCGGCGGAAGAGCCGATACCGGAGGCCAAATCCAGCCATCCCGACGAGCTCGGCGCCATCGTGCTGTCGGTGACGCATGCCACCATGGGCAAGGTGGGCAAGAGTTTTCGTGCGCTGCGCGCCGTTGCCGTGGCGGTGCCGCGTATCGTTTCCAACGACCGCTTCGACCGGCCGGGCGGACCGTCGGCCGTGCTTGGCCTGCTGCGGCGTCATGTCGAAGTGCCGATCATCCTGGAAAACAACGTCAACTGTGCCGCGATTGGCGAAATGCATTACGGCGCCGCGCAGGGCCACCAGACCTTCGCCTTCCTGCAAGTTGGCGTGCGGGTTGGCCTTGGCTTCATCACCGAGGGTCGGCTGTTTCGCGGCGCCGGCGGCGCCGCCGGCGAAATCGGCCGCATGCCATTTCCATGGTCCGTCACCGAGACGCCCAATCGTGAAGGGCTCGAACACTATCTCGGCTCGCGGGCGCTGATCGAGCGATGCCGTGTCGACTGGCCCTTGCAGGAAGGCGCGCCGCCGGACTCGGCCAAGGATCTGTTCGCGCGCGCCCGGGAGGGTTCGGCGTCTGCGCTGGCGGCTGTCGAGCGTCATGCCGCCGATGTCGGCAGACTGGCGGCCGGCTGCATCGGCATGCTCGACCCCGGCCTGATCGTGCTTGGCGGCGGCGTTGGCAGAAACCCGCTGATGACGGAAAACGTCGAGCGCGTCGCGGCAGAACTTGCGTGGCCGACACGCATCGCCGTCAGTTCGCTGGGAGACGGCGGCACCGCGCTCGGTGCGATGAAGCTGGCAGTCGACTACAGTCTCGGGCTCATGCTGCGCGAAGGCCGGCATCCGGCTGTGGTGTTGCCGCCTTTGCCCGAGATCGCGCAAGACACGACGGATATTGTCGCTGAGGCAAAGGACGCTTGACCAACAAAAAGGCAGGCGCTAGGCGCCTGCCTTTCAAATTCGACGATTGATGGCTTAAGCGGCCGCGGAGACCTGCTCGCTGGCCGCCACCACGGCATCGACCTTGGCGGTCGCCTTGGCGAGCGCGGCGGTGACCGCGTCAGGGCCCATGCCGACGCCTTCGATGCGGATGACGTCGACATCGGTCATGCCGAGGAAGCCGAGCACGCCGCGCAGATAGGGAATGGCGTGATCGAGCTGCACGGCCGCGCCTTCGGAATAGATGCCTCCCGAAGCCAGCACGATATAGACCTTCTTGCCGGTGACGAGGCCCTTGGGGCCGTTCTCGCCATAGGCAAAGCTCTTGCCGGAGCGGGCGATGTGATCCACCCAGGACTTCAGCGTCGAGGAGATGTTGAAGTTGATGAAGCCGGTGGCGAGGATCACCGTGTCGGCGGCGAACAGTTCGTCGAGCACGACGTCGGAGACGCCGACGACTTCAGCCTGGCGCGGGGTGCGGGCTTCAGCCGGGGTGTAGATGCCGGTCGAATAGTCGGCGTCGATATGCGGCAACGGGTTGGCGACGAGGTCGCGCACGACAAGCGTGTTCGACGGATCGGCAGCGAGGAGCTTTTCAGCGAATTCAGTAGCAATGCGGGTCGAGTGCGAGGCAGTGCCGCGGGGGCTCGATGTAACGAGAAGGATAGACATTTTGGGGCTCTCCAGGGGGTTGGATTAATTTGTCCCGCTGGATATGGGGCCATCGACCCATTTGAAAAACTGGTATATTTTCTATACTATCCATCCATGAAGTGGATATGATCATGCAACCCAACCCGACGCTCGATCAACTTCAGGTCTTTCTGACAGTCGCCGAGACAGGCAGTTTCTCGGCCGCCGGCCGCAAGCTCAACCGCGCGCAATCCGTGATCAGCTATGGCATCGCCAATCTCGAGGCGCAGCTCGGATTGAAGCTGTTCGAGCGCGAGGGCACGCGCGAGCCGCAACTGACCGAGATCGGCCGGGCGATGCTGGAGGATGCGCGCCGCATGGCCGGCGTGCTGCAGCGGATCCGCTCGCGAGCCGACGGTTACCATCAGGGACTGGAGGCGGAAGTCGCGCTGTCGGTCGATGCGACGCTGCCATCGCCAGTACTGGTTCGGGTGCTCAAGGCATTCGAGGCGCAGTTTCCGACCGTGATGCTGCGCCTGCATATAGGCTCGCTAGGGCTGATCCCCGATCACGTCGTCAATGGACAGGCCGATCTCGGCATTGGCGGCCTGCTGGGCGAGGTCGATGTGCATCTTGTGCGCATCGGCTTCATGTCGATGGTGCTGGCTGCTGCGCCCAGCCACCCGCTGGCGCTGCTGCCGAAGCCGGTGGCGATCGAGGATGCGCGCGAACACATCCAGCTTGTCGTTACCGACCAGTCCGAACGCACCAAGGGGCGCGACTTCGGTGTCTTCGCCTACCGAACCTGGCGGCTGACGGACATGCGCACGAAGCATACGCTGATGCGCGAGGGGCTGGGCTGGGGCGGACTGCCGCGCTGGCTGATCGCCGACGACCTGGCCAGCGGCCGGCTGGTGGAACTCGACCTCGAGGCTTTCAGGGAGGCGAACTCGCCACTGTTTGCCATGCATCGCAACGACAGCAGCCCGAAGCCAGCGGCGGCCTGGCTGATCGAGCAGTTCAAGCGTCAGCTCGGCTGCTTCAACGAGTTCGAGCCGGGCCAGGTACCTGACGAGGAGGACCTGGAGAGAGCCCATCAATCAGCGCCATGAGCACGGTGCGGTAGTCTTCGGCTGACTCACCGGCCTGGATGGCCAGGGCCGCACGGTCGAAGGCGGAAGCCAGCAGCGCGGTCAGCGCCTCGACCGGCAATCTCGTCATCGTCTGCGCCCGCATCGCCGCGACAAGCCCCTCGCGCAGCGAGCGGTTGCCATGCCGGTTGTCGATCGCGTCCATGGCGGCGCGGCCAAGCACGGCCGGCCCGTCAAGCAGCAACAGCCGCGTGCGGCCGGGCGCGCGCATGGCGACGAGATAGGCGTCCGAACCGGCGATCAGGGCGTCGCGGGCAAACAACGACGGCGGCGAGGCGCGCTCGATTTCGTCAGCCACAACTGCCGCTTCCTGCTCAACCACGGCGGCGAACAGCGCCTGCTTGTCGGCAAAATGGTGATAGAGCGCGCCGCGCGTGACGCCTGCGGCGGCGACGATCTCGGGCGTGCCGGTCTCGGCATAGGATTTTTCGGTGAAGAATTTGCGCGCCGCGGCGATCAGGTCGGCGCGTGTCGCCTCGGTGCGGTCGCGGTTGGAACGGCGCGCGGTCTCACGTTGCATACATGCAGCCTGTATGTTAATACAATTTACATGCAGAGTGTATGTTGTTCGACGGCAGAAGGAAAGATGAAGACCACGAGCTATTACCCGGTGCTGATGACAGGCGATGTTGCCGCCACAAAGGCTTTCTATATCAAGCATTTCGGCTTCAAGCCGCTGTTCGAGAGCGACTGGTACGTGCATTTGCAGTCTGCCGAGGATCGCCGCGTCAATCTCGGCATCGTCCATGGCGATCATGAAACGATTCCGGAAGAGGGGCGGGGTCGCACGTCCGGCCTGCTGATCAATTTCGAGGTCAGGAATCCAGATGCTGTCTACGAACGCATCACCGCCGCCGGCCTGCCGATCTTGTGCAGCCTGCGCGACGAACCCTTTGGCCAGCGCCATTTCATTACCAAGGACCCCAATGGCGTGTTGATCGACGTGATCAAGCCGATCCCGCCGAGCCCGGAGTTTCAGGCGCAATTTACCGAGGGTGCCTGAATGGGGTCGCTGGCAGGAACTGTCGGCAGAGATGGGCGGCGGCTCCGGCGGCGTGACCTGGCGGGCATTCGCGGTCTATGGTGGGCTTGGCAAACCCAGGCTCTTCCATGCGTGAAATCTGCCTTATCCGCGCCCCGTCCAACCTTGGTCTTCGCCCGCTGCGGCCCGGCCATCTGCCGGGGACATGGCGGGCGCCGCAGGCGCTGAGCGAGGCCGGCCTGGTCAAGGTGGTTGCTCCCGCCAAGGTGGTCGATCTCGAACGGCCCGCCTACGGCACCGAACCGCAGCCTGGCACCCGACTGCGCAATGGCCCTGCGATCCGCCGGTTTAATCTGGAGCTTGCCGAGTTTGTCGCCGGCGCGATCGGGCAGGGCGAATTTCCACTGATCGTCGGCGGCGATTGTTCGATCCTGCTTGGCGCGCTGGCGGCCGCACGGCGGTCCGGTCCACTGGCCCTGGTGCATGTCGACGGTCACAGCGATTTCCGTCATCCCGGCAACCACGATGCCGATGCCGCGCTCGGCTCGGCCGCCGGCATGGATCTCGCGCTCGCCACCGGGCGCGGCGAACCGCTCCTGACCGAGTGGCCAGGCATTGCCGGGCCCTTGGTGGCCGAAGAACGGGTGATCCAGATCGGCGAACGGGAGAGCCGTGATGCCGACTTCGCCTGGCCGGACATCAACTCCACCGCCATGACGCTGATCGACGTCTTTGCCGCGCGCGAGCTTGGCGTGGCGAGGGTGCTGGAAAAGACCCGGGCAACGCTGGCGCGGTCTCCCTACTGGCTGCATCTCGACATTGACGTGCTCGACCAGACGGTGATGCCGGCGGTGGATTCGCCCGGCAGTCCCGGCATCGATCCCGACGATCTCGTCGCTATCCTGTCCGCACTGGTTGCCGGTCCTGCCTGCATCGGCATGGACATGACGATCTTCGATCCTGACCTCGACCCGACCGGCGAACTGGCGGCGTTACTGGTGTCGCTGCTTGGGCGGGTGCTCGAGCAGCGAGACCTCAGCTACGCGCCACCGGCGTCACACTTACCTGGCTGACGCCGGTACGGCGCACGACGGTGCACAGTGTCTCGCGGCCGATGCGCTCAGCGTCGAGCAGGCGCACCAAATCGTCGACGCCGGTGACCGGGCGGCCGTCGATGGCGGCGATGATATCGCCTTCCTTCAGGCCGGCCTTCGCCGCCGGGCCATTCTTCTCGACGCTGCGCAGCCGCACAGCCGTGCTGGTCGAGACTTGCGACAAGAGGGCTGCGCGGCGCGGCAGGTTCGTCGTGTCGGCGGAGACGCCGATGAAGGCGCGGCGCACGCGGCCGAAGCGGATGATCTCCGAGATGACGAAATTGGCGGTGTTGGAGGCGACGGCGAAAGCAATGCCTTGCGCGCCATGGATCATGGCGGTGTTGACGCCGATGACCTCGCCGGCCGACGACACCAGCGGCCCGCCGGAATTGCCGGGGTTGAGCGCTGCGTCGGTCTGGATGACGTCGTCGATCAGCCGCCCGGTGGAGGCGCGCATCGAACGGCCGAGCGCCGAGACGACGCCTGAGGTGACGGTCCATTCGAAGCCGAGCGGATTGCCGATGGCAATGGCGATCTGGCCGCGCCGCAGCCGCTTGGAATCGCCAAGGGGGGCGACATCGGCAAAGCTGCCGTCGGCGCGTACAAGCGCAATGTCGGTGTCGGGGTCGCGGCCAAGCACGCGGCCCTCGCGGGAGGCGCCGTCCGGCATCGAGACGCGCACCGTCTTGGCGTCGCCGACGACATGGAAATTGGTGACGACCAGTCCGTCCGGCGCGATGACGAACCCGGAACCATGGCCGCCCTGACCGCCAATGCGCTCGATGCGACAGACGGCGGGGCCGATGCGGTCGACGGCGTCGGCGACCGTCGTCGAATAGGCGTCGAGCAGCGTGTCATCGGTTTGGAATTTGGCGGCGGCGAGGGCCATGGGTGGGCTCCGTGTTTTCAGGCTTTATCGTGACTATATGTGCGGAGCGGCTGGAACCGCCGCGACCTGACCAGATGGCCAGTCAAACCAGCAACTAGCCGTCAGGCGAGTACCTTCAAGCGCGCTGCCGAGCGATATCTGGGGCATGAAGAAACCCAGGAGACCAATATGAGCGATTTCAATCTGAGCGCGTTTTCCCAGGCCATCGCGGATCTCGCCGCCAAGGCGGCTCCGGCAACGGCGAGTTTCGCCACGCATCATCATCGCACGGCAAGCGCCTTCCATTGGCGCGACGGTTACTTCGTCACCGCCGAGGAAGCCGTCGAGGCCGGCGAGGAGATCGAGCTGACGCTGGCCTCTGGCGAGACGGTGAAGGCCGAACTGGTAGGCCGCGATCCATCGACCGGCGTCGCCCTGCTGAAGCCGGCCGATGCGGGCACAGCGCCTGCACTTACCGAGGCGGATGCGGTACGGCCCGGCAACATCGCCATCGCCATCGGCAACAGCCAGGGTTCGGCGCTGGCCGTGTCGGGCTCGGTCGGCGAGGTCGGCCCGGCATGGCGCTCGATGCGCGGCGGCACCATCGACCGGCGCATCAATCTGGCCGTCGGTGCCGGCGGCCGTTTCGAGGGCGGCCCGGTGCTCGACGCCAAGGGCGCGCTGATCGGCATGCTGTTGTTCGGGCCGCGCCACCGGGCACTGGTGATGCCTTTCGAGACGATCGAGCGGGCGGTGGCGACCTTGCGTGAAAAGGGCCATGTCGCGCGCGGCTATCTCGGCGCCGGGCTGCACCCGGTGCGCGACCGCGACGCGCATGGCGCGATGGTGATGAGCCTCGACGACGAGGGCCCGGCCAAGGCCGCCGGTCTTTCGCTCGGAGACATCATCGTGGCATGGAATGGCGAGGCCGTGCATGGCCCGCGCGATCTGATCCGCAGGCTCGGCCCTGACAGCGCCGGCGTTTCGGTGACACTCGGTGTCGTGCGCGGCGGCGAACAGCGCGATGTCGCGCTGACGATCGGCGAAAAGCCGCTTTCCTGAGAGGAGTGATGGACACGCTCACCAGCGACCGGATCATGCATGACGGTGCCGCCTCGCGGCGGCTGGTGGTGCTGATTGCGCTTGGCGACGCGGCTCGCGCCGAGCGCTTGGCTGCGTCGTTTGCCGCGAGCGACGACCTGCTGCCGGTCGCGGCCGGCGGCGGTACCGCCGATGTCGCTATCGTCGATGACAGCAGCGGTGATGCCGTGCCGGCCTCCACGCCACGGGTGCTGCTGTCGGGCCGCGCCGAGCGGCCTGCTGGCGAGGTGTTGGCCGTGATGCCTGCGGGCGCGGACGATTTGTTGATTGCAGCGGCAGCGCGGCTGGCGGCGGCCGGCTATCGCGTAACGAGCGATGACGAACGCGGGCGCCATGAGGATTTCCATGCCGGCGATCGCGAGGCCGGCGATGGCGAGCCGTTTGACGACGAAGCCTCCGACGAGCACGCCGCCCGGCCTTCGCTGTCGCCGCGCGAGGCGGAAGTGCTGGCGCTGCTGGCCGAGGGCGCACCCAACAAGGTGATCGCGCGGCGGCTGAACATTTCCGTGCACACGGCGAAGTTCCATGTTGCCGCGATCCTGATCAAGCTGGGTGCCGCCAACCGCACAGACGCGATCGCCATCGCGATGCGCCAGGGGCTGGTGCTGGTTTAGTCACAAACCCTACGCAGCGTAACTCGGCGTCCAGCGCGTCGGACCTTGCACTGCGGTCGCCTGCCGCGCAAAGGTTCGCGCCTGCTGTGTTGCAAGGGAGGCGCAAGGAAATGTCGCTCAAGGGAAAGACGCTGTTCATCTCCGGCGGGTCGCGCGGCATCGGGCTGGCGATCGCGCTGCGCGCCGCGCGTGACGGCGCCAATGTGACGATCGCCGCCAAGACCGCCGAGCCGCATCCGAAGCTGCCGGGCACGATCTACACCGCGGCTGAAGAGATCGAGCAGGCCGGCGGCAAGGCGCTGCCTGTGCTGTGCGATATCCGCGAGGAAGCACAGGTTGCCGAGGCGGTTTCAAAGACCGTCGAAAAGTTCGGCGGCATCGACATCTGCGTCAACAATGCCAGCGCCATCCAACTCACCGGCACGCTGGAAACCGACATGAAGCGCTACGATCTGATGCACCAGATCAACATACGCGGTACCTTCCTCGTCTCCAAAATGTGCATTCCGCACCTTAGGTTGGCTAACAATCCTCACATCCTGAATCTGGCGCCGCCGCTCGACATGAAGGCCAAATGGTTCAAGAACCATGTCGCCTACACCATGGCCAAGTTCGGCATGTCGATGTGCACGCTGGGCATGAGCGCCGAGTTCGCCAGGGACGGCATCGCGGTCAATTCGCTGTGGCCGATCTCGACCATCGACACGGCGGCGGTGCGCAATCTGCTCGGCGGCGCGACGGTGGCGGCGATGAGCCGTTCGCCCGACATCATGGCCGATGCCGCGCATGCGATCTTCATGCGGCCGTCACGCGAGGCGACCGGCAATTTCTACATAGACGAGGAGGTGTTGCGCGCCGAGGGCGTCAGCGACTTTTCCATCTATGCGCCAGGCGCGACCGGACCGCTGGCCGGCGACTTCTTCGTGCCGGACGAGGTGTTTGCTCGCACGGACACGAAGATCAAGCGGATCTATTAGAGGCTTGAGGCAGCCAGCCGCCAATCCTCGAGCCGCGGAAAATCCTGCTCATGCAAGGCGATAGGGTGCCTATCCTGCCGGATTGATTCAACGCCGGCAGGCGTCACCTCATGCCTCGTCCTTCTTGCCTTTGCTCAGGCCCATCAGCCGATCGATATAGGCGAGCATGAAGGCCGAGGCGATGAAGGCGAGGTGGATGATGGTCAGCCACATCAACTGGTCGGTCGAATACGAAGACGAGTTGAGGAACACCTGCAGGAGGTGGATGGAGGAGATGGCAACGATGGTCGAGGCGACCTTGACCTTCAGCGAACCGACATCGATCGTGCCCAGCCAATGCACGCCGCCGTCTTCATCGTCGAAGCGGCTGACGAAGTTCTCGTAGCCCGAGATGATGACCATCACCACCAGCGAGGCGACCAGTGCGGCATCGATCAGCCCCAGCATCTTCAGGATCGTGTCGGTGTCGCCAAGGCTGAACGCCACGGCGACGAACTCGTAGAGCTTCTTGCCGAAGGACAGCGCATAGATTGCCAGCGCCACGCCCAGACCGAGATAGAAAACGACCAGCAGCCAGCGTGAGGCAAGGATGATCGATTCGATGGCCAGTTCGAGACGCTTCATAGAGTGGTTCCGGTTGGTTCTCTTGGGATAGTGGGCCGCGAGGTGGTGGTTCGTATTTCGGTCAGGTCGTCCCTGTTTGCAAGACAAAAAACCCCGCCGGCGAGGGACCGGCGGGGCTCAATGCGTCCCGCTGGAGTCGGGACGGGGCAGGGAACGCCCTGTCAAGAATCTGGGGTGGGTGAACCCACGATTCAATGAGCCGGCGCTAATGCCGGTACAATTCTTGTTGAACCTGACATGTCGAACCATCCCCGGCAGGACCGGGGATGGCTGCTTCTCGTGCAGAGTCCGCAAACCAGGTCATGGTTTTGAATCATGACCTAATTGTTGCTGGCCACCGGCGCCACCAGCGAGGTGATGCGGCGAATGGCGACGCGCCGGTTCTCGCGGTTGGGCGCGGCCGTGTTGACCTTCAGATACTCCTCGCCATAGCCCTGCGTCGTCAGGTTCTCCGGCGGAATGCCGAAGGCATTGGTGAGGGCCTCCGCCACCGCTTCGGCACGGCGGTCCGACAAAGCGAGGTTGGCCTCCGGCGTGCCGACGGCATCCGTATGGCCTTCGATCAGGAAGGTCTCGGCCGGGTTCTTCTTCAGCAGCTTTTCCATGGCGCTGGCGACACCCTCGAGCTTCTGCACCTCGGTGTCGGAGATCGAGGCCGAGCCGAATTCGAAGTTCAGCGTGTCGAGGTCGACGCGGCGTGCAATGTCGCGCACCCGGGCCGAACGCTTGACCTCGTCGATCGAATAGAGGCGCTGGACCTTCTCGACAGGCGGCTGCTCGAGGAAAGTGTAGTAGTCGTCCGGGCTTTCGACGTCCTCGGAATCGAGAATGTACTCCCGCCGCGGGATGGTCAGTCGCATCGGCGGCAGGTCGTCGCCGGGATCGCGCCAGTCGCCCTCATCCTGATAGTCCTGCTCGTCGACATAGCTCAGCACATATTCGCGCCCGTCGGGGGTGATGCGCGAACGCTGGATGACATCGCCGTAGCGGTTGCGGATGGTGACGATCTGGACGCCATTGCTGCGCTGGACCGTCTCGCGTATGCGGCCTTGCGGCAGATCCTCGTAATAGACGTCCTTGGCGCCGCGGTTCATGCGCGGACCGTCATTGCTCTGGACAATCGTCTGGTTGTTGAGCTGGATGATGACGCGGTCGCCGATTTCCTTGAGCACGTCGACGCCCTTGGGGCGGCGGCGGTCGCGGATGTTCTCGTCGGGCGCACGATCGACGCGCGTGCCTTTTTCCTCCGTCACCGGGACGATTTTTTCGGGCTTGATCTCCTGCTGGGCGGCCTTGTCGTCGGTGGGCGGTGGGCCCTGATCGACAGGCGCGACCACGGGCTTTCCGCCCTGATCGCCACCTTGCTGGGCGTTCTGCCCACCATTCTGCTGCTCGCTATTCTGCTGGCCGTTCTGGTTGGCGGGCTTCCTGCGGCCCTGGTCCTTGCCGCCCTTGCGCTCGGCATCCTTCTGGCTGTCCAGTATGGGAGCGGCGTTCGGATCGGCAGGCGCTTCGCCCTGGACAGGCGCCGTCTTGCCGCCATTGGCCGGCTGCTCGGCTAGGGCAGGCTTTTCGCCATTTGCCGGTTGTTGGCCCGTGGCAGGCTGCTCGCCCGTGACAGGCTGCTCGCCGGTGGCAGGCTGCTCGCCAACTAGTTTCTTGCCGTGCTTCTTGGTCTTGTCCTGAGGCTGCTCGCCCTGGGCAGCAGGCTGTTCGCCGGCAGGAGCCGGTTCGACCTTGGGCTTCGCCACTTCGGCCGGAGCTTGCTTCTCGGTCGGTGCCGGGGCAGCTTCCGGCACGACGGCCGGTTTGGCCGTTTCGACAGGCTTCTTCTGCTTCTCAGGCTTCTGCGCGGGCTCGACGGCCGGCGCTACCGTGGTTGGCTCGGCCTGCTGATCCTGCTTGTGCTTCTTGCGCGGCTTGACTTGCTCGCCCTGCTGGTTGTCGTTGGCCGGTTCGGCCTGGCCGGCAGGAGCCGCTTCGGCTGGCGCCTGCTCGGTCTGCTGCTGCTGTTCGCGCTTTTTCTTGCGCGGCTGCTGCGCCTCGGCGGCTGGAGCGGCCTGTTCGGCGGGTGCCGCTTCGGCTGGCGCCTGCTCGGTCTGCTGCTGCTGTTCGCGCTTCTTCTTGCGCGGCTGCTGCGCTTCGGCGGCCGGAGCGGCTTGCTCGGCTGGTGCCTGCTCAGTCTGCTGCTGCTGATCGCGCTTCTTCCTCCGAGGTTGCTGCTCTTCGACAGCCGGAGCGGCCTGCTCGGCAGGGGCGGACTCCGTCTGCTGTTGCTTCTCACGCTTCTTGCGCGGCTGCTCCTGCTCGGCGGGTTGCTCGCCCTGGGCGGCGGGCGCCGCCTGCTGCTCAGGCTCGGCCTTCTTCCGCTCCTTTTGTTTTGGCTGCTTCTGCGCACAGGCTTCGGCCGATTCGCCCTCGGCGCACTCTGCCTGCGCCAAAATGAACGCGGCTGACGTGTGCTGGGCGGGGCCGAAGGTGGCACTTCCCTGAAGCGGGAACGCGCCCAACGGCGCGGATGCCATCAGCAGGCCAAGTGCGGTGCCTGCCAGAATCCGTGGTTGGCGTTTCATCGAAAACTCTCCTTGTGGGGTCCCATCCTTGCCGAAACCGATCTTGCGCCGATTGGTTCCAGTTTGGTTGCGATAGACGCCGTACGGGGCGATTGGCCGGCCTTTTGAAGGCAACTTCGTGTCATTCACCTGGCGACCGCCGCATTCCGGCCGCTACCGCGCTTGACCTTGTCGGCGGCTGGGGCCACATGCCGGGAATGGAAACGCCATTCTGGAAAACCAAGGCGCTGGAGGCGATGAGCCCGGCCGAGTGGGAGTCGCTGTGCGACGGCTGCGGCAAATGCTGCCTGTCAAAACTCGAGGACGAGGACACCGGCGAGATCTACTGGACCAGTGTCGGCTGCCGGCTGTTCGACGCGCAGAGCTGCCGCTGTTCGGACTACGCCAACCGGCTGGCGCGCGTTCCCGACTGCGTCGGGCTGACGCCGCAGAACGTTCGCACCCTCAGCTGGCTGCCCAGCACCTGCGCCTACCGGCTGGTGGCCGAGGGCCATGACCTCTACTGGTGGCACCGGCTGGTGTCGGGGAGCGCCGAGACCGTGCATGAAGCCGGCATGTCGATGCGCGGGCGGGTCAAGGCGAGCGAGACCGATCTTGCCGAGCCGGAAGACTATTTTGATTACCTGCTGGACGACGAGCCCTAAAGCTCGCGTAGAGACGATGGCCGTAGCGCTCGCGTAGAACGGCGAGCCGTACGGCTCGCATTGGAGACGAGAGCCATAGGGCTCCGCTTTGGAACGAACAAGCTGGTCTTCAGCCAATCAGCTGGATTGGGACCCGGGCACTGAGTGAGGCGTTTTGGGGCATTCACCCCTGCAGTGGACGATGGTAGATGGCCAGCGAAATCCTTTCCGCCACATGAACCGGAGATGAACGGCCGGTTCGCAATGAGTTCAGACAGCCAAGTGCATTCTCCCCTCATCGGTTCACGAGGACGGGCGAAAGCCCGCAACAAGGAGAGAAGTCAATGTTCAACACGATCAAGACGGCAGCCCTTTCGGCTCTGGTCGGTCTCGGCACGCTGGCCGCCATCCCGGCCCATGCCGACAGCCTCTATCTCGGCTTCGGCAACAACAACGACACGCGCTTCGGCGTGTATGCCGGCGACGACGGCTATCGCCATCGCCGTGATGAACGTCGCGGCTGGGGTGATGAACGCCGCGGCTGGGGTGATGAACGCCGCGGCGAATGGCGCCGTGGCTGTTCGCCGGACCGCGCGCTCGACAAGGCCGAACGCATGGGTCTCCACCGCGTCCGCATCCTCGACGTCAACCGTCGTACTGTGAAGGTGATGGGCCGACAGTACGGCGACCGCGTCGTCGTCGTGTTCGCCAACGATCGCGGCTGCCCGGTTATCTATCGCTGAGGCCGGGTCCGGCTTGAATACAAGGGCATGATCTCCTTCAAAGATCAGCCTGGCGGCATGACCCTCATCGAGGGTTAGCCGGGCAGCACGATCTTCTGCGAAGATCAGCTGGGAGTAGCCGAGCCCCTTTCCTGCTGGAAGGGCGTGGCTCGAAAAAACCCCGCGGGAGCAATCCCGCGGGGTTTTTCATGCAACGTGTTGGCCATGGCTGGATCCATGGCCGAGCAAGCCCAGCCATGGATCGTCAGGCGCCTACTTCAGTTCGAAGGTGACGGTGACCTGGACGTTGTAGGAATTCTCGCCGGCCTGCACCGGAGCCGCGCCCGCCGCGGCATCGAAGGCCTTGGCGTTGATCGGCATTGGCGTCGGGGCGATGTTCTGGTCGGTGATCTCGAGCACCCGGCCGAGGCTGACGCCGGCGGCCTCGGCAAGCGTCTTGGCCTTGGCCACTGCGTTGGCCACCGCCTTCTTGCGGGCCTCGGTGACGGTCGCTGCCGGGTTGTCGTTGGTGAAGGCAATGCCGCCGCCCTGGTTGACGCCGAGCGACACTGCCTTGTCCAGAATCTCGCCCGTCTTGTCGACATCGCGCACCCGCACCGACAGCGTGTTGGTCACCTGATAGGCGACGAGTTCGGCTTCCTGGCTGCCATCCGGCTTGTTGGTGTAGTTGTAGCGCGGGTTGATCTGGATGCCGGCGGTCTGCAGGTCGCGGTCCTTGATGCCAGCCGACTTCATGGCGGCGATCACGGCGGCCATGGCGTCGTTGTTGGCGTCGAGTGCCGCGCGTGCGGTCTTGGCTTCGCGCATGACGCTGAGCGTCAGGATCGCCAGATCGGGGGCTACGGTTGCTTCGCCTTCGCCCGACACAATGATGCGGGGCGGCGTCGGCAAATCGGTTGCTCCAGCCATCGCCGGAAAAGCGATTGCAGCGGCGAGCGCGAGAGGCAAAAGGCGTCTGGTCATGAAAATCTCCTTGGTCCGCGATCAAAGTCGCAGAGGTCGCGTAGAGCGCGATTATGGGTTGATTTGGGCGATCCGTGGAAGCCCGACGGGAAAGCCTTGTGCGGCGATGCGAAAAACATTAATCCAGCCCGCGTGGGGCCTGTAGCTCAATGGTTAGAGCCGGCGGCTCATAACCGCTTGGTTGGGGGTTCGAGTCCCTCCGGGCCCACCATTATTGTTGATTTTATTGATAAAAATATGCCTCGGCCCAAAACGTTTTGGGCCCATAATGGGCCCAAAGGAAAGGGCGGCCGATATGCCATCCTGCGCACCGGTCGGTTGATTTCACTTACTTGACGACGCGCAGGGCCGCTCGCTGCTTCATCGCATCGCGTTTGGCCTCACGCTCGTTGATGGCGCGGGCGATGTCGACAGCCATTCGCTTCTCGTTAGCCTCCCGGACATATTCGTCCGTCACCGTCATGGAAGAATGCCCCATCGCCTCCATGATGGCGCGCGCTTGGATGTTGCATTCGGCGAGATACGTACCGAAGGTGCGGCGGAGCCCGTGCAGAGTGTAGCCCTCCGGAATGCCGGCCTGCTTGTTCCAATGTGCCATCATACCGGTGAGCCTCTTTTCCGCGAATGGACGCCCATTCTTCAGTACCGTCCCGCCTTTCGAACGATCGAGCGGCGCCAACGCTTGCGCCAGCTTGTCAACGATGGGGATAAACATCTCGCGCCCGCCGTGACGGTTTCGGTTCTTCTTCTGCCGGAAATCGAAGGCCTCGATCACCTCCAGAGAGCCGTCGAACAGTTCGATCTCCTCGAAGACCAAATCGTCCCATTCCAACGCGGCGATATCGCGGCGTCGGTTGCCGAGCCAGAAAGCGAGCGCGTAACAGGTGCGCGGCGGGGAGCCGATCGGATGGCGCGCCTCGAACTTTCACGAATGGGGACCGGCCATGCGGGATTGACGGTCGATCTAGGAATGCGGACGCGGATCGACAGTGAGGGATCGTCCTGCGGTTTGATCCATTTCTCAACCTCGATCGCCACCCGCAGGAGCTTCTTGATTGCGACCAGCAGGTGCTTGACAACCGTCCGGTTGGCGGCAAAGACGCTTTCGATAGTCGCACGCAGATGGTCGGCGTCGAGATGTTCTATTGGCATATCGCGCCAAGTCAGCGGATAGGCAGGATCGACCTGCATCCGACGGAAGCGTTCAATAAGCCGAGCATTCTTCCGCTGCGTCGCTTCGTTCTTATTTTGTTCGCGACCGCCAATGGGCACCGGAGCCCGCCGTCAATGAAACCAATCGACTCGAATTCCGCCGACTACCTCGCAGTCCAGGCTGCGGTCACACGTGAACGTCCAGGCATCCAGCGCAGAGCGGAAAAAATGCTGAAGCAGTTGCGAGATCTTTCTGACGTACAGCCAAAAGCAAGCGATTTGCGAGCTTACGGCTATCTTGATATTGGCCAACGATCCTAACACTCGAAAGATGGCACCGGTCCTGTCCGATGCGATATGGGGCCGACAGCGGAATGGCGGCTTTTGGCGTCCGAAGAACGATAGCGGACGTTCAGCGGGTGGGTCCGGCCGCAGCAATGGCCATTCGCAACCCCGTAAAGACAGCGAGCCGCTGGACGTTTGGCGTAGTAAGTTTTGCGCTCGCTACCTACGCAAATTGGGCGTATCGTGGCATATCGTCTGTTGCTAATAAATGAGCCGGCGACTGAGAGCGCAAGACTCTCGCATTAGACTAGGCGCGCTAGGTTCCACAACTACTCGTCGCGCTCACCAGACCATCTGCCTCTGCTGAAACCTCTTTTGCTCGGTTCCGGCCAGTATTGCTTTTGCCAATCGGAAGAGGAGCGTTCTGATGCAGATCATCCAAACCCGCCGCCGATTCCTGGCCGGCGCTGCAATGGCAGGCGCTGCCGGTATCGTCGGTCTTCCAGGGTCACTCCACGCGGAACCCCCGTTGGAAACGACCACGGTTCGTCTGCCGCTGTGGGTCGGTAGTTCCTACTGTTGGGCAGGTGCGTACATCGCCGGAGAACTGATGCGCGCCGAGGGTCTTACCGATGTCCGCTACGTAGAAGGCGACAGAAGCGTCAACCAATCGGTGTGGATCGCACGCGGTGAGACCGATTTCTCCGTGAACTTTGCGCCGAACCAGGTCGCGTCGATCGCCGCCGGCGTTCCGATCAAAGTGCTGACCGGGTTGCACTCCGGATGCCTCGAACTGATCGCCAAGGAGAGCATTCGCAGCGTCACGGATCTGCGGGGCAAGAGAGTGGGCGTGAACGGTTTCAACAACTCGCGGCACGTGTGGCTGTCCCTCATGTCCGCCTATGTCGGACTCGATCCAGTGAACGATATCCAATGGGTCTTGACTAACGATGTCAAGCCGACGGAACTCTTCGTCGAAGGGAAGATCGACGCATTCCTCGGGACGCCGCCCCAGCCGCAGGAGCTGCGCGCCAAGAAGATCGGCCACACGATCCTCAACAATGCCGTCGACCGCCCGTGGTCACAGTATTTCTGCTGCATGATCTCGGCCACGACGGACTACGTGACAAGATACCCGGTGGCGACCAAGCGGGTCTTGCGATCCATCCTCAAGGCCGCCGACCTCTGCGTGTCGGATCCGGAAGGGGTGGCGCAGCAGATGGTCGATCGCGATTTCGAGACCAGCTATGACTACGCGCTCCAAACTCTGAAGGACATTCGGTACGACCGCTGGCGGGAATTCGATCCCGAAGACTCCTTGCGGTTCTACGCACTGCGCATGCAGGAGACGGGCATGATCAAGTCGAGCCCGCAACAAATTATCGCCAACGGAACGGACTGGCGCTTCCTCGACGAGTTGAAGCGTGAGCTGAAAACCTGATCCCATCTGTCTCGAGGGGAGACGTAGACATGCAAATCATCCAGAGCCGCAGGCGCTTCCTGGCCGGCCTGACGGCTGCCGGCACCGCAAGCCTCGTCGGCGCTCCAACTCGAGTTCTTGCCGAGCCAGGACCGGAGACCACACGCATTCGCTTGGCCAAGATCCCTAGCATCTGCGTGGCGCCACAGTATGTTGCAGAGGACCTGCTGCGCGCTGAGGGCTTTACCGAGGTTGCCTATGTCGCCACAGGCCCCGGTGCGGCCACGGCCTCGGCGGTGGCGAATGGCGAGATCGACTTTAGCCTCAACTTCGTGACAAATTCGATCGTCGCTTTGGACTCCGGTGCGCGGCTCACTCTGCTCGGCGGCGTCCATCCCGGTTGCTTCGAGCTGTTTGCCAAGCGCGGGATCGACAGCGTCGTCGATCTGAAAGGCCGGAACGTCGGCGTCCAAGGGCTCGGTTCGGGGCCGCATCTGTTCCTCGCCAGCATCGCGGCCTATGTCGGCCTCGATCCGGCGCGCGACATCAACTGGGTGGTGGACCCGGCGGTCAAGCCCAAGGAGCTGTTCGCGCGGGGCGACATCGATGCGTTCCTGGGCTTTCCACCGGACCCGCAGGAATTGCGGCGCAGCAAGGTCGGGCACGTGATCGTCAACAGCACAGTGGACCGACCTTGGTCGCAATATTTTTGCTGCATGCTGTCCGGCAACAGCGATTTTGTGGCCGCGCATCCGGTTGCTACCAAGCGGGTGCTGCGCGCCATCCTCAAGGCCGCGGATCTATGCACCGCCGCGCCGGCCCTGGTTGCCGAGCGCTTGGTCGCGGGCGGATTCGCCAGCCGCTACGATGATGCGTTCGCAGCGATCAGCGAGCTGCCCTACCGGAAATGGCGGGACTACGATTCACCTGACACCGTCCGCTTCTATGCGCTGCGGCTGAAGGAAATCGGTTTGATCGGCTCCACACCCGACAGGATTATCGCGGAAGGTACGGACTGGCGTTTCCTTAAGGAGCTCAAGCGCGAGATGAAGACGTGAGCCGCTGGTCGACGCGTGCGTTGCTGCTCCTCGCCCTCGTCGCTGAGCCTGCGCACACCTCGGCGCACGAAGCGTCGGCGCACGCCGGGGACAGCGAGCGCCTGCCGATGATGGGCGCTGCACCGGATTTCACGCTGACATCGCAGGACCACAAGCCGGTGTCGCTGCGCGACTTCCGCGGCAAGGTGGTCGCCATCGCCTTCATCTACACGTCCTGTACCGACGTCTGCCCGATGCTGACCGCCCATATGGCCAGCGTGCAGGAGAAGCTGGGCTCTGCGTTCGGATCGAAGATCGACTTCGTTTCGATCACTGTCGACCCGGAGCGCGATACGCCCGATGTCTTGAAGGAATATGCGCAGAATTTTGGCGCCGATCTGAAGGGCTGGTCGTTTCTTACCGGTGATCCGGCGGTCGTCCATGAGGTGGGACGGAAATACGGGGTCATCGCGAAGAAGGCGGCGAACGGAGATGTCGACCATACCTTGTTGACGTCGCTCGTAGACCCCAATGGCATCTTGCGAGTACAGTATCTTGGTGTCCGGTTCGACGTGGAGGAGTTCCGGGGTGACCTTGTCAGCCTCTTGGACGAATCCAAATAGCATAGCGAACCGGCTCGTTGGCTGGGTTGCCCGGCTGCCGGCCCGCGTCCAGACCAAGCTCTTGATCGCGTTCCTGTCGATCGTCGGCCTGCTGATCGTGCTCGGGGCCGTCGGGTTGCAGGTGCTGAGTGGGGTCAACGATCAGACCAACGAGTTGATCAAGCTGCAGCGCAGGATCGCTGCCTACCGCCAGGTACAGCACGATACGACCACCCAGCTCTACGGCATCTCCACCGCCCTGTTGCTTCAGGACGACCGGATGCTGGATGCGGCGCTGCGCCAGCTCAATCAGTTCGGCTACGACCTCGACCGCATGGAGTTCGTCGCCAAAGCCGAGGTGGAAGTGCTTGGCCAGGTCAGGCAAGAGTACGAACGGCTGACGGCTGGCGGGACGCACGTGGCAGACCTCGTCCGCGCCGGCCGCACGGAGGAGGCGCGGAAGGTTCAGCTTGATGAAATCGTACCGTCGGCTGATCGCCTCGAGCGGCTGACAAACCAGCTGGTCAACATCGCCGAAGCCGACATGGTGGCGGCCATCGAAACGACCGAGGGTGCGTACGGCACGTCCAGACTGATCGTGGTCTCGTTTGCGGTCGGCAGTATCCTGCTGGCGTTGGGGCTCGGCTACATCATCTCCTGGTCGTTGATCGAACCGGTCAAGAAGATCGAAGCGCGTCTCAGCCAGATAGCGGCCGGCGACTTCGCCCAACAGGTTGCCGTCGCCAATCGCGACGAACTTGGAGTGCTCGCCGCTAACGTCAACCGGACCTCCGACCAGCTGGGGCGCCTGTATCAGGAGATTGAGACGCGCACCCAGCAGCTCGATGAAGCCCTTCAGCAGCAGACAGCCACTGCAGACGTTCTGAAGGTCATCAGCCGCTCTACTTTCGATCTGCAGGTCGTGCTTGATACGTTGGTGGAATCGGCTGTCAGACTCTGCCGTGCCGACAAGGGTGGTATCGTGCAGTTGCTGGATGGCGTATTCCGCTATGTGTCGACGCATGGCTACCCGCCCAGTTTCCGTGCTTATGTCGACGCCAATCCACTTCCAGCGCTTGCCGCAGGCCGAGGCTCCGCCGTAGGGCGCGTAATCGAAGAACGGCGGATCGTGCAAATCGAAGACGTGACCGCTGATCCGGACTACCGCGTTGCCTTGATCGCTGAGGCAGGCGGATTCCGCACCGTCCTCGCTGCCCCGCTGTTGCGGGAAGGTGATCTCGTTGGCGTATTCGTCATGACGAGGGTTGAGCCGCAACCTTTCAATCCCAAGGAGATCGCGCTCGTCGAGACATTCGCCGACCAGGCGGTGATCGCCATCGAGAATGCGCGGCTCTTCGAGGCGGTGCAGTCACGGACGCGCGAGCTTGCCGCGTCTGTTGGTGAGCTCGAGGCGCTTGGTGAGGTGAGCAAGGCGGTCAATTCGACGCTGGATCTCGACACCGTGCTGAAAACGATCGTCGCCAAAGCGGTCCAGTTGTCGGAGACGGATGCTGGCACCATCTACGTGTTCAGCAGCACGCGGCAGCAATTCCGTCCGCGCGCAAACTTCGGTATGAGCGATGAGCTTATCGCTGCAGTCTCACACCAGACGATCGGGCTGGCCGACATGGGGATCGGCGACGCACCCGAGCGCTGCATGCCGGTGCAGTTTCCCGACCTCAGCGAGGAGACCTCATCCTTCCTTGTAAGAAAGACGATCGTCGAAGCCGGATATCGCGGTATCCTGATCGTTCCGCTGCTGAGGCCCAACAAGATCGTCGGTGCACTGGTCGTCCGGCGCCACAAGCCAGGTGTCTTCCATGAGCAGGTTGTCCACCTGCTGGAGACCTTCGCAGCCCAATCGGTGCTCGCGATCCAGAATGCCAAGCTGTTCCGCGAGATCGAGGAGAAAGGCCGGGAGCTGGAGGCAGCCAGCCGCCACAAGTCCCAGTTCCTCGCGAATATGAGCCACGAGCTCAGGACACCGCTCAATTCGGTCTTGGGCTTCACAGAACTGCTGGTCGACGGCATCTACGGCGAACTCCCGGACAAGGCAAAGACGACCGTCGCGCGCGTGCAGGCAAACGGCCGTCACCTCCTCGGGCTCATCAATGACGTACTCGACCTTTCCAAGATCGAAGCCGGCCAGCTCACGCTGGCGGTCGAGGACTACTCCGTCGCGCAGATTGTTCGATCGACCGTTACGGCAGTCGAGCCGCTGGCACGAGCGAAGGGTCTTGAGCTTTCAACGACTGTTGCCAAGAACCTTCCAATCGGCCGCGGGGACGAACGCCGTTTGACGCAGGTCCTGCTCAATCTTGCAGGCAATGCCGTCAAGTTCACCGAAACGGGTGCGGTCGACATTCTTGCCGATGCGGTCGACGGGCACTTCGAGATCACCGTCCGAGACACCGGTCCCGGCATCGCGTCCAAGGACCAGGCTCTCATCTTCGAAGAATTCCAGCAGGTCGACAACAGCAGCACCAGGCAGAAGGGTGGCACAGGTCTTGGCCTGGCGATCACAAAGCGCATCGTCGAGATGCATGGTGGGACCATAGACGTCGAGTCCATGCTCGGGTCAGGATCGACATTCCGGCTGAAGATACCAATCCGGGTGAATGAGGACGCGAGGGCGGCATGAGCAAACGAATCCTGATGGTGGAAGACACCGAGGACAACCGCCAGATCATTCGCGATCTCCTTGCCACCACCGAATACGAACTGATCGAGGCGGCGGACGGCGCCGCCGGAATCGCTGCAGCCGGAGCGCACAGGCCAGACCTGATCCTTATGGATATTCAGCTCCCGGTGATCGACGGGTATGAAGCGACACGCCGCATCAAGGCCGACCCGGCGCTCCGGCACATTCCGATTATCGCCGTCACCTCCTACGCGTTGTCGGGCGACGAGGCGAAAGCCCTTGCTGCTGGGTGCGATGGTTACATTGCCAAGCCATTCAGTCCGCGCCAGCTGCTTTCCGAGATTCGCGGGTTCCTTTCTTGAAGGAGGCAGTGCCTTGCACGATCCACCTCGCATTCTCGCGGTCGACGATACTCCGGAAAACCTCGAGATCCTGCGCATGCGCCTCGAGGCGAACGGCTACGAAGTTGCAACCGCCGCCGATGGTGAAGAGGGGCTTGCGAAAGCCCGCGAACTGACGCCGGATCTGATCCTCCTCGACATCATGATGCCGAAGCTCGACGGTATCAGTGTGGTACGTATGCTCAAGCAGGATGTCTCGCTGCAGGCGATTCCGGTCATCCTCGTCACCGCCAAAGCCGACGCGCGCGACGTGGTCGAGGGGCTCGATGCCGGCGGCGACGATTATCTGACGAAGCCATTCGAGCACCAGGCGCTGCTGGCGCGCGTGCGGTCTATGCTTCGTCAGAAGGCGCTTCACGATACCGTCGCAAGCCAAGCCGTGCAGCTTTCCGATTGGAACCGCTCGCTCGAGCAGACCCTGGCGGAGCAGGTGATCGAGATCGAGCGAATGGGCCGGCTCCGGCGTTTCCTGCCCGAGCAGGTCGCCGACCTCATCCTTGCGGCGGGAAATGGCGACACGCTTCTGCAAAGTCACCGTCGCGAGGTGACCGTCGTTTTCTGCGATCTACGCGGCTTTACAGCCTTCGCCGAGACTGCCGAACCTGAGGAGGTGATGGCGGTTCTTGGCGAATACCACGCCTGTCTTGGTGAACAAATCGTCCGCCACGAGGGAACTCTTGAGCGATTCGTGGGCGACGGTATCGTCGTGGTTTTCAACGATCCACTGCCCTGCGCCGACCATACGGAGAGAGCCGTCCGCATGGCGACGGCGATGCGTGATGCGATTGACGAGCATTCAGAGCAATGGCGCAAGCGCGATCACTTGCTCGGCTTCGGAATCGGCATCGCCCGAGGCCATGCAACCATCGGGCGGATCGGTTTCGATCAGCGCGCCGATTATGCAGTGATAGGCACAGTGTCGAACCACGCCGCCCGATTATGCGAGGAAGCCAGGCCACGCCAGATTCTCGTCAGCCAGCGGGTCGTTGGTGCCGTCGAATCACTAGTTGAGTCCGTCGCCGTTGGCGAACTGACGCTGAAGGGTTTTCGCCGACCGATGCCTGCCTATGAAATTGTGCGGTGGATCGGTCGGCCAAGCTAGGGATCACTGTGCCTAATGAGATAGATCGCCTCCTGCGCAATCGACTGAATGGGCCATACAAGGATGCGGGCAGCTAGACCGATCAGGATCGGATGGCCTTTGAGTTCCATGGCCGTTGCTCCTCGCTCGGGGAAACTTCCCAACGTCAGTAGATGGCCGTAGCGGATGAGTGCAGCGTCCGTGGCGCAAGCCAGCCCTCTGCGAACGCGAACTTTGGACCGATCCAGTCGTCACCTGGGATGAACTCGAACGTCTCGAATTGGTTCGAGAAGGCGCCTTTTGGCAATTACCCGATGGATCCGTTTGTCAGCGCCCTGGAAGGTACGAGGGTTCCGTAAAGGGCTTGGCCTTGGATGAGAGCATTGCCCTCGCCACGAACGTTGAGAAGGCGTATGGTCGTTAATCGTTGGCTGAAAGCGTTCTTGGCCAGCGACTGAAGAACGACAGAACTCCCGCCTTTATACAGGGCGTGCTCCAACTCGCGATTACTCGGCGCGCTCACGCATTGTCCGTCCTCTACTGGCGTCATTGGTTGATTCCTAGGGACGATCAATTTGCCAAAGGAGCGTCCCGATGAAGCTAATGCAGGATCGTCGCACATTCCTGGCCGGCCTGTCGGCGATCGGTGCCGGGCTCCTCAATGTTCGCACATCCAGTGCGGCCGGGGAGCCTGCTCTGGAAACGACAACCGTCCGCTTGGGGCAGTGGGTCGGAGGCGCTTACTGTTGGGCGTCCATCTACCTTGCCGGAGAACTTCTGCGCGCCGACGGTTTCACCGATATCCAATATGTCGAAGGCGACACCCACATCGACAATTCCAAGTGGCTCTCCGCCGGCCTGATCGATTTCGACATGAACATGCCGTCGATGCACATTAGGTCCATCGACGCCGGCGTGCCGGTCAAAGTGCTGATCGGCGTGCATTCCGGCTGCTTCGAGTTGATCGGCAACGACAGCGTCCGCAGCATCAGGGATCTGCGTGGCAAGCGCGTCGGGGGAGGGTCGGTGGAGTCGCATCCTCACATCCTGACGGCCCTCATGGCCAACTATGTCGGGCTTGATCCCGTGCACGATATTGAGTGGGTGGAGGGAGAACAGGCCCCGATGCAAATGTTCATCGACGGCAAGGTCGATGCCTACATGGCTGGTCCGCCCGAACCGCAGATCCTGCACGCCCGGAAGATCGGCCATACGATCGTCAACAACGGGACCGACCGCCCGTGGTCGCAATATTTTTGCTGCATGGTGGCTGGCAATGCGGACTATGTGAGCAGATACCCGGTCGCGACGAAGCGGGTGTTGCGCGCCATTCTCAAATCCGCCGACCTGTGCGCTTCTGATCCGTCGTTGGCGGCACAGCAGCTCGTCGATCGAGGCTTTCTGCCCAACTATGACGAAGCGCTTGGGACGCTGAACGGTGCTCAGCACGACAAGTGGCGCGTGTTCGACGCGGAGGACAGCGTGCGGTTCTATGCACTGCGCATGCAGGAGACTGGCATGGTCAAGTCGAGCCCGCAACAAATCCTGGCCAACGGAACGGACTGGCGTTTCCTCAACGAGCTCAAACGCGAGTTGAAGGCCTGAGACCCTAGCAGACGCAGTCACGCCTTGGCGCTGGTCATAGCTCGGGCGAGTGAGCACGACGCGCCGAAGGACGAGCGCCTGCCGACAATCGGACTGGCTCAGGACATCACGTTGACATCGCAGGACGGGACGCGCGTGTCGCTGCACGATTTTCGCGGCGACCAACGCGGCCGGATGGTGGCAGCAACCAGCCTCCAGATATTAGTTGTCTCTGGAGGACTGCTGTTTCGCGGGAGCAGCCGTTTCCATCAACAGCAACCCCACGGCAACAAATGTCGCAAACGTGTTATGTTGTCTGTTCGCTCGAATGTCCGCTTTTGGGTTACGGCTTTGGGCTGCTCAACGGCCGACATGCTGCGCAAAGCTGCCAATCACGTCGTGGCAGACGTATTTTGCTTCGGGTCAGAAGGTGCGTTCGGCTGGTCGGCGCCTCCGCCGTGCTAATCGCCGGAGCCGCTGGCCCTTAGGCTGCCTACTAGCTTCGCCTTTCGAAAGCCGCCGTTACGGTTTCGGCCCAAATGCGGCCGCGCTCATAGCGCTATGGTCAAAATGCATTGATAGACCCTCTTTGTGGATAGAACACAGGCACCGCTCGCATGGAAACTAGTCGTCTTCTTGGTCGTTTGGTTCGCCACACCATACGAGAGAATACGAAGGGAACGGCTTGGCGAACCATCCGCTAACGTGTTGATTTCCTGTAGAAAATGGTGACCATCCGGGCCCCATCATAAGCTTTGATTTTGCACTAAAAGCGGCCAAGTAAGATGCGGGCGCAGGGCCGGTGGTACTGGCCGCCGCACGGCCACCTAAGAGCCATCGCCGGGACGTTTTAGACAATCGCGACGGCATGGGACGCGAGCCAGCAGCCAAACGACCACATAAGTTTATTCGTTTTTGACCAATACGCGCGAGTGGATTCCTGTAATCTTCGGAAAAACACCGGGATAACCGGGCCAACCAGAAAGGTCGGGGAATGAAATACGTCGTCGATACGATCGGCGGTCCCGCAGGCGGTGATGCCTGGCAAGCCGCTGTTACCGAAGCCTATTTTCCACTCGACACCGAGTATCGGAACCGTCGCGAATTTTCAGGCACGCTGGAAACCTTCTCTCTCGGGCTCGTCAGCGTGTCTAAAATGCGCTGCGATGCCGTAAGCTATCGCCGCCATCGCCGCCACTTCCTCAACGAGCGTGACGCCAGCCTGCTCATCACCATCCCGGAGATGTCGGAGGTGAATTTCTCGCAAGGGTCGAGAACCGTCAATTGCAGTCCGGGGGGCTTCCTCGTCGAGAGGGGGGATGCGCCTTACGAATTCTGGCACGGCAAGCCAAACGCGCTGTGGGTTCTGAAGGTGCCGTCATCGAGCGTTCGGGCACGTATCGGATCCGCCGAACGGCTCAGTGCGCTCAGTTTCGACGCGACCCAAGGCATCGCCGCGCTCTTCCTCGACACGGTGCGAACCACGATCGGCCATCTCGATGAGATCACGGAAGTCGCTCGTGAGATGATGGGCAGGCACATCCTGGAAATGCTATGCCTGTCGATCGTGAGCGACGATCGCGTGCTGGACAGCAACATCTCGTCGATCCGGGCCGGCCATTTGCATCGCGCCGAGCAGTATATTCGCGACAACCTGAAGAATTCCGGCCTCGGCCCGCAGACGGTGGCCGACGCCTGTGGCATCTCCCTACGTTACCTGCAGGTTCTTTTTCAGGACAGCAACCAGTCGATCAACGGCTTCATCCGCGACGCCCGGCTTGAACTTTGCGCCGAGGAGCTGATGTCGGTGACCAACATCAGCAGCGTTGCCGAGATCGCTTACCGCTGGGGCTTTGCTGACCAGTCTCAGTTCTGCAAGCACTACCGGACTCGGTTCGGCTGCGCACCGACCGATACCCGTCGCGAAGCAGCGAGCCGGGCGGGCCGCGCTTCGACATCGAGAGAGCGCCACTAGACCCGACGAAATCCGGGCCATTCCACCATTTATTGCAACGTCACCCCGGCGAGGGGCGGCGAAGGCGGGGCTTTGCCCGCAAAGACCCTGCGAAGGAACTGTCATGAGCCGAATTAGAGTTGCCGTCGATGTCGGAGGGACCTTCACCGACATCTGTATCATGGACGAAAACAGCGGCGCGATCCGCATCGAAAAGACCGCCTCCACGCCTGACGATCCCATGCAGGCCATCATGAATGGCGTGGAGCAGGGCCGCATCGATCTTTCGCAGGTGACGATGTTCTCTCATGGCACGACGGTCGCCACCAATGCGTTGATCACCCGCCGCCTGCCACGCACCGCAATGGTCTGCACCGAGGGTTTCCGTGACGTTGTCGAGATCCGTCGCGCCAACAAGGAAGATCTCTGGGACACCTACAAGGATGTCGCCAAGCCCTATATCCCGCGCCGCGACCGGCTGACTGTCCGGGAACGGGTCAGTGCCGAGGGCACGATCCTGGAGGCGCTGGACGAAGAGGCTGCGCGCGGTGTCGCCGACATTCTCAAGAAGCGGCAGGTCAAGTCCATCGCCGTCTGCTTCATGAACTCCTATGTCAACGGCGCCAACGAGCGCAGCATGCGTGAGATCCTGAAGGAGACGATGCCGGATGTGCCGGTCTCGATCTCTTCCGAGGTCATGCCGGAAATCTTCGAGCACGAACGTTTTTCCACCACCATGGCGAACGCCGTCTGTGCCCCGGTCGTCGTCGACTATGTGTCCCGTCTTGGAGAAAAGCTTGCGGCGGCCGGATACATGCGAGATCTGCTGTTGCTGCACAGCGGTGGCGGGGTCATGACACCCGCGAGCGTCAAGGATTTTTCAGCCCGGCTCGCAGGATCGGGCATCGCCGCCGGCGCGATCGCGAGCCGTTTCATCGGAAATATCTGTGGTTTCCCCAACTCGATCGGCTTCGACATGGGCGGCACCAGCACCGATGTCTCGCTCGCATGGAACGGGGAATCGCGCATCACAAAAGACTGGTACATCGAATTCGGATATCCGATCCGCTTCCCCTCCATCGAAGTGCTGACCATCGGTGCGGGCGGCGGGTCGCTGGCATGGCAGGACGAAGGCGGCAGCCTGCGCAACGGACCGCAGTCCGCCGGCGCCTTTCCAGGTCCGGCCTGCTACAAGAATGGCAACCGCACCGCCACCAACACCGATGCCAATGTCGTGCTCGGTCGCCTCGGCACCAGCCTTGCAGGCGGCAAGATCATGCTCGACCCAGCCTTGGCCGCGCAGGCGGTGCAGGAGACGGTGGCGGCACCCTTCGGCATGGAACTCCATCAAGCGGCCGAGGCGATCATCGCCGTCGCCAACGCGAACATGGGCAACGCCGTCCGGCTTCTCTCCATCAGCCGAGGCTATGACCCGCGCGACTTTGCACTCGTCGCATTCGGCGGTGCCGGCGCTTTGCACGGAGCCGCCGTGGCCAAGGAGCTTTCGATTCCAACCGTGATCGTGCCGCCCAATCCCGGCGTCACCTCCGCGCTCGGTTGCCTTCTCGTCGACGTGCAGCACGATTTCTCCGAAAGCTTCATGGCCGATGCTTCCACTGTCTCGCCCGCCGAGATGCAGACGGCGTTTGTTCTCATGGAGAAACAGGCCGTTGAGCGTCTGGCCCATGAGGGCGTGGCGCAGGAAGACATGGCGCTGCAGCGCACGGTCGAGATGATGTACCAGGGCCAGTGGCGCTCGCTTGCCGTGTCGGCGCCGGCGCGGATCGAGAGCATCTGCTCGTTGATCGAGGCCTTCCACAACGAGCACGAACGCGAGTTCAACTATCGCCGCGAAGAGGCGCCGGTGTCGATCTTCCGCATCGCGGTCAAGGCGATCGGCATCGTTCCGAAAGCCGAGATACCGCGGCACGAAGTCTTGCCTCATGTGCCCGAGCCCCTCGGACGCCGCGGCGTCTGGTTCGACGGCGTATCTCACGATGCAGCCGTGTATGAACGCGGCCAGCTCAGCGCCGGCGCTGCATTCACAGGCCCTGCCATTGTCGAACAGTTCGATTCCACCACCGTGGTTCCGCCGGGAATGAGCGCGACCGTCGATGGCTTCCTGAACATTCTCATCGTGACGAAAGGCTGAGACATGACAAAGCTGATTGAAACGAGCCCTGGCCTCGATCCGGTAACGTTCGAGGTGCTGAAGAACTCCTTCATCACCACCGTCGACCAGATGGCCGAACAGATGCTTCGCACCTGCTATTCCTTCGTCATCTACAACCGAGACTTTTCAAATGCCCTGCACGACGCCGATGGCAACTCCGTCGCCCAGGGCAACTACGACATCGCGGTCCATGTCGGCACACTGCACAACACGTGCAAGGAGGTGATCCGGGTCTTCGAAGGCGACATGGCACCCGGCGACGTCTACGCAATCAATGATCCTTATGCCGGCGGTACGCATTTCAGCGATGTTCGGCTCGTCCGGCCGATCTTCGACGAAGACAAGCTGATCGGCTTCTCCCAGTCGAACGGCCACTGGTCGGATCTCGGCGGCTCGGTGCCGGGCTCCTTCGACGTCACCGCCCGCGACATGTTCCGCGAAGGCCTGCGGATCACGCCGTTGCGGCTTTTCCAGCGTGGCCGCTTCTGCTCCGACGTCGCCAACATGATCGCGGCCAACACGCGCGATCCGGCATCGATCATTGGCGACATCCATTCCCAGGCGCAGGCGACGCAGGCTGCCGAGCGCGAACTGTTGCGTCTGGTCAAGAAGTACGGCCGCGACCAGGTCATGCGCGGTATGGAGGAGGTTCAGGACTACGTCGAACGTGCCGTGCGAAAGCGTCTCGCGGAGCTGCCCGACGGCACCTGGGAGACGGTCGACTACATCGACCGGGATCTTGGTGCCGGCGAAGGCATGATCCCGATCCGCATCAAGATGACGATCAAGGGCGACACGATCCACTACGATTTTACGGGAAGCCATTCGACCATTGCCTCAATGTACAATTCCGCCCCGGGCGCGACCTTCTCGGCCGTGGTCGCCGGCATGAAGACCTTCTTCCCGGACCTCCCGCTCAACAGCGGGTTTTACCGGATGATCGAGGTGACCGCGCCGAAGAACAGCATCGTCAGCGCGGAATGGCCGGTGGCGGTGACCGGGTTCCTGATGCCGTTCGAAAAGATCATGAACGCGATCTTCGAGATGTGGTCGAAGATCATGCCCGAACGCGCTATCGCCTGCGCCTTCAACCTCGAATATCTGCTGGCCGGGGGACGGGACGCGCGCAAACCCGACAAGCCGATCTTCATGTTCTACGAATGGCTGCCCGGCGGCTGGGGCGGGCGCAACGGCAAGGATGGTGCCGATGTCACCACCGCCTGCTTCGGAACCGGGCTGATGTCGCAACCGAACGAAGGCAACGAGCGGGTGAACCCGACTCGGACGATCGAGTTCCAGATCAAGCAGGATTCAGCCGGGCCCGGCAAATGGCGGGGCGGCGTCGGCGTGCAGAAAACCTCGTTGTTGCTTGAGGCTGAAAATGCCGTCATGTCCTATATTTGCGATCGCGAACGCGCCGTCGTCTGGGGTGTCGAAGGAGGCCTGCCGTCGATGCCCCACGGCTTGACCATGAAGCGCGCGGGAGAAGAGACCGAGATCTGGCTCGGCTCCGTGCTCTCCGATTACTCCGTCCACACAGGCGACCAGTTCGCTCGTCCGACGGCCGGCGGCGGCGGTTTCGGCGATCCACTGGAGCGCGAGCCCCGCAAGGTGATGGAGGACGTGATCGACGACTACGTTTCTCTGGGGCGCGCCAAGAGTGACTACGGCGTGGTGATCCGTGAAATCGACCGCGACCTGTGCCAGTACGAAGTTGACGAGACGGCAACCGAGGCCTGCCGTGCCGACATCCGGGCGAAACGGAAGGGCCGGGCGCGCATGGATCCTGAGGAGGTCGCGCGCAAATACCGCTCCGGCGAGATCGATACGCTCGATGCGGTTCGGCACTATGCCGTGATCCTCGACTGGGAGAAGGGCGAACTTCTTCCCAAAACCACCGCCCAGTTCCGTGAGAGCTTTGAGAAAAGGACGGTCGCCCACTGGGCCTGAGCGCCAAGGAGCGCGCCGCCAGAGTTATCTGTTTTTCCGATACCATATTCAAAGAATTACTATTTCACAGGAGCCTAAAGCTGGAGCAACAATGCTGCGGCGCCGCGAAAGTTGGCTGCTTCCGAGGGGTATGACAGATGGCACCAAGCGTGGAACGGTCGTTCACCGCAGTCAGCACACTTGAAGAGGCAATGGCCGCACGCCGACAAGGTGCGGCGGTGCTTGCCGGCGGCACCTGGATGATGCGTGATCCACGGCGCGGGGTCGACCTTCCAGGGGCGGTGGTCGCACTCCACCGAATACGGGCCTTGTCCAAGGTCGAAATCGAACCGGACCATGTCGTGATCGGCGCAGCCGTTACCCATGCAGTACTTGGCCGCGCGTTGCGGGCGACAGTGGGTTTCGAAGGTTTGGTTGCCGCGGCGGAGGGTGCGGCCAATCCCGGCATCCGAAGGGTCGCCACCGTAGGCGGCAACCTCTGTGCCCTCGACTTTGCCGCCGCCGATCTCGCCCCTGCGCTTCTCGTCTGTGAGGCAACGGTGGAGCTGGAGACGTTCGAAGGCCCAAAACTCCTCGGTATTTCGGATTTCCTCAAAGACAGGCACGCGCTGCTGACCGAAGCGATTGTGTCGAGGATTCACTTGCGCCGCGACCTTGTCGCAAGTGCTCATATCCGCCTGCCGCTTCGGAAAGCCGGCGACTATCCGGTCGCCATCGTCTCCCTCGCGATGGACAAAGACAAACGATGTCGCATTGCCGTCGGCTCGGTGGAGCCGGTAGCACGGCGCTGGACGGCGCTCGAACAGGCCATGAGGTCAGGCCCGGCCTCAGCGCTCGATCCGGAACGCGCCGCCGAGCTTGCACTGGAGCACAATGATTTTCTGGGCCGCGACGGCAAGGAAGCTGAGGGTTGGTACCGGCGCCAGGTTCTTCCGCCGCTGGTCAAGCGCGGTGTCGCCGCACTTCTCGAGACCGGGGGCCTGGCATGACCGTGACATTCCAGCTGAATGGCGAGGACTGCCGCTTTGATGGCGATCCGATGACGCCGCTCGTCGACGTCTTGCGGCAGGAACGATTCCTGACGGGGACCAAAGCCGTGTGCCGCGAAGGCTTTTGCGGCGCGTGCACGGTGCATGTCGACGACGAAGCGGTGCCGTCCTGCCTGAAGCCGATTGGACTCGTCCAGGGATGCGCGGTGACGACCATCGAGGGATTGAGTTCCGGAAACCAGGCGCCGCACCCGCTCCAGGCCAATTTCGAGGCGGCCGATGCCGTCCAATGCGGCATGTGTTTTCCGGGAATGGTCATGAGCCTTTCGGCGTTTGTGCGTGACAATCCGCATGCGAGCCGTCCCGAAATCAAGGCCGCGATGGTCGGCAACATCTGCCGCTGCACGGGATATGAGCGGATCGTCGACGCCGTGGCCGACTGCCTCGACCAAGCGCGCAAGGCTGGCCAGTTGGTGGGAGGCATCCATGTCTGAGCTGTCCGCCACGGTGATGAATCTTCCCCGTCGCGATGCGCAGGACAAGCTGCGCGGGCGGACGAAATACACCAACGACCGGGTTCGCCCCGACATGTTGCATGCCGTGCTGCTGCGGTCGACCGTTCCCGCGGGGCGTATCCGCAAGCTCGACGTTTCGGCGGCACTTCGCTGTCCTGGCGTGCGGGCGGTGGCGACCGGCGCCGATGCGCCAGGACTCTACGGCATCGGCATTGCCGACCATCCGCTCTTGGCCATCGACACGATCCGCTATCACGGCGAGCCAATCGCCGTCATCGCCGCCGAGACGGAGAAGCAGGCGCGGGCGGCACTTGCCGCCATCGTGCTCGAGGTCGAGCCGCTGGCACCGGTGTTCACCATGGCCGAAGCGCTCCAGCCCGCCGCCCGTCTCGTCCACGAGGGCTGGCGCGGCTATGAGGTGATCACGGAGGGCGGTGCACGTGCCGGCAATATCGCATGGGAGGCAAAATCCAGTCGCGGCAACGTTGATGCTGCCTTCGCCCGTCCCGACATACGCATTATCGAGAGCAGCTTCACCGTTAGCCGGCAGAGCCATGTGCCCTTCGAACCGCGCGTTGCCATCGGCTCCTGGGAGGACGGCCGTGCTCACATCCAGACCTCGACGCAGGTGCCTTGGACCGTGCGCAACGTCACCGGAAGGGTCATGCAGCTTCCGCCCGGGCGTGTGCGGGTCACTGTTCCCCCTGTCGGCGGCGGGTTTGGCCTGAAATTCGATGCGTCCATCGAGCCGATCACGGCACTTCTGGCGCGGATGACCGGGCGCACGGTGGTCCTGGAAAACACCCGGCAGGAAGAGATGGCAACCTGCCTCTGCCGCGAGAATGCGGAAATCCGCATTCGGTCCGCTGTCACCGCCGAAGGAGACATCGCCGGACGCGAGGCGGTCGTGCTGATGGACTGCGGCGCGTATGGCGGTGAGCAGGTCTTCCTGACGACGATGACGGCGCACACGCTGGGCGGCAATTACAGGGTTGGGGCAACGCGGCTCGTCAGCCGCGCCGTATACACCAACACACCACCCAACGGGGCTTTTCGAGCTTGCAACGGCGTCTACAACACATTCGCGTTGGAGCGACACACCGACGAAATCTGCGATGCGCTAGGCTTCGACCCAATGGAGTTCCGGAAGAAAAGTGTCCTGGGAGATGGCGATCTCGGTGCCACGGGCCAGATTTTCGAGGCCGACGTGCTGGGTCCGATGCTCGATCGTATGGAGGCGTTGCGTGCCAGTACCGGCACATCAGAAGCGAAGGCCGACGGCAGGCTCTATGGAATTGCGACCACGGTCGGCACATGGTTCGTTTTCGTCGGGCCCTCGGCGGCGACGGTGAATTTGAACGCCGACGGCAGCGCAACGCTGGTCACGTCGGGTGTGGAGATCGGATCGGGCACGATGGTACAATCCCTGCCGCAGATCGTGGCTGGGCAGCTCGGCCTCGCTCCCGACCAGGTGATCGTGCGCGAAGCCGATACCGATGCCGCCGGTCTCGATGTCGGCGTTGGCGGTGGGCGCACCACCGTGTCCATTGGTGCCGCGAGCATCGCCGCCTGTGCAGAGGTGCGGGAGAAGCTGCTGCGGACCGCCGGCGAGATGCTCCAGACCCGACCGGAAGACCTGGTGCTGCGGGACGGTTGTGTCGAGATCACGGGACGTCCCGGTTCCGGCATGTCGATCCCCGCCGTCGTCGCCCATGCGCAGGCCACCACCGGCCCGATCACAGGAAGCGGAGCCTTTACCGCCAAGAACAATCCGGCAATGTCCGGCTGCGCGATGGGGCATTTCATCGATGCTCTCGACATCCCCGTCTTCGTTGTCCACGAGGCCGAGGTGGCGGTTGATGCGGACACCGGTCATGTCGAGGTGCTGGCCTATCGCGTGGTTCAAGATGTCGGCCGCGCGCTCAACCCGCGCGCCATCCTGGGCCAGATACAGGGCGGCGTGGTGCAGGGGCTGGGCTATGCGTTGCATGAGGAGGTGACGATCACCGCCGACGGACGCATCGCGCAGGACGATTTCGAGACCTATCGCCTGCCGTTGGCGCAGGACGTGGTTCCGGTCGCCGCCGACCTCTACGAGGGTGCACCGTCGATGGGGCCTCTAGGCACCAAGGGTGCGGGCGAGGTGCCAATCCTGGCCGTGGGCGCGGCGATCGGCTGTGCGGTGGCGCGCGCCATCGGCAAGCCGGTGCAGCAACTGCCACTGACGCCGCCGCGCGTGCTTCGACTGCTGCACGAGCGCGAACCACCGCCGGAATTCCCGCACATCGCCCCCGGCTGGGCAGCAAACACTCTGGGCTGAGGCAAGCAAACCATGGTCACCCTGAACTGCGACATGGGGGAAAGTTACGGCAACTGGCGCTTCGGCGACGATGCCGGCATCATGCCCCATATCGATTGCGCCAACATCGCCTGCGGCTTCCACGCCTCCGATCCATGGACCATGCTGAAGACCGTGCGGCTCGCGCTTTCGCATGGCAAACAGGTCGGCGCGCATCCTTCCCTTCCCGATCGCGAGGGGTTCGGCCGGCGCGAAATGAAACTTCAGCCAGAGGAACTGACAGCCGCCTTCCTTTATCAAATCGGGGCACTGACAGGGATGCTGGCTGCCGAGGGCGGGCAACTCGGCCATGTCAAGCCGCACGGCATCATTTACGGCATGGCCGCGCACGACATGGACACTGCCCGGGCAATTGCCGCGGCGGTCAAGCCGTTCGGCGTTCCGCTCTTCGGCATGGCGGGAACCTGTCACGAGACGGCGGCTGATGAACTCGGCGTTGCCTTCGTGGGCGAGTTCTTTCCCGATCTTGCCTACGCTCCCGGCGGTAGCCTGATCATCCCGCGCGTGCAGTCGGCCATCGACCTGACGCTTGCCGAGCACCGAATGGTGGGGGCGCTTACCCGACGCGAACTCGTCACGACAGACGGCACGGTCCGCCCGGTCGACTTCGACACCGTCTGCATCCACTCCGATCCGCCGAATGCGCGCGATGTCGCCGCGCTGATGCGGCGGATCATCGACACCCATTCCAAAAGCCTCCCATGATTCATTTTTCCGTGTCGTGAAGGCTCCGCGCATGGGATCGAAAACTATCTCGAACTCACACCCCGGACCATTCCCCCAAGCCCCTGAGGACTTCCATGGACGCGCTTTCCAATTCTCTCGCCGCCGCCGACATCGCCACCACCATGCATCCCTACACCAACCTGCGTCAGCACGAAAAAACCGGGCCGCTGATCATCAGCCGCGGCGACGGCATCCGTGTGTATGATGAGCGCGGCAAGGAATATATCGAAGGGCTCGCCGGGCTCTGGTCGGTGGCCGTCGGCTTTTCGGAAAAGCGCTTGGCCGACGCTGCCTATCAGCAGATGCTGAAACTGCCCTACTATCACACCTTCTCCTCCAAGGCGCATGAGCCGTCCATCCGGCTCGCGGAGAAACTCGTGGAGATGACGCCACAAAACCTGACGCGTGTCTTCTTCACGTCGTCGGGCTCGGAAGCCAATGACACCATCGTCAAGATGGTGTGGTTCATGAACAACGCGCTGGGCCGACCCAAGAAGAAGAAATTCCTGGCGCGGACCAAGGGCTATCACGGCATCACAGTCGCCTCCGGCAGCCTGACGGGCTTGCCGATCAACCATCGCGACTTCGACCTGCCGGCGATTCCCGTTCGTCACCTGACCTGCCCGCACTTCTATCGTTTCGGCATGGAGGGCGAAGACGAAGCCGCCTTCACGGCGCGCCTGCTTGCCGAACTGGAGGCGGTGATCGCGGAAGAAGGGGCCGATACGATCGCGGCCTTCATAGGAGAGCCGGTTATGGCAGCTGGCGGCGTTCTGCCACCGCCGGTCGGGTATTGGGAAGGCGTGGAGAAAATCTGCCGGGCAAATGATATCATTCTGATAGCAGATGAAGTGATCTGTGGTTTCGGGCGGCTCGGCACGCCCTTTGGCTGCCAGAAGTTCAGCTTCACGCCTGATATGATGACGGTTTCCAAACAGATCACCTCCTCCTATATGCCGCTGGCCGCGGTGGTGTTCTCGGAGGCGATCTATCAGGCGATCGCCGACAACACCGCGACGATCGGCAATTTCGGCCACGGCTTCACCGCGTCGGGTCATCCGGTCGCGACAGCCGTTGCGCTGGAAAATCTCGCCATCATCGAGGAGCGCGATTTGATGGGCAATGCGGCCCGGATGGAAGCAGTCTTCCAGGCGGGCATTCGCTCGTTTGCCGATCATCCCCTTGTCGGGGAGGCCCGCGGCACCGGCCTGATTGGGGCGGTCGAGCTGGTTGCTGACAAGGCGACCAAGCGGCTTTTTGCAAAGGTAGGACGCGCGGGCGCGATAGCGTCGGTCATCGGTCACGAAGAAGGTCTCATCTTCCGCAACATCGGCGACCAGCTTGCGCTTTGCCCGCCGATGATCGTGACGGGAGAGGACATCGCGGAAATCATGACCCGCATGTCGAGATCGCTCGACCGGCTAACCGGCGCCGTTGCGAAGGAGGGGCTGGAATGATCGGCGAGCATGCGGAGCGGACCGGCATGACCGGAGGCGATCTCGGGTTACAGCGGTCTGCACTTCTTGGCCGGTTCATGGCGGCGTGGAACGCCCATGACCTCGACGGCTTGATGGCCTGCATGGCGGAGGATTGCGCCTTCCATGCCTCGGCTGGGCCCGAACCCTACGGTCGCCGTCACACTGGGCGGGAAGCCGTGCGGGCTGCCTATGCGGCCATCTTCTCAACCTTTTCGGATGCTGCCTGGTCAAATGACAACCATGTGGTCAGCGGAGATACCGGACTGTCTTCCTGGCGTTTCACGGGAACAACGGCAGCGGGAGACAAGATAGAGGTCGATGGCTGCGACATCTTCGTTTTTTCAGGCGCGCGGATTGCGCTCAAGGATTCCTATCGCAAGGCCCGGGCGTAAGAGTTCTTATGTCATAGACTGATAAATCGAACCCGGCCCGCATCATGCGGGCCGGTTTTTTTGCGTTGCCGGATGGGAAGAGCGGCCAGACCGAGCCGGCCGCCCCGACTACTTCAAGAGCGCGTCAAGCGGGACCGGTTCGGAGATCGTCCAGCTGTCTATGATCGATGGTTTGCCTTTCTCGGTGTCGGCGATCAGGTATTTGGTCTGGTTCTGGTGGTGCAGTTCGGAGGTGAAAGTGCGCAGACCGAAGAGGGTCGGTTCGTTCTTCATCTTTTCGAGTTCCGCGACAACGGCATCGGCATCGATGCTCTTGGCGCGTTCAACAGCCTTTGCCCAGACGTCGATCATGACATAGCCTGGATAGACATACATGGAAGACGGGTCGGCGCCGGTCTTGGCCTTATAGGCTGCGTTGAACTTGTTGACTTCCGGGTTCGGGTCGTCGCCATAAATGGAACCCTGAACCGGAACGTAGAAATTGGAAAGGTCAGGTACAGCCGAAAGCCAGTAGCTGCCGTCCATGCCAGAGCCGTTGAGAATCATCGAATTGATGCCTGCGGCGCGGATCTGTTTTACCGCCGAAACAGCGCCCGGCATCATGGTGCAAAGCATGATCGCATCGGGTTCCTTTGGGAGGGCCTTGATGCGGCTGATCTGGGCAGCGATTGAGGGGTCGTCGTTCTTGAAGGTATCTTGACCCACAAGTTTGGCGCCCTTGGTCTCCAGCGTCGGCATCATCCAGTCGAAGCCATCGCAGATGCCCTTGTTGTATTCGGTCCAGGTGTCGAGCAGGCGGTAGAAGGTTTTGGCCTCTTTCTTGTTGTATGCCCACTCGGCCATGGTCGCTCCCTGCACGGCTGCTAGCACCGACGCGGAGAAGCTGTGCGGGCCTACGCCCTGGATGCCCGCCTTTACCGATTCAGCGCAGAGGAAGAAGGAAACCTTGCCAGCCGCCTCGGCGGCGAGTGCCGCCGGCGAGCCGAAGTCGTAGTCGCAGGAGACGACGACGAGGTCAGCGCCCTGGTCGAGAACGGAAAGACCGGCCTTTGCGCCTTCGGCACGATCGGACTTGGTGTCGGCTTTCACGACTTCGATCTTCTTCCCAAGAAGACCGCCAGCGGCGTTGATTTCGTCGATGCGGATCAACGCGGCATCGGTGGCGGGCTTGTCGTAAGCCTCCATGAAACCCGATTCCGCCGTGGCGAAACCGACCACGATCTTGCTGTCGTCAGCCAAGGCTGGAAACGTAGCCGTTGCGGCGAAGAGCATCGTCATTGTCGCTATTTTCATTTTGTTTATCATAGACTTCTCCTTTCAAGGTTACGGCGGTTTACAATCCGCCGGTCAATCTTTGCGGTTGCGGGTAAAAGAGATCTCGCGATTGCCGAAAACGCCTGCCGGACGAAGCGCCAGAATGATGATCATGATGATACCCAGGGCGATCTCCTGAAGGCCTTTCGGTATGGCGAAGGCGACGTCGCCAATGGAAACGCCGGCTTCCAGCCAGCGCAGGGTCTGAATGAGGGCGGAGAGGAACACGACACCGATCACGCCGCCCGAAAGGCTGCCCATGCCGCCAACGACAAGCATGGCGATGGTGATGAAGGTGAGACCGAGATAGAAGGTGTCCGGCGTTACAACCCCGATGGAGTGAGCCATCAAGGCGCCGCCGAGACCCATTATGGCACCGGAGATCACGAAGGCGACAAGCCGCTCCCTGGGAATATCGACGCCGGAGGCTGCTGCTGCCGTCGGTTCGTCGCGGGCGGCACGCAGTGCCAGGCCTGAACGCGATATTGCATGTGCCCAGGCAATGAAGATCGAGATGATGGCGGCGATCAGATAGGGCCAGATCGAGCGGATGATCGGGATCCCGACGACCGACGATGTCCCGCCGGTGACGGTTTCCCAGTTGGAATAGATCGTGTTGATCATCGCCAGCATGGCGAAGGTCGCGATCGAGGCGGCGATGCCCGACAGCCGCATCAGGATCCGCCCGAAGATCAGCGCCGCCAACCCTGCAAAGATTGCGGCAATGATGGCCGCTTCCCAATAGGGCATCTGGGCTTTTATCAACCAGCCGGGAAGACCGGAAAAGGCCATCTTCTTCATGATGGGATTGATCGTCAGCCACGCCGCCACATAGGCGCCGAGGCAGGTGAAGCCGATATGGCCGAAGCTCAGCACGCCGGAATTGCCGATAAATACATAGAGGCCGACGACGAGGATGACCCGGAGGAAGACGTCAATGATCACCTGATTGAATGGTCGCGATCCGGTCATCATGGTCAGGAGTGCGATGGCGATCATCAACAGCGACAACAGGATCGGCGTAATGATGGTACGGCGCGCCAGCACGAAGGGCCGGGGGGGGGTGGCGACGATGGTGCCGGTGGTCAGTTGCGGCTCGATGGCCGGGGACGCTGCGGACATGGATCAGACCCTTTCCTTTGTGCCACGGGCCGAAATCAGGCCTTGCGGGCGGAAGAGGAGAACGAGGATGACCGCTCCATAGACAAAGGCATCGCGGAATGGCCGGGCGTCGATGGGCAGCATGACCTGCATAATCACCGACGCGGCGCCGAGCAGGAATCCCGCCAGCACGGCGCCAGCCAGACTGCCAAGGCCGCCGATAACCGTTGCGATGAATGCCATCAGCATGATTGCCGCTCCCATCTGGATATCGGCGGTGCCAGTCTGGGCCACGAAGATCAGGGCAATGGCCCCTGCCAGCGCGCCGGACAGCGCGAAGGCTCCCATGATGACTCGGTTGGCACGGACGCCGAGCATGCGCGCCATGGAGAAATTCTCCGCCGCCGCCCGCATTTCCAGTCCGAACCTTGTCCGGCGCAGGAAGACGGTCAGACCCACCAGGATCAACATCGTGGCGATGATGGTGATGAGCTGGAGAAGCGGCAGCCGGGCGCCGAAAATCTCAACCGGCTGGGAGAGTTCCGGGAGGAGATTGATCGATTTCGGCCGGCTTGAGAAAAGCATCAGCAGAAAATAGCGAATGACGAAACCGAGCGCGAAAGAAGCAATCATCATGGTTGCTGGATTTGCCTTGCGGAACCGCCTGAAGACGACGATTTCGCACAGCACCGACAAGCCGGCCCCGCAGAGGAGCACGAAGGGCACCAGCAGGTACCACGGCAATTGGCCAGCGAAGACGATGGCCATCGCGTCCGTCGACGGCCAAAGCAGCGCGAAGACGCAGAAGGCGATGACGTCGCCATGCGCGAAGTTCACAAGCCGCATGACGCCGAAGATGAGGGCAATGCCAAGCGCCCCGAGCGCGTAGAGCGAACCAAGCGAGAGTGCATCGAACAGGATCTGGAGCATCTCAATGGTCCTCGTAGCCGAAGTAGGCAGCCTGGATCGCCTCGCCGTTGCCGAGCGTCCGGGCGTCGCCATCGAGTACGATCTGCCCGCCACGCATCAGGATCATGCGCCCGCCCACCATCATCGCCCGGGCCGAACTCTGCTCCACGATCAGGAGCGTGAGCTGGCGATGCGCACGCAGCGCGATCAGCCGCTCGTAGACCTGGTCGTTAATGTTGGGGGCGAGGCCCAGCGAAGGCTCGTCGATGGCTATAAGCCGCGGATTGGTCATCAGCGCGCGTCCGATGACCAGCATTTGCTGCTGCCCGCCGGACAGCAATCCCGCCTGCCCGTGCCGCCTCTCTTTCAGTATCGGGAAGGTTGCGTAGACGGCTTCGAGTTCGCCGGCCGTTCGGCTGCGCCAGTCGCGGTCGCGGGCGTGCATGCCAGCGCCGACCAGAAGGTTCTCTTCGGTCGTCAGCGAGCCGAAGACGTCGCGCCCCTCCGGCACCATGGAGAATCCGAGCCGGGCGATGTTCTCCGGTGCCTGGCCGGTGATCTCATGGCCCGCAAGCTCAATCCGCCCACCCGCCACTGGTGTCACGCCGGCGATCGCGCGCAGCAGCGAAGACTTCCCGGCTCCGTTCGGGCCGGTGATGAACAGGATTTCTCCTTCGTCCATGGCGAAGGAGACGTCGCGCACCGCCGTGAGACGGCTATAGCGGATGGTGATATCGGAAAGGGCAAGCAGGCTCATTCCATCACCTCCAGCACAGGCAGGTCGGTGTTCGCTGCCGTGCCCATATAGGCGTGGCGCACCTTCTCGCTGTCGCGGATCGCGGCGGGTAGGCCTTCTTCGATGATCGCTCCGGAATCGAGCACGACGATATGCTCGCAAAGGCCGAGCACCAGCCCGACATTGTGTTCGATGAGCAGGACCCCGCAGCCGAGATCGCTGGCGATATGTCTTATCAGGGCCGAAAGCTCCCGCGCCTCCTGCGTGTTCATGCCGGCCGCCGGCTCGTCGAGCAGGATGTATGCGGGCCGTCCCATCAGGGCACGACCAATGGCGACACGGCGCTCATCCGTATAAGGCAAGGTTCCGGCGATGCGGGAGCCCAGCGCGCCGATGCCAATCCAGTCGAGCATCGCTTCCGCTTCGGCGACGGCGGCGCGCCGGCTCATTCCCAGACCAACGCCGGTTACCTCCAGATTGTCGAGCACAGGCAGGTCGCGGAAGAGCCGCCCACCCTGGAAGGTGCGGGCGATGCCGCGCCGACGGACCTGATGCGGCTTGAGACCCGAGAGTGCCGCCCCGTCGAGCTTGATGGTGCCTTCCGTCGGAGCCTGGAAACCCGTCAGCACGTTGACCAGCGTGGTCTTGCCGGCACCATTGGGGCCGATGAGGCCAACGATGCGGCCAGGCGTAATTTGGAGGTCTACCGATGACAGGGCCTTTAGCCCCGCAAACGACACCGAGACGTTCTCCGCGCTCAGATGACTCATGTCCCTTTCCTTCTTTTTACCGACGGAAAGGCGCGAAGCATCCGGCCTTGCAGCCAGTCACGTTGCTAATGTCTTCCCCTGTCGGTTCCGGCGGTCTCTAGCGGACTGCTCGGATGGCCAAATTCACGCCGTTGCCCGGCGTCGTCTTGTCGTTTCGCGCACCGGATTTTGTCTTCCGCCACGCGCGGTCGGTTTTGGCCGGCCGATCTCCTCGCCTCCGGCTCCTCCGCCGGCATTTTCCCGGCCGACGTCAGCCGGCCAGGTACCCTTCAGCTCGCACCAGCGCGGCGCGCTGTTCGGCTCGCGCGGCAAGCGCGCCCTCCAGCGTCACCGAAACGAAGCGCGCCGGGGTGTGCGGCTGGAGCTGGGCGATCAGGTCCATGTCGGCCGATATCACCACACCCAGCATCATGTAACCGCCACCCGACACCGCGTCCCGGTGAAGAACGATCGGCTCCGTGCCACTCGGCACCTGGACGGATCCGTAGGGATAGCAGGCGTCGACGATGTTCGAGGGGTCGGAGCCCGCGCCGAACGGCTGCTCACGCTCAACGAACTCCAGCGGCGTCCCGCCGCGGAAGCGATAGCCGATGCGGTCAGCCTCGGGCGCGACCTTCCAGGTTTCCTCAAAGAACCGTTTGCCGGCGGCTTCAGTAATCCGATGCCAGTACAGGCCAGGAAGCATCCTGAGTTCCGCCGGACTGTTCCACGCGCGACGCAAATTGGCTGGCAGCGAAAGACCGGCTTTGCCGGAACCTTCACCGAGGGGAAGCTCATCGCCCGCCTTCAGCGTGCGGCCCTGATGGCCGCCGAGCGCGCCCAGAATATAAGTCGAGCGCGAGCCGAGAACCACGGGGACGTCGATGCCGCCTGAGATGGCCAGATAGGCGCGCGCGCCGCCCTTAAGGAAGCCGAAGGAAAGCCGGTCACCGGCCTTCACCGGAAAGCTTTCCCAGGTCGGCCGTTCCTCGCCATTGAGTTTGGGTGGGAGCTCTCCTCCCGTGACGGCGATGACCGCGGATTGGGTGAATTCGAGTTCGGGGCCCATGAAGGTGGCTTCGAGCACCGCGGCACCCGGATCGTTGCCGACAAGCAGGTTCGCGATGCGTGTGGCAAAACGGTCCATGCCGCCGCCTTCTGGAATGCCGACATGATAGTGGCCCGGCCGGCCAAGATCCTGCACGGAAGTGGAGAGGCCGGGAGAGATTACCTTAACGGCCATTGATAAGCTCCATCAGCTTTGCATTGGTGCCGTAAATATCGCCGTTGAAGTCCTTCAGGCTGAAGATACATTCGCGAACCGTCGGCTGCCACCGATTGGCTTCGATTTCCTCCAGAGTGGCATCGTAGTCATCGCGGCCAATGGCTTTGAACTTGACGATGTCGCCTGGCCTGAACAGGCACATGTCATCGGAGAGGTAGCGCACCTTCCTGGCAGGATCGTAGATCGGGACCGGAGTTATGCCGTACATCTGATAGCCGCCAGCGCCGCGCACCGAATAGATCGCTGCAAAGCAGCCGCCATGGCCAATGGTGAGCTTGGGAGTGTCGGTGCGTGGACGCAAGTATTTCGGCGCCTGAATCTGTTTCTTGCGCTCCACCATCTGGTAGAGAAATGGCAGTCCGGCGACGAAGCCGACCATGGATACGAACCAGGGCTGGCCGGAATAGGCCGCGATAAACTCCTCTACCGTGGCGTAACCGTTGATGCGTGCCGAATATTCAAGATCGGTGGAGGACGGGTCCTGATGGCGCTCGCGGAAGCGCAAGCAGGTTTCACGCGTCCATGGATCCTGGAAGTAGACCGGCAGTTCGATGATCCGGGTCTTCAGTAGCGGGTCTTCCTTTGAGGCCGCCTCTTCCATCGACTTCAGTTCGCGGAGCAGATCCTGCGGCTTGACGATGTCGGGGTTGAAGCGGATCTGGAAGCTGGCGTTGGCTGGGCAGATTTCGGTGACGCCTCGAATGCGTGCCGTACGTACAGCGTTGGTCATCGAAAGGCCGGTAAAGAAGGAGGTGAGCGACATTTCCTCGGACACCTCGCCGAAGATATGTTCGTCACCGCCGAAGTTGAATCGTATCGACATCGGTCCTCCTTTTAGTCCGCCAATGCTGCGGCGTTTTCGATGAGCCAGCCTTCCAGCCAGCGTGTATGCACGTCTCCTGTCCGCACCGTAGGATCGGCGGCCAGCACAAGAAACAGCGGCTTGGTGGTCTTGAGCCCACCGATCTTCAACTCGTTGAGCGCACGGATCAGACGCACTATCGCCGCCTCGCGCGTCTCTCCGTGCACGATCAGCTTGGCAAGCAGCGAGTCATAAAAGGGCGGCACCTGATAGCCTTGGTAGAGCATGGAATCGAAGCGAACGCCGGGACCCCCTGGAATGCGAAGCTCGGCCACCTGCCCGGGGAATGGAGCGAACTCCTTCGCCGGGTCCTCGGCATTGAGCCGTACTTCGATCGCATGCCCCTTGACGCGGACATCGCCCTGCTGAATCCGCAGCTTCTCGCCGCCGGCGATGCGAAGCATCTCCGCGACGAGGTCGATGCCGGTGATCGCCTCGGTGACCGGGTGCTCAACCTGAATGCGGGTATTCATTTCGATGAAGTAAAAGCGGTCGGCTTCATGGTCATAGAGATACTCTACCGTGCCGGCACCAGAGTATTTGACCGCCTTGGCCAAAGCGACCGCGGAAGCGCAGAGCTCCTCGCGCAGCCCGTCGGAAAGTGCGCGCGACGGCGCCTCCTCCCAAACCTTCTGGCGTCGCCGCTGCAGCGAGCACTCCCGCTCGTAGCAGTGGATGGCATCGCTTCCGTCTGCCAGGACCTGCACCTCGATATGGCGGGCCTTGCCGATCACCTTTTCCATATAGAGACCACCGTCGCCAAAGGCGGCGAGGGCTTCTGCTTCGGCCTGAGGAAAGGCTTGTTCGAATTCGGCGAGCGAATTCGCAATGCGGATGCCCCGCCCGCCGCCTCCTGCCGCAGCCTTGATCATCACCGGAAAGCCGGTTTCGGTCAGCACTTGGCGGCCAGCCTCGAGGCCCTCGACCCGGCCAGCCGAGCCTGGCACTACAGGGACACCTGCGGCGGCAGCGGCCGAACGCGCCGAGACCTTGTCTCCCATCATCCGGATCGCAGCTCCCGACGGTCCGACGAAGACCAATCCAGCGCCTGTGACCGCTTCGGAAAACGCGGCATTCTCGGCAAGGAAACCATAGCCAGGATGAACGCTGTCGCAGCCGGTGTCGCGGGCAGCCTTCAAAATTGCGTCGACGTTGAGATAGGACTTCTTTGCTGCCGGTGGGCCGATATTGACTGCTTCGTCCGCAAGCTGGACGTGGAGCGACCCGGCGTCTGCGGCCGAGTACACCGCCACGGCGGCGATGCCCAGATCTTGTGCGGCCCGGATGATCCTGACCGCTATCTCGCCCCGGTTGGCAACCAGAAGCTTTTTCAGCATCAGTCGAGATCCGCGATGGGTGCACCGGCCATGATGGGGTCCTCATTGTCTGCAAGGAAGCGGATGTTCGTACCGGCCGTCTCGGCCCTCACTTCGTGGAACGACTTCATCACTTCGATGAGACCGATTACGTCTCCGGCGGAGACCGCATCGCCATCCGCCTTGTAAGGCGGCTGGTCTGGCGAAGCGCTCCGATAGAAAGTGCCGGGCAGAGGCGAAAGAATCTGGGCCATGAAAAGCTCCGGAAAACTGCAGACAGACCAATTCGGAACCGCCTGTGTGGGCGGTTCCGGTCGACTCAGTGCCAAGGGGCGATTGCGCTGCGCACGGCCCTGGCTATTTCGATGGCGTTCGGCGTATCGGAATGCACGCAGATGGTTTCGCAGCGGACGGGGAAGGAACTGCCATCCTCGGCCGTGCCCTCGCCCTCGCTGATGGCGCGTACGCAACGCTCGGCCATCTTCGCGGGGTCCTTGGCGTCATGAACGCGTGTCAGGATCAGCTTGCCGGAGGCATCGTAGTCGAGATCGGCATAGAACTCGGCGACGAATGGGATACCGCGCTCTTGATAGATCTTCTCGTGCAGGGTGCCCGTCATGCCGAAGAGGGGTACGCCAAAAACCTCTGCCGCATCGCACACGCCGTGGGCGATCGCCTCCTGCTGCATGGCCATGAAGTAAAGGCTGCCATGCGGCTTGATATGGTGGAGTTCTACACCCTCTGCCTTGAGGAAGCCGGCAAGCGCGCCCACCTGGTAAATGATGGTGTTCCTGACTTCGTCGCGGGTCATCCGCATCTCGCGCCGGCCGAAACCCTGAATATCCGGCAAGCCTGGATGGGCGCCGATCTTTACGCCACTCGCCTTGGCGCCGCAGACGGCGGCGTGCATGTGATCGGGATCGGAAGCGTGAAAACCACAGGCGACATTGGCAACGTCGATGATCGGCATCATGCCCACATCATCGCCAACCTTGTAGAGGCCAAAGCTTTCGCCCATGTCGCAGTTTAGCGTCACCGCCATCGCATTGTTACCCCTCGAAGCTGCCGTCTTTGCGGCGTTGCAGCATTTTTGCGCATGCGGGGGCATTTGTGAAATAGTAGTTTATTGATTGTGATATCAAAAAAACAGATAATGGTCTGGGCCGGAGTGCACCATGACCATCACCTTGAAACAGCTTGATTATTTCATCGCGACCGCCGAGAGCGGACAGGTCAGTCATGCCGCGGTGGAACTCAACATCTCACAGTCGGCGGTCACCGCGGCGATAAAGACGCTGGAGGCTGATCTGGGCGTACGGCTTCTAGAGCGTAACCACGCTGGCGTAAGGTTGACGATGGAGGGCGCGCGGTTTCTTGAACATGCGCGTGTTATCACCGGGGCCGTCGCGGCCGCTGTCCGAAGCCCGTTGCGCGACAGGAAGGGCCTGGCGGGCAAGCTGCGGCTGGGCATGACCTACACGGTCGTCGGCTACTACATGTCGCGCCACTACACGCGGTTTCGAAAGACCTACCCCCAGATCGAGGTCGAGGTGCTGGAACTTCCTCGGGACGCTCTCGAAAGCGGCTTGATGTGCGGGGAGATCGACATGGCTGTGATGCTGGTGTCCAACCTGGCGCACACCGAGGAACTGGCGCAGGAGGTCTTGATGCGGTCGAACCGCCGGCTCTGGCTTTCGGCGGATCATCATCTGCTCGCGCGGCAGGAAATCAGCCTCGCCGATGTGGCAGCGGAAGATTATGTCATGCTGACGGTGGACGAGGCACGCACGACGGCCGCCCGTTACTGGGATGCCGCGGGGCTTACGCTCCGCCCGGTCCTTACCACCAGTTCGGTCGAGGCCGTGCGCTCGCTCGTGGCTGCCGGCATGGGAGTCACCGTTCTGTCCGACATGGTCTACCGACCATGGTCGTTGGAGGGGCAGCGCATCGAAGTGCGCCGGCTTGTCGAGCCGATCCCCAGTATGGATGTCGGCCTGGCCTGGTCGCGTGACAGACCAATCGGCCCGGCGGCGGCCGCCTTCCGGGCCTTTATGTCCGTGACCATGGGCGGCGGCGGCTAACCGCCTGCCCGTCGGACAGACGCTTCACCTCAGGCTCGCTGGTTGAGCAGCGGGTAGCCTAAAAGCACGCAGCGTACCGCTCGGCGAGTGATGTGCCGGATTGTAGACGTACCTCGCGAGGCGCGCCCAGCTGCCGTCTTTCAGTTCGCTGGCATGCGTCGACGTTCATCTGCCATGCCCCCCACGATCATCTCCGCAATCGGGATCGCCGACGTGGCGGCGGGTGAGGGGGCGTTGCAGACGTGCAGCATGCGGTCCGTTTGTGCGAACAGGAAATCGTGGATGAGGGCGCCGTCCTTGCGCACTGCCTGCGCGCGGATGCCTGCTTCGTGCGGGGGCAGGTCGGCGAGGTCGAGGCTCGGGCAGTATTTCCGGCACTCCTCCAGATAGCCGGGTTTCCAGAACGAGTTGCGGAGTTCCGTAACCGCAGATCCGCGGTTGGCGAACACGGTCTTCCAGAAGCCGGGAAACAGCATGTAGTCGGCCATGTCCGAAACATTGAACGAAAGCCGTGGATAGCCCTCGCGAGCAAAACCGATCACGGCATTCGGCCCGACCGTGACGCTGCCGTCGATCATCCGCGTCAGGTGCACGCCGAGGAAGGGCAGGGCGGGATCCGGCACGGGATAGATCAGATGGCGGACGATGGTGTTCTTCGATGCGGGAAGGCGATAGTATTCGCCGCGAAACGGAACGATGCGATGCTCGATCGAAAGCCCGGCGAGCACGGCCAGCCGGTCCGATTGGAGACCGCCGCAGACCACCAGTTTTTTCGCCTGCCGGCGCCCGTCATACGTAGCTCAACAACTCCGGCTTCGAAAGACCTTCCAGCGATGCATGCGGTGATCGGCGGCTAGGGCGTGCAATTAGGCGGGTTCTGAACTCGGCCATGCACGTCCTCCGCCAGTGCTGGCCGTCGGTGGCCAAAATCATCGGGGAAATCTTTGTGCCTAGCGCGCAACGACCTCTTGAGATCCTCATACTCGAAGGCGCCGGCGAGACTGGCTATCCCGCATTCGCGGCCAAAAAGGGCCATCGTTGCGCGGATGTCACCAGTTGCTTCGTCAGGCTGCGCGGGCGAAGCGATCGACCCGGAAATCGTCGAGCGGCGTTTCGCAGCGGTCGGTCATGATGAGCTCGGCCATGGCATCGCCCACGCCCGGACCGAGCTGGAAGCCGTGTCCGCTGAAGCCGAAAGCGTGGAACAGGCCTGGCGTCGTCGCCGAGCGTCCCATGACCGGCAGCATGTCCCGCACATAGCCCTCGCAGCCGGACCAAGTGCGGATGACTGTAGCCTGCGCGATCGCCGGCAGCAGTCGCGCGACGGCGCGCAGCTGCGTGGGCAGGCGCATGGGGTCGGCGGCCGCGTGGCCTGGATCGAGGTTCACCGCTACTCTTTCGGCCGCTCCGCCGAAGACGATGTTGCCTCGCTCGACCTGACGCAGATAGGCGCCATGGTCCTTGTTGCGCGTCCAGATGCCGACCACCGGCAAGATCCGATGCGGCAGCGGCTCGGTCACGCCCATTTGCGGGCCGCGGGCGTCGAGCGGAACCGCTTCGCCGAACTGCGCGGCGATGCGCGCGCCCCAGGCGCCGGCGGTGTTGTGCAGACACTCGGCGGCGAATGCACCTTTTGAACTGGCTACAAGGAAGCTGGAGCCCGTGTGCCGGATCGTCTCGACCTCAGTCGCCTCGACGATTTCGGCGCCCAGCCTGCGGGCAGCCTCGGCAAAGGCCGGTGCGATCAGCCGCGGATTGCCGCTGCCATCGTGCGGCGAGAATGACGCGGCAATAGCATCAGGACCGAGACCGGGAAAACGGGCGCGAATCTCGCGCGGGCTGAGCTCCTCCAGTTGAAGTCCCCAGGGCAGCGCCGCCTCGGCATAGGCCCGCATGTCGGCGAGGCTATCTTCATCGAAGACCAGCCGGATATGGCCGGTAGCGCGGAATTCCACGTCGCGGCCAAGCATTTTTTCGGCCTCGCCCCACAGCCTGAGCGAGCGATGGGCCAGCGGAAGCTGGGACGGATGACGCCCCGTGCGCCGGATGTTGCCGAAGGAGGCAACCGTTGCTCCAGTGCCGATCCGGTTGCGCTCGATCAACGTCACGCGCGCGCCGCGCCGGGCCAGGAAATAGGCCGAAGCCGTTCCCATCAGCCCGCCGCCCAGCACGATCACATCCATGGCGCCCTCTTGCATTGAATCCTTGACCAATCTTGTCCGCACCACGGTATTGCGTCAAAGATGGGTTTGGACAGAAGCCATAAGCTTTACCTATGGAGTGGCAATGCGGGCCCGGCAGCTCGAAGTATTCATCGCCGTCATGCGCGCGGGCACGGTGACCGCCGCGGCGCGGATGCTGAACATCTCCCAGCCCGCTTTGAGCCAGATCCTGCTCCACGCCGAGGACGAACTCGGCTTCACCCTGTTCGAGCGGGTGAAAGGCCGGTTGCGACCGACCCCGGAGGCGCTCGAAATCTTCCCTGATGCCGAGAGGTTGTCGGCGGGGCTTGAAGGCTTGCGCCGCAAGACCACCGATCTACGCCTGGGTCGGGCAGGGCTGGTGCGGGTCGCCGCCTCACCTCCGCCGGCCATGGCTATCTTGCCGCGTGCGTTCACCAAATTCCGGGCCGAGCATCCCAACATGATGTTGCGTGCTCATAGCGCGCCGATCGCCGCCATCGTCGACATGCTGCGCGCCGGTGATGCCAGCCTCGGCGTGGCCATGGACGACCGGCTCCCTCCGGATATTGAGGCCGAGGTGATCGGCAGCGTCGGCTTCTCATGCCTGCTGCCCGCCGGGCATGCTTTGGTCGGGAAAACCGAGCTGACGCTCGCCGATCTCGCCGGCGAGGAGTTGATATCCTATCGTGGCAACACCCGTCCCGCCGACGAACTGGCCCATGCGGCCCGCGCACAGGGCGTGGTGCTTTCGCCGTCGCTCGAGATCGACGTATCCATCTCCGCCGTCGGCTTCGTCCAGGCTGGCTTGGGCATCGCGCTGGTCGATGCGCTGTTGCCGTGGCACCAGTTTGCCGGGCTTGCCGTCAGGCCGCTCGCCGCGGGGCCGGAATTTCCGATCGCGCTGCTGACCTCGCGCACACGGGCTCTTTCGCGGGCCGATGAGATGATGCGGGACGAGATCCGCGCAGCCTGTGCCGCCGTCCTGAATGAGCATCGCGCGAAAGCATAAGCAAGACTTATATCCTTGCTCATCATACGTCTTGGACCCGCACCATCCGGTCATGCCAGTTTTGCGTGTGGCAGACAGGAAGGGACGCATCATGGACAGTGCCATCGTGGCGGATGCAGCGCAAAACGGGGCCGACTGGAAGGTCGGCGTCGATATTGGCGGGACATTCATCGATTTCTGCGCGCTTGAAGCCCGTTCCGGACGGGTCGCCTCGCTGAAAGTGCTGACGACGCCGGAAGATCCGGGTACCGAGCTGATGACCGGCCTCACCCTTCTGGCCGAACGCGAAGGTTTTGATCCTACGCTCATGACGCGCTTCGTGCACGGCACCACCGTCGGCATCAACACGATCATCCAGCGCAAGGGCGCGCCGCTGGCGCTGTTCACCAATGCGGGCTTCGAGGACGTGATCGAACTCGCACGGCTGCGAATGCCGGACATGTATTCGCTGTTCTGCTCGCGCCCGGACCCGCTGATCTCTCGCGACATGGTGTTCGGCATTCCGGTTCGCATGCGTGCCGATGGAAGCGTATCCAAGGCACCGGACATGGCGGCGGTCGCCAGGGCGGTGGCGGCGGCGAAAGCGAATGGGGCGCTAGGGATCATCGTCTCCTTCCTCCATTCATGGCGCAATGCCGCGCAGGAGGCCGCCGTCAAGGCGACGATCGCGCGTCTCGCGCCAGACCTCTTCGTCTTCTCCTCGGCTGAGGTGTGGCCGGTCATCCGCGAATACGAGCGCAGCTCGACCGCCATTCTCAACGGCTATGTCCATCCGCGCGTCTCGGGCTATCTGACGGCGCTGGAAGAGCGGCTGAAGGACCGCGGCGTGCCGGCCCGCCCGATGCTGACGAAGTCGAACGGTGGGCTGATGAACGCTGCTGAAGGCAAGCGTGCCTGCGTGAACATGCTCTTGTCGGGAACGGCCTCTGGCGTCATCGGCGCCTCGTGGCTGGCGCGCCAGGCAGGCGAAGACAAGATTCTTACTCTCGACATTGGCGGGACCTCGGCCGACTTCGCGCTGATCATCGGCGGCGAGGCGCAATTCGGAACCGGCGAACTGATCGGTGAATTTCCACTGCATATCCCTTCCGTGTCGGTGAGCTCGATCGGCGTCGGCGGCGGCTCGATCGCCAGTGTCGACGCGCAAGGGGTGCTGCGCGTCGGGCCGGAGTCGGCAGGTTCGACGCCAGGACCTGCATGCTATGGCCGTGGCGGCGAGCGGGCGACGGTGACGGACGCCATGGTGGTGTGTGGATGGCTTGGTCACAGCGAGATGGCCTACGGCCAGCTCAGGATCGATACCGGGCTGGCGCATCGCGCGGTCGGCGAGCTTGCCGCCCGGCTCGGCCGCCCGGTCGAGCAGACCGCGCAGGCGATCCTCGACATCGCGGTGTCGGAAATGTTCGTCGAGGTCGAGAAACTCGCCTCGCGCGCCGGCGTGGATTTGCGCGATTTCACGCTGATGCCCTTCGGCGGCGGCGGCCCGATGCTCGGCGCCTTTCTTGCCCGCGAACTCGGGATGAAGCGTGTCATGGCGCCCCGCCGTCCCGGCGTGGTGTCGGCGCTGGGTGGGCTCGTGGCGGACCTGCGCGGGGACTTCATCCGCACCATCTTCAGCCCGCTGTCGGGCATGTCGCTTGCGGGAATTCGCGATGCCTTCGAGGCCCTCGCGCAAGAGGGTCGCGACTGGCTCGCGGCGCAGGGGCATGAGGGGCCGGCCGAACTCAGCCTCACCTGCGACATGCGCTATATCGGGCAGAGTTATGAGATCGAGGTCGTCCTTCAGCCGGAATGGCTGACGGACGGCAATGCGGCCGCCATCGCGCGAGCCTTCCACCTCACCCATGAGCAGCTCTACGATTTCCACGACCCGGACGGCGAGATCGAACTTGTGAATGTCCGGCTGTCCGCAGTGGGCGCGGGGCCGAAGCTCCACTTCCCGGCGGTCGACGTGATCGACGCCCCGGCCATTCCGGCGCGCCGGCTCCCAGTCTATACCGGCTTGAGCGTCGAAACCGTCGACCTCCACGACCGGCAGGCCCTCGTGCCGGGCAGCACGTTCCACGGGCCTGCCGTGGTCGTTCAGGAAGACACCACCTTCGCGATTCCCGCTGGAACGCAGGCATGGGTCGACCGCCATCTCAACCTTCTGCTGACCTTCGCGGAGTGACACCATGTTTGACCGGACAAATCTGCAGGTTCTGGCGAACCATGCCCGCGCGGCCGCCGAGAACATGGCCCACACGCTGCACCGCACCGCGCACTCTGCCTTCGTCAAGGAAACGCAGGACTTTACGGTGATGCTGATGGACCGTTCAGGGGCGACCTTCGCCGTGCCGATGGACCTCGGCGCCACCTGGTATCCGGGGCTTTCGTATCACCGCGCTATCGCGATGGTCGACGACTACCGGCCGGGAGACGTTGCGTTCACCAACGATCCCTATTCCGGCCACGTCGCCACGCACGCGCCCGACACGCATCTGTGGAAGCCGGTCTTCGTCGACGGCGAGATCGTCGCCTGGACCGGAGGGCATATCCACAACACCGACATGGGAGGGGCGGTGCCGGCCTCGCTCAGCCGGGCGCTGACCGAAATCCATCAGGAAGGTATCCGCTTTCCCCCGATGAAGCTTGTGAATGAGGGCGTCTTCGACGAGACGATCCTGCGGATCATGAGCACCAATGTGCGCAAGCCCGACCTCAACATCGGCGACATCAAGGCGCTGGTCGGCGCGCTCAACACCGGCGAGCGAAAGATCCAGGCAATGGTGAGGAAGTTCGGCAAGGCCGGCTTCATCGAAGGCGTTTCCGCGCTTCTCGACCATGCCGAGGCGCAGGCGCGCGACGTGCTGCGCTCCATGCCCGACGGGACGTGGGAATTCGCCGACTATGCCGACGAGGATTCGGTCGAGGCCAATCCCTGCCGGCTGAAGCTGACGCTGACGATCAGGGGCGACGAGGCGGTCCTCGACTTCACCGGCTCCGATCCGCAACTCGGCTCCTCGCTCAACGTGCCTTCAGGCGGCGACCCGCGCCACACTATGCTGCTGGTGGGCGTCTACTATGTGCTCTACACGCTCAACCAGAAGATCCTGCTCAATACGGGCCTCACCAGGCCCTTCACCTGCATCACGCCGGAAGGTTCGGTGCTCAACCCGGTATACCCTGCCGCGGTTGGCATGCGCTCGCTCACCTGTGCCCGGCTGCGGTCGGTCATCTTCGGCGCCTTCTCGCAAGCCGTGCCGGAGCGCCTGCCAGCGGCACCCGCCGGCAACAACTGCATCGTCAATGTCATGACCACGGACGAGCGGACCAGCCGGTCCGTCATCGCCGCGGTGAATCCCGTCGTGGGCGGCGGCGGCGCCATGCCGCATCGCGACGGAACCAACGGATCGGGCGCCGATGCGGCCTATCTCAAGAACACGCCGATCGAGATCACCGAGACCGAGACTCCGGTCGAATTCGTGAAATACGGGCTCGCCAGGGACAGCGGCGGTGCGGGCCGTTGGCGCGGCGGCTTGGCGACCGAGGTGGCCTTCCGTGTCTTCGCCCCAGATTCCAGGATCACGGCGCGAAACCGGGACCGCAGCTTCTTTCGTCCCTGGGGTGTGCTGGGCGGCAAGGCGGCCGGCCTGTCGGACATGCTCGTCAATCCGGGGACCGAGCACGAACTGCGGCTGGGCAACATCGACACGGCGGTGCTGCAGCCCGGCGACGTGCTCGATATCCGTTCCGCCGGAGGCGGCGGGCGCGGCGATCCGCATGAGCGCGAGCCCTGGCGCGTCGCGCAGGACGTGCGGCGCGGCTATGTCTCGCCAACGGCTGCCGAGCGCGACTATGGCGTCGTCATCCGTGGCGGCGTGGTCGACGATCAGGCAACGCAAAGGCTGCGCGCGGGGCAGGGGCCGGCCGTCGGCCATTTCCATTTCGGCCCGGAGCGCGAAGGCTACGAAGCGCAGTGGACCCCAGCGGCCTATGACCGGCTCACCGCCATACTGAGGGACTTGCCGATCCATTGGCGGTTCTTCGCCAAGACGGAGATCTTCCGTCGCATGAAGGGGCGGACAGGGCCGGAAGGCGTCCAGGCGGCGTTCGATGCGGTCTGCGAGCGGTTCCCCGAACTGCCGCGTCCTCGTTCCGTGCGAGAGGCAGCGGAATGATCACGGCCGGCCGCATCGTCCGGCTGGCCGAGCGCGACCGGGCGCAGCTGCATTTCTTTCTCGACGGTGAGAGGTCTAGTGCACTGGCGGGCGATACCGTGCTGACCGCCATGCTGGCGTCAGGGCACGCGTTGCGAAAATCCGAGTTCGGACCCGAGCCGCGCGCCGGCTTCTGCCTGATGGGAGCCTGCCAGGATTGCTGGGTATGGCAGGACGAGGGACCGCGCCTGCGGGCGTGCTCGACACTTCTCACCGAAGGTATGCGGTTGCGCACGATGCCACCGGAGAGCTGGCCGTGAGCGAGACCTCATCGCCGCGGATCGTGATCGTGGGCGCCGGTCCGGCTGGCATAAGGGCCGCCGCGACGCTTGTGGAGGCGGGGCTCAACCCGGTGGTGATCGACGAAGGGCAGCGCGCAGGCGGACAGATCTATCGCCGCCCGTCCGCCGGCTTCACCCGCACACCGGAGCAACTCTACGGGTCGGAGGCGGCGAAGGCGCGAGCGCTGCATTCGCTCTTCGACCGGCTGGCCGCCGAGGGGCGGCTCACCCATTGTGCGGCGAGCTCGGTCATCGCAGTGCATGAGGGTCGGCTGCACGTGCTGGGGGAGGGTGGTGTGCAGGTGGTCGTCTATGACCGCCTGATCCTTGCCACCGGCGCATCCGACCGTGTCGCTCCGGTGCCGGGCTGGCAGAGCGCCGGCGTCTACAGCCTCGGCGCGGCGCAGATCGCGCTCAAGGCGCAGGGCGTGTCGCTTGGGCGGCGGATCGTGCTGACGGGATCAGGGCCACTGCTGACGCTGGTCGGCGCCCAGCTTGTCAAGGCCGGAGCGGATGTGGCGGCGGTGTTGGACACCTCGCCCTGGCGCCAGCAGATGCGAGGGGCGGTCTGGGGACTTGCTGCCCGGCCATTGGTTGCGCTGCGCGGCATGGCCCTGCGAGCAAGGCTCGGCGGCCGCTACCATGCGGGTGTGACGCTCGAACGGATCGAGGCCGACGAGCAAGGTGTCGCGGCGATGCGCTGGCGCGACGCCGGCGGCCGGGAGCACCGCACCCCTTGCGACATGATCGGCATGGGCTGGCACTTGCGGGCAGAGACGCATCTGGCCGACCTTGTGGGATGCACCTTCACCTATGACGAGCAATGGCGGCAATGGCTGCCAAGGACCGACCAGATGGGTCGTGCCGGCAACGGAGTTTACCTGGCGGGCGATGGGGTTCGTCTTCTGGGAGCGGACGGCGCGGAGATCGCTGGGCGTCTCGCGGCTGCGGCATGCCTTGCCGATCTCGGAATTCCTGCGTCCGCCACCGGCGTCGATTTGCGCAAGCTGGCACGGCTCGAGCGCTTTGCCCGCGGCCTGGCTTGCGCCTTTCCCTGGCCGGCAGCGATGGCGCGGGCACTTCCCGATGAAGCGGTCGTCTGCCGCTGCGAGAACGTGACAGCCGGAGCCGTACGCCAGAGCGTGGATTTCGGCGGCGGCGAGGCCAACAGGGTGAAATCGCTATCGCGCGTCGGCATGGGGCGCTGTCAGGGGCGCTACTGCCAGTTGGCGGCCGTTGAAGTTGTTGCGGCGCAGGCCGGCTGCACGCCTGACGCTGTGGGCCGATTTCGCGGACAGGCGCCTGTCCGCCCGGCGCCTGTCGGTGCCTTCCTCCGGGACGGCTGATGCAATTGCGGAGGCCGCGCATGGATCAGGATCACATCCTAGAAATCGGCGACCTTCCCCCAGGCTGAGGCATCGAAGCGCCGCGGGTCGTAGGACTTCGGATCAACGATCGGTTTGGAGCCAGTCACCAGATCGGCGACGAGGTGCCCGGCGCCGGGTCCGATGCCAAAACCGTGTCCCGAAAACCCGGCAGCCAGGAAGAAACCAGGAATGGTATTTATCTCGCCGATGGCAGGCACGCCGTCCGGCGTACTATCGATGTAACCGGCCCAGGCCGCGCTGATCCTGGTCTGGCGCAGTGCCGGCAGCAGCTCGAGCGCGCGGGCGTGGGTCAGGCGGATAGTCGCCTGGTCCGGGGCTGGATCAAGGATGCGCATTCGCTCCATCGGCGTCGGCTGGTCGAGCCGCCAGTGTCGCAGCGTTTCGTGGCCTGAGCGCATGCCCTGCAGACCGCCGGGCGCGAGGCTTCGCCAGCGCTTCAGGAACATGGGCAGGAACTGCGACGAAAAGCGCAGCTGCTGCGGCGTGACGTCCACGCGGCCGCGTCCGCTTATGGCGAGCGTGTAGCCGCCGTCGCCGCGACGTGTGGCCGAGATCCTTGCCGTGTGCAGCGCATCCGGCAGACCTTCAGCACCGGGCGAGACGGACAGGATGGAGGAACGGATCGACGCCTGCGGAAAGCGGAAGCCGAACTGCCGGCAAAAAGAGGAGGCCCAGGCACCGCCGGCTAGGACGGCCAGCTTCGTCCGGATCGTTCCGCTTTCGGTGACCACGCCGCTCAGGCGGCCGCCCTCGGTCTCGATACCGCGCGCGGCGCAATTCTGATGCACGGTGCCGCCCAGCTTGGGGATGGCACGGGCGACAGACGGCGCGGCGCGCGACGGGTCGGCTGTGCCGTCGGTCGGCGAGAAGACACCGCCCTTCCATGTTCGCCCCGTAGCGCGGCCCCGCTCGCTGGCCTCGCCGCCGTCGAGTATGAGCGTGGTGACGCCGGCCGCCCTGGCGAAGTCACGCCAGCGCGCCCAGCCGGCTAGTTCCGCCTCGTCATTGCTGAGATAGAGCAGGCCGCAACGGCGAAAGCCGGTGTCCTCGCCGGTTTCCGCCGCGAAGCTGTCCCACAGATCGAGGCTGCGGGTCGCCATCGGCAGTTCGCGGGCGTCGCGGTTCTGTTGGCGGCACCATCCCCAGTTTCTCGAGGATTGTTCGGCGCCGATGCGCCCCTTTTCGACAAGCGCGACCTTCATGCCGCGCCTGGCCAGATAGTAGGCCGCAAAGACGCCGACGATGCCACCGCCGATCACCACCGCGTCCGCGGACTGTGGCAGTTCGCCAGATGTCTCGATTTGCTGTAGCTGCGCGCGCATGGTCTCTCTACCTTGAAGCGCCAATTTAGCGCGTTGCGCAGGCAGCCGCTGCTGCAGTTGAGGCCGAAGCAGAATTTTATTCCGGCAGCCCGGCTGAAATCGGGAGTCGCTGCGTTTCAAAGCGGTTTCGCTTGGATGGACAGGCCAGCGGGCTGTGGTAGTGTCAATGGCTATTGACAAGGCAGCATTTTGTGCTGTGGCGTGCGTTCTGCGGAGACGGCCGTGAAACTGGATCGGATCGATATCAAGATCCTCTACGAGTTGCAGAAGAACGGCCGCATCACCAATGTGGAATTGGCCGATCTGGTGCATCTGTCGCCAAGCCCGTGCCTGATGCGGGTGAAGAAACTCCAGTCGGAAGGCTACATCGAGGGCTATTCCGCACAGGTCAATATCGGCAAGCTCGGCCAGACGCTGACCGTGTTCACCGAAATCACCTTGAAGAACCATCGCCAGGTGGACTTCGCCCGCTTTCTCGCCGTTGTCGAGAAGATCGACCAGGTCATCGAATGCCACCTCGTGTCGGGCGGCTACGACTATTTGATGAAATTCGTGACCGCCGGTATCGGCGAGTACCAGACGATCATGGAACGGCTGACCGACATGGATATCGGCATCGACAAGTATTTCAGCTTTGTGGTGCTGAAGTCTCCCATCGTCAAGGCGCACATGCCGCTACCCAGCCTGTTTCCCAGGTGAGGCGGCTGCTTCCTGAAACGGTGGCCCGTTTGTCGATGTAGTCAGCGGTGGCCGTACTGGCTGACGAGTTCGGGGTCGCGGACGAGGCCGTCCAGCCAGGTCGGGTCAAGCTTCGGCACCGAGGAGAACAGAAGCTTGGAATAGGGGTGGGTGGGCGCTGTCACCTTGTCGGGCGTGATCTGTTCCACCCGCTGCCCGTTGTACATGACCATGATCTCGTCGCAGATGGCCTCGACGACGGAGAGGTCGTGGCTGATGAAGATGTAGGAAAGGCCCAGCTCGCGCTGCAGCTCCTTGAGCAGCTCGATCACGGCGGACGCCACCACCGTGTCGAGGGCCGAGGTGATTTCGTCGCAGATGATCAGCTTGGGGTTGGCCGCCAGCGCGCGTGCGAAATTCACGCGCTGCTTCTGGCCGCCAGAGAGCTCCGATGGGTGACGGTAGCGCAAGCCCCTTGGCAAGCGCACCATGTCGAGCAGCTCGTCGACGCGCTTCGCGCGCGCCTGCCTGTCGAGCCGGTGATAGAAGGCCAGCGGACGAGAGATGATGTCTTCCACCGGCTTGGCCGGATTAAGCGCGGTATCGGCATACTGGAACACGATCTGCATCTCGCGCAGCTGGTCCTGACTGCGTTTCCTGGCGGCGCGCTGCAGGTCCTTGCCGTCGAAGACGATGTCGCCGGTCGCAGCAGGATGGATGCCTGCGATAACGCGCGCCAGCGTCGATTTTCCGCAGCCGGATTCGCCGATGACGCCGAGATTGCGCCCCTTCTCGACAACGAGGCTGACGGAATCGACCGCGCGGATCAGCGGCAGTCCGTCATCCCGAACCGGGCCGTAGCCGGCCGTCACATTGTCGATACGCAGCAGCTGCTTGGTCCCGGCATCTGCGTCCGCATGTGTTTGCCGCGGCTTCGGCTCGAAGGCGGCCAGCAGTTCGCGCGTATAGGGATGCTGGGCAGCCGAAAGGATTGCCGCGGTAGTGCCGGTCTCCTGCACTTCGCCGCCCTTCAGCACCACGATGCGGTCGGCGATCTGGGCCACGACCGCGAGGTCATGGGAAACATAGACACCCGCTATCCCGCCCGCCCGCATGACCGACTTGAATGCCTTCAGCACGTCGATCTGCGTCGTCACGTCGAGTGCCGTCGTCGGCTCGTCGAAGATCATCAGCTTGGGATCGCCGATGAGCGCCATGGCCGCGGCAAGCCGCTGCAATTGCCCGCCCGAAACCTGATGCGGATAACGCGCGCCGATCCCTTCCGGATCTGGTAACGACAAGGCCCGGAACAGCTCGACCGCGCGCTGGCGCGCTTGCTCGGGTGGCATCAGCTTGTGGATGCGCGTGACCTCAATGACCTGCTCCATGATCGTGGAGGAGGGGTTGAACGAGGCGGCGGCACTTTGCGGAACATAGGCAATGTCGGTGCCGCGCAGCCTGGCGCGTTCCTTTTCGGAAAGGGCAACCATGTTCTTGCCGTTGACGTTGATCTCGCCGCCGACGATCCGGCAGCCGGGCCGCGCATAGCCCATGAGCGAGAGCGCTACCGTCGTCTTGCCGGAGCCGCTCTCGCCGATCAGGGCAACGATCTCGCCGTCGGCGATGTCGAAGCTGACGCCCTTGATGATTTCGACAAGCCGTCCGGAGTCGGTCTTCGCCTCGATCCTCAGGTTTCTGACCTCGACGAGATTGCTCATGCGTCCCGGTCCCTGATCTTCTGCGGCAGGTTGTCGATCAGCAGGTTGACGCTGATGGTGAGGCTGGCGATTGCCAGCGACGGCACGATGACGGCGGGGGCCGCGAAGGGCAGGGCGCCGATGTTCTCGCGCACCAGCGCGCCCCAGTCGGCGAGCGGTGGCTGCAGGCCGAGCCCCAGGAAGGACAGGCCGGAGAGCAACAGCACGATGAAGACGAAGCGCAGCCCGAAGTCGGCAAGCACCGGGCGGATGATGTTGGGCAGGATCTCGGAGCCGATGAGGTAGGCGGTGCTCTCGCCACGGACACGGGCGACAGTGATGAAGTCCATGGTATTGATGTTGACGGCGAGCGCGCGCGCGAAGCGGTACGCGCCGGGGATATAGATGACGGCCAGCGTCAGGATCAGCACCGGGATCGACGAGCCGACGGCAGCGACGACAACAAGGCCGAACAGCTTGCTGGGGATGGAGTTCATGGCGTCCAGGAAGCGGCTGAGGCAGGTGTCGAGCCAGCCACCGGTGACGGCCGCGATCATCCCCAGCACGACACCTGAGAAGCAGGCGATGGAGACGGCGGCGAGCGATATGCCGACAGTGTAGCGGGCGCCCATCAGAACCCGCGAGAGCATATCGCGCCCAAGATAGTCCGAGCCTAGCCACAGTCCCTGGCGCATCGGGCCGAAATAGTCGTCGTCGACAATGTCGCCGATCGAATGGGGAATGACGTAGGGCGCCAGGATCGCGATGAGCGTCCAGGCCAGGATGACCAGTGCGGCCACGACGCCGACCAGGCTGTAGCTGTGACCCAGGAAGGACCGTCGGGAGGTTGTCAAGCGCGCTATCGTCATCTGAGCCTCGGGTTGGACATGATGGCGACGATGTCGGCGGCGGTGATGAGGAAGAGATAGCCAAGGCAGAAAATCATCGCGCAGCTCTGGATCAGCGGCAGGTCGCGGGTGGCGACCGCATCGACCATCAGCTTGGCGATGCCGGGATAGTTGAAGATCGTCTCGACGATGATGACGCCGCCGACCAGATAGGACAGCGAGAGCGCGACCGCGTTGACGATCGGGCCGAGAGCGTTCGGAAGCGCGTGCCTCAACACCATGCGGCCGCGCGAGGCGCCTTTCAGAAGCGCCATCTCCACATAAGGCGTGGAAAGCGTTTCGATCACCGCGGCGCGGGTCATGCGGATCATCTGGGCGGAGATGACGAAGGTGAGCGTGATCACCGGCATTGCATAGATGCGCACGAGGTCGGTCAGCGAATGCGCCTCGTTGACCGAGGACAGCGCCGGCAGCCATTTGAGATAAACTGCGAAGAGCAGGACCGCGAGGGTCGCGACCATGAATTCCGGCACGGAGATGATGCCGATCGACAGGATGGTGACGGTCCGGTCATAGACGGAGCCGCGCAACATCGCTGCGGTGATGCCGAGCGTCAGCGCCAGCGGCACCGAGAGCAGCGTGGTGATGCCGGCGAGCTTCATGGTGTTGACCAGGCGCCCGCCGATCAGCGCCGCGACCGGCATCTCGTTGGCATAGGAGGTGCCGAGGTCGCCGTGGAGCAGTCCGACAAGCCAGAGCAGGAAGCGGAGGATCGCCGGATCGTTGAGATGCATGGCCTCGCGCAGGCCGGCGACGGCCTCGGGAGTCGCCGCCTGGCCAAGCAGGATCGATGCGGTGTCGCCAGGTAGCATGCTGGTGGCGAAGAACACAGCGAACAGCACGATCAAAAGCGTGACAGCCGCGATCCCCAGCCGCTTCAGCACGAGGTTGAGAACCCCAGACGTCATGGAAGCGCTCCCTGCGGTTGTTCGGCCAAGCAATCTTGCGCAATGAACTGCCGGGGGCTGGCTGACCGGCCCCCGGCTGGCTTCTCTCAGGCTTCGAGCCAGAGATATTCCGCCATTGCATAGCCCATCATGCCACCGAGCGGGTTCGCTTCCAAACCCTTCACCTTGCTGGAGAGGGCGTCGACGTTGGAAATGTAGGCCGGGATGATGGTGCCGGCCTCCTCGGAGACCATAGCCTGCATCTGGCCGTAGATCTCCTTGCGCTTGGCCTGGTCGAGCGAGCCGCGCGCCTCGATGAGCATCTTGTCGAACTTCTCGGACTTGTACTGGCTTTCGTTCCACGGCGCATTGGAAGCGTAGAGGAGCGAGAACAGGATGTCCGGCGTCGGGCGCGGATTGATGTTGCCGAAATGGATTGGAGCCTTGAGCCAGTAATTGTCCCAATAGCCGTCGGCCGGGACGCGCTGGACGTCGAGTTTCATGCCGATATCCGCGCCGGCGGCCTGGATGATCACCGCCATGTCGATCGACGAGGTGGCGGCGTCGGAAGCGATCACCGGGATGGACTGGCCGAGCAGGCCGGCCTTCTGGAAGTGGAACTTCGCCTTGTCCGGGTCGAAAGCCTTCGGCTTGACGTCGGGATTGTGGAAGATATTCGCCGGCGAGACAGGCTGGTCGTTGCCGATTTCGCCGAGGCCGCGCAATGCCGATTTGACGATCTGCTCGCGGTTGACGAGATACTTCATGCCCGCCACGAAGTCGGCCTTGCTGCCCGGATCCATGTCGAGCCGGATGTTGAGGTCGGTGTAGTTGCCCGAAGTCGTCTTCGACAATTCGAAGCCCTGCTGGCCGCCGATGAGCTTCATCGCACGCGGATTGATCGAGGCCGCAAAATTGATGTCGCCGGAAAGCAGGGCGTTGACGCGGGCGCTGTCGTCGCTGATGGCGATGAACTCGAAGGAGTCGAGATAGGGCTTGCCCGACTTCCAGTAGTTCTTGTTCTTGGTGACCACCGAACGCACGCCCGGTTCGAAGGTTTGCAGCACAAAGGCGCCGGTGCCTTTGCCCTTGGAGAAGTCCGTGGTGCCGTCCTGGACGATCATGAAGTGATGCAGCGCCAGGATGGTCGGCAGGTCGGCATTCGGGTCGGCGAGCGTGATTTCGACGGTCGACTTGTCGACCGCCTTGAACCCGGTCATCTGTGCGGCGATCTTGGCGACCTTGGAGCCGACCGCCGGATCAAGATGACGCTTCAGCGAGAAGACGACGTCGTCGGCCGTGAGGTCCTTGCCGTCGTGGAAGGTGACGCCCTTGCGCAGCTTCACGGTCCAGGTCTTGGCGTCCTTGCTGTCGAAGCTCTCGGCGAGCTCCATCTGCGTGACGCCGCCCTTGTCGAGAAAAGTCAGGCGGTTGTAGAGCGAGCAGCAGCGGACATAGTCGGTGGAGAGCGAAGCCTTTGCCGGATCGAGCGTGTCGGCGGTCGATGACGACCAGCCGGCGGCCTTGAAAGTTCCGCCGGAAACCGGCTCGGCGGCGACGGCATTGGTGGCGCGGCCGAGCACCAGGCTGCCCGCGGCAACCGCGGCGCCGCCGGCCAACAGCATCTTGAGAAGTTCGCGGCGGCTCGCGCCCCGCCGGATGGCGTTTTCGACCATGGCATCGTCTGCGCTGGTCCAGTTCGTGATCTTGTCGGTCATGGTATTCCCCTTTCTGGTTGTTTGGTCGGGATGCTCGTCTTGTCGCGGCTTTCCGGGCTTGGGCTCAGATTCGTTCCTTCAGGCTTTCCCGCACGGCCGCCGCCAATGCGGCCATTGAGGTGAAGTGGTAGTCCGGCGCGGTGAAGCGCTCCGGCTCGATCGTGCCGCCATAGCCCTTCTGGGCGTGCCGGCGTTCGATCCAGCAGTTGGTCAGGCCAAGTGTCCGGGATATGCCGATGTCGTGATACTGGCTTTGCGCGACGTGCAGGATGTCGTCCTTGCTGTCACCCCGGGAGGCGACGAAATCGAAGACCTTCTGGAAGAACGCCGGATCCGGTTTCTCCGTTCCAGTATCGTCGGCGGTGAAGGTGGCGAAGAAGGGCGATCCCAACTGCTTCTCGAAATGATTGAGCGCCCAGCGCCGGGCATTGGTCATGGCAATCAGCTTGTGTGACTTCGCAAGCTCGGCCAATGCCGCCGCGCTGTCGGGAAAGCCTTGCCAGGTGCTGGCGGAGTCCCGCAGGCGGACGCCGCATTTCTCCTCGGCCGGCAGGCCGAGCCGCGGCGCGATGACCATGTAGACACGCACGAGATCGTCAGGGAACAGCCCCGCATCGGGCATGTAGCGTGCCTGCCGGTACAGGGCCAGCGCGGCTTCGCCATCGATGGAGACACCGGCGTCGGCGGCAATCGCGGCCAGGCAGGTGGTAATGCCGCGTTCGAAGTCGATGAGCGTGCCGACGACGTCGAAGGTCATGTATTTGAATTCCCTAAAGCCCCTGGCCAAGACTGGCTCTCCTCTGCGCGCGGCGAATTGCATGGTGTTGAACAGAACAAAATTCCGTGCTGTCCGGGGCGTCGGCCCTTTTCGAAGGCCCGGAAATCCGAGCTTTCTGGCCTTGTCTTATGAGCAGTCTGGCACTTCCCCCGCGCTGGATTCGCCGAAAAGGCGTGAGGGGGCGGCACAAAATTGCGAAATCGTCTGCCGCGGCGCTATTTCGAAACACGCCGTATTCGTCGCCCGTCATGCCAGGGCCTGGCGGACATCAGCATCGTCCAATGTTTGGTCTAGCGTCCGGCGCGTGCGCTCGATGATCGCATCGATGTCGTCGTCGGTGCAGCAGAGCGGGGGAGCGTAGCCGATAACCCCGTTGGCAAAGGCACGAATGATCAGGCCATTGTCCCACGCCCTGTCGAAGACGCGCCGCGCCGGCATGGCCGATGCGGGAAGCGGTGTCTTCTTCTTTTTGTCGACCACCAGTTCGATCGCGGCAAGCATCCCGCGACCGCGAACATCGCCGACGAGCGGGTGATCGCTCAGGCCTTCCAATCCCGCCATCAGGCGAGCGCCGGCCTTGATGCCATTCTCCAGCAGGCCGCCTTCATAGACCTTCAACACCTCGAGCGCGACGGCGGCGCTGACGGGATGGGCGGAATAGGTGTAGCCGTGGCCGACCGCCGAAGCGCCCGCGCCGTCGGCGATGACGTTGTAGACATGATCAGACATGAATACGGCGCCCATAGGAACATAGCCCGAGGTCAGCCCCTTCGCGGTCGTCATGAAGTCGGGAACGATGTCCTCCTCCGTGCAGGCGAACAGAGGTCCCGTGCGGCCGAAGCCGGTGATCACCTCGTCGGCGATGAACAGGATGCCGTACTTCCGGCAGAGTTCGCGTATCGCCTTGATCCAGCCCTTCGGCGGGACAATGACGCCGCCCGAGCCCTGGATCGGCTCGGCATAGAAGGCAGCGACCCGCTCCGGTCCAATCTCCTCGATCTTGGCCTTCAGCGCGGCGAGCGATGCGGCGATGATCGCGTTCGCGTCCTCGCCCACCGGGTTGCGATAGGGATAGGGGGAGGGGATCTTGTGCTGCCATTCGAAGGGAATGCCGAAACCGGCGTGAAAGGCGGGCAATGCGGTCAGGCCAGCGCCGACCACCGATGACCCGTGATAACCCAGCTCGATGGAAATGAACTGGTCTCGCTTCGGCTCGCCCCTGGCATTCCAGTAGTAGCGGACGAAACGGATGGTGCTGTCGACCGCGTCCGACCCGCCGAGCGTGAAATAGACGTGATTGAGATCCCCGGGCGCGCGCTCAGCCAATTCCGAGGCGAGGCGGATGGCCGGCTCCGAGCCGAGGTCGAAATAGGCAGTGGCGTAGGGGAGCTCGCGCATCTGCCGGGCCGCAGCCTCGACGATGCTGTCGTGGCCGTAGCCGGCATTGACACACCATAGCCCCGCAAAACCGTCAACGAGTTGCTTGCCGGACGCATCGGTCACGGTCGCGCCCTTCGCCGATTTCAAGACGCGCACGCCGAGCGCCTCATGGCCGCGATATGATGAGACCGGATGGATGAGGTGGGCGCGGTCGAGTTCGATCAGGGAATTGGCGAGCATTGTTGTCCTCCTAGCCGAGCGCCTGGTTGGCGAGGGCGTAAACTTTTGGCCTGGCCTGTTCCGCGCCGTTCTTGGGTGGACGGTCCATGGCCACGCCTCCGCCGACATGGGCGAGGCCGATTTCCTCGAGCCAACCGGCAATGCCGGTCCTGCTGTCGGTATCCACGCGCAGAAAGGCGCCGGGGCGGCTCGCAGCGAAGAAGCCAATCAGGGCCTTCGCGGTGTCAGCGCTTTCGGCGATGACCGGTCCGATCACCTCACCGCGTCCGAACGGGCGGATCGCGGCATAGGCCTCGATGGTGCCGTTGCGGCGGACAACGGCGAATTGGCCGCGTTCGGCCAGCGCATCGATCAGGGCTTCCCGGTCGGCGCCATAGGCGTCGCGGTCCAGCGTCTTGATGTCAGGCAGATCGCCGGCGCCTGCTGCTTCCACGCCATCGGGTGCGCCGAGCGCTGCAACCGTACCTTGATGCTGCCGGATCGTGCCGGAGGACACAAAGCCGAGCTTCTCATAGAGAGGCATGCCGTCAGTCGTCGCGACGAGCCGCAGCGGACGGTCGCCGGCAAGGGCGAGGGCCTGATCCATGAGCCGGCGCCCGAGCCCCTTGCCACGCACGTTCTTGTCGACGATCACCATGTTGATCATGGCGCAATCCGTGCCGTAGGGCGTCACCAGGATGGTTCCGGTGACACGGCCCTGGTCGTCGAGCGCGACCACGCCCCTGGAGAGCCGCAGCGCCATCTGCCAGTCCTGCGGGCGATGCGGCCAATTCTCCTGGCGAGAAAGCGCCACTGCTCCCTCGATATGGTCCGGCCCGAAGTCCTGAATCTCGATCTCGCCCTGCTGCATGAGGCATCCCTCCGTCTGCCCTCAAGTCTCGACCATTGGCGCGTCGCAAATCGTCTGAAGGCTTCGGCTTCGGCGGTATCTTTCGCCGTAGCGCGAGGGGTGCGCCGCATCTTGTGCTGGCGCCCGCCACGGCGGACGCGCGTCACGTCACGCGCGGCGCCGCGTTCGACACACCAGATACTACAGCGTGCCAAACCGGATGGTGGATACGGAACTTTCTGCTTTTGGGAGGGCGATTTCGGTCAGGTGGGTCGCCGCCACCCGTCCTATGATGAAATACATCCCAACGCGAATGTGCTTCCACTGGAGATCGACGGACATGGCTTCTTTCAGGCCCAAATACATCACCTTCGACTGCTATGGCACGTTGACCAATTTCCAGATGGCGGAAGCGGCGCGAGACCTTTACGGCAGCCGGCTCGACGAACCGCGTATGCAGGAGTTCATCAAGAACTTCGCCGCCTATCGGCTCGACGAGATCATGGGTGACTGGAAGCCTTATGCCGACGTTGTCCACAACGCGCTCGAGCGGGCCTGCAAGCGCAATGGTGTTGCCTTCAGCCCTGACGACGCCAGGTTGGTCTATGAACGTGTCCCGACCTGGGGCCCCCATGCAGATGTTCCAGCCGGCCTGGCGAAGGTCGCCAAGGAAATTCCGCTGGTCATCCTATCTAACGCCATGAACGCGCAGATCATGTTCAATGTCGAGAAGCTCGGCGCGCCGTTCCACGCCGTCTACACGGCCGAGCAGGCGCAGGCCTACAAGCCCCGGTTCAAGGGGTTCGAGTACATGCTCGACATGCTGGGTTGCGGGCCGGAAGATATTCTTCACTGCTCGTCCTCGTTCCGCTACGACCTGATGTCGGCACACGATCTCGGCATCAAGAACAAGGTCTGGGTCAATCGCGGCCACGAACCGGCAAACCCTTACTATGGCTATGTCGAGATATCAGACATTTCCGGTCTTCCGGGAGTGGTCGGGCTTTAAAACAGGCGGATCGTCGATGAAACTGATCTCCTACTGGCACGATACCGCCCCTGTCTTTTCCGGCGGAGCGCAAGGCCCGGTCGAGGGGCACTATGACGCCGTCATCGTCGGTGGCGGCTTCACCGGTCTCGCCGCGGCGCGCCAACTGGCGAAGGCCGGCGCGAAGGTGGCGGTGCTGGAGGCGGAGCGGGTGGGCTGGGGCGCATCCGGTCGCAATGGCGGGCACCTGAACAACGGCCTCGCCCACAGCTATCTTTCGGCCAGGGCGGAGCTTGGGAAGGAACGGGCAATCGCGCTCTACCGCGCGCTCGACGACTCCGTCGACACCATCGAGGCGCTGGTTGCCGAAGAGGGCATCGACTGCAATTTCCGCCGCGCCGGCAAGCTGAAGCTCGCCTCCAAGCCGCAGCATTTCGAAGCGATCGCCCGCAACTTCGAAGCCCTCCATGCGGAAGTGGATCCGGATACGGCGCTGCTGTCGGCGGCCGACCTCAAATCCGAGATCGGCTCGCCCTTCCACGGCGCGATGCTGTCGAAGAAGAGCGCCATGATGCATATGGGCCGCTATGTGGCAGGCCTGGCCACGGCCGCCGCCCGCCACGGCGCCATCATCCACGAGAACGCGGCGGTGACCGACCGCAAGCAGGTCGGTGGCAGGCATGAGCTGACGACCTCCCGCGGCCGGATCAGCGCCGACAATGTGCTGGTGGCGACCGGCGCCTATACCACGCCGAATTTCGGCTATTTTCGCCGCAGGATCATCTCCGTCGGCAGCTTCATCATCGCCACGCGGCCATTGAGCGACGCCGAGATCGCCGCGACCATGCCCGGTAACCGGACATGCGTGACCTCGATGAATATCGGCAACTACTTCCGGCTTTCACCGGACCGGCGCCTGATCTTCGGCGGTCGCGCGCGCTTTTCGGCGACATCGGACCAGCGCTCCGATGCCAGGAGCGGACAGATATTGCAGGCCGGCCTCGCGGCTATCTTTCCGCAGCTCGCCAAGGTCGAGATCGACTATTGCTGGGGTGGGTTGGTCGACATGACCAAGGACCGTTTTCCGCGGGCCGGCTACCATGACGGTGTCTGGTACGCGATGGGCTATTCCGGCCACGGCGCGCAGCTTTCCACCCATCTCGGCATGATCCTGGCCGATGCCATGCTCGGCCGCGAAGACCGCAATCCGATGAAGGGGCTCGAGTGGCCCTCCATCCCCGGCTATTCCGGCAAGCCCTGGTTCCTGCCGATGGTCGGCCTCTATTACAAGGCGCTCGACCGTATCCAGTGATCGTCGATCCAGCCCGCTAGGGCTTCAGCCAAATTGCCTCAGCTGAGCCCGCCCATGTGGAAGCTCTTCATCTCGAGATATTCCTCGATGCCGACCTGCGCCCCCTCACGGCCGAGGCCGGACTGCTTGACGCCGCCGAAGGGGGCGACTTCCATCGAGACCGAGCCGGTGTTGAGCCCCACCATGCCGAACTCCAGCGCCTCGCCGACGCGCCAGGCGCGTTTCAGGTTCTCGGTGTAGAAGTAGGAAGCAAGCCCATAGGGCGTGCCGTTGGCGAGTGTGATCGCCTCCTCTTCCGTCTCGAACCGGAAAAGCGGCGCGACCGGGCCGAACGTTTCCTCGGCGGCGAGCTGCATGTCTTTTGTGGCGCCGGTCAGCACCAGCGGCGCCACATACTGAGGACCGTCGGGCAATGCCGGCCTCGTTGTGATGATCGAAGCACCCTTGGCGAGTGCGTCCTCGACATGGCGGTTGATCTTCTCGACTGCCGCCATGTTGATCATCGGCCCGATGGCGACGCCGGGCTGCGTGCCGGGCCCCACCGTCATGGTGTTGACTCGAGCAGTGAGCTTCGCAGCGAACGCGTCATAGACCCCAGCCTGGACAAGAATACGGTTGGCGCAGACGCAGGTCTGGCCGCCATTGCGGAATTTCGAGACAAGCGCGCCCTCGACGGCGAGATCGAGATCGGCGTCGTCGAAGACGATGAGGGGCGCGTTGCCGCCGAGTTCGAGGCTGAGCCGCTTCACGCTGTCGGCCGCGCCGCGCATCAGCAGCGAACCGACCCGTGTCGAGCCGGTGAAGGAGATCTTGCGAACGGTCTCGTTCGCCATGATCTCGTTGCCGATTTCGGCCGGCATGCCGGTGACGATGTTGATGACGCCGGCGGGGATGCCCGCCCGTTCGGCAAGCACGCCGAGTGCCAGCGCCGAATAGGGCGTGAACTCGGATGGCTTGATCACCACCGTGCAGCCGGCGGCCAGCGCCGGCGCGACCTGCGGGTGATCATCGCGTTGGGGAAGTTCCACGGCGTGATGATGCCGCACACCCCGACCGGCTCCTTCAGCACGATGATGCGCCGGTCCGGCGTCGGCGAGGGGATGGTGTGGCCATTGATGCGGCGTGCCTCCTCCGCAAACCATTTGACGAAGGACGCGCCGTAGCGGATCTCGCCTTTGGCCTCGTCCAGCGGCTTGCCCTGCTCGGTCGTCAGGATCAGGGCGAGATCGTCCAGATGCGCGAGCATCAGGCCATGCCAGGCCTCCAGGAGGCCAGCGCGCTCGGCGTTGGTCTTCTTCTTCCAGCCAGCATATGCGGACGCCGCTGCCTCGATGGCCGCCCGGGTCTCCGGACCGGCCATATCGGGCACCGTGCCGATCGCCGCCTGGGTCGCCGGATCGACGACATCGACCGTCTTTCCGGAAGCGGCCGCGACCCATTCACCGCCGATCAGGCCGGCTTCGCGGAAGAGGTTTTTGTCTTTGAGGTTTCTCATCGAAAACGACCTTGCAATCAGGAGAGCGCTGCGACGACGGCGGCGGTGATGGCCTCCGTTCTGTCTTTGCCCGGAGTGGTTCCAATGCCGCGCGCCGTTGTCGCTTCGACCGCTTGCATGACCCGGCCGGCGGCGGCCGCTTCGCCGAGATGGTCGAGCATCATGGCGCCGGACCATATGGTGGCGATCGGATTGGCGATGCCCAGACGGGCGATGTCGGGCGCGGAGCCGTGCACCGGCTCGAACATGGACGGCGCCGAGCGGTCGGGGTTGATGTTGGCGGAGGCGGCGTAGCCGAGCCCGCCCTGGATCGCCGCGCCGATGTCGGTCAGTATGTCGCCGAACAGGTTGGAGGCGACGACCACGTCGAGGCTCTCCGGCGCCATGATCATGCGCGCGGCGAGCGCGTCGACATGATAGCTGGTGACGTCGACGTCTGGATAATCCGCGGCCAGCTTTCGCGTGATGCCGTCCCAGAACACCATCGAATATTTCTGCGCGTTGGACTTGGTGACCGAGGCCAGCTTGCGCCGGCGCGACCGCGCCTGCTCGAAGCCGAAGCGCAGGATGCGCTCGACGCCGGCGCGGGTGAAGATAGAGGTCTCCACGGCAACTTCGTCCAGCGTGCCCTGATGGACGCGTCCGCCCGCGCCCGAATATTCGCCTTCGGTGTTCTCGCGGATGCAGAGGATGTCGAAGTTTTCCGCCCGCAGCGGTCCGGTGACGCCCGGCAGCAGGCGGTGCGGCCTTATGTTGGCGTATTGCACGAATGCCTTGCGGATCGGCAGCAGCAGGCCGTGCAGCGAGACCGAATCCGGCACCTCCGCCGGCCAACCGACGGCGCCCAGAAGAATGGCGTCGAAGCCGCGCAAGGTCTCGATGCCGTCCTCGGGCATCATGCGGCCGGTCTCCTTGAAGAAGCGGCAGGACCAGGGGAGCTCGGTTCCCGTCAGGGCAAAGCCGAAGTTCTTGGCCGTGGTTTCCAGCACCGCCCAGGCGGCGGCGGTCACATCGCGCCCGATGCCGTCACCGGGGATCAAAGCGATCGAGTAGGACTTCATCGGCATCTCTCTAGAGGCTGATCAGGACGCTCTTGGTCCTGCGGTTGGCGAGATAGGCCTCGCGGCCGAGATCCTTGCCGATGCCGGAGCGCTTGTAGCCACCGGTCGGCAGGATATGGTCGCGCGAGCGGCTGTAGCGGTTGACCCAGACGGTGCCCGCTTCGAGCCTGCGTGCCAGGCGGATTGTACGGGACAGGTCGGAGGTGAACAGGCCGGAAGCCAGCCCGTAGGTCGGATGGCTGGACAGCGCCAGCGCCTCTTCCTCGGTCTTGAAGGTCTGGATGGTCAGGACCGGGCCGAAGATTTCCTCGACGATCGCCGGGTTGGCCTGGTCGACATTGGCGATCAGTGTCGGCTCGTAGAAATAGCCGGGGCTGTCCATGGCGGCGCCGCCGGTCAGGCATTCGCCGCCGGCCTGGATCGCGGTCCGCACGATGCTATCGACACGCGCCCGCTGCCGTTCCGAGATGATCGGCGAATAGTGGGTTGCCTCATCCCAGGTCGGGCCGGGCCGCACCGCCTTCATCTTCTCCAGGATGGCGGCCGTCAGCCTGTCGGCTACGCTCCTCTCGACGATCAGGCGCGTGCCGGCGACGCAGGCCTGGCCGGCGTTGAAGGTGACGCTCCCGGTGATCGCCGTCGCCGCCTTTTCCAGGTCGGCATCGGCAAAGACGATCTGCGGGCTCTTGCCGCCGAGTTCCAGCGTCATCGGCTTGACGCCGGCGCGGGCGACGTTCTCCATGATGGCCGAGCCGGCGCGGGTCGAGCCGGTGAAGCTGACCTTGGCGATCTCGGGATGACCGGTCAGTGCCGTGCCGGTCGTCGGACCGTCGCCGAGCACCACGTTGATAAGCCCGGCCGGCAGGCCAGCCCTGACGGCGAGCTCTGCCATATAGACGGCCGAGAAGGGTGTCATTTCCGACGGCTTCAGCACCACCGCATTGCCCGCGGCCAGCGCCGGACCGAGCTTCCATCCGGCCATAGAGATGGGAAAATTCCAAGGCGTGATCGCGCCGACCACGCCATAGGGCTCGCTCATGATCATGCCGAGACTGGCGTCGTCGGTCGGCACCAGTTCGCTGCCTTCCTTGTCGGCGAATTCGGCAAAGAAGCGGATCTGCTCGGCGGTTATGGCAATGTCGCCAGCGACGAGCTGGCCGACGGGCCGCGTCGAGCACAGCGCCTCGATTTTTGCCAGCGTTTCGGCTTCCGCCTCGATCAGGTCGGCCCAGGCCTGGAGTGCCCTGGTGCGCTCGCGTGGACGGACGCCGCCCCAGTTGCTGGCCTTCAACGCCGCCTTGGCGCTCTCCACCGCACGGTCGACCATATCGACGTCGGCTACGGGGCTGGCGGCGTATGCCTTGCCATCCGAGGGTCGGCGCATCTCGATCGCACTCTCGGCCGCGATCAGCTCTCCGCCAATGAAATGGCCGACGGGAAGGGAGACGGAATCCGGGTCGAAGCTCAAGCCCATGGGCGCCCACTTTCAGCTGCTCTGGAGGACCCTAGCGCGAGCAACGGCGCAGCATGCACCGTTCGAAGATCGGTCGCGGATGATTGTTGCGTGCTGGCGATGAGGGACGGCAAAATCTGTTGCGGCGGCGGCGGCTCGCGCAGACCCATTACCCTACCGTGACGTAGATCTTGCGCACCGTTTCGATGGTCTTCCAGACACCGGTGAAGCCAGGCTTCATCACGAAGCTGTCGCCGGCGCGGTAGGTTACCGTCTCGCCGGCGTCGGGCGTGATCTCGATCACGCCCGAAAGGATGTGGCAGAACTCGAAAGTCTTGCCCTTGATCGAGCGCGTCTCTCCCGGCGTCGCTTCCCAGACGCCGGTATGGACGAGATCGTCCTTGGCGGCGTCCTGCGCCCAGGTCTTGAAGGCGGGGTCGCCGGCTATCAGCCGCTCGGGCAGCGCCCTGGATTCGCGCGGCGGGAAGGCAGGGCTGGTATCGACGGTTTTGAGCAGGGACAAAGGACGGCCTTTCAGGTTGGACTTCAATAGCCGCGCGACCGGTCGACGAGCCCGATGGGGTCGAGCCCGGCGCGGTGGCGTCGGATGTTTTCGATGACGGCGCGTGCGGCGCTCGCGGGCTGGGTGACGCTGGCGACATGCGGGGTCAGTATGATCTTCGGATGCGACCAGAACGGATGGCTCGTCGGTAACGGTTCGGGATCGGTGACGTCGATCATCGCCGCCGAAAGGTGGCCGCGGTCGAGCGCGGCGAGAAGCGCTTCGTGGTCGAGCTGCGGCCCCCGGCCGGTGTGGACGAGCGCCGCGCCCTTGGGCAGTTTCGCGAACAGGTCGGCATCGAGGAAACCGCGCGTGTCTTCGGTCAGCGGCAGCAGGCAGACCAGTATGTCGCTGGCCGCGAGCATCTCCCCCAGCCCAAGTTCGCCATGATGACAGGTCACGCCTTCGATCTGCCGCGGCGAGCGGCTCCAGCCGGCGAGTGGAAAGCCGAAGGGCTTAAGGCGATCGAGGATGGCCTGGCCGAGTTGCCCGAGGCCGAGCACGCCGAGCCGGCGCGATCCGGCCTGGAGCTGCGGGATATCGTGCCATTTGCCGGCGCGTTGCTGTGCGAGATAGGCGGGCAGGTTGCGATGCAGGGCGAGCACGGCCAGCGTCACATACTCCTGCATCATGCGCACGATGCCTTCCTCGACCGTGCGCACGATCTTCACTTGTTCCGGTAAGGTATCGAGGCGGAACTGGTCTACGCCGGCGCCAATGGAGAACAGGATCTCCAGGTTCCTGTAGCGCGCGAGGTCTTCTGGCGCGGTCCAGGTAATGAGATAGCGTACGGAGTCAGGATCGACCGTCGCGCCATCCATCGTGAAGGGGACGTCCGGCAGTTCCTCGGCGAAGGCATCGGCGAAGACCGCTCCGCGCCGCGCATCGGAATTGAACAGGAATGCCATTCCGGTTCCCCTTAAGCCGCGCAGCGGGTGCCCAGCGCCTCGATCAACCGCTGGCAGGCGGCGAGTTCGCTGGTGAGAATGTACTCATCCGGCTTGTGGGCGCGATCGATGTCGCCGGGGCCGCAGATGATCGCATCGACCCCGGCAGCCTGGTAAAGTCCGGCCTCCGTGCCGTAGCTGACGGCGGCAAGCGGCTCTTCGCCGGTCAGCTCGGCTAACAGTGCCGCCAGTGCCGCGTCCTGCGGCAGCGACAGCGCCGGATAGGCGCTCATCGGCGTCCACTCGACCCGAAAGCCTTCGGCCGCAAGGGCCTCGGCTCGCGCCTTGACCGGTGTGAGCAGGCTGGCCGGGTCGACGCCTGGAATGGCGCGCGCCTCCAGGTCCAGCGCGCAGGTGCCGGGAATGATGTTGACCGACTGTCCGCCCGCCACCACGCCCGCTTGCAGCGAGGAGTAGGGCGGCTCGAAGGCAGGGTCTAACGGACCGTTCGTCAGCCGTTCAGCTTCGCTCACGGCCGTGCTCAGCGCACCGGCCATGGCGTGGATGGCGTTGAGGCCGAGATCGGGCCGCGAGGAATGGCCTGAGCGTCCGTTGATCGTCACGCGGGCGGCCGCCTTGCCCTTGTGGCCGCGCACGGCGCGCAAGCCACTTGGCTCGCCGACGATCACGCCGAGCGGCTTGGCGCAAAGTTCGGCAAGGCGGGCGATCAAATGCGGCACGCCGCGGCATCCCACCTCCTCGTCATAGGAGAAGGCAAAGTGGATTGGCCTGGCAAGGCGCAGCTTCGCCAGCGTGGGCACGGCCGCGAGCACCGCGGCCAGAAACCCCTTCATGTCCGTGGTGCCGCGTCCATAGAGCCGCTCGCCCTCCCGGCGCAGCGCAAAAGGGGCCGAGCTCCACTGCGGTTCGCCGGCGGGGACGACGTCCATGTGGCCGGACAGTATGTAGCCCGGGACATCGGCAGGGCCGATCGTCGCGAAAAGATTGGAACGGTCGCCTTCCGGCCCCGGCAGCACCGTGACCTGCGCGCCGTGCCCCGCGAGATAGGCCTCGATCCAGTCGGCGATGTCACCGTTCGGCTTGCCGGCGACCGATGGGAAGGCGACGAGACGGTCGAGGATGTCGAAGACGTCCATTCCAGCCCTCAAAGCATATCGGGATCGCCGGGATCGATGCCGACGATTGTGTGCTGCTACATTTCCGCAGAGAATGTCTGCGTTCTTTCGCGATTGCGTGCCGAAAGCGGAAATGTTTCAGTTGAATCTATCGTTGGTGCGCGGCTTTCGAGCAAATCGTACCGGTCTGCTTGTTTAGCGTTGGTAGGGGCAGAGGGTGGCCATCGGTGCGTCGCCCTCTGGTACGATAATCTTACAGGGGCATGGACTTGAAGCCGTCCGGAAGCTTGAAAATCGATACCTTCTCGATGCGCGTCGGCGACATCGAAAGCGTCGAGCTGGACCTGTTGCACGCGCTCTCGCTCTCCGTGGGATGGCCACATCGCGCCGAGGACTGGCAATTCCTGCGCGAGTCGGGAGAGGGGTTCGTGGCGCTCGATGAGATCGGCCGGGTTCTCGGTTCGGCCATGTGGTTCGCGCATGGTGCCGATTTCGCAACCGTGGGCATGGTCATCACCTCGCCGCGGCTCCAAACCCTGGGGGCGGGGCAATGGCTGATGAAGCGGGTCTTCGACAAGGTCGTCGGCAGTAATCTGCGCCTCAATGCAACGCGCGCGGCAAGGCGGCTCTATCTCTCGCTCGACTTCCAGCCGGAGAAGACCGTTTATCAATGCCAGGGCATCGCCCGCATGCCGACGACGGGTAGGCCCGCAAATATTCGAGGCGATGTCCGGACTTTGGACGCAAGGGATATTCCCGCTGCGATCGCGCTCGACGCGGCAGGATTTGGCGTGAGGCGGACGGCGCTCGTCGAACAGCTATTCGCCCACTCGGCCGGCTATGGTCTTTTCAAGAATGGCAGGCTGAACGCATTCGCGCTCTGTCGGCCGTTCGGGCGGGGCCATGTCGTGGGGCCGGTTGTGGCGGAAAGCGACGCGGATGCCGTGGCGATCGTGCGGCCGCACGTGGCCGACCATTCGGGGGCCTTCCTGCGCATCGACACCCACATGGACAAAGGCGAGTTCGCCGCCTTTCTGTCACACAGCGGAATGCCGGTTTTCGACACGGTTCTCACCATGTCGATGGGCAAACGCCTCGCCGATTTTGCCGTCGGCGGCGCATCTGCGCCGGTGACCTATGGCCTCGCCAGTCAAACTCTCGGGTAGTTTAGTCCAGGGCGCGGGCCGGCGCTGCGGTTCACGCCGGCACAATCGCGGCGCTAGCTGGCAGAACCGACATCGAGGCGAGACGGCTTTTTTTGCAACCATGCTGGACCAAACGCAGCAGACCAAACTGGAAGTGTTACAGCCTTCCAGATTGCTTAAGGGCGCGTGGATCAATAGGGGTCATAGAATTAGCCGAGTTTCGATGGTGAAGCGTCGCGGAACCATACGAAACGATGCGGGAAAGATTTCTGATTTCGGCCCACGAAAACTAAATAAAATCAACGTTCTTGATACGTCCTCCGGGCCCACCATTATTGTTATTTATCAATGATTTAGTGGTATACATTGGTTGGGTTGGCCAAGTCATGGCTGGCGAACCTTCGCCCGTGGCATTGATTTTATTGATTTATAGTGGGCTCCCGAGGGCTGCCATCGATTGCCGCGCTCTACATCTCGGTTACGAACTTCGTCCGCAGATAGGCATCGAGGCCTTCGATGCCGCTCTCCGAGCCGTAGCCGGATTCGTTGACGCCGCCGAATGGTGTTTCCGGCGTCGACACCATCATGTGGTTGACGCCGACCATGCCGGCCTCCAGCGCCACCTCGGTTTTCTGCGCGAGGCTGAGATTGCGTGTGAAGACGAAGGAGGCCAGGCCGTAAGGTAGCGAATTTGCCCGCTCGATCATGTCGTCGAAGGTTGAGAAGGTGGTGGTCGGCGCGATCGGCCCGAACGGCTCCTCCGCCATGATGCGCGCCGTATCCGGCACGTCCTTCAGCAATGTCGGCGCGTAGAAATAGCCCTTGTTGCCGATCCGCTTGCCACCGGTGACGACGCTCGCGCCTTTCGCCGTTGCATCGCTGACGAAACCGTCCATGGCGTCGAGCCGTCGCGGCGCGATCATCGGGCCCATCTGCACGTTTGCGTCGAGGCCGTCGCCGATCTTGAGCTTTTCGGCGCGTGAGGCGAAGCCGTCGATGAAGCGGTCATAGACAGCCTCATGCACGTAAAAGCGGGTCGGCGAGGTGCAAACCTGGCCGGCATTGCGGAACTTGAAGGCGACGACCGTATCGAGCGTCTTGTCGAGATCGGCGTCCTCATAAACGATGACGGGGGCGTGGCCGCCCAGCTCCATGGTGCAGCGCTTCAGCGTGTCCGCCGCCTGCTTCTGGAGCAGCTTTCCGACCGCCGTCGAGCCGGTTAGCGAGACCTTCTTCGGGATCGGCGAGGCGATCAGATAGGATGAAACCTTGGCCGGCTCGCCGAACACGATGTTGAGTACGCCAGCCGGCAGTCCGGCGTCCTGGAAGCAGCGGGCGATGGCGACCGCGGTTCCCGGCGTTTCCTCCGCCGGCTTCAGGATGATCGAGCAGCCAGCGCCGAGCGCGCCGGAGATCTTGCGGATGACATTGCTGGCCGGAAAGTTCCAGGCGGCGAAGGCGACGACCGGGCCGACCGGTTCCTTGAACACCATCTGCCGCACGCCGGGCAGCCGGGCAGGGACGATGCGGCCATAGGCACGCTTGCCTTCCTCGGCATACCAGCGGGTCGCGTCCGCGGCGAACTGCACCTCGCCGGTGGCCTCGGCCAGCGCCTTGCCGTTCTCCATCGTCAGGATACGGGCGATCGTGTCCTTGCGCTGCTCGATCAGGTCGGCGGCCTTGTCCATGATCGCCCAGCGCTGCATCGCGGTCATCGTCTTCCACAGCTTGAAGCCTTTGAGCGAGGCGGCAAGAGCACGGTCGAGATCGGCCTCCGTGGCATGCGGCACCGTTGCCAGCACCTCCTCGGTGGCAGGATTGATCAATGGCTCGGACTTGCCGTCCGACCCTTGGCTCCACACCCCGTCAATCAGCAGCTCGATCGTCTCTGAATACATGTCCTGGCCCTTTCCGGCCCGGCAGCGCGCGGAAAGCCGCCGGCAGATTGCACGTAACAAGAAAGTTTCCGCGATGGCTTGACCTGTACATTGTATACAGTATGGTGTCGACATGATTTTAGCGCGCATCCAAAAATTGTCGGTCGCCATCCCCGAGAATCTCGCCGAGATGCTCGAGGAAGAGATCATCTTCGGCCGCATCAAATCTCGGGAGCGCTTGACCGAGGAAACGGTCGCCGAACGGTACGGCGTCAGCCGGTCACCGGTGCGTGAGGCGTTGCGGCTGCTGGAGCGCGATGGTCTGGTGACGCGCGAGGCCAGGCGCGGCATCTGGGTCTCGCCGATGTCGCAGCGAGACTTCGATGAGGTTTATATGTGCCGCATCGAGTTGGAAGGACTGGTTGCCAAGCAGGCCGCCGAATCCGTCGACATCGCGAAAAAAGCCGAGTTCAAGCTCCTGCTGTCCGAGCTGAAGGAGGCGCAGTCCAGAAGCGACGCCCGGCAGTTCTTCATCGTCGACGTGCGCGGGTCATTTCTGACCTACGACCTTGCCGGCAACAAGACGCTGACGCGCCTGCTCGGCGGGCTGGAAAAGCAGGCGTTGCGCTATCGCTATCACGCCTACGAGCAGGATCCGAAGATCATCCAGCTGTCGCTCGACGACACGGCCCGCATCTATGATGCGATCACCGCCGGCGATGGCGAAAGCGCCAAGGCGATGACCGAGAACCTCATCCGGGAAATCTGGCAAAGCATGCGGGCCGGCATTCGCGACGCCTTCGGAGAGGGCTAGCTCGTGTCAAGCTTCTCGTCAGCGTTCAGCGTCATCGATTCCCACACCGCCGGCCACCCGACGCGCGTCATCCTGAGCGGCGTTCCGAAACTCTCCGGTTCGAGCGTGCGCGAGAAGCGGGACCATTTTCGCCAGCGCTTCGACCATCTTCGCCCGGCGCTGCTGCACGAACCGCGCGGCCATGCGGCCATGGTCGGTCTCGTGCCGGTAGCCTCCGATGTCGCCGACTATGGCGCGTTCTTCATCTCGTCCTATGTCTATCTCGATATGTGCGGCCACGGCACGATCGGCCTTGCCAGGACGCTGGCCTTCACAGGCCAGATCTCTGTCGAAACGGGCGACAGCTTCACGCTGGAAACGCCGGCGGGCATCGTGACCGTTCATCTGATCTGGAGTGACGACGGCTCGCTGGACCGCGTGCGGATAGCTAATGTACCGAGCTATGTCGGGCTGGAGCGCTTGAGCGTTGCCGTCGAAGGCATCGGCAAGGTCGATGCCGCGATCGTCTATGCCGGCATGTGGTACGCGCTGGTGGACGCCGCGCCGCTCGGCTTCAAGCTGATCCCGGACAATGCATCGGTCTTGATGCAGGCCGGCGCCAGGATCAAGGACGCGATCAAGGCGGCGACGAAGGACCTGCCGATGCTGGCGGGCGCGGCCGCGCCGAGCGTGCTGTTTCACGACGCCGACAGCGAGACGTCGGCGACGCATTTTCTTGTCCTGGAATCCAACAAGTTCGACCGCTCGCCTTGCGGCACCGGGACGTCGGCGCGCCTGACCTATCTGCTCGGGAAGGGGCTGATCAGCCCCGACCAGACTTATCACGCCAAGAGTATCTTCGGCATTCCGTTCGAGGCGCGCCTGCAAAGGCGCGTCGAGGAGCAAGGCCGCGAGGCGATGATCATCGAGATCGAGGGCTCGGCCTTCATCACCTCGACCCAGACCATCTACTTCGAGAAGGGCGACCCCCTCTCGAAGGGATTTCTAGCCCGCTAAGCACAAATAACTCAGAAAGGGGAATGACATGAAATTCACAGTAATGCGTACGTTCATGGCTGCTTTGACCATTGGTCTTGGCCTGCTCACCGCGCCAATCGCCGCTTCCGCCGACGACAGTCCGTCCGCCGTCATCGACCAGATCCGCGCCAGTGGCGTGCTCAAGGTTCCGGTGATGACCGGCGAGGAGCCCGGCTATATCAAGGACCCGGCCACAGGCCAGTGGAGCGGATTCTACTACGAATTCCTGGGCGAGATCGCGACCCAGCTCGGCGTCAAGCTCGAGCCTGTCGAGACGACCTGGGGCAATCTCGCAGCCGACTTCCAGGCCAACAAAATCGACATCGCCATCGGCGTCAATCCGAACCCGAAGCGCGGCCTTGTCGTCGACTATCTATGGGAGCCGCTGTTCACCGACGCCTGGGCCGTGCTGACGCCTCCCGGCAAGCCGGTCAAGACCTGGGCCGAACTCAACTCGCCGGACAAGACCGTCGTCGTGCAGAAGGGCAGCACCATGCAGGTCGTCGCCGAAGCCCTGCTGCCGAAGGCCAAGATCACGCCTGTGGAAGATCGTGGTCTGGCGCTGATGGAACTGCAGGCCGGCCGCGCCGATGGCGTCGTGCTTTCCATTTTCGATGCGCTGCAGATCACCAACCAGAAGATAGGCAACGTCTCGTTGCCGGAGCCGATCCTGCGCAATCCGGCAACGCTGGCCGTCGCCCGCAAGCCCGGCAATGCCGGCTTCATCAACTTCCTGACCAACTGGATCCTGCAGGAGCGTTCGCTCGGCCTCGCCCAGGGCAAGCTTGCCCGCTCGTGGGAAGCCCGCGGCATCGACCTGTCGATCCTTCCGGCAGGGTTCTCCTTCTGATCGCAACAGCCTGACCGCCGCCTGGTGCGGCGGTCAGGCAACCACTGGACGTGCATCGAACCAGTGAGGACGCCATGTTCGACTATACAGTCATAACCAACAATATCGGGCTGCTCTGGCAGGGCCTGCTGATGACGCTCTACTTCACCGTCATCACGATTGGTGCCGGCATGCTGATCGGCCTGTTCATCGGGCTTATCCAGCTGAGCACGTTCAAGCCGCTGGTCGTTCTCGGCCAGGTCTATGTCGAGTTCTTCCGCAACATTCCGCTGCTCGTCACGCTTCTGTGGGTCTATTACGCATTCCCGATCTTCGCCGGCATCAATGTCACGAAATTCTGGGCCGGCTTCATCGGGCTCAGTTGCTATGTCGGCTCTTTCTACGCTGAAATCCTGCGCGCCGGCGTCCAGTCGGTCGATCCTGGCCAGACGGATGCGGCGACCGCCATCGGAATGTCCTATGGCCAGCGCATGCGCCGGATCATCCTGCCGCAGGCCTTCCGCAAGATGATCCCGCCGCTCGCCGGTCAGTCGATCATCCAGATGAAGAACACCACGCTGCTGTCGATGATAACGGTTCCGGATCTTCTCTATCAGGCCAGCTATATCAGCAGCTTCACCTATCGGCCGATGGAAGTTTACACCGCAGTCGGCGTCATCTTCCTGATCATCCTGATCCCGCTGACGCTGCTGTCCCGGAAACTCGAAAAGAGCGGGAGCCTCAAATGAGCCTAAGTGAACCAAGCGCCGTGACGGACAAGGATGACAAGCCTGTCCTGCGGCTGGACGGCATCTGCCTCAAGTTCGGCGACAAGCGTGTGCTGAACGGCATTGATCTCTCGGTCGTCGAAGGCGAGGTGGTCGTGCTGATCGGCGCCAGCGGATCGGGCAAGACCTCGCTGCTGCGCTGCATCAACCTGCTCAACGTGCCGACCAGCGGCAGCATCGTCATCGATGACGAGACGCTGTTCGATAGGCAGGCCGACGGCAAGGGCGCCCAGATACCGGCCCAGGAGGTCAACCGCATCCGCTCCAAGACCGGCATGGTCTTCCAGCAGTTCAATCTGTTTCCGCACATGACGGCGCTCGAAAACGTCATGGAAGGTCCGGTCATCGTCAAGAAGGAGCCGAAGGAGCAGGCGCGTCAAACGGCACTGAAGCTTCTCGATGTCATGGGGCTGGCGCAGCACGTCGAAAAATATCCGCGCCAGCTTTCCGGCGGCCAGCAGCAGCGCGTCGCGATCGCCAGAGCCATGGCCATGCAGCCGAAGGTGATGCTGTTCGACGAGCCGACCTCAGCGCTCGATCCCGAACTGGTCGGCGAAGTCATGAAGGCAATGGTCGAACTGGCCAGGAGCGGCATGACCATGGTGATCGTCACCCATGAACTGGGCTTTGCCTTCGAGGTCGCCGATCGGGTTGTGTTCCTCGACCAGGGGCTGGTGGCGGAGCAGGGGCCGCCGGCCAAGGTGCTGCTGCATCCCGAACATCCGCGTCTGAAGACATTCGTCGGACGCTTCCATGAATCGGCGGATCTGCTTCGCCCGTTCCTCGAGGCGCGTGAGGCCGAGGAGGCGTGCTGACGGCACGCCGCTTCACGCGAAAACAGTCAAGTGGACATCGTCGAATGCGCCCCCCTTTCGAGATGGCCGCAAAAGGAAGACATCAATGACACTGAGTTTCGATCCGGCCACAATCGCCATCCCCAGGGGCCATCATATCGGCGGGCAGTATGTTGACTTGCCTGGCGCTGAAATTGAGGTTCTCCGGCCCTCCGATCTCCAGCCCATGGGATTGATCACCGACGGTGGCGAAGCGGCGGTGCAACAGGCCGTCGATGCGGCGAAGAAGGCGATGGCGCAGAGCCGCTGGGCGAAGATCGCACCGCGCGATCGCGCCGCCGTCCTCATGCGGTTCGCGGCGCTTATCGAGGAGAACGCAACCTATCTCGGACAGTTGGAGGCGATGGGGTCGAGCCGGCTGATCTCGATGACGATCGTCCGTGACGCGGTGCGCACTGCCGGCGTCGTGCGCTACTACGCCGAGTTCTGCGACAAGATCGAAGGCACGGTCACCGCGACCGAGGCGAATGCGCTGAGCATCGTCAAGCATGAACCCTACGGCATTGTCGGCGCCATCGTTCCCTGGAACTTCCCGATGATCACCGCGGCCTGGAAATTCGCCCCGGCGCTGGCCGCCGGCAATGCGGTAGTGATGAAGACGTCGGAACTGACCCCGCACAGCCTCTTGGCGCTTGCGGAACTTGCCACCAAGGCCGGCATTCCGGCCGGCCTGTTCAATGTCGTCAACGGTTACGGTCACACAACGGGAGCGGCGATCGTGCGCCATCCCGATATATTGAAAATCTCCTTCACCGGCTCGACGCAGACCGGTGCCGCAATCATGACGCTGGCCGCCCAGTCCGGCATCAAGCCCGTCACGCTCGAACTCGGAGGCAAGAGCCCGCAGCTGGTGCTGGCCGATGCCGGTGACATCGACGTGGTGGCCGGGCGCGTCGCGGCCGCCTTTATGGATAATGCCGGCCAGGTCTGCACGGCCGGTTCGCGGCTGATCGTCGAGGATAAGATCGCCGACCAGCTGATCGAGCGCGTCATCGCCCGGACCAAGGCGATCAAGGCAGGACCGACCTGGGACGAGACAACCACCTTCGCGCCGATCATCAGCCGCAAGCAGCTCGAGCGCATCGATACGATGGTCCGCGCCACGGTGAGCCAGGGCGCCTCCGTCGTCACTGGCGGCACGGTGCTGGAAGGCCGCAACGAAGGCAGTTTTTTCGCGCCGACCATCCTGGGCAACGTCGACGACGACAATATCGGTTTCAGGGACGAGTTTTTTGGTCCGGTGCTGACGGTGCGCAGCTTCACAGATCTGGAAGAAGGCCTCGCCCAGGCGGCGCATCCGGTCTACGGGCTTGCCGCCAGCGTCCACACCACGGATTTGAAGAAGGCGCTCAAGGCGGCGGATTCGATCGAGGCCGGCATGGTCTGGATCAACCAGCACGGGCGCGGCCCGGAGTTCACCTACCCGGCCGGCGGCTACAAGGGCTCCGGCTTCGGCAAGGATATGGGCCGTGCCGGTTTCGAGGCGTTCCTGCGCCAGAAGGCCATCTGGGCCAACTACGCTTGAGCGAGCGCAAGCACATGCAATTCGATTACATCATCGTCGGCGGCGGCTCGGCGGGCGCCGTGCTCGCCAGCCGTCTCTCGGAAAACGGCACGATGCAAGTCGCGCTTTTCGAGGCCGGACCCGACACTCCGCCGGATGACGTCCCGGAGGTCATCGCCGACAGCTATCCCGGCCTTTCCTATTTCGACCCGAAATACCATTGGACGGAACTGCGCGTCTTCAACCGCTCGCCGAAGCAGAACGCGCAGGTGGTCAAGACGGCCAAGCTCGAACAGGCCAGGGTGATGGGTGGCGGCTCCAGCATCAACGGCCAGTTCGCCGTGCGCGGCATGCCGCACGACTATGACGAATGGGAAGGTCTCGGTCTGCCCGGCTGGGGTTGGGACGGCATGCTGCCCTATCTCAAGAAGCTCGAGCGCGATCTCGATTTCGATGGCGAGCTTCACAACAAGACCGGGAGGATTCCGATCCGCCGCATCTTTCCGCGGGACTGGGCCGGTTTCACCAGGTCCGTCCTCAAGGTGACGGAAAGCGAATACCCCTACCGCCCGGACTACAATGGCAGTTTCGAGGACGGCTCGTTCCCGCTGCCGCTGTCGAACGAGAACGATCGCCGCGTCTCGACCGCGATCGGCTATCTCGACGCCGAGGTGCGTGCCCGCAAGAACCTCCACATCTTCGCCCATGCCTTCGTCGAGAGACTGGTGACCAAGGGGACGCGCGTCACCGGTGTCGAGGTTACGATCGCTGGCCTGACAAAGGTCCACAGTGCCGGCGAGACCATCGTTTCGGCCGGCGCGCTGCATTCGCCGGCCATCCTGCTGCGTGCCGGTATCGGGCCGGCGGCGCAACTGAAGCGGCTGGGCATCGAAGTGGTCGCCGACCGTCCCGGCGTCGGCGAGAACCTGACCGATCATCCGCATCTGGCCGTCGGCGCGCATTTCAAGAAATCGGCGCGGCTGAAGCCCGGTCAGCGACGTCACATCTTTCTGGGCGTCAGATATTCTTCCAACTACGCCGATTGCCATCCCGGCGACATGCTGCTGATGCCGGTCAACCGCGCCGGCTGGCATCCGCTTGGCAAGGCAATGGGCGCGCTCAATGTCTGCGTCAACAAATCCTATTCGCGCGGAACCGTCACCTTGAAGTCGGCAGTCCAGACCGACGAGCCGATCGTCGATCTGAACATGGCCTCTGACGGTCGCGACCTGATGCGCCTGGTCGATGGCTTCAAGCGCATCTGCAAGATCATGCAGTCGCCCGACGTCCAGCAGCACGTCAACACCTGGTTCCTGGCCGGCTATAGCGACGAGGCGCGTGCACTCAGCGTCCGCAAGCCGTCGAACTGGATCAAGACCGCGACCGCGGCTTATCTCTTCGACTACGCGCCGTTCTTCCGCGAGACCTTGCTCAAGCGCAAGTTCGGCACCACCGATCGCATCCAGGCGATGCTCGGCAATGAAGAGCTGATCGCCGACTGGGTCAAGCAATCCGTCTGGTCGGGCTGGCATGTCTCCGGCACCTGCAAGATGGGCGCCGACAGCGATCCGCTGGCGGTGCTCGACGCCGAATGCCGGGTGCGCGGCGTGCAGGGCCTGCGCGTCGTCGATGCCTCGATCATGCCGACGATCGTCGCCGCCAACACCAACATCACCACCATTGCCATCGCTGAAAAGGCGGCGGACCTGATTTTGAATTCCCGACAATAGCAAAGGATTTGAATTCTATGCGCAAGAACAAGGTGAAGGATATCTGGGCGGCCGGCGGCGAAGTGGTGACGGGCTGGCTCGGCATTCCGTCGTCGATCTCGGCGGAGTTGATGGCCCAGCAGGGCTGGGACGCGCTGACCGTCGACCTCCAGCATGGCGCGACCGACTACGTCGACGCCGTGCCGATGCTGCAGGCGATCTCGACGACGGACACGACGCCGATGGTGCGCGTGCCCTGGAACGACCCCGCGATCATCGGCAAGGTGCTCGATGCTGGTGCCTATGGCGTGATCTGCCCGATGGTCAACACTGCGGAGGAAGCGGACGCCTTCGTCAAGGCCTGCCGCTATTTCCCCAAGGGCGGCCGCAGCGTCGGCCCGCTGCGCGCCTCGCTCTATGCCGGCGCGGACTATTTCCAGCACGCCAACGATACCATCATCACCATGGCGATGATCGAGAGCGAGCAGGCGGTGAAGAACCTGGAGGACATACTGAAGACGCCGAACCTCGACGCCATTTTCGTCGGTCCGTCGGACCTTGCTGTGACCATGGGCGAGGCACCTGGCTTCGATCCGCGCTATCCGGCGGTCTACGAGGCGATCGAATACATTGCCGCGAAGTGCAAGGAGGCCGGCGTCATTCCGGGCATCCATTGCGGTTCGGTCGCCTACGGCGTCGACATGCGCAAGATGGGCTATCGCTTCATGGCCTATCTCTCCGATTTCCGCATGCTGCAGCAGATGGTGGCGCGGTCGCTGCCTGCTTTCCGCGCCGGCACGCCGAGCGCGATCGCGCCCTGATCGGCACAACGGATCGATCGCCATGACATCGACAGGCACGCCGCGCGGCAAGGTGACGGTCATCGGCGCCGGCATCATCGGCGTCTGCACCGCGAACTATTTGCTTGAGCAGGGTTTTGCCGTTGAGGTGGTCGATCCGGCGTTGCCGGGTTCGGAAGAGCAATGCTCATTCGGCAATGCCGGCGGCATCTGTCCGGGATCCTGCATCCCGAACTCGATGCCCGGCGTGCTTGGCAACGTGCCGAAATGGCTAATGGATCCGGAAGGTCCGCTGATCGTGCGGCTCGCCTATCTGCCGCACGCACTGCCCTGGCTGCTGCGCTTCCTAGCCGCCAGCCGCAAGCCGCGTGTCGAGCAAATATCGGCGGCGATGCGCTCACTGCACCGCTACACATTCGAATGCTACGAGCCGCTGATCAAGGCCGCCGGCTGCGAGGATCTGTTGCAGAAGCGCGGCCAGCTCTTCGTCCATCAAACGGCAGACGGGCCGTCGAAGGGGGCTTATGGCCTCGGGCTGCGCCGCGAGCACGGCGTCAAGGTCGACATTCTCGATGCCGACGAAATCCGCCAGCTCGAACCGGCCTTGGCGCCGATCTTCAAGAGTGCGGTCTATCTGCCCGAACAAGGGCAGTGCCCCAACCCCGGCCGTCTTGTCGCCAAGCTCGCCGAACATGCGGCACGTCAGGGCGCCCGCTTCATCAGGGCAAAAGTGCTCGGCTACGATATGGGGGCCAATGGTCCCTCGGCGCTGAGGCTGGAAGGCGGCGAGTGCATGCCGGTCGAAACCGTGGTGCTGTGCGCCGGCGCCTGGTCGGGCGATCTTGCCCGCAAGCTCGGCGACCGCATTCCGTTGGAAACTGAGCGTGGCTACCACATCATGGTCAGGGGTGCCGATACCGGCCTGCGCATCCAGACGATCTCCGCTGACCGCAAGTTCGTCGCCTCGCCGATGGAGGACGGTCTGCGGATCGCCGGCAATGTCGAATTCGCCGGGCTGAAGGCGCCCGCCAACATGATCCGGGCAGATGTTCTCCTGAAGCAAGCGAAGCCGATGTTCAGGAAGCTGGAGGTCGGCGAGGTCACGCGCTGGATGGGACATCGGCCGGGAACCCCCGACAGCATTCCGGTCATCGACCGGTCATCGCGGGCGAAGAACGTCATCTACGCCTTCGGCCACGGCCATCAGGGCCTGATCGGAGGGGCTGTCACCGGCAAGATCGTGTCGCAACTTGCCGCCGGTTTGCCGCCAGCGATCGATCTGACCCCCTTCCGGGCGGATAGGTTCTGATTACTCAGAGCGCGCTGCTGTACCGGCAGGCCTTTCCGTTCTTGCATGGGGAAACGACGTGACCGCAAACACCAATACGCTGGCCGTGGAGCCGATCGATCCGCAAAGCGTCTACGCCGTGCTGATCTGCGATCTGGTCGGCCTGCGCTTCGGACCGGACGGCAAGCCTGACCCGAGCGAAGCGCGTGCGCATATCGAAGCTAAAGGCGGCCGCTTCCACCTGTCCGCGCTTGGCGACAAAACGGGGCTCGAGCGGGGCCGGGTGCATTTCTTCTACCAGCCGGACCTCAGCACCCGCGAGCAGCTGATCGAAGCCGCCGGCGACGGCCGCTATGACGCCGTCATCGCCGCTGCGACCTTGCTTCCCGCCGAGACCGTCTTTGCGCTCGCCGGCGTGCGGATCGGCGCCGGCACCGGCAATATGGGCTCGCGCTCCTGGGGCGGCGGCAGCGGCGAAGGCGGCAGCGCGGTGCTGATGAACACGCCCGGCATCAACAGCCGCGCGACGGCGCAGATGGTGATGAAGGCGATCCTGAAAGTGCTGCCGGATCTCCCGGTCGGCTTGCTTCACGACCGGGTGGCACGCGGCGATTTCGACACCGGCAGGGAGCTGCGTGATTTCTCGACCGAAAAACTCGAAGGCAAGACGATCGCCATCATCGGCTACGGCAATATCGGCAGGGAAGTGGCCAAGCTCTCCCGTGCCTTCGGCATGCGGGTGGTGATCCATGCCCGGCCACGGCACCGCGACTGGGTAGAAGCCGAGGGCTTTGCCTTCGCGGCGGACCTCGCCGACGCGGCTGAAGGTGCCGATGTGCTGAGCGTCCATGTCGGCCTGGGCAAGCAGGATGCGCAGACCGGCCGCTACGCCAATGCCGGGCTCATCGGTGCGGATGTCCTGTCACGCATGAACAAGGGCGCGGTGCTGGTCAACTACGATCGCGGTGAGCTTGTCGACGTTCGGGCTCTTGACGACGCCCTGTCATCAGGACTTGTGCGCCATGCTGCAATCGATGCCGACCTGTTCAGGGATGCGTCGACCGGCAGCCTCTCCGGGCCTATGCTACCTTATCTCGACCTTGTCGAGAGGCATGGCGGCAAGCTTGAACTTCTGCCGCATGCCGCGGCCGATACGGATCACCCTTCGCGCGTCGCCGGCGCCAGGCAGGCCGTCGACCAGATCTTCGACGTCATCTGCCAAAAATCGGTGACGAACGCCAAAGGCACCGTGCCGCCAGAGTATCTTTCACTGGGCGCAACCACGCCTTCGGGCATCGGACCAGTGACAGCGCGCGACCTTTTGCAATTGAATGGACAGGAATGCTCCGACCTCGCGGATCTCTGCGAGCGGCAAACCCGATTGTGGCGGGCTCTTGCAGACGCGCGTCTGAGTGAGCGCGGCGAGATCGTCGCTGAACAAGGCGAAGAGCTTGTTCGGCTGATAAATCGCCTTTGCCATGCAGTTGAAAAATCGAACCTCAAAGGGCCGTATCAGTAAAATATTGGTCCCGGAGAGCGCGAGCCGGCGGGCAGTGCTTTTTGGTCTGCACTAGTCGGGTCTCTTCTTCGGGTCGCCAGACCATACGAGAACATACGAAGGATGCCAGCATTTCTAGGTTCGTGAACACGGCAACTTTCGCGACGTAGCTTCCCAAATCGGACCGTCTCCTTTTGGTCCCCAATCTGACATCGGAACATTCCAGAGACCGTGCGCCCCTGCTTGTTCAAGTCAATCACACGTGGCCGCAGCCTTAAGCGCTTCGGCGCGGGAAGGTTTGTTCAAATCGGCGATCCGCCGAACAGAAGCGTAGAACCTTGGATAGTCGCCGGAACACAGATCGAACAAGCGAAGAAACGTCGGAACCTGTTCGCCATAGACAGCGGTCGCGGCGAGCTTTGCGTTGTTGATCGGGGCATCGAACCACGCGTCGTACCCCCGGTATCCGGCCCAGCGCCTGTCGCGCATTTGCCTGTAGCGCGTCCGCAGCTTGTCGATCGTCGCTGCCTTGGCAGCCGCCATCTGCTCCGGGGTACGGGGACTTGCATAGACCTGCCCTAACTCGTCCCGAGTTTTCGACACCAGTCCAAGAAAATCGGCACGGCGCTTGCGATCGGCTTCGTAGCGGCGCAATCCGGCGCGATCGCCAGCTGCGCGCAACCATTTCCTAACGCCGGTGGTTTCGACGGCAACCGCGAAAGCCTCATTGAATGCGGAGTCGTCATTCACATAGATGCGCTGATGCGCCAGCTCATGAAAGACAAGGCTTGCGAGATACGTGTCGTCCTGACGAAGCATGGTGCTTAGCAGCGGGTCACTGGACCAGCCCAGTGTGGAATAGGCGGTGACGCCTGTGACATAGACGTCCAACCCCTGTCGATGAAGCTCGACAGCGCTGTCAGTCGCGGATTTCCGAGCAAAGTAACCGCGGTACGGAACGCAGCCGAACACAGGAAAGCACCATGTTCGTGGCGTCAGCGAGAATTGCGGCGCGGCAAAAACGGCCCAGGTTACAGCGTCCCTGCCGATGTCAACATAGCTGCGGTAGCTGTTGTTTTCGGGCAGTGCCAGTTCATCTGTGGCAAACCGACGAATGGCGCTCGCCGACGTCAGCTTGGCGCGCAATGCCTCGGGCGTGGAAGGATCATGGATCAGTTTTCCAACATTTTCGCGCGCCGCCATGATCTGCACATGACCCTCCAACGACTGCGCGTAGTAGGAAATGCTTGTGCAGCCGGTCACCCCGGACGCCATGATCACCGCGGCAAACAATCGAAAAACGCGCTTCACCAGCTTGCCCACCGCTTGCTCTTCTCCCCATGGAGCAAATGTCCCCATTGCCCCGGTCTCAAACAGGCGCACCAATTTTCGTCAAGGTCTGGAAGGGGTGGCGGGTCGAAATTTCGACTTTGGCAGGTTTGGCAAATGCAGGCCATTCGCCCACGAATTGACGAATGTCCCACCGCAGGACGGAGTCCGCAAGACGCGGACTGTCCACCGGGATGCCACGTTCCCCTAAGCTGCCGGTCTGCTGCCGGCCCTATCTCAGTCCTTCGATGTCACCAGTAGGTGTGGTTGTTCCGAGTGCGGAGCAGACAGGACGTCACGATGCGGAGGCTGCGACCTTGGAAGGCACACCGCGTCCGAACTCGACGTCCCAGCTTCGCTCCACGGGTGCGGCTTCGCCACTCAACCCGAGTTTGGGGAAAAGCAGTTCGGCGACGTTGAACGCCTCTTCCAGGTGCGGGTAGCCGGACGCGATGATCGTTTCGATGCCGATGTCCTGATACTCACGTATGCGCGCTGCAACATTGTCGGGATTGCCGACCAGCGCCGTTCCCGCGCCGCCACGCACCAGCCCAGGTCCAGCCCACAGATTCGGACCGACAACCAGCCGGTCGCGCCGGCCCTGATGAAGTGCCGACATTCGCTTCTGCCCAACGGATTCCGAGATGTGGACAAATCCGTTCTGGGCTTCGGCGATCAGGTCGTCGGTGACGTGGCTGATCAGCCGGTCAGCAGCAGCCCAGGCCTCATCCTCCGTTTCGCGCACGATCAGATGAATGCGAAGGCCAAAGCGCATCGTGCGGCCCTGCGCTGCCGCCGCCTTCCTGACGCGATCGATCTTCTCGGCGAGCTGGTCCACCGGTTCGCCCCAGCTCAGATAGGTGTCCACATGCTTGGCGGCGATTGCAATGCCGGCGTCGGAAGAGCCTCCGAACCAGACTGGCGGATGGGGTTGCTGAACCGGCGGGAAGGAAATGTCGGTGCCGTGGGCAGAAAGGTACTTGCCCTCGAAATCCGCCGGCTCACCCGAAAGGATCCGCCGCCAGATGGTCAGGAACTCGTCGGTTTGCGCATAGCGCTCGTCATGGCTGAGCTTGTTGCCGTCGCCGGCGAGGTCGGCTGGATCTGCACCGGTGACGACATTGAGCAGGACGCGGCCGCCGGAGATGCGGTCCAGGGTGGCGGCATGACGGGCAAACAGGGCCGGTGTTCCGCTGCCCGGCCGAAGCGCCACGAGGAACTTCAGCCGTTCGGTGAGCGGGATCAGCCCGGCCGCCACGATCCAGGCATCCTCACACCGCGTCCCGGTGGGCAGCAGCACGCCCTTGAAGCCCAGCCGGTCGGCGGCCTGGGCGATCTCCTTGAGATAGCCGAAGGTTGCCGGGCGGTGCCGCTCGTCGGTGCCGAGATACGGTCCATCGCCATGCGTCGGCAGGTACCAGTAGAGGTCGAGCGGCTTGCTGGGCATCGGATTGTTCCTTCAGCGATGTGGAATGGGTGGGCAGGTAAGCCTCAGAGCTTGCCCTTCCAGGGGATGAGGCGGTGCTCCAGCCAGCGCATGCCGCTGGTGAAGGCAAAGGCAAGGATGGCGATGACGATGAGGCCGACGAAGACGACGTCGGTGGCGAGGAAATTGGCGGCCGACATGATCATGTAGCCAAGGCCCGACTGGGCCGCGATCAACTCGGCCGCGACCAGCGTCGACAATCCGGCACCGATGGCAATCTTCAGGCCGGTCATGATTTCCGGCAACGCGGACGGCAGGATGATGCTGGTGAATAGTTGCAGTCGGCTGGCGCCGAGCGACAGCGCGGCATTGATGCGTTCAGCCGGCACTGACCGGACACCGGCCTGTGCGGCAAAGCAGATTGGGGCAAAGGTTGACAGCGACAGGAGCACGATCTTGGAAGTCTCGCCGATGCCCAGCCAGATGATCAGCAGCGGCAGGTAGGCCAGCGGCGGCAAGCCCCAGTAGAGATCGATCGGCACGCTGAAGATGCCTTTGACCCAGCGATTGAGGCCCATCAGCAGGCCGAGCGGAATGCCAAGGAAAATGCCGACGCCGAGCGCCGCCGCGATACGGCCCAGGCTTGCCAATGTGTGGTCGAGAAGCGTGCCGTTGGCATAGCCGTCGGCCCAGACGGCACTGAACTGGGTCAGCACCTCGGCCGGCGACGGCAGGAACAGCGGCGACGCCCAGCCAAAGCGCGCGGCGATGAACCACAACGCGATCAGCGCAGCCAGCGTGACCAGGCTTATGCCGAGCGTGCTTGTCGACGCGGATCGGCGTGGCCGGAGGGAAGGCCTGCGCTGGGTCGTCGAAGGTGGGAACGAAGTCGGGGAATTGGCGGCAAGCGTCATTGCAAGGTTCCTGTGCGGGCGCCTTCCGGCTGGTGGATCAGCGAGCGGATTTCCTGACGCAGTTCAATGAAACGCGGGTGGGACTGGATCGGCCCGATGTCGCCGCTCCTGGCAAACTCGCGGACGAAATCGGCCTCGAACCGGGCAACGATACGGCCAGGTCGGGGCGACATCACAACGATGGTCGTGCCGAGCGTGAGGGCTTCCTCGATGGAATGGGTGATGAACAGGATCTGCTTGCCGGTCTTGGCCCAGACCGAGGCCAGAAGCTGCTGCATTGTCTCGCGCGTCAGACTGTCCAGGGCGCCGAACGGCTCATCCATCAGCAGGATCTTCGGATCGGTGGCCAGGGCTCGCGCGATGCCGACGCGCTGGCGCATGCCGCCGGACAGTTCATAGGGCGGCTTTTCGGCGAAATCGGCGAGCCCGACCAGTTCCAGCAGACGCCTTGATCGCTCATGGCGTTCGCTGCGCCGCACGCCCCGGTATTTCAGGCCGAGAGCAACATTTTCCAGCACATTGGCCCAGGGCAACAAGGTATCCTTCTGGAAGACGACACCACGATCGCCGCCGGGCGCGACAATCTCCTTTCCATCCAGAGTGATCGTGCCCTCGGTGAGTGGCAGGAAGCCGGCGATCGCGTTGAGCAATGTCGACTTGCCGCATCCGGAAGCACCGACGGCGACGACAATGGAATCAGGTGCAATGTCGAGCGAGACGTGATCGAGCGCGTGAACGTCCTGGCCGTCGGAAGCTGGAAAGGTGACGCTGGCGTCGCGAATTCGAAGCATGGTTGCCTCCAGGCACTCTGGCTGGCGAGATTGCCGCCAGCCAGAACCGAATGTCGTTCAGGGATGTCTAGTTGGAGGCCTTGGCAGCCTGCACATATTGTGGGTCGGCGGCTGCGGCGTAGCTGTCCTTGATGGCGGTGATCTTCTTCTGGTCCTTCAGGAAGCCCGCAGTGTCCTTGAGGATTTTCGCGACGGCGCTCTTGTCACCACCGCCCAGCCATTTATCGGAAACCTGCTCGTCGAGCGGCGGAACAACCGTCGTCTTCAGCTGCTCCGAATTCTCGGCCGCCGTGCCGCCCTGCAATTTGGCGATCGCCTTGGCGCTCTCGGAGTCCGGTCCCCAGGAAGCTGGGTTGGTCAGGTATGACGTTGTGTAGCCATCGATCAGCCGGACATACTGGCCGAGGAAGTCGGGATTGGCCTTGGCGAATTCACCGGTCACGACAAGTGCGCTGAAGGTCGGAGCGCCACGATCGGCGACCTGGCCGGCTGTGAGCAGGACCTTTCCGTTCTTCTTGAGTTCGGAGAGTGCCGGATCCCAGACGAAGGCGCCATCGATGTCACCGCGCTTCCAGGCAGCGACGATTTCGGGCTGCGGAATGGCGATGACCTGGGTTTCCTTCTCCGTGATACCTTCCTGCTTGAGTACGGCGAGAAGCTGGTAATGGTCAGTCGAGACGGGTGCTGCGGCGAGCTTCTTGCCCCGCAAGTCGGCCGGCGACTTGATCTCGGGCCGCACCACAAGGGCTTCGCCGTCACGAGAGACCGAGGAGATGTAGAACGCCTTCACGTCGATGCCCCTGCTGACGGCGGCGGCGAACGGGCTCGATCCGACATCGCCGATCTGGACGTCGCCGGATGCGATGGCGGCGAAGATGTCGGCGCCTGAATTGAAACGGCGGAATTCGATGTTCCAGCCGGTCTTCTTGGCAAGATCGCCATTGGCAATGCCGAGATTGTATGGATTGGCACCCGTCTGGTAGGCGATGACGACTTTCTTGTCGGCTCCAAGCGCTGCGGCGGAGCTGGCCGCCAGGGCAAGCCCGACAAGGGCAGCGGAAATCAGTTTTCGCATGGTATGCATGGTATCTTAATCCTTTGGAACAGAGGGCACAGCTTCGATTGCCAGCCCTGATCGAGGGGCCGAGAATTAAAGTCTACTAATGTTATAGACTTAGACAGGAATGATATTCCGAAAGGCCGATCCTCGATAAAAAAATCGGCTTCGACGCGAACCGGCCCCAAAGGATAATTCTCACGCAGACCCGAGGGGCCGGTCCGACGCATTGTTTGCGGGGATCAGCCCGTTGTCGGCGGGTCGGATTTCTCTCGACTGCCGCGACCGCCCTAGCTTGAACTAACGCTTGCTGTTCACCGGCTTGCGATTATGGTTGGGCAAGTTTCTGAGGCGGCAGGGGAAACAGCATTTTGCCTCGTCGATCAGCTCGATCGCACCTGCTTGGTCTGATCGCGGCCGCGGTGATACCCGTCTGGCTCTTCGCGGCCTATCTGCTGGTCCAATATGCTGTGCATGAGCGGTCCCGCTTCGAACAGGACGCCCGCCAAACCGCCCGGCAGGTTTCGCTCGTCGTCGAGGGCGAACTGGCCAACCTGCAAACGACTCTCAACGGTCTGTCGAAGTCGCCTGCTCTGGCCAATGGCGATCTGTCGGCCTTTCGCGGCGAGGCGCTCAGCCTGGTCGAAGGGACGGACCGGATCATTGTCCTGCGCGATTTAGCTCGCAATCAGTTGTTGAACACAGAGATCGGGTACGGTGTGGTTCTGCCGCCGGTAGATCCGATGCCAACGGAGGATTTGGAGAAACTCCGAGCGTCGGGCATTTACGTCAGCGACGTCTTTGCCAGCAAGGATTCCAAAAACCACCGTGTAGCCGTTGCCATACGGGTGCCGGCTCCGACGGGCGAAGATCTGATGCTTTCGATTTCCATCCCGACCGCGCGCGTCCGCGATGTCATGATGCCTGCTGTGCCCGAGGGGTGGACGGTTGGTGTTGGAGATCGCCACGGAAGGTACGTGGCACGTTCCAGCTCGCACGAGCAGATGACCGGCAGACCCGGATTGCCGGAATATCTGGAAAAAATCGTTGGTCGCTCCGGCAGCTTCACGTCCCGCAACTTCGAGGGCACCACGCTGCTGGCGGGCTACTATCGATCCTCATATTCGGATTGGTTCTATACCGCCAACGTCCCGCTTTCCGAGGTGCAGGCGCCGCTGTGGCGTTCGCTCGCGGCAATTTGCGGGATCGGCCTCCTGGCGCTTCTTGTGTCGATCGCCCTCGGATACGTTGTTGGAAAGCGCTTCACTGGGGCGACCACCGACCTTGCCGCCCGCGCTGACGCGCTTGGGCAAGGCCGCACAGTTGAGCCCATGTCCACCACGGTTGCCGAGTTCGGTGCCATTGCGCAGGCGCTGGTAGACGCCGAGCGCGCCATCGCCGAGCGACGGTATGAACTGGAGACAGTACTGGAGACGGTGCCGGCAGCGGTCTGGTTCACCTATGATCCCCAAGCCCTTCAGGTCATTCGCAATCGCTTCGCGGCGGAACTCATGGGTCTGCCGACCGACGCCCGCAAATCGTTTGGCGCGCCCGACCTCGTGATCAACACCGTGGCGACCAAGGACGGCCATACCGTGAGCCGGGAGGACCGGCCTCTAAGTCGAGCAATGCGCGGAGAACTGACCGACAACGAAGAATTCGCTTATACGCTTCCGTCGGGCGTGGAGCGCTTTCTGCTCTCAAGCGCGCGTCCGATCCGCAGCCCGGGCGGCAGCATAATTGGTGCCGTGCAGATTAGCCTTGATATAACCGACCGCAGACGCGGCGAAGAGCATCGCAAATTGTTGGTCAACGAACTCAACCATCGCGTCAAGAACACGCTTTCGGTGGTCCAGGCTATCGCCAGCCAGACGATCCGCAACGCAACCACTTTGCCGGAGGCAGGACGGATCCTGTCCGACCGGCTCATCTCGCTGGCGAAGGCGCACGATATCCTGACGCAAAAGAACTGGAGCGGCGCCGATCTCCATGATCTGGTTGCAGCCTCGATCAAGCCACATGCTCCGATCGAACGATTTCAAATCAGCGGAGGGAAGGTTTGGCTTCCGCCCAACGTTGCCCTTTCATGTGCTCTCGCGCTTCATGAACTTACGACAAATGCGATCAAATATGGAGCGCTGTCGAATGCGAACGGCAAGGTTTCGCTATCCTGGAAGCTTGTTGGTCAAAAACAGCAACGCCAACTTGAACTCGAATGGCGAGAGACTGGCGGCCCGACCGTCGGCCCTGTCGAGCGCAAGGGGTTTGGCACCCAGCTCCTGGAGCGCATATTCGACTCCGATTCCGCGGGACGCGTGGTGCTGACTTTCGAAAAGTCAGGACTGGTCTGCCTATTTCAGGTGAACCTGTCTGAGCCGAATGAGGCTGAAGCGCTTTTCCCAAGTAGCGAAACTTAGACATCGCGGTAGGTCCGAATTATTTCGGGCGCACCAGGGCGGCACAAGCAGGATCCAAACGGACGACGGAACACAAATCCTTTCGGGACATTGAGCAAGCAGCGCAGCTCGCGCGTTCACCTCAAGGATTTCCTGCATGGCCAAGCAAACATCCAAATCGGCTGGGACGGCCGCGACCGTTCATGATCAGAAACTGCGTCGCGGCGCGGGCGGAGAACTGCACCAGCTAGCATCCGGCGCGACACCGGTGTTGACAACCGCCCAGGGCGGGCCGGTTTCCGACGACCAGAACTCGCTCAAGATCGGCCCACGTGGACCGACCGTGCTCGAAGACTTTCACTTCCGCGAAAAGATCTTCCATTTCGATCACGAGCGGATCCCCGAACGCGTCGTCCATGCCCGTGGCTATGGTGCGCACGGCTATTTCGAAACCTATAAATCGCTGGCGAAATACACGCGTGCCGACATCTTCCAGCGCGCTGGCGAGAAGACGCCGGCTTTCGTCCGCTTCTCCACGGTTGCCGGCAACAAGGGCTCTGCCGACCTTGCCCGGGATGTGCGTGGCTTCGCCGTCAAGCTGTATACGCAGGAGGGCAACTGGGACATCGTCGGCAACAACATGCCGGTGTTCTTCATCCAGGATGCGATCAAATTTCCCGACTTGATCCACGCCGCCAAGGCTGAGCCCAACAGCGACTTCCCGCAGGCGCAGACAGCGCATGACAATTTCTGGGACTTCATCTCGCTCACCCCGGAAAGCATGCACATGATCATGTGGGCGATGTCCGACAGGGCGATCCCGCGTTCCCTGCGCTTCATGGAAGGTTTTGGTGTTCACACGTTCCGGCTGCTCAACGCCAACGATGAATCGACCTTCGTCAAGTTCCTCTGGAAGCCGAAGCTCGGTCTCCAGTCCGTCGCCTGGAATGAAGCGGTCAAGATCAACGGCGCGGATCCCGACTTCCATCGCCGCGACCTGTGGGACGCCATCCACGCCGGCAACTTCCCCGAATGGGAACTGCAACTGCAGCTGTTCGATCAGGCATTCGCGGACAGGTTCGACTTCGACATCCTCGATCCCACCAAGCTCATCCCCGAGGAGGTGCTGCCGCCGACCGCGGTTGGCCGCCTTGTGCTCGATCGCATGCCCGACAATTTCTTTGCCGAGACCGAGCAGGTCGCGTTCATGACGCAGAACGTGCCGCCCGGCGTCGACTTTTCGAACGATCCGCTGCTGCAGGGCCGAAATTTCTCCTACCTCGACACGCAGATCAAACGGCTGGGCAGCACCAACTTCACCCACCTGCCGATCAACGCACCCAAATGTCCCTTCCATCACTTTCAACAGGATGGACACATGGCGATGCGCAACCCGGTCGGGCGTGCCAACTACCAGCCGAATTCATGGGACGAAGGACCACGTGAATCGCCCGCTAGGGGTGCCCGGTCCTTTGACGAAGTCGAAGGCCCAAAGGCCCGGTTGCGGTCGGAAACCTTTGCCGATCACTACAGCCAGGCACGCCAGTTCTACATCAGTCAGCAGCCCGTCGAGCAGACGCACATCGCCTCGGCGCTCACGTTTGAGCTGAGCAAAGTGCAAACCCCGATCATTCGCGAGCGCATCGTTTCCCACCTTCTGAACATCGACGATGGGCTGGCCGCCAAGGTGGCGGAAGCGCTCGGTCTGAAGGCTATGCCGAAGCCTGCCAATGCGGCAGTGGCAACGCGCCGGGATCTCGGTGCGTTGGATTCGCTCAGCATCCTCAAGAACGGCCCAGGCCGTTTTGAAGGCCGCAAGCTCGGCATCCTGGTGACCGACGGAACAGACGCCGGCCTGCTGAAGGCAATGAAGCAGGCGTTGACCAAGGCTGGCGCAACCTTCGAGATCATCGCGCCGAAGGTCGGCGGGGCCAAGGCCAGCGACGGAAGTTGGATCGACGCACACCAGATGATATCAGGCGCGCCATCGGTTCTCTACGACGCCATCGCGCTGTTGCCTGCAAAACCTGCGATGGGCGACCTGATGAAGGAATCGACCGCCCGCGACTTCGTCGCCGATGCCTTTGCGCATTGCAAGTTCATCGGCTTCGTCGAAGCGGCAGCTCCGCTGTTGTCTAAGGCCGGAATTGTCGAAGATGAGGCGGTTATCTCGCTTGGATCGGCCAAGGATATTTCGGGCTTTGTTGCAAGGCTTGGAGAGTTGCGCTGGTGGGCGCGCGAGCCGAAGGTGAAGTTGGATTAGATTCCGCTAGCGACATCGGGCCATCTCAGGAGAACGACGAGATAAACGCCTTCGCCTCCCTCACCAGCCGTGTCCCACGGGCATTGCCAAACGCCTTGGCATGTGGCCCTTCGTCATGCATCCTGTTGTTGGGGCGGCGCTGGAATGTCAAGTTCAGTTGGTGGCGCCGCGCTGACTCGGTCGGGGCCGGCAATGCCCGACGAGTCCGCGACTGGGTGCGGTCCAGTGGCGGGGCTCTTTCCGAGTGCACCCAATAAGGAGCGGAACAAGAGCTGCTATTTATCGAGGACATTCGCCTCGTCCGAAGGTTGATCGGCCGGGTGCCGCTTAGTTGCACCGGGTCGCTTGATGAAAAAATTGTTGGAAAAGCCAAGTGCAGGGCATGGTCTGAGGATCCTTGTCCAACATTCGTTTCAAAACCATCTGTGCAGCATGATCTCGAAAGCCTCCCATAGGCCAACGCATTACCGAACGGCTTCCACATTACCGGCCGGAGCTGATCTCGCCTGACGATGAAGCATTTCTCGTTTCAGCGCTCCAGCAGTTGGCGTTCGAACCGTTCGATTTCCACGGCCACCTCGCCAATCGCAATGTCGTCAGCTTCGGAGCGCGATATGACTATCAGCGGCGCCAGGTGGTCGAGGCGCCGCCCATACCGGAATTTCTTCTGCCGCTTCGGCAGAAGGTCGCTGCGTTTGCGTGCGTCCCTGAACAGAACTTGGCTCAGGTGCTGATCAACGAATATCGCCCGGGCGCCGGCATTGGGTGGCATCGCGACAAACCGCACTATGAGTTGATTGCCGGCGTGTCGCTTCTGGCACAGTGTGATTTCAGGCTGCGTCGCAAGAACGGCGACAGATGGGATCGTCAGACCATCACGGTTGAACCGCGGTCAGCCTATCTCATGTCAGGCCCGGCGCGCAGCGAATGGGAACACAGCATTCCGCCTTTGGCCAAGCATCGCTATTCAATCACGCTGCGAACATTGCGGCTGTAGGCCAAAATCAAATGCGTGGGCGGCGCGTTCGGACCGGCAAGCACTGCAGAGGGGATACGGCGAGCCGAAATATCAATCCGCAGTCTTGCCCAATGTGTCGGCGACGACCGCACCGCGCTTGCCCATGGGCAGGGCAGGGCCCGTGGTCGAGTCGACGGCCGTCTGATGTTCCATCTCCGCGTTGATGGCGGCGCCGGCAATAAGGATGATGACTGAAATCCAAGTCCACATCATCAAGCCGACCACCGCGCCAAGCGATCCGTACGTGGCGTTGTAGTTGGCGAAATGCTGCAGATAGAACGAGAAGAGCCACGATGCCCCGATCCAGACAGTGGTCGCGATCAAGGCTCCCCAACTCAGCCATCGCCACTTGGCATGCTCCCGACTCGGCCCGAAGCGATAGAGCAGGGAAATGCCGGTCAGCGTGGTGCAAACCAGGATCGGCCATCGGGACGCCGCAACAAGCGTTTCGGTCCAGGCATCAAGGTAGAAATAGCGCAACAATGCCGGAACGACGCCCACGGTCAGCAACAGCACGATGCCAATCAGCAAGGCTCCGACCGTAAACAGGATCGACATCAGGTTGAGGGTGATGAAGCTGCGTTTCTCGCGCTCTTCATAAGCAATGTTCATGGCGTCGAAGAGCGCCTTCATGCCGCTGTTGGCGCTCCATAGCGCGATGCCAAGGCCGATGAAGAAGCCGGTTCCGAGAGCACCCGGTTTCTGCTTGGCCAGAGCCTGCAATTGGTCGCGAATAAGATCGAGCCCGCCCGACGGCAGCAAACCGCCCAGATAGGCGACATGATCCGCGACCGTGACAGGATCCGCGACGAAACCATAGATCGAAATGAAGGCCGCCAGCGCCGGAAACAGAGCGAGCAATAGATAGAAGGTCGCGCCTGCCGCGACCAGCAGGACCCGGTCCTTGTTGAATTCTTCCCACAGCCGCCAGAAGATATCCTTCCAGCCCAGCGCCGGGATCTGTGATGGCCAGGCAGCATCGCGTCCACGGCCTCTAGGCTCCGACCGCAGGGTGGCTTTGCTGCCTTCTGTGGTTGATGCAGCACGACTGGCCGCTTCCCCATCGATGAGTGAGGGCTTCGTTCCGGTCGGCTGCTGTTTCCCTTCCGCCCTCGAAGCCACTGTGCGCGCCTTAATCAATCCCGCGTTCCACAGATGTCGTTGGGCGCCGCCAGCGCGGCAAAGTACCTCTCGCCTGATCTGGCTTTGCTTTGCCGTCCAGCGCCGCCTGCACCGCTATCCCTCGGCCTTGAAATTCTTTGCCCTTTCGACGGCCTTCTTTTGTCGCCGTTGTGCACGCGCAAAAAATCCTTCGCCTGGGATTTGATCTGGTCCACAACAGACTTGCAGGTCGGTTCCCTTTGCTTTCAGATCGGCGCAGCTACGTCCCTTTCTGCGCGCTCTATTAGCCGACAAGCTATCCCCTAAGGACGGCCCGTCGCTGCCGTGAATGGAGCGACGGGCGTTATGATCAGTCGCGCTTCCGCGGGGCGGAGAATTCGAACCTACCACCCCTGCCGGCCATACCAGTCATCGATATCGCGACGGGCTCGATCCTTCTCGATGCCGTAACGCTCCTGGATCTTGCCTTCGAGCTGATCGCGTTTACCGGCGATTCGATCAAGATCATCGTCAGTGAGTTTGCCCCATTGTTCCTTGATCTTACCCTTAACCTGCTTCCAGTTTCCTTCGACGCGGTTCCAGTCCATGACACAGGGTCTCCTTCGTTTCACACAAGGCCAAACGTCGTCCGAAGAGGGAGGTTCCACGATGTGCTCGCTGCTCGGACTTTCTCAAAACGCTGTGTAGATGGCCGGAGCCTGTTGGGCTGGGCAGGCGGCAGGAACCATCCACCTCGCGGGCCGTTGGGTCACAGGAAGGGACATCCGACTGATGGTTGACGAGCAAGGAAGGCCACCGGCTGCGACGGACGGCATGGCTCGTCGTCTGGCTAGCGAGACCGGCATCACCGAAGCACAGGCCCGTGAGCTGATCGACTTCCTCGGGCTCAATTGGGCATCGCTCTTGCGGGAAGCGCGGATGCTGAAAAACAGGAAGCCTTAGACCGCAACTTTCTGACTGGGATCATGTGGAGCCTGTCGGCAGCCAAGACAAACGGCCGAGCTTTGGGCCGTGTGTGTGATCCCGCTGACGGGATCACACGGCTCGATAGTATCAATATCCGTCGGGACACCGTGCGATGTAGACACGCCCATTGCGATCTCTGTAGCGGCACTGACCGGCTTCACTGGCATGCCCGATCACCGCGCCCGCGATGGCTCCAGCGGCACCGCCAACGATCGCGCCTTTAACGGGATCACCGGCTACGGCGGCACCAATTGCCGCTCCGCCCAGGCCACCGACTGCAGCGCCCTGTTCGGTGCGCGAGCATGCTGCTAGCGGAATGATAAGGCTCAATATGAGCAATGTCTTTTTCATGAGTTGTCCTCCAGCGGCCCGACATTGAGCCCGGTGATAAATGCGCGATTTGTTTTTTCGATCCGTCGATTTGCTAAATTAGCTTTTGATTGCGCGAGCCCTCTTCAGCGAGGGGGGCCATGTACTGGCTCAAGCAGGGGCTGCTTGGCGCATCTGTCCGGCGAGGAAAACCTTCGCATCTGGAAAAGGCGGCATGGGCATTGGAACATTAGACAGTTCCAAGTGTTCACTCGATGCGAGGGTTACCACCAAATCCTCAAAGACCGGGCAAGAGAGCTTGGTCTGCCAAATCATTTGGAGGAGATCGAACCGTGCACAGCATTATCTATCTCGTCGGGCTTGTCGTCGTCGTGCTTGCAGTCCTGAGCTTTTTCGGCCTCAGGAGGTAGTGCAAAGCCGACATGACCCAGACTGTTGAACCGCCAATATTGCCAGAGGGTAACGCAGATCGGGAGATCAATTGCGAAGTCGCACTGGAGACCGCATTTGCTGCTTTGGTAACTGCCTCAGAGGCGCAGGGCTGGACACCCCTGGAAACGGCCACGACTCTGTTGAAGATTGCCACGCAACATGGCCAGCAGGTCCAGGCTCTCGTTACTGCAATCAAGAGCGAGCCGGAATGAGTCAATGGGTTTGGCAACGCGGTAGTGGATCAGTTTGAACTCTGAAGCGCTGACTATTTCTGGCAATAGCGGCTTCGACTCTTCGTGCCGAGGGCAGCAGCCAGGTTGCCTACGCGGAGTACACAATGATCGAACTAGACCAGAGCCCACAGCGCGGTCGGCGCGTCAGAGTCAAAGCTCGACTTTGGCGACGTTGTCTTTGTATTCGTCTTTGGGATCGAACCCGAGCAACATCTTGATCCCTTCCATTACGCTCGATCCATCCAGCCAAATCTCTGCCTCCCGCGGATCGAACCGTAGCAACGCTAGCCTCGGATCATCTTTCCCGCCCTCAAACCATGCGGCCACAAAGCGATTCCAAAGCCGATCGATCGTTGCACGGTCGTTGTCGAGCCAAAGATTCCCCTGCACTGTGGCGAACAGATCGTGGCCTTTGGACGTGAAGGTCGCGGTCGCTTTGCTGCCATCCGTCAGACCCTGAACGAGTTCGGTGTCTTTCGCCGTAAAGAACCAGACTGGACCATTTCCGTCAGTCTCCATTTGTGCAGTCATCGGACGAGGAATGACCTTGGAGTTATCGAGTCCGATCATCATCGTCATATCGGACTTCAAGGATGCCCAGAACTTGGATTTCAGTTCGGCGGGGGTTGGCATAGGCGTTTCCTTTCGAATTGGCGAAAGGGGACAAACGACTGTTGGGCATGTCGGTTCCGACGGGGCCGGCGATTGGTGAAAAACGTTCCTTGCTGGAAGTCGTAAAACTGTTCGGTCTCGCGTGAGATTCTTACCAGGGAGATGGAATGATGCCATCTCGCTTTTCGGGTCGACGTCCCTTCGTCCGAATGCCGCTCGGGAGGGTGCGGGCAGGGTGCCTGCTTTGCGCGGCCATCCTGGCGACTAGCGTGCCTATCATAGCCGCAAGGCGACCTTCCTTCCTTCGTGGAATGCGTAAGGCGCCTGGCGCGGAGCGGCGGCATCGCCGACCTCCGTGAAAGGTTGCGATGTGCCTTTCAACTCTTTCGCCAGCCAATCCACCGCCACGTTGGTGGTTGCGAGAACCAGGCAATCGCCCGGAACGAAGCTTTCTTCACGGGTGTTGTGGTCGACGACGGTCACGCCGTCCCCGTGCCATTCCAGAACGCTGACGTCCACCACCCATTTGACGCCAAGCTGGCGCAAAGTCCGTCGCAGCGGGAAATCGGCAGCCGTCCGCTGCAGTTCCTTGCCGACCAGCGGGTCGGGCGTGAGAATGGTCACTTGATGGCCATCCTCGGCAAGTTTCCAGGCTGTGCCACCGCCGCGCCAGCCTCCGCCTTCGTCGAGCAAAAGCACGCGCTTGCCTGGTCGCGCATGGCGGGCCATCACGGCTTCGATCGAGAAGACATTTCCCTTTTCGATGCCGGGCAGGCTCGGCATTGCCGGGAGCGCCTTCTGAAATCCGGTTTCGGGAGACACCGATCCTGTGGCCAGGATGACGGTATCGGCTTGGAATGAGGGGATTTCCGATGCCTCGACATAGGTGTTCAGTCTCACGTCGACGTTCAGCTTGTTGAGCTGGCGCTCATACCACCCAAGAAGGTCGAGGATTTGCCCCCGGCGCGGCTGCAGCCCGGCGAGCAGAAAGTTCCCGCCCAGTCTGCTGGAGGCTTCGGCCAGCACGACGTCGTGACCCCGTTCGGCGGCAACGCGTGCCGTCTCGAGGCCAGCCGGCCCGCCGCCGACGACAAGCACCCGTTTTTTGATGGTGGCGGCCGTGAACCGGTCACCACCCCATTCAAACTCGCGTCCTGCCGAGGGATTGATAAGGCAGCTGATCCAGTAGTCGCGTGAACGGCGGCCCCAGCACATCTGGTTGCAGGATATGCAGCCGCGCACATCGTCCGGCCGGTCTGCCGCGGCCTTGCGGGCCAGATGCGGGTCGGCGATCTGGCCCCGCACGATCGAGACCAGATCCGCAGCCCTCTCGCCGAGCACGGTTTCGGCGTTTTCAGGCGTCCTGATATGGCTCTCGGCCACCACGAGGGCCGTCTTGACCACACCCTTGAGGGTCGCCGCAAGATCGGCGCCAAGCTTCTCCGGGTAGAGAAAGGTCGGCATTATCTTGTAGAAATCGAGGTAGCTGCCGGTTCCGCAGGTCACGTAGTCGATCAGCCCCTCCTCATCATGCAACCGAATGATCTCCGCCAGCTCCTGGCGACTGAGCGCGACAGTGTAGTCTGGCTCATCGCTGACCGAGAGCCCAACTATAAAATCTCGGCCGCATGTTTCCCGGATGCGGGTCAGGATCTCGCGAGAGATCCGCGTGCGGTTTTCAAGCGAGCCTCCCCATTGGTCTTCGCGTTGGTTTGTCCAGGGCGTCCAGAATTGATCGATCAGCCCGACATAGGCAGCCCAGACTTCGACACCATCGAAACCGGCTTCCTTGCAGCGGCGCGCGGCTTGAACAAAGCCGTCGATGGTCTCCCAGATCTCATCCTGCGACATAGCGTGGGAACCGTCGCTGTCGTGGTAGCTCGGAAGGCCCGAGGGCGACCAATGTGCGTGAAATGAGTTGTCCGAATCGCCATGCGCACCGACGTGGTAGAGCTGCTGGATGGCGATCGCCCCGTTGTCCTTGATCGCCCGCGTGACCTGCTGGAAATGAGGAATGACGCTATCGTCGCCAGGCCGGAAATTGCCGCGTGTCAGCACTGCGGCCTGATGGACGGGCATGGGTTCGACAACAATCATGCCGGCCCCGCCGATCGCTCGTTCTGCATAGTAGGCAACGTGTCGTTCGGTCGGCACGCCATTTTCGGCCATGTTGGCGGTGTGTGCTCCGAACACGATCCGGTTCCGCAGGGTGCGACTGCCCAGCTTTACGGGCGAAAACAGATGCGGAAAGAGTTTTGACATTGTATCTCGCCTGCGGGTCGGAGGACGGCAATCCGCCTCGTGTGGCAATCAGGAGGCTTGTCCCATGCTCACGGATTTCTGAAGCGCTGCAGCAAGGCCGTCTGCCACGGCAGCTTCAAACCCAGCCGCGCGCATGGCCTCGATTGCTGCTGCGGTGGTGCCGCGGTAGTCGAGGAAGGTCTGGACGATGTCTTTGGGATTGTCTGCGCGAGCATCGAGGAGTTTTCCTGTTCCGATCAACACCGCACTGACGCTCCTTCGGGCAATGTCCGGGCTTATTCCTCGACCGACAGCATCGTCCATCATCGCTGCGGCCAGGAGAGCAGGAAAGGCCGGGCCGGATCCAGTGAGGCCCGTCAGATAGTCGATATCTGCTTCGCTTTTGACTTCATCGGCGGCGCCACAGGCCTCCAGAATCCGACGAGCGACATTGCGGTCATCCGCAGTAACACCCCGAGAGCCTATCCAGGGCGTATAGGAATTGCGCACCTCTGCCGCAGCATTCGGAAGCGTGCGCACGACGCGTTCGGTCTTGAGACGTCGAGCCAGTTGGTCGAGAGGCACTCCGGCCATGACCGACATGGCGAGCTTGCCATCCGCAGAGATGTCGATGGCAGGCCAGTCCTGGGGGCGGACCGATACGATGACGACATCGGATCGATCGGCCAGTTCCTGGTTGTCCCTGGTCCATGCAGCGTTTGGCAGAAAGCCGGGTTGCCCGCTTCTGTAAGAAAGCGTGAGGTGCTCAGTGGCGACTATCTGTGCATCGACGATGGCCTCGGCGATGGCGCGTCCAAGCCAGCCACCTCCACCGATTATTCCAATGCTCAAGGGTTTGCCCATCGTCGAAACTCTTCCTCAAGCCGCCGCATGGCCATGTCTGGCGAAGAACCGGTCCAGTTCGCGCTTCTGCGGGGCCTCGCCCGTAAAAATCTCGACATAACCGGGAATGCGCTTCATGCGGACCGCGAGATCTTCCTTGGTCTGCATTGAGATGTAGCCGATCTGCACGAGGTAGATGGTGCGCGCTCGAACGTCGGCTGAGCTTTCCTCGTAACCGAAGCGGACGAACATTTGGCTCATTGCGTCGAGACGCGTCTGGTCGGCTGTCTGTACCTCTGCCAGGATCTCGGGAGATTGAAGCGCCCAGCTTCTGACCGCGAATTCGAACTGGGCGTCGAACAAGGTCTTGTCGAGCCAGCAATCGAAAACGTTCAGCATCGCTTCGGCCACAGTCTCGGCATAGGCCTCAGCCTGCTTGACGAGGTTGCCGGTGTTCTTGTCCCGCCAGCGGGTCAAGAGGGCAGCCAGCAACTCCTCTCGATCCTTGAAGAACCAGTAGAAGCTGGTGCGGGACAGGCCCAACTTCTTGGCCAAGGGCGATATTCTCACCGTGTCGACACCGGATTCGAGAAGCAAGTCGTAGGCGGCTTCGAGCCACCCCTCCGGCGATCCGCGCCATCCGCTATCGTTCGAAATCTGCTCCATGGGCGACCAACCTAACAAAATGAAAAAGTGAAAACCAGAAAAATGTACACCTGCGTCGATTTTATAGACCCATAGGAACTCAAACTTGACATGTCTGTACATTTTCAAATAGCGTTTGCACCTGCCACGCCAGTCCGGAGTCCGTCAGATGTCGAACGATCCCCTTTTGCAGCCGTACAAACTCAAGCATTTGACCCTTCGCAACCGCATCATCGTGACATCCCACGAGCCGGCCTATCCGGAGGATGGCATGCCGAAGGAGCGCTATCTTGCCTACACGCTGGAGCGGGCGAAAGGCGGTGTGGCGATGACGATGACGGCCGGGTCGGCGGCGGTCTCGAAAGACAGCCCCCCGGTTTTCAACAACCTGCTCGCCTACAAGGACGAGATCGTACCGTGGATCAAGCAAATGACCGATGCGGTGCACGAAGAGGGCGCCGCCATCATGATCCAGCTGACCCATCTTGGACGGCGTACCCGTTGGGACAAAGGCGATTGGCTGCCCGTTGTGGCTCCGTCCCATCATCGTGAAGCCTCACACCGAGCGTTTCCCAAGAAAATTGAAGACTGGGATATCGAGCGCATCATCAAGGACTTCGCGGACGCCGCCGAGCGGATGAAGGCAGGCGGGATGGATGGCGTCGAGCTCGAGGCCTACGGTCATCTGCTCGAACAGTTCACGTCTCCTCTCACGAACGAACTTGTCGGTCCTTATGGCGGTTCGCTCGATAACCGCATGCGCTTCTGCATGGATGTCTTGAAGGCGATCCGGTCACGGGTGGGCGAGGACTTCATCCTGGGCGTGCGATACACCGCGGACGAATGCCTCCCCGGCGGCACTGGCAAGTCGGAGGGCCTTGAAATCTCCAAACGCCTCAAGGAAAGCGGACTTATCGACTACCTCAACGTGATCCGCGGCCACATCGACACCGACGCGGGCCTGACGGACGTCATTCCGATCCAGGGAATGGCGAACGCGCCGCACCTTGATTTTGCGGGCGAGATTCGTGCCGCGACCAACTTCCCGACCTTCCATGCGGCGAAAATTCCGGATGTGGCGACTGCGCGCCACGCGATTGCGTCGGGTAAGGTCGACATGATCGGCATGACGCGGGCCCACATGACCGATCCACATATCGTGCGGAAGATCATTGAAAAGCGCGAAGACGAAATCAGGCCTTGCGTCGGCGCCAACTATTGCCTTGACCGCATCTATCAGGGCGGGGCGGCATACTGCATTCACAACCCCGCCACTGGTCGCGAACTGACCATGCCGCACATTGTCGCCAAGGCCGAGACCCGCAAGAAGATTGTCGTCGTCGGTGCAGGTCCGGCTGGCCTCGAGGCGGCCCGCGTGGCGGGTGAGCGCGGACACGAGGTCGTGGTCTTCGAAGCCGCTAGCGGGCCGGGAGGGCAAATCCGCCTGACAGCACGGAGCCCACGCCGCAAGGAGATGATGAGCATCATCGATTGGCGCATGGCGCAGTGCGAAAAACACGGAGTGAGCATTCAGTTCAATAGCTGGGCGGAAGCCGAAACCATCGAGGCTGAAAACCCGGACGTCGTCATCATCGCCACGGGCGGGGTGGCGCACACCGACGTCCTTTCGAAGGGCAACGAGTTTGTGGTGTCTTCATGGGACATCATCTCCGGAGACGTGAAGCCGGGAACCAATGTTCTCATCTACGACGACGCGGGTGACCATGCGGCACTCCAGGCCGCGGAATTTCTTGCGGGCGCCGGAGCGAAGGTTGAAATCATGACGCCGGACCGGTCCTTCTCACCCGAGGTCATGGCAATGAACCTCGTGCCGTATATGAGGTCCCTGCAAAAACTCGATGTGCTCTTCACTGTCACCTATCGACTGGAGTCTGTCGAAAAGAATGGCAACCAGCTCATTGCCCATGTCGGCAGCGACTATGGCGGCGTGTCCAAACAGCGCGTCGTGGACCAGGTTGTCGTCAATCACGGCACCATTCCGCTCGACGACATCTATTTCGAACTGAAACCGAAATCGACCAACCACGGCGAGATTTCGCACGATGAACTCATCACCGGACAACCGCAGTCGGTGGTACGCAATGCGCAGGGCCAGTTCCAACTCTTCCGCATCGGCGACGCCGTTTCAGCTCGCAACACCCACGCAGCGATCTACGACGCACTTCGCTTGGCGAAAGATATCTGACCGGCGAGGCGGACAAACTCGTCCGCTCAATCACGACAAGGGTTGGCCCGGCATCACCCGGCCACCCCAGCGACGCCACAACTGTCGTCAACCGGCAGTTGGTACGGAATCGTACTATCGATTGATCTGCATCTTGGACGAGATCAAAATGAACCGGAGGTGATCATGGGGAAGGAGCCGCATGAGCATCGCCAGACGGACAACAGGACCTGTCGGCACTGCCAGGGACTTTCTGGCGGTAGAGCTGGCAAGTTCGCGATACGGCGATATCGTCTCGGTCAAAGCGGCAATCGAGGCAACTCGCAGGGACGCGCCTTATCTGCAGGATACAGATGACGAGTTGACGGAGGAGATCGTCGACTTGGCTAGGGAACTGGGACTGGCCGTCCTTTTCGACGCTCGCGATTGATCGATTGCCACGGGCTCCGCCAGCCGCCGGTGCCGGTCGGTGCGAAATCGGCAAGTGGCTCATGGCCAACCGGAAGGTGGAGCACCGAGTAGACTCTCATGGTCTCGACCGGCCCGGCCCGGCCGGTGCCAAAGATAGATTCCTTCCCAGCGGTTTCTGGCTCTTGTCGAAGCATCACCGCGCGATAATTCCCTTGAAGGGCGTGGGCGCTTCTCCCTCTCGACAGGAGACTGCCATGAAACATCAGACACTCGATCAACTGCATGCGGTCGCCAAGATTGAAACTTCGGCCGCATATTCGGAAATGACACGCAACCAGCGCATCGAACGCTGGGCGGAACTTCTCGAGCAACATCCCGAGCGATGCCTTGCCGCGTTTACAGGTACCGAATATCTGCACATGGAGGAACGTGCCAGCGTGCGGGGGGACGGATCAGCACTTGCCGTTGCGTTCGACGATCCGGTGTTGCGCGCGTGCGGCCTGAAGGATGACACGTATGGCGAGGCCAGGCGGTTCTTCAAATTGAGCGACTGGCAACTGCACGAAATCGTCTGCGATTGTCATGTCGGCGCAACCATGAAAGCGCATTGGGCTGCCGCGCGGGTTCGCACAACGCTTGGAGGAAACGGATTCTTTGCATGGCTGAGGCAAAGGATCATGTACTGAGTTGGCCTGTTTGAGGTGAGGATCGTCACCCGTCCGGGCCGCCATACGATCCCATCTGACCGGTTTGGGTCAGGCTGAAGACGGCGTAGGTTGCCGGGGCGACGTCTTTGTAGTCATTGCTGTCGCCGCTTGGGACAAACCAGACGGAGAGCGTTCTGGTTGCCGGATCTTATTAGGTGTTTCGGACCACGGTCGACGGCATTTTGGGCACCTGATGGTCAATTGGACAAACCCGCCAGGAGCAGTCAAGTTCCGCTACCGGGCTTCCGCCGCACGCATTGCACTGCACCACCTACCCTGTGGATAGACCCCAAATACGCCCATCATTCCAAACATCCGTTTGCAAGAAGCCCTAGACTGGGAATCTAGGGGAATCGGGTGGATGTCGAGCAAGCCGAGTTGTCGCGTCGTGTTGTGCACGCTGCTGGCGATTGCCGGCTGCACCTCCGCGCCGGGCAAGGACTTCTTCACCGAGACCATCGACAGCCTGCATGCCAAGAACTCGCCCTTGCGGGCGGGATATACCGGGCCTGGCGCCGTTACGTCGGCCTCCGGCCAGGCGCAGCGCTTCAACGGCGCGCAATACCAGGGCTCGGGTCAGTTCGTCTCCTCCGGCGCCCCCGTCACCAAGGTGACGACCGATGGCTCGGGCCAGTTCGAGCTCAATTTGGTCAACGCGCCGATTGCCGAGGCGGCCAAGGCGGTGCTTGGCGATGCGCTTCACCTCAACTACATCGTCGACCCGCGCGTGCAAGGCACGGTGACGCTGCAGACATCGCAGCCGGTGTCGAAGGATGCGCTGGTCGACATCCTGCAATCGGCGCTGGCGGTGAATGGCGCCGGCATCACCAACCGCGCCGGCACGTACCAGGTTGTGCCGCTTTCCGAAATCATGTCCAGCACGCCGCCGGTCAGCGTGCCGTCGACGTCACCGTCCGGCCCCGGCGTCAAGGTGCAGGTGCTGCAGCTGCAATTCATCGCGGCCGATGAGATGAAGACCATTCTCGAACCGATCACCCGCCAGGGCTCGGTGCTACGGGTCGATTCCACCCGCAACCTGATCACCGTCGCCGGCAATGACAGCGACCTCAATGCCATTCGCGAAGCGGTTTCGGTGTTCGACGTCGACTGGATGCGCGGCATGTCGGTGGCGCTGCATCCGCTGAAGACCTCCAAACCCGAAGCGGTTGCCGCCGAACTCGATTCGATCTTCGGCACCAAGGATGGGCCGGGTGCCAAGCTTATCCAGTTCATCCCCAACGACAGGCTGAATTCGGTGCTGGTGATCACCTCGCGCCCGGCCTATCTCGCCCGTGCAGCGACCTGGATCAACAAGCTCGACAGACTAGCCGAGACCAATGAAAGCCAGCTGTTCGTCTACCAGATCCAGAACCGCCCGGCCAAGGAACTGGCCGCGGTGCTGAGCTCCGTTCTTGGCACCACCGTCAAGACCGAAGGAGACTCTGGCGGCTCGAATGTGTCGCCCGACCAGACCCCGATCGCCATGCAATCGGATGGCGTCACGCCGGTGCCATTGACCGGACCTTCGCCTTCGCTGCCCCCGCAGGACGGACAGCCGCCCGCCCACGCCACGGTCGTCGCCGATATCGAAAACAATGCGCTGCTGATCCAGACCACGGCGCGCGATTACGAACGCATCGAGCAGATCCTGGCCAAGGTCGACGTTCTGCCGACGCAAGTCATGCTGGAAGCCGTCATCGCCGAAGTCACGCTCAACGACGAGCTGAAATACGGCCTGCGCTGGTTCTTCGAGAATGGCGGCATGAAGATCTCGCTGTCCGACGTGGCGAAGGGAGCAGCCGCGGCAGCACTGCCAGGCTTCAACTGGAGCTACGCAACCGATAACATCCAGGTGACGCTGAACGCCCTGTCCAGCATCACCGACGTCAATGTCATCTCGGCGCCAACCATCATGGCCCTGAACAACCAGAAAGCGATCTTGCAGGTCGGCGACCAGGTGCCGATCGCCACAAGACAAGTGGTGGACCAGACGTTCGGCAGCGCGCCGGTCGTCTCGGTCGAGATGAAGGACACCGGCGTCATCCTGACGGTGACGCCTCGCATCAACAATGCCGGCAGGGTCATGCTCGACATCGAGCAGGAGGTCAGCAATGTAACGAAGACGACCAGCTCCGGCATCGATTCACCGACCATCCAGCAGCGCAAGATCCAGACCCGCGTTCTGGTCAATGATGGCGAGAGCCTGGCGCTGGGCGGCCTCATCCAGTCGCGCAACAATGTCGACCGCACGCAAGTGCCTATCCTCGGCGACATCCCGATTATCGGCAACGCGTTCAAGCAAAAGACTGATAGTATCGGACGTACCGAACTGATCATCTTCATCCGGCCGCACGTTGTCCGCGACATCAACGAAGCCCGCGAAGTGACGGACGAATTCCGCGGCAAGATCAGCCTGCAGACGCCGATCCAGAAGCGGCGCGGTGGCACCAAGCTGCAACAGGATCTGAAGAGGCTGGCGTATTGACGATGGCCACGCACCCATCTCTCTTGCTGGCCGCCACGGTGGCCCTGGCGGCGGTTCTGGCCGCGATTTCGATCGCCGATTTCCGCAGGCAGATCATCCCGGACGGCCTCAACCTGGCTCTGGCCGTCCTCGGCCTTGGCTATCAGATGGCGACGGAGGCAGACGGCCTGCCGCTGCGACTCCTGTTTGCCGCCATGACTTTTGCCGCTGCCTGGCTGATCCGGCGCGGTCATTTCATGATGACCGGCAGGATTGGGCTCGGCCTTGGCGACGTCAAGATGCTGGCCGCCGCCGCATGCTGGATCAGCCCGCTGCTGTTGCCGGTGCTGCTGTTCATCGCCAGCGCCAGCGCTCTGCTGTTCGTCGGCGGGCACGTGCTTGCGACAGGGCCTGCAGCGGCGCGGGCTCGTGTTGCCTTCGGTCCGTTTATCGCCATCGGCCTCGGCTGCAGCTGGGCGCTGGAGCAATTTGCAGGTTTGAACATGGGACTGCTCTGATGATCACTCAGCGCTTCACTCGACTTTCCGCAAAATCCGGCGGCGCCAAAAAATCTGTCGGCGCCAGAAAATCTGTCGGTGAAAGCGACGATCGCGAAGGCGGCTTCACCCTGGTCGAGCTCCTGGTCGTGCTCGCCATCATCGCGCTGATCGCGACACTGGCCGCGCCGCAGGTCCTGCGCTATCTCGGCTCGGCCAGGACCAACGCCGCCAAGGCGCAAATTCGCAACATCGAAAGCGCGCTCGAGCTCTACTATGTCGACAACGCGAAATACCCGACCGCGGAGGAGGGGCTCTCGGCCCTGGTCGCCGCGCCTGCCGGCGAAGCGCGCTGGAACGGACCCTATCTCAAGGGAACAACCGGCCTGAAGGATCCGTGGGGGAGGCCTTATTCCTACGAAGTGAAGACCGATGCGAGCGGCGTGGTCATCCGCAGCCTGGGCAAGGACGGCAAGCCGGACGGAACCGGCGAAGACCAGGACGTGAGCAACTGATAGGGCCTGGGAGTCACTTCGTGCGCGGCATCACCTGGGCATTTGCCAGGTCGAGGCGTGCAAAACCTCTCGCTGAATAGGCCGCACCATCCCGCAGAACCGAGATGGTGAAGCGCACGGCGGCGGGCAGGCGCCGTGGTACGGTCCAGCTCGGCGACCACGACGAGGCCGCCGCCGCACCGTCGAGATATTCGAACTTCATGGCGCTCACGCCGCCGATCAACCGCACCGGTACGCCCGGCGTCGATGCGTTGGATCCGCTGCCGCGCCGTGTTTTCTGGACGATGGCCAGCACGCCTCCGGCCTGGCCACCATCACCAAGCGAAACAGCAATTTCGCGCAGCGCGGTGGATTTGAAGCCGATCGCCTGAACGGCACTGAATTCGATCCGGGCATTGTCGCCGTTGAGATAGAGCACCATGTCCGGCGACGATTTGGACAGGGGCAATGGCTCGGCATGGCTGATCGCCGTTTCCAGAAACCGCGATGCGGCATCGACCTCCATCTGGAATTCGGTTGCCTTTTCGATGCGCATCATCGTTCGGGCCTGGCTGAGGAAGACCATCATCAGCGACGTAATCACGCCGATCAGGGCCAGCCCGACCAGCACGTCGATGAGCGCAAACCCCTCAACCGACGCCGTTGGTCCCGGCGGCGATTTGCGGCCAGGCCGACGGGTGCCTGGAAGACGTTCCCGCAGCCTGCCGGCTCGGACCTTGGAAAGAGCGCGGAAGAACCGGCCGCTCATGGGATAGCCGGGTCCCGCACGGGCACGAAGGTCAGGAACGGCCCGCCTGGAAACGCGCCACCGCTGTTCTCGATGACAACAGCGGTTACCTTCGCCTTCGACACGTCTATCGTGCGGGTCTTCAGGGTCCAGCCCGACTGCGTCGTGGTTTGCGCCATGGGTTGGACTTGGGCTTCGTAGTCGGCCAGCATCACACGCACGGTCCTTGCGGCTTCGGCCTGGCGTTTGGCCGCGGCGATGCTGCGGCTCGCCAGCACGATCGACTGGCTGGCGATGCCCAGCACAAGCGCCAGGATGGTCATGGCGACGATCATCTCGAGGATCGAGAATCCGTCTTCGGGGGAGGGCTGCGACGATGTCCCGGTCACGGCAGCGCGCGCCACGTCGGAAGTCCGGTCAGCCAGTTGACCGCGATGCGCGCGGTCCGGCCTTTTTGCTGCAGCGAGATGTCCATGCCGGAAGCGCTGCCATCGGGAAGGAAGGTGAGGACCGTTTGCCGGTCGGCGATGACGGTCTCCTGGCCGGTGACCACGGTCATTTTGACATCGTCCGGCAGGGCGACGATGTCTCGTTCGCCAAAACGGATGATGCGGGTGCCGAGATCGACAACGACCTGCTTCGGCCTGGCGGTGGCGATTGCCGATGTGCGCGACAGGCGCAGCCGCATGGTGATTTCGCCGGCCAGCGTCTCCAGGTTCTTGGTGCGATAGTTGCTGACGAGCCCAGGCGCGGCGATGGCCGCGACGAGGGCCATGATCGCCAGCACGACCAGCATTTCGACCAAGGTAAATCCGGCCGTTGCGTCCGTCGATGGGCTGGCTCCCAGCGCGGCCGTCATTGCAGCGCCAGATCGTTGATGCTGAGGATCGTGGTCATTACCGAAATGACCAGGCTGCCGACGAGAAAACCGAGTGAAATCGTCAGCGCCGGCGTCAACAGCTTCAGCACCGTGTCGATCCGCCGCGTCAGCGTCAGCTGAAGCATTTTCGCGGCGCGATCCAGAACCACCGGAAGCGCATTCGCCTCTTCGCCGAGCGAGACCAGCGACATCGTCGCGTTGTCGAAAATCCCGGCCTTGACGATCGCGCCATGCAGGCGGGCGCCATTGGCGACGGTTTCTTCGATCGAGGCAAAGCTTGCCGCCAGTGAACTCTGCCTGGAAACGTTGGCGGCCAGCCCAAGCGCCTCGGTCATCGCCACGCCATTGCCGAGCAGCAGAGCAAGCGTTTCCAAGTATCGCGCGACCACGGCATCCCTGACCAGCGGGCCGATCAACGGGATCTTCAACAGCCAGTGGGAAAACTGTTTCCTGGCACCGGTCGATCGGGACAGGAAAAGATAGGAAAGCAGGCCCAGCACCGCCGCCAACGGGAAGACGAAGGGATAGTCCCTGAACACCGTGCCGAGCGCTGAAAGCACGGTCATGGTGAACGGCTTGGGGGCGGATGAGCCTTCGAAGATCGGTTCCAGCGCCGGCACCAGAACCGTCGCCAGAATGACCAGCGCGCCGCTCATGACCATGAGCAGGAAAGCCGGATACGCAAGCGCCTCGACGATTGCCGCGCGGCGCTTGGCCGTTGCCTCGAACGTATCGGCCAGCCGCTGGCATATGTAGGCCATCTTGCCGCTGCGCTCGCCGCTGGCGAGCAAGGCGGCAACGTCAGAGGTGATGCCCGGCAGCCCGGCAAATGCTTCGGCGATGGGCCGGCCGCCTGTCGTGAGATCGAGCACCGATTGCAGCTGTTGCCGCCGCTGGCGGTTGGCCTCGCCCGAGATAACCGCGTTCAAGGCACGGTCGACCGTGAAGCCGGCGTTGAGAAGCACTGAAAGCTCGGAGAACAGCCGGCTGAGATCGACCCTGCGGGTGAACGTCAGCGCGCTGGGCCCCGGCAGGCGAAGCTGCTGCCTTTCGCCGTTCACCGGAGCCAGATGGTAGGAGCGGCGGCCCTGCTGCGCCAGTTTGCGGGCGGCATCCTGCTTGGTCGATGCATCGAGGACGCCGGTCTCGGTGCTGCCGTCGACGAGATAGGCACGATAGGCAAAGGCCGGCATCAGTCATCTCCTGCGAGATCGATGACGCGCCGGACTTCGTCCATCGTGGTGACCTGCGATCGGGCAAGTGCGGTTGCGTGAACCGACATCGGCACGAGATCGTCTTCGGCCGCAATTTTCCCGATCTCCATTTCGCCGGCACCCTGGTCGATAAGTTCGGCGATGCGCGGCGACACCTGCAGCATTTCGTAGGTCACAGTGCGCCCGCTGTAGCCGGAGCCGTTGCAGGTGCGGCAGGCCGGACCGGTTTGGTCGGCGCCGTGGCAGGCCGGGCAGATACGCCGCAACAGCCTCTGTGCGATGACGCCTCTGATCGTCGCGCCGAGGAGATAGCCGTCGATGCCCATGTCGCGAAGGCGCGTGAGTGCGCCCGCGGCACTGTTGGTGTGGAGTGTCGAAAACACCAGATGGCCGGTCAGCGCCGCCTGGACCGCGACTTGCGCCGTCTCGCGATCGCGAATTTCACCAAGCAGGATGATATCGGGGTCCTGCCGCAGGATCGAACGCAGGGCAGCGGCAAAGTCGAGGTCGATCGCCGGATTGACCTGCAGCTGCGTGATGCCGGCCATCCGGTATTCGACCGGGTCCTCGACGGTGAAAATCTTGACGTCCGGCCGCGAACGTTCCGCGAGGATGGAATAGAGCGTCGTCGTCTTGCCGCTTCCGGTCGGCCCGGTGATCAGCACGATGCCGTTGGCGGCTTGCGACATGTTGCGGATCTTGGCTTGCGCGGCGCCGTCGAAGCCCAGTTTTTCCAACTTCAGTTCGACCCCAGCGCGGTCGAGAATTCGAAGCACGATGGCTTCGCCGTGAATGGACGGAATGACCGAGACGCGCAGGTCGACGTCGCGGCCGCGCACGGCGATGCGCATGCGTCCGTCCTGCGGCAGGCGCCGTTCGGCAATGTTGAGCCGCGACAGGATCTTGATGCGGGTGGAGATTCCGGACAGCATCGCTATCGATGCGGTGTCGACGGTGGACAGCATGCCGTCATGCCTGAAGCGGATGCGGACGTGATCCTCGAGCGGCTCGATGTGGATGTCGGTGGCTCTCGCATCGACCGCCTTGTGGATGGTCTCGGCGACGAAGCGAACGATCGGCGCCTCGCGGGCAAAATCCTTCAACCGTTCGAGATCGTCGGGGCCGAAATCCAGAGTTTCGCCACCGTTGCCGCCATTTGAAACGGCCGCCATGGCCGATTGTTCGATGCGGTCAATACATTCGGCAATCATGCGTCTCGGCAAAATGCGCAGCGCCAGCGTCCGCTCATAGTGAAAGGCGAGGGCGTCGATGGTTGCCGACGAGAACGGATCGGCCACGGCGACGACCAACCGCTCGGCATCCATCTGCAGCGGCAGGATCGCGTTTTCACGCAGATAGGCCAGCGGCACGCCTGCCAGCATTTCGGGACTGACCTGTTCGGGAATGTCGACCGGCGTCGGCGCGTTCAGGTAGCGGCTGAGGCTGTTGGCAAGGTCCTGCTCGCCGATCAGGCCGAGTTCGGTCATCACCGTATCGAACGGGTGCCCAGATGTTCGCGATGCCCCCAATGCGCGCTGGGCGGCATGCGCGGTCAGCACCTTCTCGCCCTCGAGAAAGGCGAGGAACGCCTCGATCCCCTGGGTCTGGCCCTGGGTCTGGCCAAGCGTCTGCGAAGAAGCGTTCATGAGCTCCACCCGCGCAGGATGCGCGCTGCCTCGGCGCCGAAAAGCACCTCGCAGCCGGCTGTGCCGATGGCTGGCGGCAGTGCAGTGGCCGCGCTGAGCGGGCTTCGGGCAACGCGCTGAAATGCCGTCGGGCTGAGCGGAGACCTCTCGATGATGAACCCGGCTTCGGCCGTGATCCCGGATCCGTCCCGTCTCACGACCACGTCGACCGTGTAGGCCGATGCGTCGGCGGGCGCTTCGGTGACCGATGCGCTGCTGCCGCCGGCAAGAGCGGCACGAAGACGGTTCGGCGCGCGATCGGTGCTGATCGTGCCGCGTTTCGAGTTGACCGTGAAAACAGCATGGAGGGTCTGCAAGGGCATCGACGCAAGCGCCGGAAACTCCTGCAGTTCGGACACCGATTCGAACGGCGCCTGCTTGTCTTGGGGCGGCCCGACAGGGTTTCTGGACTGGGGCTGGCCAGCGAACAGCGTGGCATTGTCACGAAACCGGATCGTGGCCTTGGCCAAGGCTTGGGCTCTCTCCCGCTGGAAGCCGAGCGATACGAAACCAAGCGCCAGCAATTGGTCGTCCGCGGTATTGAGATCGATCAGCCCGTCATGATCCTGGACGCGGACATCGAAGCTGAAGTCTCCCTCCCGGCACGCTGCGAGTGTGGAATCCAGCGGGAATGTTTTCGCCCCCGAGCCGCCGGTCAATTCGCTCGCAACCACATTGCCCAGGCCTTCGGCAAGCAGCGACAGGCGTTCCTGCTCGAGCTCGTTGTTGGCGATCATCAGCCGCGTTTTTGCGGTGACTGCGAAAGGGACGACGATGGCCGAGACGATCAGCATGAACACCAGCACTGCGACCAGCGAAAAGCCGCTGCTCGCGCTATCACCATCGGCGTTTGGGCTTTCGTGGCGGTCGCTCATAGTTGCGGTTCATTCGGGGCTGGCAGCGGGACATCCGGGGCCGCTGGCGGGGCATTTGGGGGTGGCGCCGGAGCGTTCTTCCATGGCGGATAGAGCGGGACCCGCGCCACCTTGCCATTGCGCTCCAGCACGGCCTGATCCTTGTCGATAGCCGACACCGTCCAGCCGTCGACGCTCTCGCCGCTGCCGTACCAGATCGCGGTTTCGCTGCCGGCGACGCGCAGCAATGCCTTCGCCGCCCCGCCGTGAATGCTGATGCCCAAAAGCGAGGGCGCAGCGGCGGGCGGGGCCTCGGGCGGTGCCGGCGTCTGTTCGACGGCGGCCGCGACGACCGCAACCGGCGGCGGCCCGGCCGGCGGGGCCACGAATTTTCGGCGCGTCGGTGTGAACAGCGGCCGCTCGAACGTCTCGCTGAAATTGCCGACCTCGGGAAACTGCAGCGCTCCCGCCGCCGAGGCCAGGCCGCCGTCATGCCCCTTGCCGGAAGCGACCGGCGAGAGGTCGACCGGCGTGTCGTAGAGCGCGACATTGACCAGGACGAGACCCGCGATCATGGCCGCAATCGCCAGGCCGGCGAATTTCCGGGTCATGGCTTGACCCCACCGGGCGCCGGCGCCACCGGCGTTTGCAGCGGGCCGTAGAACAGGATTTCGGCAAAGATCTCCGGGTCGCCGCTGCGCCCGGCGACCGGCCCGACATCGGTCGTGCGCAGAGTGGCCTCGCGAATGAACAGCACCGGCAGCGACGTTTCGATGGCGAGAACGGCGTTGTGAATGCCCTCCAGCGGCCCCGAAAGATTAGCCCGCAGCCCGATGAAATCGACGCCCGCTTCGCTCAGCACCGGCGCATTGCCGGCCGATAGCACGTTGACCCCGTTGGCCGTGGCAATCGCGTTCAACCGGGTCTGCAGCCCGCCGCGAATGATCGCCTCGCTCTCGCCGGTGAGAAACTCGGGATTTGCCGTCGGCACGGGGCTGGCTGCGCCGTCGAGGCGCTTTGCCAGCGCCGCCACGCTCTGCAACTGGCCGAGAAGCTCGCGCTTTTCCTCGATCCCGGCTTGCGCCGAGGCGACGCTGTCGAGCCCCGCGAACACCGCCCAGGCCAGGACACAGGCCGTCACCGCAGCGAGGGCGAGCGCAATCAGGCGGCGGACCAGCGGGCTGGTGTTGAGGATCGCGGAGAGCATGGTCAGAGCGCTCCGATCTTGGCCGAAATGGTGAAGTGTTCGCCGTCCTGGCCGGGAACCCTGACCACGGGCGAGGCGAATTCGGGCGCCGAAAACAGCGGCGAATCGTCGATCGGCTTGATCAGCTCGGCGGCGGAAGCGGAAAACCCGGTGATGGTCAGGTCGTCGCCCTTGGCCGATAGATCGGTCAGCCAGGCCGAGTCAGGAAGCAGGTGCGTCAGTTCGGCCCAGACGCGCACCAGCGACGCGGTCGTCTTCTTTTCCGTGCGGATCTTTTCAATTTGCTCGATGCCGGTCTGGCGCTTCTGCAGCGCGGTGCGTGCCGCCTTGGCCAGCACCTGTGCATCGGCGATCTGCGCATCCAGTTCTGCGCCGGCCTGCCAGGTGCGCCAATGTGCATGAGCGAATGTGAACAGCGCTGCCGCGGCCAGCATCGAACAGGCCGTCACCCAGACGGTCCTGGCGCGACGGTCGCGCGCGGTCGGCGGCCAGATGGCGGCGAGGCTGAGCGGATCGGCCCGCAGCGTGCCCTCCGGCTGCGACAGCGACAGGCACCGGATCGACCCGCCGGCCCGGCGGACCGTGCCAAGGACCGCAGCAAGCGTCTTCGCCTTGACGACATGGTAGAAGCAGTCCTGCTCGACCTGTCTGGTGAAGACGACATGCACCTGTGCCGGATCGATCGGCGTCGAGGCCAGAAGGTCAAGCTCGGCCATGTCGCGCGCCTGCCGAAGCGGCAGCCGCCGCGCCGCCAGTTGCCGGGTCAGGAACAGCCTGGGCTGGATCCGGATATCGAAGCTCGGCCGCTTGCGCCGGAGCCCGCCCTGGAGCAGTGCCAGAATCTCGTCCGAGGACGCCGTGAGCGCCAACGGGATCGACTGGAACTCCGGCGCATTGGCCTCGCGGGCGCGGATGCCGTCATCCGCCAGGCTGATGATCCAGTCGCTGGTGGAAGATTGCTTTTGCCCGGGCGCGACCCGCGACCAGACCCCTCGCAGCTCATCGAGCCACCAGTCGAAAAAATCCAGAACCTGCGCGTTGAGTGTCGCCACGACCAGCCGCCCGCCACCCCGGCTGATTCTCAGCCAAGGGTTTTCAAGGTGAGACTACTACAATTGCTGGTGTGATGCGGATATCAGTGAAGGCGCGGGAGGGGGATTAGCCACAAGTTTTGTGGGTTGGGTGGGGCATCAGGCACCACGCCCAGATGCCGACATCGGCGGCGCGGCAATGCTCGACCAGCAGGGTCTTGTAGAGCGCATAGTCTTGCGACGCGAAAAACACCTTGGCGCGCCCGTTACCGCGCTGGGTCACGTGATGCGGCAGTCCGGGAATGACGATGCGGCAAGGCGAGCCATGGGGGCAATCTACACACAATGGCGGTCGGGCGAACATCGCAAAAGTGCACTGTCACCGTAATTCAAAAGAAGTTTACTGTCACTCAATTGGGAATCAGCGTGACTGCTTCAAAAGGTCATGAATCCGCCGAAAATTTTCAATACAAGGGCCATTCTGTCGTAAAATATTTACTTCGTCTTCGTCTACCTCGACTATTTCGATACAATGCAAATAGGGTGAGCCAAGTCCAACAAAATAACCGGTCGCTTGCGCCGCCATGACGCCCGCCTCTAATTTCAGGAGGGCTTCACTGTTGTCGGGTTCCAAAAAAGAGCCGTGCTCTGTATCTGATTGCTTCGAAATCCATTCGGTCTCCAGCCAATTTCCACCAATGGGTACCAGCCCGAGGGCGCGAAAAAAACGCGATCGGGAATCGCCGAGAGACCAAATTCTGACGGCTCCGCCAGACGAAAACAATGCCACTCCCGTTTCTAGGCCGTCGTAAAAGTCAAACGGTATAATCATCCTAAAATTCGGATTGCGATTTGATCCGCGATGTCGTGCGAACTCGCGCAAGAAATCACTTGAAGAGGTCATGCCACACCTGTGCCAATTCCTTAGTGACAGCGCCACGAAACATCGCTGTACAGTGGTTTGGGCCTTTTGCCGTCTTTTTCTAAGCCAACCCCAGCGGCTTAAAGAGATGAATTACGGTGACAGTGCGCTATTTTCTTCTCTCGTCTGCCTCGTTCCTCCGGTTTGCTCGGCAAGTCGGTCCTGAAATGCCTCGGCAAAAAAGTGCACTGTCACCGTAATTACCCCCGGTAATTCCACAGTCGACAGATCAGTCAGTGCCTGGGGTATGAAATTTCGGACGGCAGCTTTACAAACATCTCTCTACCGACAACATCTTTGATATAGTTATGATCCAGCCGCAGATCGCCGTTCTCGTAACTCTCCTTTATCGCCTTTACTCCGTCGATCCCAACTGTAACCAGCGCGATCGAGAAAGTGTTAAGTATAACTCCAGCCTTATCTCTAAACATTTCTGCTCCCTTTATCGGGACAAATGTGTAGAATTCGTCATAGGATATATAGCCATCTTCCTTCTGAAGCCAATCCGTGTCTGACGATATTTTCCACCAGCCTTTATTTGTTTCTATCGCAATAGTATTAGATCCGGCCAGCATCAAATCGCTAACAAATCTTGCAATGAGATTTTCTGGAACGTACGTATCTCCGATATACATCCTTGGATTTCTGGCTATATGTCCTAGCGCGTCCGTTATTAAATTCAGGTTAGATTCTGAATACGATTTGACCACCGGACGGCTCCACCTATGGATTTCCTGTATATGGCCTCATGTTTATACGCTCAACGGGGAATTATGGTGACAGTGCACTATTTTCTTTTCGTCGCCTGCCCCGTTTGCCCTGGGTTGCTCGGCAATTCAGTCCAGAAATGCCTCGACAAAGTGCACTGTCACCGTAATCCAATACAGCTGGTGCAAATACGCCTCAGGCGCGCGATCAGGCGTATGCCCGATCCACTCGGTCCCATCCGGATATGTCTTGTGCCCGAGATTTTTCCACTTCTCGACCAGCGCTCGAATTTCCCTGTATGCACGAGCATCTTCTTCGCTTGACCATTCTACCTGCGTACTCATTTCCCTTGGTAGCTCCATTTACCCAGGTAATGCGGTGACAGTGCACTATTTTTCAATACCGGCACGGCATCAGCGTGCCGTCGCTGTAGATCATGTGGCCGGCGCGGAAGGTGGCGCGGACGCGTGCGACCGGCTGGCGATCGGCCACGACGAGATCGGCCAGAAGTCCCGTCTCGATGGCGCCACGGTCGTCAAGCCCCAATGCCTTGGCCGGGTTGGTGCTGGTTAGCGCCACGGCCGCCACAAGGTCACCGTCATCCAGCGCCGCCAGGCTGAGCACAGCGGGCAGGATCGAGGCTGGGTGGTAGTCGCTGGCCAGCATGTCGAGCAGTCCGGCCTCATAGGCCTGCCGGGCGGAAAGATTGCCGGAATAGGAATTGCCGCGCAATGCATTGGGCGCGCCCATGACGGTGTGCATTCCGAGCCTGCGGGCTTCTTGCGCCGCTTCCAGGGTCACCGGGAATTCGCTGAGCGCGGCGCCCAGGCCATGGACGAATTCCACCTTCTCCACCGTGTCGTCGTCATGCGAGGCGAGCACGATGCCGCGGGCACGGGCAAATGCCGACAGGTCCTGCAGCGTGCTGAGGACGTCGCCATGTCCGTTTCGACCGGCGATGCGCTGGCCGACGATCTCGGATGCCTCGGCAACGGACATGCCGCGCTCCTTGGCGATGCGGGCGATGTAGAGTTCAACGTCGCGGTACTGCCCCTGTCCGGGCGTGTGGTCCATCAGCGAGATCAGGTGCAGCTTGCCGGCGTCCATCAGCCTTTGCAGCACGCCGATGGCCGCGGCGAAAGTCACCTCGAAGCGGGCATGGATGCGATGATCGACCAACAGGTGGTCCCTCAGTCCGGCAATGGTCTCGATGATATCAGACGTATGCTCTTCCGAGCGCAGCACGCCGCTGGTGACGCTGGCGCCGATGAAGGAGAGCGCGGCATAGGCCGTGGTCACGCCGCAGGAGGCCAGCTTCTTGTCGAGCTCGGCAATGCCGATCGTCATTGGTACGTGGACGCCGAGGCGTGGCTCCACTTCCCTCTCCACCATGTCGCCATGCATGTCGATGAAACCGGGGAGCAGCAGGCGGCCTCCACCCACGATGTCGGCGTTCTCGACAGGCTCGTCGCGGACCTCTTCTATGCGGCCGTTTTCGATCCGGATGGCGCCATTGGCAATGACGTGGTCGCGCAGGACGATTTCGAAATCACTCAGCCACATCTCGTCTCTCTTTGGCTCTATCTCAGGGTTTGAGCATGATCTTCCCCGAAACGGATTCGCTTTGCGGGATCAAGCTCCAGGTCGGCGCGTTGCTGGGCACAGCGGTGCTGCGGATCCTGGAAGACCTGGTCGGCCCCTGTTCCAGCACAAGCCCCTGCGCAGGCATAACCCGGTCGGCTATCGTTCTGATGACACCGAGATCATAGGAGGCCAGGATCATGCTGGTGCGGCGGTGCAGCCATTTCAGCGTGCCAAGCGCAGCGAATGTCGCGATCGCCGGTTATCCCGCATTGCACAATTCCCTCGCTTGGTCACAATGCGGGGCATGGTCCGAACCGCACTCGCCGTCCTGGTGATCGACGAAAACCGCATCCGCGCCGCGATCATCGAGGCGGGGTTGCGCGAGGCCGGCCATGAGCGGGTCACCGTCATCCATGACGTGACCGGCATTGCACGACGGATCGCCGAGATCGAGCCCGACGTCATCGTCATCGACCTCGAAAACCCGAACCGCGACATGCTGGAAAACATGTTCCAGCTGTCGCGCGCGGTGAAGCGGCCGATCGCCATGTTCGTCGACCGCTCCGACCAGGCCTCGATCGAGGCGGCGGTCGATGCCGGCGTTTCGGCCTATGTCGTCGACGGTCTGCGGCAGGAGCGCGTCAAGCCGATCCTCGACATGGCGGTCAGCCGCTTCAACGCCTTTTCGCGCATGGCGCGCGAACTGGAAGAGGCGCGCAGCGAGCTCGAGAGCCGCAAGGTGATCGATCGCGCCAAGGGCATCCTGATGAAGTCGCGCGGCCTCAGCGAAGAGGCCGCCTACACGCTGCTGCGCAAGACGGCGATGAACCAGAACCGCAAGATCAGCGACATCGCCCAGAGCCTGGTGACCGCCGCCGGCTTGCTGGGACCGGCGGAGGACGAATGAGCATGGGCGCCGAGCATCAGATCACTGCCGGCTTCATGCCGCTGTTCGACAGCGCCGTGCTGGTCGCGGCCGGCGAGCTTGGCTTTGCCGCGCGCGAAGGCATCGACCTCACGCTGCACCGCGAGACGTCCTGGGCCAACATCCGCGACCGCATCGCCATCGGCCACTTCCATCTCGCGCATATGCTGGGACCGATGCCGCTTGCCTGCAATCTCGGGCTGACGCCGCTCGCTTCAGAAACCATCGTGCCGTTCTCGCTCGGTCTTGGCGGCAATTGCGTCACCATTTCCAATGCCGTCTGGGCGGGCATGGCAGCGCATGGCGCTGAGCCCGATCTCGACCCGGCGCGCGCCGGTGCCGCACTTGGCGCGCTCATCCGCCAGCGCGTCGCTGCGGGGCGCGACCCGCTGCGCTTCGCCGTCGTGCATCCGCATTCCGGGCACAATTACGAACTGCGCTACTGGCTCGCCGCCTGCGGCATCGATCCGACGCGCGAGATCGAGATCGTCATCGTGCCGCCGCCCTTCATGGCCGACGCGCTGGCCACTGGACGGATCGACGGCTACTGCGTCGGCGAACCCTGGAACAGCGCCGCGGTGGCCGCCGGCACCGGCCACATCGTCACCGTCAAGGCGCAGATATGGCGCAACAGCCCGGAGAAGGTGATCGGCGTGCGCAAGGTCTGGGCCGAGCAGTCCCCCGACGCCTTGGCGGCGCTGCTGCGCGCGCTGCACCACTCGGCGCGCTGGTGCCAGGATCCGGCCAACCATGGCGAATTGGCCGCGGTGATGGCGCAGCCCGGCTTCCTCGGCCTGCCGCCGTCGGTCCAGATGCCGATCCTGACCGGCCATCTCCAATTGGGTGGCGGCGCGGCGCTGGATATCGACGACTTCTTCCTGCCCTTCGACAAGGCGGCGAATTTTCCGTGGAAAAGCCATGCACTGTGGTTCTACACGCAGATGGTGCGCTGGGGGCATGTCGAACACACGCCTGACAATCTCACTATTGCCCGCGACTGCTACCGTCCAGACCTCTACCGTTCGGCGCTGAAGCCGCTTGGCGTCGCACTGCCCGGCGCCAATTCGAAGGTCGAGGGCGCGCTGCGCGTGGCCACCGCGGTCGGCGCGACAGGGGCCGGCCTAGTGCTCGGCCCCGACGGGTTCTTCGACGGCCAGATCTTCGATCCCGACGAGATCGAAGGCTACATTTCCGCCCAGAAATCGGCCCGCAGGGAAGCCTGATCATTTTCGCGCCATTCTTGTGCATTGCACAAAATTTGTGCGTGCGATTGCTCTAATGAACAATCTTTGGCCTGCTCGCCATGTCGTCTGTTGCGTAGGCGGACGGCGCGTTTCATTGATTTCATTGTTATTTCTCCTTTTCGCCGAAACTGGCATGGTTCATGCTTTGAAATAACCAGGCCCCCTTGGGTCACGGAACAGGCGTCCAATGGCGGGCGCCCACAGGCAAAGCTGCCGCTCAGGTCAAGACGCGATCCGGATTTCCGGACGCGAAGGCCTGGCCGGCGGCTTTTTTGTTTTAGGCCAACAATCGACGGCGCGGACCGCGTTCAACCGGAGATGACGATGAAGAAGACAGTGAAGACATGGATCGGGACGGGAACATCTCCCAGGGATGTGACGCGGCGCGATTTTCTGGTCAGCAGTGCGATGACGGCGGGGCTGTTCATGGCCGCCCGCAAGCTCTTCCCCTCCGGCGCCTATGCGGCCACGACATCGCCGGAGGTCACCGGCGCCAAGCTCGGCTTCATCGCGCTGACCGATGCCGCACCGCTGATGATCGCCAAGGAGAAGGGGTTTTTCGAGAAGTTCGGCATGCCCGATGTCGAGGTGCTCAAGCAGGCGTCCTGGGGCGCGACGCGCGACAATCTGATGCTCGGCGGGGCGGCCAACGGCATCGACGGCGCCCATATCCTGACGCCGCTGCCCTACCTGATGCACACCGGCAAGGTGACGCAGAACAACCAGCCGATGCCGATGGCGATCGTGGCGCGGCTCAACTACGACTGCCAGGGCATTTCGGTCGCCCAGGAATACGCCGGCACCGGTGTCGGCCTCGACGCCTCGAAGCTGAAGGAGGCCTTCGCCGCCAAGAAGGCCGCCGGCAAGGACATCAAGGCCGCCATGACCTTCCCCGGCGGCACCCATGATTTGTGGCTGCGCTACTGGCTGGCCGCCGGCGGCATCGATCCCGACAAGGATGTCTCGACCATCGTCGTGCCGCCGCCGCAGATGGTGGCCAACATGAAGGTCGGCAACATGGACGTGTTCTGCGTTGGCGAGCCGTGGAACGAGCAGCTCGTCCACCAAGGCGTCGGCTTCACCGCCACCACGACGGGCGAATTGTGGAAGGGCCATCCGGAAAAGGCGCTCGGCCTGCGCGCCGAATTCATCGACAAATACCCGAACGCCACCAAGGCGATCCTAATGGCCGTCATGGAAGCCCAGCAATGGTGCGAGGCCAAGGAGAACAAGGACGAGATGGCCGCCATCATCGGCAAGCGGCAATGGATGAACGTGCCTGTCGCCGACATCATCGGCCGCCTCAAGGGTGACATCAACTACGGCAATGGCCGCGTCGCCACCGGCACCGATCTCTACATGAAGTTCTGGAAGGGCGGCGTGTCCTATCCGTTCAAAAGCCATGACTCGTGGTTCCTCGCCGAGAACATCCGCTGGGGCAAGTTCGTACCGACAACCGACATCAAGGCGCTGGTCGATCAGGTCAACCGCGAGGATCTGTGGCGCGAGGCGGCCAAGGACCTTGGCGTCGCGGCAGCCGACATTCCGGCGTCCTCGTCGCGCGGCGTCGAGACCTTCTTCGACGGCAAGATCTTCGATCCGGCCAACCCGTCCGCCTATCTCGACAGCCTGAAGATCAAGGCCTCGGCATAGCCTGCGCAAACGGCGTATTGCGCCCTTTGTCGCAACGGCGCCTTGCGCCGTTGCGGAGATCCCGACCAAGGAGTTTTTCCCAGACATGTCGATCCAGACAATCGAGGACTCAACGGTGAAAGCGTTCCCCGCCAAACCAGCGGAGGTCATCGCCTTCAACGCCAAGGCGCGGCGCCGCTTCGATCCGATGATGGTCGCCGGCAAACTGGCGAGCGCGCTGGTGCCGCCGGCCATCGTCATCGCTCTCATGCTGGTCGTCTGGCAAATCGCCTGCTCGTCGCCGACCGCCAGCCTGCCGCCGCCGAGCCAGGTGTGGAACGAGGCTTACGACCTGATCGCGCATCCGTTCTTCAACAATGGCCCGCAGGATATCGGGCTTGCCTGGCGGGTGCTGATCTCACTACAGCGGGTCGCCATCGGCTTTGGCCTGGCGGCGATCGTCGGCGTTGCACTCGGTGCGCTGGTCGGCCAGTCGATCTGGGCGATGCGCGGCCTTGATCCGGTGTTCCAGATCCTGCGCACCGTGCCGCCGCTGGCCTGGCTGCCGCTGTCGCTGGCCGCGTTCCGCGATTCCAGCCCGTCGGCGCTGTTCGTCATCTTCATCACCTCGATCTGGCCGATCATCATCAATACCGCCGTCGGCGTGCGCAACATCCCCGAGGACTACCGCAACGTCGCGCGCATCCTGCGGCTCAACCAGTTCGAGTTTTTCGTGAAGATCATGGTGCCGGCCGCCGCGCCCTACATCTTCACCGGCTTGAGGATCGGCATCGGCCTGTCCTGGCTCGCCATCGTCGCCGCCGAAATGCTGACCGGCGGCGTCGGGATCGGCTTCTTCATCTGGGATGCGTGGAACTCGTCGCGGCTGCCCGACATCATCGTCGCGCTCGCCTATATCGGTGTCACCGGCTTCTGCCTCGACCGACTGGTCGCGGCGGTCGGCGCCTTTGTCACCCGCGGCACAACGGCAAAGTGAGGGAAGCGCCATGACGGCCTATCTGAAGCTCGACCATATCGACAAATCCTTTGCCCGCGGCAACCAGGTCAGCGAGGTGTTGAAGGACATCCGCCTGACCATCGACAAAGGCGAATTCGTCTCGATCATCGGCCATTCCGGCTGCGGCAAGTCGACCTTGCTCAATTTGATCGCCGGCCTGACCAAAGTGTCCGCAGGCGCCGTGCTGCTCGAGGACAAGGAGGTCGACAGCCCCGGACCCGAACGCGCCGTGGTGTTCCAGAACCACAGCCTGCTGCCGTGGCTGACCGTCTACGAAAACATCAACCTGGCGGTATCGAAAGTCTTCGGCCGTTCGAAGAGCAAGGCCGAGCGGCATGACTGGATCATGCGCAATCTCGACCTCGTGCAGATGGCGCATGCCAGGGACAAGCGCCCGGCGGAAATCTCGGGCGGCATGAAGCAGCGCGTCGGCATCGCCCGGGCGCTGGCCATGGAGCCGAAGATCCTGCTGCTCGACGAACCGTTCGGCGCGCTCGATGCGCTGACGCGCGCCCATCTGCAGGACGCAGTGATGGACATCCATTCGCGGCTCGGCTCGACGACGATCATGATCACCCACGATGTCGACGAGGCGGTGCTGCTCTCCGACCGCATCGTCATGATGACCAACGGCCCGGCGGCGACCATCGGCGAGGTGCTTGCGGTGCCGCTGGCGCGCCCACGCCGGCGCATCGAGCTCGCCTCCGACCGGACCTTCCTGCGCTGCCGCGAGGCGGTGCTGAAATTCCTCTACGAACGCCACCGCTTCGTCGAAGCCGCGGAGTAGCATCATGAGCGAAAAACTCGTCATCATCGGCAACGGCATGGCTCCAGGGCGCATGCTGGAGCACCTGCTGGAACAGGCGCCGGGCCGCTACACGGTCACCATCTTCAACGCCGAGCCGCGGGTCAATTACGACCGCATCATGCTGTCGCCGGTGCTGTCGGGCGAGAAGGCCTACGAGGAAATCATCATCCACGGCGACGGCTGGTACATCGCCAACAACATCACCCTCTACAAGGGCCACAAGATCATCGCCATCGACCGGGCGGCGAAGACCGTCACGTCCGATCACGGCGTCACCGAACCCTATGACAAGCTCGTCATCGCCACCGGCTCGGTGCCGTTCATCATCCCGGTGCCCGGCCATGATCTGCCGGGCGTGCTGACCTATCGCGACCTCGACGACGTGCAGGCGATGATGCTCGCCGCGCAGTCGCGGGCCAAGGCGGTGGTCATCGGCGGCGGCCTGCTCGGGCTGGAGGCAGCGGCCGGGCTGAACGCGCAAGGCATGGACGTCACCGTGCTTCATGTCATGCCGACATTGATGGAGCGCCAGCTCGATCCGGCCGCCGGCTATCTCCTGCAGCGCGCCGTCGAGCAACGTGGCATCAAGGTCATCACCAAGGCCAACACAAAGGCGATCACGGGCAACGGCAAGGTCGGACAGGTGGAACTCGCCGACGGCACCGTCATTCCGGCGACGCTGGTGGTCATGGCGGTCGGCATCAGGCCGAATTCGGCGCTTGCCAAGGAAGCCGGCATTGCCGTCAATCGCGGCATCGTCGTCGACGCCGGCATGCGCAGCAACGATCCCGACATCTACGCGCTTGGCGAATGCGCCGAGGTCAACGGCCAGGTCTACGGGCTGGTCGCGCCGCTCTACGAGATGGCACGCGTCGCCGCCCAACAACTGGCCGGCAACGAGGCGGCGGCCTTCGTCCACATGGACACGCCGACCAAGCTCAAGGTCACCGGCATCGACCTGTTCTCGCTCGGCGACTTCGCCGAGGGAGAGGACCGCCAGGAGATCGTGCTGCGCGATGCGGCAGCCGGCGTCTACAAGCGCCTGGTGCTGAAGGACGACCGCATCATCGGTACCGTGCTCTATGGCGAGACCGCGGACGGCGCCTGGTTCAACGACCTCAAGAAGAAGCAGACCGACATATCGGAGATGCGCGACACGCTCATTTTCGGCCAGTCCTACCAGGGGGGTGCCCCGCTGGACCCTATGGCGGCCGTTGCAGCCTTGCCGGATGATGCGGAAATCTGCGGCTGCAACGGCGTTTGCAAGAGTAAGATCACCGGCGCGATCACGGCCAAGGGGCTGACCTCGCTCGACGATGTGCGCGCCCACACCAAGGCGTCGGCCTCCTGCGGCTCCTGCACCGGGTTGGTCGAGAAGCTGATGGTGCTGACCATCGGCGACAAATACAACCCGGCGGCGGTCCAGCCGATGTGCGGCTGCACCACGCTCGGCCATGACGAGGTGCGTCGGCTGATCATCGCCAAGCGCCTGAAGACCATTCCGGCCGTCATGCAGGAGCTGGAATGGACGACCTCCTGCGGCTGCGCCAAATGCCGGCCGGCGCTGAACTACTATCTCGTCTGCGACTGGCCGGACGACTACGCCGACGACTACCAGTCGCGCTTCATCAACGAGCGCGTCCACGCCAACATCCAGAAGGATGGCACCTATTCGGTGGTGCCGCGCATGTGGGGCGGGGTGACGAATGCCGCCGAACTGCGCGCCATCGCCGACGTCGTCGACAAGTTCGAGATCCCGATGGTCAAGGTCACCGGCGGCCAGCGCATCGACATGCTCGGCATCCGCAAGGAGGACCTGCCGGCGGTGTGGGCCGATCTCGGCCAGGCCGGCTTCGTCTCCGGCCACGCCTATGCCAAGGGCCTGCGTACCGTGAAGACCTGCGTAGGCTCGGACTGGTGCCGCTTCGGCACGCAGGATTCGACGGGCTTGGGCATCCGCATCGAGAAATTCATGTGGGGGTCGTGGACCCCGGCCAAGGTCAAGATGGCGGTATCGGGTTGCCCGAGGAACTGCGCAGAGGCGACCTGCAAGGATGTCGGCGTGATCTGCGTCGACAGTGGTTACGAGATCCATTTCGCCGGTGCGGCCGGCCTCGACATCAAGGGCACCGAAGTGCTCGGCCTGGTCAGGACCGAGGACGAGGCGCTGGAGCATATCGTGGCGCTGACGCAGATGTACCGCGAACAGGGCCGCTATCTCGAGCGCATCTACAAATGGGCCAAGCGCATCGGAATCCCCGAAATCAAGCGCCAGATCATGGACGACGATGCCAAGCGCAAGGCCTATTTCGACCGCTTCGTCTTCAGCCAGAAATTCGCCCAGGTCGACCCGTGGTCAGAACGCGTTTCCGGCAAGGACAAGCACGAATTCCGGCCGATGGCTTCGGTCGGGTTTGCGCAGGCGGCGGAGTGATGGAGATGAACTGGGTATCAATTGGCTCCCTCTCGGACATCCCCCGCCGCGGCGCGCGCTGCGTCGACACGCCCGAGGGAAAAATCGCCGTCTTCCGCACCGCCGACGATCAGGTCTACGCCATTGACGACCATTGCCCACACAAGGGCGGGCCGCTGAGCCAAGGCATCGTGCACGGCACGGCGGTGACCTGTCCCTTGCACAATTGGGTGATCTCGCTGGAGACGGGTAGGGCGCTCGGCGCCGACGAGGGCGCGGTGCGCACCATACCGGTGCGGGTCGAGGGCGAGCGTCTGTTCATTGCGCTGGAAGCGCTGGCCAACCGAGCGGCCTGACACATGGAGATTGACGTAGCGCGCGAGGTGAGGACCACCTGCCCCTATTGCGGGGTGGGCTGCGGCGTGCTGGCGAAGGTCGCCGCGGGCGGGCAAGTGTCCGTCCGCGGCGACCCCGACCATCCGGCGAATTTCGGCCGGCTCTGCTCAAAGGGCTCGGCACTTGCCGAGACCATCGACCTCGACGGCAGGCTGCTTCACCCGGAAATCTACGGCCGCCGCGCCGGCTGGAACGAGGCGCTCGACCTCGTCGCCTCGACCTTCTCACAAACCATCGCCGAGTACGGTCGCGATGCCGTCGCCTTCTATGTCTCCGGCCAGTTGCTGACCGAGGATTATTACGTCGCCAACAAGCTGATGAAGGGTTTTGTCGGCTCGGCCAACATCGACACCAATTCGCGCCTGTGCATGGCCTCTTCGGTCGCTGGCCACCGCCGCGCCTTTGGCTCCGACACCGTGCCGGGGAATTATGAGGATCTGGAGCTCGCCGACCTCATCGTGCTCGTCGGCTCCAATCTCGCCTGGTGCCATCCCGTGCTCTACCAGCGCATCGCCGCGGCTCGGGAAAAGCGGCCGGAGATGAAGTTCGTGCTGGTCGATCCGCGCCGCACCATGACCGCAGACATCGCCGACATGCACCTGGCGATCGCGCCCGATGGCGATGTCGCTCTATTCACCGGGCTGCTCGCCTATCTTGGCCAGCACAACGCGCTGGACCGCGCCTACATCACCGATCACACGACCGGCTTCGGGCAAGCGCTTTTCGCGGCATCGGCGCTCGACCTTGCCGGTGTCGCCGCCGCCACCGGGCTGAGCGAAGACGAGCTTGGCCGTTTCTACGGCCTGTTCGCCGCGACCGCGAAAACCGTGACGGTCTACAGCCAGGGTGTGAACCAGTCGTCTTCGGGCACCGACAAGGTCAACGCCATCATCAACTGCCATCTCGCCACCGGCCGCATCGGTAGACCTGGCGCTGGGCCGTTTTCGGTGACCGGCCAGCCCAACGCCATGGGCGGCCGCGAAGTCGGCGGCATGGCCAATATGCTGGCCGCCCATATGGAGATCGAGAATCCCGAACATCGTGACCGCGTGCAGCGCTTCTGGACTGCGCCGGCCATTGCCGAAAGGCCCGGCTTGAAGGCGGTCGAGATGTTTCAGGCGGTGGCCGACGGGCGCATCAAGGCGCTGTGGATCATGGCCACCAATCCTGTCGATTCGATGCCGGATGCCGATGCCGTCGAAGCGGCGATCAAGGCTTGCCCGTTCGTCGTGGTTTCGGACGTGCTGGCCAGGACCGACACCGTCCGCCACGCCCATGTCCGGCTGCCCGCAGCCGCCTGGGGCGAGAAGGACGGCACCGTCACCAATTCGGAACGCCGCATCTCACGCCAACGCGCGTTTCTGGACCTGCCCGGCGAGGCGAGGCCCGACTGGCAGATCGTCGCCGAAGTCGGCAAGCGGATGGGTTTTGGCAAGGCATTTTCCTATGCGTCGCCATCGGAGGTGTTTGCCGAACATGCGGCGCTTTCGGGGTTCGAGAATGATGGTGTGCGGGATTTCGATATTGGCGCTTATGCCGGGATTGATGCGGACGGGTATGAGGAACTGGCCCCGTTCCAGTGGCCAGCGCCGAGCCCAGCCACCCCCCTCTGGCCTGCCGGCCATCTCCCCCGCAAGGGGGGAGATCGGATGTCGCACCGGCGTTCGTCAATCGCCAACTCTGGAGAAAGAGCAGGGACGCCGAAACTGCCAATCTCCCCCCTTGCGGGGGAGATGGCCGGCAGGCCAGATGGGGGTGCTCAAGCTGGACATCAGCCAGAGGAGCGCGCTCAGGCCGCAAGGGGCTCTTCCAGCACCCGCTTCTTCGCCGACGACAATTTCTACACACCAGACCGGAAGGCGCGCTTCATCGCCATCCGTCCCGACGTCGAGACCCGCACCAGCCCGGACTATCCGCTGATCCTCAACACCGGCCGCATTCGCGATCACTGGCACACCATGACGCGGACCGGCAAAAGCCCGCGTCTGTCCCAGCACATTGCCGAGCCCTTCGTCGAAATCCATCCGGCAGATGCGCAGCGCTTCGGTATCGGCGACGCCGACATCGCGCGCGTTTCCAGCCCGCGCGGCGACGTGCTGGTACGCGCGCTGGTGACGGCACGCCAGCGCCAGGGCAGCCTGTTTGCACCGATGCACTGGACGGATCAATTCTCGGCAAAGGGCCGGCTCGACGCGCTGACCGCGCCGCTCACCGATCCGATCTCCGGCCAGCCGGCACTGAAACATGTCGCCGCCCGCATCGAGAAATTCGCCGCAAAAGCCTTCGGCTTCGCGGTGATGCGGCAGAGGCCGGCGCCGGATACCGCGACCTACTGGGCCGCGGCCAAATGCAAGGGCGGCTGGCGGGTCGAACTCGCCTTTGCCGATGACGGCATCGACTGGGTCGGCTTCGCCGGGTCCTTGTTCGGCACGCCGCCTGGCGCCGAAATCCTCGCCTATCATGACCGCGATGCCGGCCAGCATCGCATTGCGGCTTTCGACGGCGATCACTTGTCAGGCGCCTTGTTCGTGGCGCCCGGTCCGGTCGCGGTGTCGCGCGGCTGGGCGGCGGATCAATTGAACGCCGATCATGTCGATCGGCGCGCCAGGCTGGCGATCGTGGCCGGGCGGCCGGGCGGGGTCGACGTTGATCGCGGGGCCATCGTCTGCTCCTGCTTCGGCGTCGGCGCCAACCAGATCGCCCAAGCGGTGCGAGGCGGCTGCGCCAGCGTCGAGGCGATCGGGGCGGCGTTGCATGCCGGCACGAATTGCGGCTCTTGCCGTGCCGAGATCAGGATCATCGTCGACGCACAAATTCTTCAAGCCGCCGAGTGACCGGCGCCAGCGTGTGCCGCGAAAGTCGCTGGCCGGTTGGGGGGTAGGGATCGAAGGCAGGTCCTGGCCAAATGGGCCTGCGCATTGGCGCCAGTTGGGCTAAGGTGGCGCAAACGTGTAGCCTCATCGGCGAGCATGAGTCGTCTTCCAGTCAGGGTCACCCAATGGCAAATCCCCCGCGCCGACCGACAAATCCGATGACGGCGGCCGAAGCCGCCTTCAAGCCAGTCAAGAAGCTGGTTGCTCTGCCTCGCGAGCCCTCGGCCGCTCCAGGTGTCAGGGAGCTTGTTTCGATCAGGATCGATCGATCAGTGCTGGACCATTTTCAGGCCGATGGCCCCGGCTGGCAGGACAGGATCAACGACGCATTGCGGCAGGCGATCGAGGACAAGCCGGTCGCCAGCGGTTCGGACGACGACTAGCTCACGCCGCCTCGAAGTGCAGGATGTAGAGCTTGCGCGTCGGTTCGTGGATCGTCCATTCGCCCTTCCAGCCTTTCGGCAGCACCAGCATTTCGCCGGCACGAACCTCCTTGCTGCGGCCATCGGGACCATGCGGCGAGACTCGGCCCGACACGATGTGGCAGGTTTCGGAATTGGTGTCGCGCGAGGCGGTGAAGCGGCCGGGCGTGCATGCCCAGACGCCGACTTCGAGCGTCCCGTCCGGCGAGGTCCACAGCGTCTTCGACGCTTCGAGTTGATTACCGCTGATCGAGGTCGGCTTGGGCTCGGGCTCGCCGAGATCGATCGCAGCGAGATGGGCGAAGGTCTGGAAGTCGGTCATGGCGGTCTCCGGGCAGGCACTGAAATTTTCAACTCGATATGCAACATCGCAGGGCTCAATGCCCGGTGATGCGGTCGGCGATGGCTGCCAGTTTCGACGTGTGCTGGAGGCCGGCTTCCTCACGGTCGTCGGCGACGCGGTAGAGCTGATACATCGAGTGGACGCCGAGCCAGCGCATCGGCTCGGGCTCCCATTTGCTGACCTGGCGGTTGACCCAGGGCAGGCGGGTCAGTTCGGTGTCGCGGCGCAGGATGAGGTCGCGCAGCGTCCGGCCCGACAGGTTGGAGCTCGACACGCCGAGTCCGACATAGCCACCGGCCCAGCCGATGCCGGTCTGAAGGTCGAGACCGGCCGTCGTGCACCAGTCGCGCGGCACACCAAGCACGCCGCACCAGGCGTGGTCGATGCGAAGTTTGCTGGTCTGCGGCAGAAGGCGGGTGAGGATCGCGTGCAGGCTTTCTATTGTCGCCTGCTGTGTTTGTCCGCGCACATCCGTCTGCGACCCATAGCGGTAGGGCACGCCGCGCCCGCCCATGGTGATGCGGCCTTCGCGGGTGCGCTGGGCATAGCAATAGGCGTGTGCTGCGTCGCCCAGGAGTTCGTGGCCGTCCCAGCCGATCTCGTCCCACAGCGATTGCCGCAGCGGCTCGGTGATGATCTGTGCGCTGTTGAGCGGCAGCCAGAGCCGCTCATTGCCTGAAATACCGGCCGTGAATCCCTCCGTGGCGCGGATGATGATGGGTGCGCGCACCGTGCCGCGATCGGTCGTGACCTTGCCCTTCTCTATGCCGGTCACCGTTGTCTGTTCGTAGATCGGCACGCCAAGGCGCTCGACGGCTTCGGACAGTCCACGCACCAGCTTGGCCGGCTGGACGCGCGCGGTGCCGTGGTGGATGTAACCGCCAAGCACGTTCCGGATCTTGATGCGGGCCTTGGCCTCTGCCTGGCCGATCAGGCTGACACGCTCCCGCGGGACGCTCCAGCCGACCGCATCCGCATAAGCAGCCTTGATCCGTTCCAGTTGCGGCGGGTTGGTGGCAACCGTCAGATTGTCGACGCGGCGGATGTCGGCATCGATGCCTTCGGCCTCGGTCACCGCGATCACTTCGTCGACCGTGCCGTGCATGGCGGTTTCCATGTCGATGACGGCGCCACGGGTCGATGTCTGCAGGTATTTCTCGCGTGACCAGCTGAAGCCGCCGGACAGCCAGCCACCATTGCGGCCGGACGCGCCGAAGCCGGCGAATTCCCTTTCCACCATGGCGATGCGGATCGTAGGATCGGCCTTCTTCAGGTAGTAGGCCGTCCACAGGCCGGTATAGCCCGCGCCGACGATACAGACATCGGCTTCGAGGTCACCCGAAAGCGGCGCGCGATAGGCTGGCAGGCCGCCAATGTCGGCATACCAGAACGAGACGTTGCCGTTGACTTTGGCGTCCATGTTTAAAAATCCTGCGAGGGAAATGAGCGATCAGGTCATCGTCATGTCGGCGCGGTCGTCGTCGGCAAGAAGTTTTGCATCGACGACTGACCAGCGCAGATCGACCGTGTCGCCAATCGAGAAAGGCGTGGCCTCCAGCGTCGCGCGCACGATGGCGACCGAACCATCGCCGAGCGTCACCTGGTATTTCGAACCCGAGCCCAGATAGATCGCTTCGCTGACCTGGCCGGTGAGGCTGTTCTGTCCGGCGGCTGGAGGCGTGTTCGTGCTGGCAAGCGAAAGCTTTTCCGGCCGCAGCAGCACCACCGGCTTCTGGCCGCTGGCGAGCTTGCCGCCGGCAACGACCTTCTGGCCGGCGATGGTCAGGCTGGTCTCGCCGCCCGACGTCTGGGCATCACCACGCAAACTGGTCGATTCCCCGATGAACTTCGCCACGAACAATGTCGCCGGTTCGTCGTAGAGCTGACGCCCGGTTCCCACCTGCTCGATGCGTCCCTGGTTGAACACGGCGATGCGGTCGGAGAGCACCAGCGCCTCTTCCTGGTCGTGCGTCACATAGACGAAGGTCGTGCCGAGCTCGCGGTGGATGCGCTTGATTTCCAGCTGCAGCCATTCGCGCAGTTTCTTGTCGAGCGCACCGAGCGGCTCGTCCATCAAAAGCAGAGGCGGATCGAAGACGATGGCGCGCGCCAGCGCCACGCGCTGCTGCTGGCCGCCGGAAAGCTCGGCCGGGTAACGATGCGCGAAGTCGGCCATCTTGACCATGTCCAGGGCGCGCGCGACGTGACGGTCGCGCGCCTGCTTGTCCATGCCGCGCAGGGTGAGCGGATAGGCGACGTTCTTGCCGACGGTCATGTGCGGAAACAGTGCGTAGTGCTGGAAGACGACGCCGATGTTGCGCTTGTGCGCCGGCAGCGCGACGATGCTTTTGCCGCCGACGGCGAGGTCGCCAGAGGTCAGGTCGGTAAAACCCGCCACGACGTTGAGCGTGGTGGTCTTGCCCGAGCCGCTGGGGCCGAGCAGCGTCATGAATTCGCCCGGCTCGATATGAAGGCTGACGTCGTCGAGCGCGGTGAAATTGCCGTAACGCTTGGTTGCGGCCTTGATGTCGATGGCCGCGCCACGTTCTTTGCTGTTGGACGCAGCCATCTCAACTCCTGGTCGATTTCGAGCTGATGATCAGCCCGGCGCTGATCACCAGCGTCGTGGCAATGAAGATGATCGTTCCGACGGCCGTCACCGTCGGGTCGGCGTCGCGGGTGATGCTGGTGAAGATCTGCACGGGCAAGGTCTTCAAATAGGGGCTGGTGATGAACAGCGCGACGATGATTTCATCGAATGAGGTGACGAATGCAAACAGCAGCCCCGAAAGGATGCCGGGCGCGATCAACGGCAAGGTCACGGTGCGGAATGCGGTGAAGCGGTCGGCGCCAAGGCTTGCCGCCGCCGTCTCGAGCCGTACGTCGAAGACTTCGAGGCTTGCCGACACGGCGATGATTACGAAGGGGATCGCCAGCATCGTGTGCGCGATGACGAAGCCGGCGGTGGTGCCGACTAGCTGGTAGTCGAGATAGACGGCATAGATGCCGATCGCCAACACCACGCCGGGCACGATCATCGGTGTGATCAGGACGGCGCGCAGCAGGCCGGCGCCGGGATGTTTCATGCGGCTGAGGCCGAGTGCCGCCAGCGTGCCGATCAACGTGGCGGCGATGGCAACGAGGCCCGCGACCCTGAGCGAGTTGAAGAAGCTGGTCAGCCAGTCGGGGTTGGTGAAGAAATTCTCGTACCACTGCCAGGAGAAGCCGGATGGCGGGAAGGCAAGCGACTTCTTCTCGTTGAACGACATCGGGATGATGACCAGCGTCGGCATCACCAGCCACACGGCAACCAGCAGGCAGAACAGGCCGAGCAGAATGCGGAACGGCGCCAGCCTCATGATCTGGATGCCTGCTTGTGGCGCTGGCGCATCAGCGGCGCGGCGAGCGCCAGAAGCACGAAGGTCGCGACCAGGAGCACGACACCCATGGCGCCGCCACGGCCCCAGTTGAGCAGGCTGAGCACCTGGCTCTGCACCAGTGTCGACAGCATGGTGCTGCGAGGGCCGCCGAGCAGGGCCGGGGTGATGTAGAATCCGAGCGACAGGATGAAGACGATGATGGCGCCGGCGAACACACCAGGCAGCGACAGCGGCAGATAGATCTGCAGGAAGGCAAGCGAGGGCCGCGCCCCGAGGCTGCGCGCCGCCTGCACGAGGCGCAAATCGATGCCGCGCATGACCGAATAGAGCGGCAGGATCATGAACGGCAGCAGCACCTGCGCCATGCCGATCACCACGCCGGTCTGCGTGCGGATCAGCTTCACGGTGTCAAACCCGAGCAACCTGACGACGGAGTTGATGATGCCGGAATCCTGCAGCAGGATGACCCAGGCCAATGTGCGCACCACGCCGCTGACCCAGAACGGCACCAGCACGCACAGGATGAGGACAAGCCGCATGCGCGGCCCGACCGCCGTCATCAGGTAGGCATAGGGGTAGGCGGCGATGACGCAGACGATGGTGACCCAGGCGGCGATGGAAAAGGTGCGCCACAGAACCGTGACGTTCACCGGCGTGGAAAAGAACCAGACATAGTTCTGCATTCCCCAGGCGGGGTCCGAGAAACTGCGCAGCGTGACGGTCAGCAGCGGATAGCCCATCGCCGCGATGAGCAGGAGCAAGGCAGGCATCGCGAGCAGCGAAGGATAGGCTGCGAGGCGCAGGCGCCGTTGCGGCCCCTGCACGCCACCGGCCGGCCGGGGATTGTCACCCCCGGCCGCCAGAGTATGCGATGTCTGGCTCACGCCTTCACCTTGGCCGGCTCAATTGCCGGCCATCAGCGCCGTCCACTTGTCGGACGCGGTGGCGAAATTGGCGACCCAGAACTTGATGTTCTGCTGGTAGCCCTGCTTGGCGTGTTCCGGCGTGTTGGTCAGGAAGGCGGCGACCGAAGCATCCACCTTGGGCTGCGCCTCGGTGTTGATCGGCGAGTAGGAAGTCTGCTCGGTCAGGACCTCCTGCGACTTCTTGCCGAGATAGGCGTTGATCAGCGCATAGGAGGCGTCGGTGTCCTTGGCCCCGACCGGGATGGTCAGCTGATCCATGACGACCAGCCAGTCCTTCCAGACCGGCGTATAGGCAGCGCCGTTCTTGACCGCCGTCATGGCTCGGCCCGTCCACATGATGATCATGTCGGCTTCGCCGGATTCAGCCAGCTGCTGGGACTCGGCGCCGGTTTTCCAGAAGATCGTGTCCGGACCGATGGCCTTGATCTTGGCGATACCCTTGTCGATGTCGGCGGGCGTCATGTTGTCGACCGAGCCGCCGTCAGCCAGAATGCCCTGTTCGATCAGACCGCCAATCGGGCTGCCGCTGCCGTCGATGGCGCGGGTGCCGGTGAATTTCTTGGTGTCGAAGAAATCCTTCCAATCCTTCGGCGGGTTGTCCTTGTAGGTCGCGTTCTTGTACATCAGCACGGTGCCGTAGTTCATCGCCGGCACGCTGCACTCGCCGACCTGTCCGGGCGGGATGTGCGAAACGTCGAGCTTGGTCAGGTCGAGCTTCTGAAACAGCTTGCCGCAATGCACGAATGGCGGAAAATCGTCGGTATCGACGACATCCCAGGTCACATTGCCGGACTCGACCTGCGCCTGAAGCTTGGCGATTTCGGTCGGGCCATCGTTCAGCAGCTTGACGCCGCTCTTGTCGACGAATTCCTTGAGGGCGGCGACCTGGCCGTCCTGGTAGATGCCGCCATAGGAGACGAAGGTCAGCGTCTTGCCTTTCAGCGAACCGTCCACCACGGTGCCGGCCGGCGGCGCGCTCTGCGCATGAGCCGCGGCGGCTGCAATCAAGGCCAGTGCGGCGGCGCCGACAAGCCCGGACACTATTGATCTGCTTCCCATTTTCTTAACCCTCCGATGACTCGCTGTTTGATTTTGGCAGTCCGGGTGCGAGTGATTTCCGGGCCACATATTGGTCGAGATCGACGGCGCCGCTTGTCGACGGCGCGATGATCCACAGCACTTCGGCCACTGTGTCGCCGACATTGATGGTCCTGTGCGGCGTTGAGGTCGAATATTCGATGCTGTCGCCCTCTTCGAGGATGAAGCTCTCGTCGCCCAGCGTCAGCTGCAGCCGGCCACGCAGTACGAGGAACATTTCGTGCGCGTTGCCATGTGTGTACGGCAGATCGCCCGTCGAGCCGCCGACGGCGAATTCGCCGCAATAGACTTCCATCTCGCGGATTGGCCGGCGCGACAGCAGCGTCTTGCGGTAGCCTTCGCTGGTCGGCAGCGCGGGTCGTTCGGCGCGTGTCAGCACCGCGTGCGCCGAGACTTCGCTTTCGTCGAAAAGATCGGCGAGGCCGATGCCGAGTGCATTGGCGATCAGCATCAGCGTGCTGGTGTTGGCTCCCGAAAGACTGCGCTCGAGTTGGCTCAAGAAACTGGCGGTGGTGCCGATTAAGTCGCCGAGCTGACGCAACGTCAGGCGTCGCGCGGTGCGATAGGCCTTGATGCGATCGCCCAACACCGTGGAGCGGCGGGCTTCCGCGCCGGTTGCGGCGTTGTCGTTGAGTGCGTGATCCGCAGCGGTTTTCATGATGATCTCAGGGTTCACTTAACATGCTATTAAGTGAGGCTTCGTGGCAAGCGGATTCGCTTGGCCACCTGAAAATCACAGATGGGCCAGCCTAACTATCTGCTTGCCGGTGTAGGAATGTCGTCGAAAGGCGCTTTGGTTTGGCGATCGAAAACGACGGCCAGCCCGTTCTTGACGGCAAGCGAGGCGACCATGTCGTCCAGTTCGCGATCGGAAATGGCGGGCTTGAGGATCTGCCGGATGGCCAGATAGGCCTGCTCGGTCGACACATAGTCGTAGCGCTTCTTGCGCGCTTCCACATATTGCTCGATGAGAATGCCCAATCGGCGGGCGGCGATGTCTTCTGGTTGCTGCACGGGAGCCTCCTCAAGCTCGATCGTCTCCAGCCCCCTAAGATGTAAAGACCACACCGCGAAAGTTAAGGCCCGAAGCCAAAAAAATCGGCTGTCATCGTCGACAAACCTGGTTACGTCGCCCTGCCGACCGCCGCGTCCAGTTCCAGCTCGCCTTCCGAAATGTCGTCGAAGGAGGCGTAGTTCATGTTGTAGAGGCGGGCGTAGAGCCCTTTTCGTGCCATCAACTGTTCGTGGTTGCCGCTTTCGACGATCTCGCCGTTCTGCAGGACGATGATGCGGTCGGCGCCGCGAATGGTGGCCAGCCGGTGTGCGATGACCAGCCCGGTGCGGCCTTCCAGCAGCTTTATCAGCGCTTTCTGGATCAGCATCTCGGTGTAGGAATCGATGCTGGCCGTGGCCTCGTCGAGGACCAGGATCTTGGCGTCGGCCACCAGCGCCCGCGCGAAGCTGATCAACTGGCGCTGGCCGAGCGAGAGATTGCCGCCGCGCTGTTCGAGCTCGGTGTCGTAGCCATCGGGCAAGTTCTCGATGAAGTCGTGCGCGCCGACGGCCTGTGCGGCGCGGACCACCTCTTCGCGGGTGGCGCCGGTCTTGTGATAGCGGATGTTCTCCAAAACCGAGCCGGAGAACAGGAACGGTTCCTGCAGCACCATGGCCACCTGATCGCCGAGTGAATCCTGGGTCAGGTCGCGCACGTCATGGCCGCCAACCAGGACCTGGCCTGACCAGACATCATAGAAGCGGTGCACCAGCGCCATCGAGCTCGACTTGCCCGACCCAGTCGGGCCGACCAGTGCGACGGTCTCGCCCGGATTGACGCGGAAGGAGATGTCCTTCAGCACCGGCAGGTTAGGCCGGTAACCGAAGGTGACGTTCCTGAACTCGACCGAGCCATCCATGTCGCGCGACAGCGCCACGGCACCGTCCTTGTCGCTGACGTCCACCGGCACGTCGAGCACTTCGGAGATGCGCTGGCCCGAAGCCATGGCACGCTGCATGACGCTGTACTGCATGGTGAGCGAGCGGATCGGGTCGAAGAAGCGCTGGATGTAGAACAGGAACGCCACCATGACGCCGACGTCGAGGCTGTGCGATAGCACCATCGAACCGCCGACGACGATGACCGTCGCCATGGCGATGCCGGTCAGCGTGTCGACGATCGGCACCATCACCTGCGCATATTTGGCCGACGTCAAATGGGCATTGAGATTGGCCAGCACCTTCTCGTCATAGAGGTCGAAATTGACGTGCTGGCGTTCCAGGCTCTGCACTGTGCGCACGCCATGGATGCCTTCGGCCAGCGCGCCGTTGGCGATCGAGTTGGTCTCGTGCGCGGCCATGAAGGCGACCTTGGCGCGCGGCAGCCAGAACAGGCGAACGATGAACAGCACCGGCATGGTGGACAGCGTCAGCAGCCCGAGCCGGAAATCCAGCCACAACAGGACGCTGACGATGCCGAACAAAAGCACGATGTCGCCCACCGACATTACCGACGTCTCGAGGAATTCCTGCATCGAATTGACGTCGCCCTGCAGGCGCGACATCAGGCGGCCGACCTCGGTCTTGTCCATGAAGCTCAGCGAGACCCGCTGCAAGTGGCTGAACATGGCGCGGCGCAGGTCCGACAGCACGTTCTCTGCGACCTTTCCGACGACGCTTTCCTGCACATGGCTGGCGGCATAGTTGATGAGGATGATCAGCGTGAAAGCGCTGGTCGCAGAGATCATCACCGACTGGTCAAGCCTGCCAGCCGCCATGCCGTGGTCGATGGCATAGCGAATGACCAGCGGGATCGCCAATTGCGTCAGCGTGAACACCAGCACCGCGGCGACCGAGATGAAAATCCGGCTCTGATACGGCTTCACGAAGCTCCAGATGCGCCGCACGATGCGCGGATCATAGGCTTTGCCGAAAACCTCCTCCTCGTCGCGATGCGAGCCGACGACAGCCTTTGTCGGCCGCCCGCTGGTGTCTTCCTTGTCGTCGTCGGCGGGTGTCGACATCATGCGGCTCCCATCGCCGCGGGCCGATCGTCGTCAGGCCGCAGCTGCAGATCGTAGAGCGCGCGATAGCGTCCGCCGAGCGCCAGCAGTTCCTCATGCGTGCCACGCTCGACGATCCGGCCGCTTTCGACGAACAGGATCTGGTCGGCATGCATCAGCGAGCTCAGCCGGTGCGAAATGATCAGCGTCACGCGATCCCTCGCGAAGCGCTTCATCGCCGCCCGGATGCGCTGCTCGGTGCCGGCGTCGATGGCCGCGGTCGAATCGTCGAAGACCAGCACCGATGGCCGCAGCATCAGGCTGCGCGCGATGGTCAGGCGCTGCCGCTGGCCGCCGGACAGCGAGGCGCCGCGTTCGCCGACGACCGTGGTGTAGCCGGCGGGAAGGCCGATGATGTAGTTGTGCAACTGGGCGAACTCGGCTGCCTGTCCGATGCGGGTCTCGCGTGCCCAGGGATTGCCATAGGTGATGTTGTTCTCGATCGAGGTGGTGAACAGGAACGCGTCCTGCTGCACGACGCCGACGGCCTTGCGCAGCGATTGCAGCGTGACCTTGCTGATGTCCTGGCCATCGATGGTGATGCTGCCCGAGGTGACGTCGTAAAAGCGTGGGATCAGGTGCGCGATGGTCGACTTGCCGCTGCCGGGAGGGCCGACGATGCCGATGGTCTGGCCGGATCTTGCCTCGAAGGAAATGCCGGACAGCGTCGGCCGGTCGCCCGCGCCCGCATAGCGGAAACCGACATTGTCGAAGCGCATCACGCCCTCGGTGACGACGAGGTCCCTGGCGCCGGGCGCGTCCTTGATGTCGAGTTCGGCGTCGAGCAGTTCGAACAGCCGGGTGCCGCAGGTCGAGGCGCGCGCGAAGGAGTTGACCATCAGGCCGAGCTGGCGCACCGGCATCTGTAGGATGGTCATGAAGGTGAGGAACTGGGCCAGCGTGCCGATGCTGATTTGACCCGCAATCACCTTCTGGCCGCCGAACCACAGCACCAGGCCCATGGCCGCCAGGAACGAGAAGTTCATGGCGCCGGTGTTGCCGACGCGGATGTCGACGCGCTTGTTGGCGAGGTCCAGCGCATCCTGCTTGGCGCGGTCGAATTTTTCGAGCTCATGCCGCTGCGCCGCAAAAGCTCGCACGACACGGATGCCGCCGAGATTCTCATCCATCACCCGGCTCAGCACCGACAGGCGCTGCTGCAAAGTCAGCCAGGTGCTGCGCAGCGCCAACTGGGTGACCGACGAGCGCCAGGCGACGAACGGCACGAAGCTCAGGCTCAACAGCCCGAGCACCAGATCGGTGCTGATCAACAGATAGGCGCCGACGCCGATCAGCACCCCGAGCAGGACGACGCGAAGGATACCCGTGGAAAAGAACATGCGCACGCCGTCGAGATCGAGCAGGCCGAGCGTGATCAGATCGCCGGTGTGGACCCGGTCGTGGTAGGAGAAGCTCAGGCGCTGGATCTTCTCGTAAAAAGCGAGGCGGAGCTCATAGCCGGTCCGATGGCCGACGGCCTCGCCGTAGTAGTTCTGCGCCATGGTGAATAGACCGCGCAGGATGCTGACGACGAGCAGCGTCAAAGCGGTGTTCCACAGCGCGTGCTCGGCCGCGGTACCGGCTCCGGCGGTCATGACGCCCTGCGCCTGGTCGATGGCGCGTCCCAGCAAGCGTGGAATGAAGAGCTGCAGCGTCGCGGCGATGAAGGTCGAGACGAGGGTGATCGCGACTTGCCAGGGATGGCGCAGCGTCATGCGCACGATACGAAGCAACGTGCTGAGGCCCTTGCCCCAGGAGGCTTCGGCCACATGGGCAAACGATTTGCCGCGCTCCGGCGCGCTGCCGATTGCTAGCGTATTCAAAGGAAAATATCCAACCCAATCCGGGCATTAGCCCGGACGAATAGAGCAGACTCAGTTCAGATGGCGTGATGTTACGCGGGTCCGGCTTGGCCGTTCAAGAGCCAATGCCGGCTTCGCACTGTGCCTGAAGGCAACAGGCTGTTGCGCGTGTTTGGAATGCCGGTAATCCATTCACGAACCCTGCCGCCAGCAAGCGATCAGGTGGCCGGGTGCGACCTGCCTGGCGGGCGGTTCGGCCTTTCTGCAGTCTGGCAGGGCTAGGGGGCAGCGGTCGGCGAAGGAACATCCCTTGGTCTGCGTACCGGCTGCCTCGATCTTCACCGGAGCGGATGGTTTCGGCGCGGCCTCATCGGAGGACGCGGCCAGGAGCAGTTGCGTGTAGGGGTGATTGGGGCCCTGGAAGATCTGGTCGGATGAACCGGTTTCGACCAGACGGCCGCGATAGAGCACGCCGATCCTGTCGGCCATGTAGCGCACTACCCTGAGGTCGTGGCTGATGAACAGATAGGTCGTGTCCTTGTCGCGCTGCAGGTCGTTGAGCAGGTTGAGAACGGTCGCCTGGACGGAAACGTCGAGCGCCGAGGTGGGTTCGTCGAGCACGACGACCTTCGGCACGCCGGCGAAGGCCCGCGCGATCGCCGCCCGTTGCCGCTGGCCGCCGGACAGCGATCGCGATTTCTGTTCGGCCGTGGTGCCGGCGAGGCGGACCGACTGCAAGAGGTCGCTGACGCGGGCTCTCACCTCGCCGCGGCGCAGGCCGGCAAGACGGCGCAGCGGGCGGCCGAGAATCCTGCCGATCCGCTGGCGCGGGTTGAGCGTGCGATCCGGCGATTGGAAGACCATCTGGACGTCGCGCCGTTCGGCAAGGTTTCTCTTCTCGACGCGTGGCGCGACCGTCCTGCCGAACAGTTCGACCGATCCGGCGTCTGGTGTCTGCAGGCCGGTGACGATCCTTGCCAAGGTCGACTTGCCGGAACCGGACTCGCCGATCAGCCCGAAGGTCTCGCCCTGGCCTATGTCGAGATCGATATCGCTGAGCACTGGCTGGCTGCCGAAGGCATGGCTGATGCCTTTGCAGGCGATCGCGATCTGGCGTTCTTTTCGCGCGCCGGCGTTTTCAGCGTTGGCTGCCGGGTGCGCAGCCAGAGCGGGTCCGTCGGTCTCCGCCAGCCTGCCGTCCCGCTTGGTGTAGTTGAGGGCCGGGATCGAGGCGATGAGCGCCTTTGTGTAGGCGTGGCGAGGGTTGTCGAAGACATCGGTGGCGACGCCGCTTTCGACCACCGTTCCCGACTGCATCACCGCCACACGGTCGCAGGAGCGGCGGATCATGTTGATGTCGTGGCTGATCAGAAGCACGCTGGTTTTGTGATCCTTGCGCAGGTCGTGCAGGATGGCGATGATCTCCGACTGCACGCTGGCGTCGAGCGCCGTCGTCGGCTCGTCCAGCACCAGCAGCGACGGGTCGAGCGCAATCGCGATGGCAATGTTGGCACGCTGCTGCATGCCGCCGGACAATTCGTGCGGATAGAGATCCAGCACCCGGTCCGGACGGCTCACCCGGACGCGCCCGAGCAGTTCGGTGGCGCGCGCGCGGGCCTCGTCGTGGCGAACCGGACGATGCCGCATGATCGTCTCGGTGATCTGCCGGCCGATCGTCATGCTTGGATTGAGGGCAGCACCCGGGTGTTGGTAGACGGCCGCGATGTGATTGCCCCGCAACTGGCGCAACTGCTCGGCGGAAAGGTCGCGGATTTCGCGGCCCTGGAATTCCAGCGCCGACGCCGCGATGCGGGCGTTCTTCGGCAGATAGCGCAGGATGGCGAGCGCCACCGAGCTTTTGCCCGATCCCGACTCGCCGACCAGGCCAAGCGCCTCGCCTTCGCCTATGTGCAGCGATACGGCGCTGACGGCGGGATGCGATCCGTTGCGCCTGTCATAGGCGATGGAAAGCTGATCGACGTTGAGAACCGAGGAGGACATTGGGAGCTTGAAACCACTTTCTTCCAGCGCAGCCATCGAGGGCAATCGCTTCCACTTTGGCAATACATAATCTCTATAAAATTACTCGAATTAAGCCAGAGTGCAATCTACCTTTCATCGCTCAGGAGAGATTTGTCGCCGTCTGCCGAAGCAGCGCGACGGGTCTCCGGAGCAGATTTGGAAGGAGGCCGGCATGGCTCGAGATCACATGATCCTCAGCGCATTTTTCTTCAACCCGCAGGGCGATCATCGGATGTCGTGGCGCCATCCGCGGGCACCGGGCCGGGAGGTGCTGGACTTCGATTTCTACCGCGATCTCGTGCAGGCGGCGGAACGCGCCAAGATCGACACCATCTTCGTCGCCGACCACGTGTCGATCTGGGATTCGGTCAAGAGCGGCGTCGCCCACTACGCCAATGCCCGCCTCGAGCCGCTGACGCTGCTGTCGGCGCTTGCCGGCGTGACCAGGCACATCGGCTTGATCACCACCGCGTCGAGTTCCTACAGCGAGCCCTACAATGTGGCGCGCATGTTCGCCTCGCTCGATCATATCAGCAAGGGCAGGGCGTCGTGGAACGTCGTCACCTCGGCCATGGATGAGGAGGCGCGCAATTTCGGCCGTGACGGCAACATCGAACATGCGTTCCGCTATGAGCGCGCGGCCGAATTCCTCGATATCGTCAAGGCGCTGTGGGACAGCTGGGAAGACGAGGCGCTGCTGATCGACAAGGCGTCTGGCTATTTCGCCGACCCCGACAAGGTCCACCCGATCGATCACAAGGGAAAGCACTTCAAGGTGCGTGGACCGCTCAACGTCTCGCGGCCGCCGCAGGGCCATCCGCTGATCGTCCAGGCCGGTTCGTCCGAGGACGGCAAGAACTTTGCCACCGCCCAAGCCGATGTGCATTTCGCCATCTTCAGCACAAGGGAAGACGGCATCAAGTATCGCCAGGACATCAACGAACGTCTCGCCCGTCACGGCAGGCGGCCGGAAAGCTTCAAGATCCTGCCTGGCATCCTGCCGATCGTCGCCGCCTCCGAGGCGGAAGGCCGGGAAAAGCAGGAGTATCTGCAGACCTTGCTTCCCGACCAGGTTGGCATCGACCTTCTGTCCAGCTGGAGCGGTATCGATCTCTCCGTCTATCCGCCGGACGGGCCGCTGCCGCAGCTGCCGGACGAGAGCACCTTCAATGGCGGACGTACATCGCTCAACCGGGTCAAGCAGTGGTCGAAGCAGAATCTCAGCCTGCGCGAGATTGCCCGCAAGCTCGCCAACAGCGGTTCGGTGCCGACCGTCGCCGGCACGCCCAAGCAGATCGCCGACCAGTTACAGGACTGGTTCGTCGCGGGTGCCGCCGACGGCTTCAACCTGATGTTCCCGCTGCTGCCCGAGGACTGGGTGAATTTCGCCGAGCAGGTGGTGCCGGAGCTGCAACGCCGCGGTGTGTTCCCGACCGAATACGCGCCGGGAACGCTGCGCGACCGCTTTGGGCTGGCGCGGCCCGCCAACCGCTTTGCCGAACAGCGCGACAATGCGCGCGCTGTGTCCTGACCCGGAGAACGATGATGACCGCCGCACCAAGACTGCAGCCTCGCGAAGCGACCGCGCCGCATCTCGTCAATGTCCTGCACAGCCCCAAGCGCGTGCGCGTCAAATTCGGCGGTCGTACCATCGCCGACAGCCGCAACGTGCTGGTGCTGCGCTCCAACCACTTCCTGCCGATCTATTTCTTCCCGGTGGCGTCGGTCGACGCGTCGGTGCTGAAGCCCTCGCTGCATCGCGAGCCGCACGCGGTCGGTGGCGAGACGGCCTACTGGGATATCGACACCGGTGACAGGCGAAGCGCCAACGCGGCCTGGTCGTTCGTGTCGCCGCCGGGTGAAAACCTGTCGCCGGTCGCCGGTCGCATCGCCTTCACCTGGAAGCTCGTCGACCAGTGGTTCGAGGAGGACGAAGAGGTCTTCGTCCATGCCCGCGATCCCTATGCGCGCATCGATGTGCTGCAAAGCTCCAGCCATGTGCAGGTCTGGTTCGACGGCGAGCCGATCGCCGACAGCCACCGCCCGGTGCTGCTGTTCGAGACGCATTTGCCGACGCGCTTCTACCTGCATCCCGATGACATCAATCTGGAGCGGCTGACGGCGTCTGCCACAACGACGCGATGTCCCTACAAGGGTATCGCTTCCTACTGGTCCGGCCTACTGAGCGACGGTTCGGTGCGCCCGGACATCGCCTGGAGCTACCGCGACCCGATCGCCGAAATGCCCAAGATCAAGGGCCTCGTCGCCTTCTACCCGCAGGCCGTGGATCGCATCCATCTCGACGGCGAACCCGTCGCATAGAGCATCTTTTCAATCTTCATTTCAGACAGGGGCTCAACATGACCAAACACAGAGATATCGACGCACTTCGCAATCTGTCGGGGGACATCTGGAATGTCGCCGTCGACGAATATCAGGGCGGCTTTCTCAAGCGCCGCGATCTGCTGAAATACGCAGCGCTGCTCGGCTTGACCGGGTTTGCCGCCTCGCAGGGACTTGGAGGCGCGCGCGCATCAGCCGCTGCCGGCGGCATTGTCCGCGTCGGGCTCGGCCAGCCGACCAAGGCGATCGATCCCGTCTCGGTCACCGATCCGGCCAGCATCGGGGTGATCAGCCAGGTCGGCGAATATTTGATCCTCGACGATCCCAAGGACGGGCTGCAGCCCAAGCTCGCTTTGTCGTGGGAGGCCGACGAGATGGCCAGCCGCTGGACCTTCAAATTGCGGCCGGGGGTGAAATTCCACGATGGCCGTGCGGTCACCGCCAAGGACGTGGTGGCGAGCTTCGAGCGGCTTGTCGATCCGGCCAGCGGCTCGTCGGCACTGTCGGCATACAAGGGCATCCTGTCCAAGGGCGGCGCCAAGCTGGTCGACGACGAAACCGTCGCCTTCGACCTCGACGGTCCGAACAGCAACTTCCCCTTCTATGTCTCCTCCGACGTCTACAACGCCGTCATCCTGCCGGCCGATTATGCCGGCGATTTCGAGAAGACCTTCAACGGCACCGGCCCGTTCAAGCTCGAATCCTTCCGTCCCAAGCAGGGCGCGAGCTTCGTGCGCAATCCGGATTACTGGGGCGACAAGGCTCTGCCTGACCGGGTCGAGATCAAGTTCTTCGACGATGAGCAGGCCCAGGTGCTGGCGCTGCAGGCCGGCCAGCTCGATGTCATCCCGAGCACGACGCGGCTGGAACTGGCGATTGAGGGCAATCCCAACTTCAAGCTCCTCAGCGTGCAGGCAAGCTCGCATGACCAGGTGCACCTGCGGACCGACCAGGCGCCGTTCACCGACAAGCGCATCCGTCGCGCGCTGGCGCTGACGCTTGATCGCGAGGCGATCGTAAAGGGGCTGCTGAAAGGCCGCGCCATCGTCGGCAACGACACCCCATTCGCGCCGATCTTCCCCTCCGCCGACCCGTCGGTGCCTCAGCGCAAGCAGGACATCGCCGAGGCCAAGCGGCTGCTGGGCGAGGCGGGCGTGCCGAACGGCTTCGAGGTGACGCTGACCACCGAGCGGGCCTATGACATTCCCGACTATGCGGTGATCATCCAGAACTTCGCCAAGAAGGCCGGCATCGACGTCAAGCTCAATGTCCTGCCGCAGGACGCTTATTATGGCTCTGCGACCTTCGGCAGCTCGCCCTGGCTGGATTCGGCTCTCGGCATCACCGATTACGGCCATCGCGGCACGCCCGACATCTTCCTCAACGCGACCCTGAAGAGTTCGGGGGCCTGGAACGCGGCGCATTTCAACAACCCGGCCTATGATGCTCTGCTGCTCGACTACTCAAAGGCACGCGACCTCAACGCCCAGCGCCTTGCCGCCGGCAAGATCCAGACCCTCCTGCTTGACGAAACGCCGGCGATCATCAGCTACTTCTCGCAGTACAGCAGGATCACCAGCACCAAGGTCGAGGGCGTCCGCTTCACGGCGATCTCGCACCTGCTGCTCGACCGCGTTACCTTCGTCCAGGCATGATGTTCGAGCGGGGAGATAGCGTCCCATTCCGATTGCATCGGGATGGGACTGGTTCAAGGCGAGGCAGCAGGACGCGATGGTGAGTGGCCGCACTGTGTCGGCGCGCGTGGGCACACTTCTGCTCACGCTATGGCTGGTCAGCATACTGGTTTTCTTTGCCGGGCAGGTTCTGCCCGGCGATGTCGGCCGCGTCATGCTCGGGCCCTTTGCCGATGCGCAGGCGGTGGCGGAACTGAACAAGCGGCTCGGTGCTGACCAGCCAGTTGTCGTCCAGTACTGGCGTTGGTTCAGCAACGCGCTCAACGGCGATTTCGGCACCTCGCTGTCGATGGGCGGACCGGTGGCGCCGTTCGTGCTGGAAAGCCTCAAGCGCTCCGCGGCACTTGCCGGGATCATCCTGGTTTTCCTTGTTCCGCTAGGGGTTGGCGCCGGCGTCGTCGCCGGTCTCAATGCGGGCCGCTTCATCGACCGGCTGATCGTGATGGCGGGCGTTTCCTTCGGCATTGTCCCGGACTTTGTGTCCGGCCTGATGCTGCTTATCGTTTTCGGCCTGTGGCTGAACTGGTTCCCGATCTCGGGTGTCGCGCCCGATGGCGCGGGCTTCTGGACGAATGGCTACTACTTGATCCTGCCGGCGCTGCCGCTGGTGCTGAACCTTGCCGGCTATATCGCCCGCATGACGCGGGCAGGCGTGATCGAGGCGATGGCGGCCGACTATACACGAACCGCCGTGCTGAAGGGGCTCGAGCGGCGCGAGATCATCTTTCGACATGCGCTGCGCAATGCGCTGACGCCGACCATCGCGGTGCTTGCGACCCAGACCGGCTATATGTTGGGCGGGCTGGTGGTGATCGAAGCGCTGTTCGGCATCCAGGGCCTTGGCAATCTGGTTCTGAACGCGGCCAAGTCGCGCGATTTCCCGATGCTCGAAGCCGGTGTGCTGGTGATGGCGGCAATATTCGTGCTGTCGGCGGCGGCAGGCGACCTCGTGCTGGCGCTGCTCGATCCGCGACAACGCCGAAGGGCTTCGTCATGACAGACCTGGCGGAGTTTCCCGCACCGCGGCGCACGGTGGTCGGCTTGGCGACAGCGCGCAGGATCCGCAACGCTTTTGCCGGACTGCCCCCGTCGATCGTGGTCGGTTCGCTGGTGCTGCTGTTCTGGATCGCGTGCGCGCTGTTCGGCAATCTTTTCGTTCCCTATGATCCCTTTGCCGAGGATTTTCTGGCGATGCTGACGCCGCCCGATGCCGTGCACTGGTTCGGAACCGACCAGCTCGGCCGTGACGTGCTGTCCCGCATCGTCGTCGGATCGCGCGATATCCTGCTGGTTGCGCCGCTGGCCACGCTTGCCGGCGTCACCGCCGGCAGCATCATCGGGCTGGTGCTCGGCTATTTCGACGGTCTTGTCGATGCCATCGGGGCGCGGCTGCTCGACACGCTGATGGCGTTTCCGTTCATCGTTCTCGTCACCATGACGCTTGTCGCGATCGGCCCATCGAACCTGACCGTTGTTCTGGTGATCGCCATCGCCTACGCGCCGCTGATGGCGCGGACCGTTCGGGCTGCCGTGCGCGAGCAGAAGCAGCGCGATTATGTCAGCGCCGCGCGGCTTGGTGGGGAGGGTGCTGTCGCCATCATGTTCCTGGAGATACTGCCCAATGTTCGGGAAACGATCCTCATCGAACTCGTCACCCGGCTGGGATACGCATTCTTCTCGATCGCCACGCTGAGCTTTCTCGGCCTCGGCATCCAACCGCCTTCCGCCGACTGGGGACTGGCCGTTGCCGACGGCTACGGCTTCCTCACCGGCGGCAAATGGTGGGTCGTCGTCTTCAATTCCGCGGCAATCGTCTCGCTGGTCATGGCGACCAATCTCATCGCACAAGGCATCGGCGCTTTTGAAAATAGTGATGTGTGAGCTTTGATGCTTCTCCGCGGGCGGCGGAGAGGGAAACCATCCTGTCACCATGATCGCCCTGTGACACCTGTGCGTTGAGCACCTGGGATGGGGCTCGACGCGATCCCTCGGCATCGCGATCCAGGTCCTTCCGCCGACGAAACCCTTCCCTCGTTGCCGCACGTTTCGACAGGCTTCATGGTGATGGCCGAACAGAGCCGTTGACGCTGGCCCCCTTTACCTCCTAGGATTAAATCAAATTGATTTACGTTACTCGCCCGAAGAGGCGGAAATGCCGATCAACAATGGGAGATGAAGTATGACTGCCAGGCTGCCAGACCCGCATATGCGCTCTCTGCAAGACCCGCCGAAGGCTGTTTCACGCCGGCGGCTGTTGATCGGCACGGCTTTCGTCGCCGCGACCATTGCCACGACTTTCTCCTTCGGCGCGCGGCCGGCGTCCGCCGAATCGGTGCTCGCCATGCACATCGAGGAACAGACGAGCTGGGTGCAGAACTTCAACCCCTTCGACCTTGGCGGGCGCCGCCAGAGCACGATGGATTTCGTCTACGAGCCGCTGGTCATCTTCAACGACTATGACAGCGGCAAGCCGATCTTCCGGCTGGCGACGGGCTACAAATTCTCCGACGATCAGAAATCGATCACCTACACGCTGCGCGACGGCGTCAAATGGTCCGATGGTCAGCCATTGACCTCGGCCGACATGAAATTCACGCTCGAGCTGATGCTGAAAAACCCGGCGGTCGACATTGTCGGCGTCGGCGGCAGCGTCGCGTCGGTCGAAGCGCCTTCGCCGACGGAGGTGAAGATCACGCTGAAGGACGTCGACACGCATTTCCCGGAATCGATGGCCGATTTCCCTGTCGTGCCCGAGCACATCTGGAAGGATGTCGCCGATCCGCTCGCCTTCAAGAACGAGAAGCCGATCGGCTCCGGCCCGATGACCGAGATCCGCCGCTTCACGCCGCAGGTCTACGAGCAGTGCCGTAACCCGAATTACTGGGACGCCGCCTCGCTGCATGTCGACTGCCTGAAGCTGCCGCAGATCTCCGGCAACGACCAGATGCTGGCATTGCTGCCGGAAAGCTCGATGGACTGGATCGGCTCGTTCCTGCCCGAGATCGACAAGACCTATGTCGCGCTCGACAAGGACCACAATGGCTACTGGCAGCCGCCGGCGGAAACCATCGCCTTCCAGGTGAACTTCAAGACCGCCAACCCGGCGCTGGCCGAGGCCTTCAACGACATCAATTTCCGCCACGCCTTCAGCCTCGTCATGGACCGCACGGCGATGGTGGACATTGCCGGCTTTGGCTATCCGGTGGTCAACCTGCACGCCAGCGGCCTGCCGCCGCGCTTCGACGCCTGGCGCAACAAGGCGGCCGAAGGCGACAAGGACGTATGGATGACCTACGACGTCGACAAGGCCGACAAGGTGCTTGACGACGCCGGCTACAAGAAGGGCGCCGACGGCATGCGCACCACGCCGAAGGGCCAGCCGATCGCCTTCTCTATCATCGTTCCCAATGGCTGGACCGACTGGATCGACGCCGTGCAGATCGCCACCGAAGGCCTGCGCAAGGCAGGCATCAACGCCTCGGTAGCAACACCGGAATACGAACAGTGGCAAAAGCAGATTCTCGACGGTTCGTTCGATGCGGTCATGAATTCCCGCGCCGACGGACCGACCCCGTTCCGCGGCTACTACCAGTCGCTGTCGACGGCCTTTGCCGGGCGCATCACCAGCGCGCCGTCGCGCTACTCCAATCCGGAGCTGGACAAGGTGTTCGACGCCTACCGCAAGGCGACCACCGACGAAGACCGCAAGAAGCTGTTCGACCAGGTGCAGGTGATCATCGCCGACAATTTCCCGGTCGTGCCGGTGTTCAACGGGCCGACCTGGTACCAGTATTCGAGCAAGCGCTTCACCGGCTGGGTGACCAAGGACGAACCGGTGATGAACCCTGAGAACCATGACAACAACCGCATGAGGTTGATGCATTTGCTGCGCCTGAAGCCGGTACAATAAGTCTGACGTAACGCCCTTCTTCCCGTGAAGGGAGAAGGGTCCGTGTCTCTGGCTCGGCGGCGGTCGCCGCGAGGCCGGATGCCGGACATGGCAAGACGCCTACAGCCGCTTCTTCGTCCGTCGCCTTTGGCGACAGCTTCTCCGCCGAACGGAGAAGGCAACCGAGCACAAGGAATAGCCGATGCGGATTCCTCTTCGACGGCTTGGGGTCTATTTTGTCGCCTTCCTGTTTGCCATCGTGATGAATTTCACCGTTCCTCGGCTGATGCCGGGAAGTCCGGTCGACGGCATGATCGCGCAGCTCGGACCGCGCGCGACACCGGCGGCGATCGAGGCGATCAAGGCCCGCTTCGGCGCCGTCGAACAGCCGATCCTCGGACAGTTCGTCGACTACATCACCGGCCTTGCCCGGTTCGATCTCGGCGTATCGGTGAAGTACTACCCGCAAACCGTCACCCAGGTTCTCGCCCGTTCGGCCGGCTGGACTGCCTTCCTGGTCACCACGGCGATCATCTTTTCCCTCTGCGTTGGAGTCTCCCTCGGCGCAGTGGCAGCCTGGCGGCGAGGCGGACGCTTCGATGCGTTCGTCTCGCCGTTTTCTGTTGTGCTGATCGCAATCCCGCCGGTCATCATCGGACTGGCGACCCTGTTCACCTTTGGCGTGACGCTGCGCTGGTTCCCGGTCGGCTATGCCTACAATCCCGACCTCGATCCGGGCCTGAACTTCACTTTTTTCGGCAGCGTATTCTGGCACGCGGTGATGCCGGTGCTGACGCTGTCGCCCTATCTGATCGGTGAATTCCAGACGACGATGCGCTCCTCGATGATCTCGGTGCTCGGCGAGGATTATGTCACCATGGGCCGCGCCAAGGGGCTCGGCGAGACCGCGGTGATGTTTTCCTATGCGGCGCGAAACGCGATGCTGCCGGTGCTGACCAATCTGGCGCTGATGCTGGGCGCGGTGTTCGGCGGCTCGATCGTCACCGAGATTGTCTTCAACTATCCGGGCCTGGGGCTGACGCTGTTCACCGCCAGTGTCGCGCGCGACTATCCGGTCATCCAGGGCCAGCTGTTGCTGATGACGATGGCGACGCTCGGCGCCAATCTGCTGGTCGACATCCTCTATGGTGTCGTCGATCCGCGCATCCGGGAGGAACGGGCATGAATTTCGGTTGGCAACTTCTCTGGCGGCAGAAGAAGGCCGTCGCCGGCCTGATCATCGTCGCCGCGCTCTGCCTGATGGCGCTCTTCGCACCCATCCTGGCACCGACCGATCCGGGCGAGCGGGTCGGCCGCTCGCACCAGCCGCCGACCGTCGAGCATTATTTCGGCACCACCAAGATGGGCCGCGACGTCTATGCGCAATTCGTCTGGGGTGCGCGCCCGTCGCTGGCGGTCGGTTTTGCCACCGGCCTGTTCATCACCGCACTTGGCACCATCATTGGGCTGGTCGCCGGTTATTTCGGCGGCCGCACCGATGCGACGCTGGACCTGATCACCAATGCGGTGCTGGTCATCCCCAACATCCCGCTCTTGATCCTGCTTGCCTCCTTCGCCGGCACGGTCGGTCCGGTCGCCATCATGATGATCATCGCGCTGACCTCGTGGCCGTGGGGGGCGCGCATGACGCGGTCGCAGGCGATGGCGCTCAGGAACCGCGAGTTCGTCACTGCGGCGCGCATGGTCGGCGAGCCATCCTGGCGCATCATCTTCGTCGAGATCCTGCCCAATCTGGTGCCGCTGATCGGCATCAACATCGTCGGCTCGATCATCTACGCCATCGTCGCGCAGACGACGCTCGAATATCTCGGCTTCGGCGATCCGCTCAACGTCACCTGGGGGACGATGCTCTACAATGCGCAGAATTCCTCCGCCATCATCGTCGGTGCCTGGTGGGACATCGGCGCGCCTGCCGCCGGTATCGCGCTTGTCGGGTTGGGTCTGGCGCTGTTGAACTTCACCTTCGACGAGATCGCCAATCCACAGTTGCGCTCCGGCCCGGCGCTCAGCCGCTGGCTGCGGCTCAGCCGGCTGCGCAAGCGCGAACTGGAGGCGGCACGGTGAACGAGGCGCTGCTGCAGATCCGCGACCTCAGCGTCGACTATCTCCTAGACAAGGGCGCTTTCCGCGCGGTCAAGAACGTGTCCTTCGACATCGGCCGTGGCGAACTGTTCGGGCTCGCCGGCGAATCCGGCTGCGGCAAGAGCACGATCGCCTACGCCATCACCCGGTTGGCCAAGGCGCCGGCCTGGGTGGCGGGCGGCGAGATCCTGCTCGACGGCCAGGATCTTTTGAAGCTGCCGGAAAGCCGGCTGCAGGAGGTGCGCTGGCGGCGGATCGGCATGGTGTTCCAGAGCGCGATGAATTCGCTCAATCCGCTGATGCGGGTCGAGGCGCAGTTCCACGACGTGCTGCGCCGGCATACCGGCTCGTCGCGCGAAAGATCGCGGGCGCGCGCCGAAGAGATGTTCAAGCTGGTCGGCATCCCGGCCAGCCGGCTGACCGACTATCCGCACCAGTTCTCAGGCGGCATGCGCCAGCGCATCGTCATCGCCATCTGCCTGGCGCTGAAGCCGGAGCTGATCATCATGGACGAACCGACGACCGCGCTCGATGTGGTCGTGCAGCGCGAAATCCTCGAACAGGTCATCGACCTGCAGCGCGGCTATGGGTTCTCGGTGCTGTTCATCACCCATGACCTGCATTTGATGGCGCAGCTCTGCCACCGCATCGGGGTGATGCTGAAGGGCGAACTGGTCGAAGTCGGCGATGTCAGGCAGGTCAGCCGCGCGCCGGCGCACGACTACACGCGAAAGCTCTGGGGCGCGATCCCGCAACTACCCGGCCATCCCCCCGTGAAGGACGCGATCGCATGAATGCCGTGACGACTATTCCCCCGGCAGCCATCGCGGCCGAGCCGATCGTCAGGCTGGACGGCATCGAGCGCAGCTTCGGCCTGGTGCAGGCGTTGCGCGGTGTCTCGCTGTCGCTGAAGGGCGGCCATGCGCTGGCGCTGGTTGGCGAATCCGGCTGCGGCAAGACCACCTGCGCCCGCATCATCGCGCGCATGGACACGCCGACCGGCGGCGAGATGCTCTACCGCGGCCGCAACATCACGCGGACCGGCACGGCCGCCGAGGAAAAGGCCTACCGCCGCGCCGTGCAGATGGTGTTCCAGGATCCGTTCGCCTCGCTCAACCCGGTGTTTTCGGTACAGCATCATCTGGCGCGACCGCTGGCGCTGCATGGCCACGCCAGGAGCAAAGCGGAACAAGTGCAGGGAGTCGCCGATCTCCTCAGTTGGGTCGGCCTCGAGCCGGCGCTGACCGCGCACAAGTTTCCGCATGAACTGTCGGGAGGCCAGCGCCAGCGCGTCAACATCGCGCGAGCGCTCGCCGTGCAGCCCGACGTGCTGGTCGCCGACGAGCCGACCTCGATGCTCGATGTCTCGATCCGCCTCGGCATCCTCGAACTCCTGGCGCGCATCAAACAGGAACGCCAACTGGCGCTACTCTACATCACACATGACATCGCCACCGCCGCCCATGTCGCCGAAGAGGTGATCGTGATGTTCGCCGGCCAGATGGTCGAGTGGGGTGACACACTCTCGGTGATCGGCGATGCCCGCCATCCCTACACGCAGCTGCTGCTTTCGGCGGTGCCGGATCCCGACCGGCCGTTCGTGGCTGGCGACAGCGCACGCTTTCTCGGGCACGCCGAGGAGGTGCGACGCCTGAGCCGGCCATCCTCGACTGAGGTCAAACAGGTCGGCCCCAACCATTTCGTGTGCGCGCTTGGCGCGGTGTCCTGAAATCAACGCCATAGGGTCTCCATGGATTATCTGGTCAATCTTTCGCTGCTTTCGCCCGATCCCGAACTCGATGCGCGTGTCCGCCGTGCCGCCGTCACCATTCGCCGGGCGTTGGCGCCGGAACTCGAACTGGTGACTGGCTGGGTGCGGCAAACCTTCAACGCCGGCTGGTCGAGCGAGACGACGGTGGCATTTTCGCGCCAGCCGGCCTCGTGCTTCCTGGCGACACGCGACGGCGAGCTGGTCGGCTTTGCCGTCTATGATTCGATCGCGCGTGGCTTCTTCGGCCCGACCGGCATCGGCGAGGCCGCGCGCGGCGCCGGCATCGGCCACGCGCTGCTGCTGGCGACGCTGCTCGACATGCGGGTCATGGGCTATGGCTACGCCATCATCGGCGATGTCGGTCCGTCCGAATTCTACGAGCGCACCGTCGGCGCGACGCAGATCCCGGACTCCGAACCCGGGGTCTATGCCGGCCTGCTCAACACCCATCCCTGATCTCTCGTTCGAAAGCTTGTCATGACGCTTCAATCCAAATCCGCATTCCGTCTGGAAACGACCTGGGCACCGGCCACCGCCACCGACAAGCTCGCCTATTCGCTGACGCTCACCAATTTGTCGTCGAAGGCCATCGAAGGGTTTCGGCTGTGCGTCAGCGGCCCGGCCCGCATCGATCCGGCCGTCACCGTCGAAGGCGGCAGGCTTTCGGAACGGCTGTCCAACCATTCCGAATTCGCGCCGCCAGACGGTTTCGTGCTGCAGCCGCGTGAGACATGGACCGTCACCGCGCATGGGCTGAGCTATCCGCTGCGGCACTGGACCGACGGCGCCACCGCTGCCTACCTCGTGCTTGCCGATGGCACCGTGGCCCCAGTTGCGTTGGCTCCGACCAAGGCGATCGGCGACAATGCGGTGTTGAAGCGCGGCGCCGAAATCTATCCGGTGCCCGCGCAGGCGCCCGTGCCGGTTTCGATCATACCGTGGCCGCGCACCGTTTCCGTCTCCGGCCGACGCGCTGTTCCGCAAGGTTTGGTACTTCGGCCGAAGGGAACGGCAGCCGCCGATGCCGCCGGCGCGTTCGGTGACCTTGTCGACAGCCTGTTCGCCGTCGAAGGCATTGTGCGCAACGAGGCCGAAGGCGGCTTGCCGGTCGATCTCGGCATCGCGGACGGATTTGGACCGGAGGCCTATGGGATCCGCTTTTCAGCCGATGGCGTCGCGGTTTCGGCGAGCACGAAAACCGGATTGTTCTACGGGTTGGTCACGCTCGGCCAAATCCTGCGCGGGGCGCGATCGCACCCCGAGACGTTTCTGTTCCCGGCCGAAGGCGAAATCCGCGATGAGCCGGCGCTGGGCTGGCGCGGCACGCATCTCGACGTCGCCCGGCAGTTCTACGCAACGGCCGAGGTCAAGACTTTCCTGCGCATCCTTGCCTGGAACAAGCTCAACCGGTTCCACTGGCATCTGTCCGACGACGAGGCGTGGCGGGTCGAGATATCAGCCTATCCGGAGTTGACGAAGGTCGGCGCGTGGCGCGGCCATGGGTTGCCAGTGCCGCCTTTGCTGGGTTCGGGTCCCGAGCCGAGCGGCGGCTACTACACCAAGGCTGCCGTGCGCGAGGTCGTTCAACTGGCCGGCCAACTCGGTATCGAGGTGGTGCCGGAGATCGACGTACCGGGGCATTGTTATGCGATGCTGCAGGCGATGCCGGAGCTGCGCGATCCCGGCGAGAGCGGCGAGTATTTCTCGGTGCAGGGGTTTCCCAACAATTGCATCAATCCGGCACGACCGGAGACCTACATTGTGCTGGAAAAAATCCTCGACGAACTGATCGAGCTGTTTCCGTTCAAGACCATCCATGTTGGCGCCGACGAGGTGCCGCTGGGCGCCTGGTCCGGTTCGCCGCAGGCGCTGGCGCGGCTCACCGAGGTTGGCGCCGAGGGGCTGGCGGCCGCGCATGCCAAGCGCCTCAACGTGGTCACCAACACGCACGGCGCCGATGAGATCGACGGCTCGGGCGCGGCGGTGCTGCAGGCCGAGTTTCTCAAGCGCATACAATCGTTCCTTGCGTCTCGCGGCTGCGTCACCGGCGGCTGGCAAGAGGCGGCGCACGGCAATGTCATCGACAAGCAGAAAAGCTACCTCTGCGGCTGGCGAACGGTCGAAGCCTCGGCCGCACTTGCCGGCGAGGGCTACGCGATGGTGGTGTGCCCCGGCCAGGTCTATTACCTCGACATGGCCAACAGCCCGGCCTGGTCGGAACCGGGTGCGGCCTGGGCCGGCTGGTCCGACCCGGAAAAACTGTACGGATTCGATCCTGTCGAGGGCTGGACGGACGCGCAGAAGACGAAGCTGCTCGGCGTGCAGTGCTGTATCTGGTCGGAGCCGATGACCGACCGCGCCGTCTTCGACCGGCTGGTGTTTCCCCGCATCTCGGCGCTGGCGGAAACCGGCTGGACGCAGCCGGAGAAAAAATCCTGGGAGCGGTTCAAGGCGCTGGCCGGGCTGATGCCGGTGCTCTACTGGGCGACCTAGGAACTCCCGTTCGCCTAGCCGGCGTGCGGCTTTTGCAGGACGTCGAACTGCGGGTTGGTCTCGGAGAAGATCGGCAGCGCGGCAGCACCAAGAACCGAAGTGTCCTTGCCGGCGGCGCCGACAAGCACMCGCGGCACGGTGCGGGCGCTGGTCGAGCTGACCGAGAGGTACAACGGGTCGAGCCGGCTGGCCAGGAGCTCGATGACGCCGACCGGCATGAAACCGCCGAGGACCACGGTTTCGGGATCGAGCGCGAGTTCGAGCATGTTGATCGCCTGGCGCAGCGGATCGATTGCTTGGACTACCCACGCTTCCAGACTGTCGCCTTTGGCCAGCAATGTCTGGAGCAATTCCGGCGAGGCATGATCGGGATCGGGGATTTCCAGGCACTCATAGGCGGCGCGCAACGAGACATAGCGTTCGAGACAGCCGCGCTTGCCGCAGCCGCATTCGAGGCCGCCGGGCTTGACGATCATGTGGCCGATCTCGCCGGCATTGTGGCGGCTGCCCTTGTAGAGATGGCCGTCCAGGAACAGGCCGGCGCCAAGGCCGGTGCCGATGAACAAATAAACGAAGCTGCCGAGGTTGCGGGCAACGCCATAGAGCCGCTCGCCGATGGCAGCAGCGGTGGCATCGTTCTCAACCGTTACCGGAATGCCGGTCAGCCGCTGCAATTCTTCGGCGACGGGGAAATCCTGCCAGCCGGGCAGCGCTGTCGGCCCGACCGAGGTCATGCCCTCGACGTCGAACGGGCCTGGCATCGCCATGCCGATGCCAAGCAGGCGGCCGCGGTCGAAACGAAACTTGCGCATCAGGTCGCCGGCTATCGCGGCCAGCAAGGGCATTGCCTGCGCCGGCGTCGGCCGGTCGACCGGGCGCTCGATGCGGGCGCGAACCGTGCCGGAGAGATCGGTGATGACGCCGACAGCCAGCTGGTGGTCGAGCTGCAGACCGATCGAATAGCCGCCGTCGGGATTGATCGAGTAGGGCACCGCCGGCTGGCCGCGTGCGCCCTTCAGCGTGGCTTGCGCGCGAAGCAGCTGTTCCCGCTCGAGTTCCTCGACGATGTTGGAGATGGTCTGCGTGCTCAGCGCCGTCAGGCGTGCGATCGCTGCCCGCGACAAGGCACCGTTGGTCCTGATCGCTTCGATCACGACGCGGCGATTGTGTGACTTGGCCTGTTCGAGATTGGTGCCAGCGATGGCTTTTCTAGGGGGCATGTGCGCGTTACCAACGAACCTTCTGCAGAAAACAAATCAAGTTGATTTAATTATATGCAATTGTAGCTACCACTTCTAGCGGGTTTCGCAATGACAGCGCCATCGTGCCACGCGCGGATCAGCATTATTTGATGCGATCAGCGTAGCCGGACGACGCCGAGATCGGCGAGCAACGGCTTTGCATTCCATCCGCCACTTCCATATATCGCAAGGCATGAAAAAAATCGGTTTCCTGTCATTCGGGCACTGGGCGCCCTCATCGCAATCACAGACGCGGTCGGCATCGGACGCACTGCTGCAGTCCATCGACCTCGCCGTCGCCGCAGAGCAACTTGGCGCGGACGGCGCCTATTTCCGCGTTCATCATTTCGCTCGTCAGCTTGCGTCGCCGTTCCCGCTGCTGGCGGCCGTTGGCGCGAAGACCAGCCGGATCGAAATCGGCACCGCGGTCATCGACATGCGCTACGAAAATCCGCTCTACATGGCCGAGGACGCCGGTGCTGCCGACATCATCGCCGGCGGCCGCCTGCAGCTTGGCATCAGCCGCGGCTCGCCGGAGCAGGTGATCGACGGCTGGCGCTACTTCGGCTACGCCCCGGCGGAAGGACAGAGCGACGCCGACATGGCGCGGCATCACGCCGAAGTCTTCCTCGATACGCTGCGGGGCGAGGGGTTCGCACAGCCCAATCCACGGCCGATGTTCCCCAATCCGCCCGGCCTGCTGCGGCTCGAGCCGCATTCGGAGGGCTTGCGGGAGCGGATCTGGTGGGGCGCGGCCACCAACGCCACTTCGGAATGGGCGGCGAAACTGGGCATGAACCTGCAGAGTTCGACGCTCAAATTCGACGAGAGCGGCAAGCCGTTCCACATCCAGCAGGCCGAGCAGATCCGGGTCTACCGCGAGGCCTGGAAGGCGGCCGGCCATCAGCGCGAGCCGCGCGTGTCGGTCAGCCGCAGCATCTTTGCGCTGGTCGACGATCGCGACCGCGCCTATTTCGGGGGTGGCAACCAGAGCAGCGACCAGATCGGCTTCATCGAGGAGAACACCAGGGCGATCTTCGGGCGCAGCTACGCCGCCGAGCCGGATGTGCTCATCAAGGAATTGGCACAGGACGAGGCGATCGCCGAGGCCGACACGCTGCTGCTCACCGTGCCCAACCAGCTCGGCGTCGACTACAATGCCCATGTCATCGAGGCGATCCTGACCAACGTCGCTCCGGCGCTGGGCTGGCGCTGACACCGATCGATCAAGGCGGACTGCTACAGGGAGGACAACATGCCGAAGAGAGCCTTGATCGCCTGGGGAGGTTGGCAAGGGCATACGCCGGAACAGAGCGCGAAAATCGTGCGCACCCTGCTGGAACGCAACGGTTTCAACGTTACGCTGGGCGAGGGCACGGCGATGTTCGCCGATCCGAAGCTCAGCGCATTCGATCTCATCGTGCCCGTGATCACGATGTCGACGATCGAAAAGGCCGAACTTCAGAACCTGGTTCTCGCGGTTCGCCAGGGCAGCGGCCTTGGCGGATTTCACGGCACGATGTGCGACAGTTTCCGCAACGAAACCGATTATCAGTTCATGACCGGCGGCCAGTGGGTCGCGCATCCCGGCGACATCATCGACTATACGGTCGCCGTCACCAGGCCGGATGATCCGATCACAAGCGGCGTCAGTGATTTCGCCTACCGATCGGAGCAATATTACATGCATGTCGATCCGGGCAACGAAGTGCTGGCCACAACCACCTTCACCGACCAGCATTTTCCGGGAATAGGCGGCGTCGTGATGCCGGTGGTCTGGAAGCGTCGCTATGGGGCTGGAAAGGTCTTCTACAGCGCGCTGGGTCACAATGCCGACGAGTTCGCGGTGCCGGAAATGGCCCTGATCGTCGAGCGCGGCCTTGTCTGGGCCGCCCGCTAGATTGGTTGCGGAAGGGAGGACGGGACCTTGACGGTATCGGTTAAAGACCTGCCCCTGCACACGCCGATCGATGGCCGGCACCGCAAGATGCTGATCGATGGCGCCTGGTGCGACGCGCTCGGTGGCCGGACTTTCGAGACACGCAATCCCGCCACCGGCGCCGTGATCGGCACGGTGCCGCTCTCCGATTCAAGCGATGTCGACCTCGCGGTGGCGGCGGCGCGGCGCGCCTTCGATGGGCCGTGGAGCCGGTTCAAGCCCTATGAGCGGCAGGTGCTGCTGCTCAAGATCGCCGACCTGATGGAGCGTCACTGGGAGGAGATCGCGCTTTCCGACACGACGGACATGGGCATGCCCATCGTGCGCACGCTGGCCAACAAGAACCGCGTGCTTGGCATGCTGCGCTTCTATGCCGGCATGGCGACGTCGATCCATGGCCACACGATTGGCAATTCGCTGCCGGGCGAGATCGTCTCCTACACCCGCAAGGAGCCTGTCGGCGTGGTCGGCGCGATCATTCCCTGGAATGCGCCGACAGCCGCGTCGATCTGGAAGATCGGCCCAGCGCTGGCAGCCGGCTGCACCATCGTGCTGAAGCCTTCCGAGGAAGCGCCGCTGACGCCGCTGTTGATCGGCGCGCTGATGATGGAGGCCGGCGCGCCTCCCGGCGTTGTCAACGTCGTCACCGGCACCGGCGCGGAAGCCGGCGCGCCGCTCGCCGCCCATATGGACGTCGACAAGATCGTCTTCACCGGCTCCACAGTGACCGGCCAGAGCATCCTGCGCGCGTCGGCCGGCAATATGAAGCGTGTTTCGCTGGAACTCGGCGGCAAGTCGCCGGTCATCGTCTGTGCCGACGCGGATCTCGAGCGCGCCGTGCCGATAGCGGCAATGTCAGTCTTCGCCAATTCCGGCCAGATCTGCATCGCCGGGTCGCGGCTGTTCGTCGAACGGCCGATCTACGAGGAATTTATCGAGCGGGTCTCGGCCTATGCGGCAAAACTCAGGATCGGCGACGGCGCCGACCCTGAAACCGAGATCGGGCCGCTGATTTCGCCCAAGCAGCTCGAACGCGTCGCCGGCTTCATCGAGGACGGCACCAGGCAAGGTGCCCGGCTGGTCACCGGCGGCAACCGCATCACCGAAGGCGGACTCGGTGTGGGCAATTTCATGGCGCCCAGTGTGTTCTCAGGCGTTACCGACGACATGCGTATCGCCCGGGAAGAGATATTCGGCCCAGTGATTTCGGCGCTGCCCTTCGACACACTGGACGAGGTGGTGCGGCGCGGCAACGACACGCCCTTTGGGCTGGGTGCGGGCGTGTTCACCCGCGACGTCGGCAAGGCGCACCAGCTGGCAAACCGCCTGCGCGCCGGCTCCGTCTGGGTCAACACCTATCACGCGATCGACCCCGCGGTGCCCTTTGGCGGCTACAAGATGAGCGGCTACGGACGAGAAGGTGGCGCCGAGCATCTCGACGAATATCTCAATACCAAGGGAGTCTGGATCAGGACGGACTGAGAGACCGTTTGGAACTCTACTTCTACGTCAAGGCGAAGGTGGCGCTCTACGGCGCCACCCTCTGTCCTGCCGGACATCTCCCCCACGGGTGGGGAGATTGGAAGTTTCCGCGCCAGCTCTCTTCCAGCCACGTTGAAGATTGGCGAAGGCCCTGGTGTCTCCCCCCGTGTGGGGGAGATGTCCGGCAGGACAGAGGGGGGCGCGAAGGAACTCGACAGCAGGTGCTGGCTCTTCACCCCTCCGTTCACCCGATGCCGCCCGTCACAACGTAGGCGCCGGCGGTGCGGCCATCCTCCAGCCGCACGACCGCTGTCACGATCGAGCCATACGAGCCGCGCCAGACGCTGTGGAAGCGGTGATGCTCGGCAGTCGGGACAAGCGCACTCTCGCTGAAGCGCGCGCCGCTTCGCTGCAGCGTGACGGCCTCTCCGTTGACGTGCACCTGGATGCTTGCCGTATCGGTCGCTTCGCCAGGCAGGTCGAGCGTGATGACAATCTCGTCCTGATTACCCGAAGCCCGCGTCTCGGCGGCAAGCGTGATGGCGAGCGGTGGCGCCTTGCTTTTCGAGGCTTGGCCGGGACGGCTTGGAAAGACATCGTCGGCCAATTCGGGCGTGCGCGGAGGACGGGTGCGGCGCTGAGTGGAGCGCTCGAAATCGCCGGCCATGCGCAGCAGCCTTTCGTCATCATAGGCCTTGCCGGCAAAAGTTAGGCCGACCGGCATGCCGATGTCGGCCATCGTTCCCATCGGTACGGTGACGGTCGGAATTCCGAAATGGCGCCAGACCAGATTGCCGTTGGCGACCCAGGTGCCATTGCGCCAGGCAAGGGCGGCCGACGGCTCGTTGACATCGGCGTCGGCCGGCCCGACATCGGCGGCGGCGGGCAGCACCACGGCATCGATGGCGTGTAAGTCCAGCCAGTCCTCGAAATCGATCCGCCGTGTTGCCTCGAGTCCCTTCAGGCCGTCCTCGATCGTCGGAATCTCCGTGACTGATGTGACGCCGGATCGCGCCCGCTCGACATATTCCGAAAGGTCGAAGCCGCCCTCATAGCGGTCGGGCAGCGTGCCCGGCGGCTGCGGGAAGATTTTCGTGCCATCGACCGAGATGAGACCGGGAAGCGCGGGGTCGGCATTGGCGCGCAGAAAATCGTCCCAACCCCAGATGCAGAGATCCCAGATTTCGCGATCGGCGAAGTCCGGTGGCACCAGCCCGCGCTCGACCATGGTGCGCGAGCCGGGGCGGTCGCGCTCGTAGTTGGAGACGACGGGAAAATCGACCTCGATTACCTCGGCGCCTAGCCGCGTGAGATCCGCCGCCGCCTGTTCCCACAGGGCAAGCACCGAAGCGCGGGTCTCGATCGGCCGATCCGCCCTGCTGTCGCGGGCGATATACATTTTGGGCACGCCGAGCCGCATGCCTTTCAGCGACCCCTCAAGCGTCAGGTCGGTATAGCGTTGCGGCCGCACATCGGAGCATTTCGGCAGCTTGACCCAAGGCTGCGCGCGCCAGAAATCGCCTCGTCTCTCAGGGTCGTCGGCAACGATCACTTCGAGCAGTTCAAGTAGGTCTGGCACGCTGCGGGTATGCGGCACCACGACATCCATGGTCGGCACCAGCGGCCAGTTGCCGCGCACCGAAATGACGCCGCGCGACGGCGTGTAGGCGACCAGCGCGTTGTTGGTGGCCGGCGCCCGGCCGGACGACCAGGTTTCCTCGCCAAGCCCGAAGGCGCAGAAGTTGGCTGAGGTCGCCGTGCCGGAGCCGTTGGACGAGCCCGACGCGAAGGCGGCGGTCAGGAAGTCGGCATTGTAGGGGCTTTCGGCGCGGCCATAGACGCCGCGCTGCATGCCGCCATTGGCCATTGGCGGCATGTTGGTGAGGCCGATCAGCACCGCGCCGCCGGCGCGCAGCCGGGCGATGGTGAAGGCGTCCTCGTTGGCGACGAGATGCTCGAAGGCCGGCGAGCCGGCGGCCACCGTCAGGCCGGCGACCTTGTAGCTGTCCTTGGCGGTGTAGGGGATGCCGTCAAGCGGTCCGAGCACGGTGCCGTTGCGGCGGCGCCGGTCGGAAGCGGCGGCCTCCTCGAACATCGTTGGGTTGAGCACCGGGACAGCATTCAGCGTGATGCCGTGGCGGTCGAAATGCGCGATGCGCCTGAGATACGCTCCGACCAGTTCGACGCTGGTCACCGTGCCCTCGTCGAGCGCGCGGCGCAATTGGTCGATCGTCGCTTCGACTAGATAAAGGCTGGCATCGGTCATCGCTGGTTCCAAGCTGTCGTTGCAATTCCATGGATGAGCGAGGCGGCCGGCTTCGGCAAGAGCCAATCGCGATGGGTCTTCGACGGCATTTGGTATTCCCGCGGCACGGCGTCCGGCCTGGTTTGCGAAACCGCGCCGTTGGGAACTTTTGTCCGGCTGGCGGTTTTGGATGTATGGTGTGATTCAGAATAGCCAAGAGGTGTTGCCGATGACCACGAAATGCTTTGCGATCATGGCTCTCGCTATCGCGATAGGCTCAGGCCTTTGTGGTTCGGCGTTCGCCGGCGACCGGCATCACCACCACCAGGCCCAATCCGAACGCTACGTCCCCGCCGATGACGACCTCATCAACTTCCTTTTCGGCGGCCCGCGTTATTATGACCAGCAGTTGGTCACCACGGCGGCCGGACCGTGCTCCTACAATCGCGTTGGGCCCGACGCGAATGCGCTCAACAAAATCAACGATCATCATTGCGGCAAATAAGCCCGCTCAGCGCCTGTTTGGAAACTCTATTCTGGCGGCCATCTGAAGCGTTTCTGCGCTTCCCAACAGCGCATTCCTGGGCTTGCGGCATACAAACCCACCCGGTGCGCTACGGCCATCGAAGCCATCCAGCCCGGTAACGAGCCGTCGCTGCCGTCCGCTTGAGCACCGCCGCGGATGTGGCGTCAAAAAATCATACCGTAAGGGAAACCACGCCCTGTCGTCGAAAGCCTGAGTGAGGCATGGGGAGCATGAAGGAGGCTGCATTGGGAGATGACACGATGTCTGATCGGGACGACCTGATCCGCACGGCCATCGGGCGGCTGCTTTCCGAGAAAACCGGTGCCTCCGTCATATCGATGAGAGAGTGCATTGCCGAGCTTTTGGCGCGGACCGGTGCCGCGCTGGACGAAAACCTACAGGACCTGCTCCTGGAAATGGCCGAAGTCCGCGGCATGATCGTCACTCTCGATGTTTAGAGCAACCCCAGGCGCGGGGCTTCGGCTTTGGAGAGATCGTCAAGGTGATGTTCACGGCGACGATTTCACCGGCGGTGCCTTCGGCGCCGTCGGGCCTGGCAGCACGTTCGATACATTGCTGCCGCACTATCTTGTCGGGCTCAGCTAATGGTCGGCACCGCACTCGCCATCCGCTGACGTGCGAGCCGCACGACAGGCTGACTCTTTTCCCGAACCTCAAACGTCTTAGCTACAGTCAAGCAATGGAGCAGGATCAATGAGCCTCAGGGATAAAACTGTCGTGGTCACCGGTGGCAGCCGCGGACTTGGCCTCGGACTGGTCGAGGCCCTGATCGAACATGGCGCCAGGGTGACGGTCGTCGCCCGCGGTGCCGAGGCGCTGGAAGCGGTCAGTGCGCGGCTCGGGGTCGCCACCATCGCCGCCGACGTCACGGACGAAGACTCTGCTTACCGCATCCTTGGTGAGGTCCGCCCGGATATACTGGTGCTGAACGCCGGTGCGACACCGCGGATGGGCCGGCTGGATCAGTTGAAGTGGGAGGATTTCTCCATAGCTTGGGAAACCGACGTCAAAGCCGGGCTTTATTGGCTGCAGGCAGCGCTCAACCTGCCGCTCCAACCGGGCAGCCGCGTGCTGGTGGGGTCGAGTGGCGCGGCTGTTGCCGGATCGCAGATGTCTGGCGGTTATGGTGGCTCCAAACGCATGCTTTGGTTCATGGCCAAATACGCCAATGGCGTCTCGCAGGAGAAGAACCTCGGAATCCGCTTTCAGGCGATCGTGCCGCGGCAGATAATCCCCGGCACTGGAATCGGGGATGCAGCGGCCAACGCCTATGCGGGTTCCATTGGCATCACATCGGAACAGTTCGTCGCCCGCTTCGGTGCGGCGATGCCGCCCCGGGCGTTCGGCGATAGGGTGGTTTCCGTGCTGGAAGATCCGCAATATGCCGAGGGCGTCGTCTTCGGCCTCAACGGCGATGCCGGAGTGACCGTCATGGAGGGCGCGACGCCTTGAGCTATAGAGGGCCTGCCGTGGACCGCGACCGCCAGGAGGGGCTCCTTGCCCTTGCTGTCGCGTTGCGGCCGGAGCTGCACCGCTATTGCTCGCGCCTGATGGGATCGGTCATCGACGGCGAGGATGTCGTGCAGGACACCTTTGCCCGAGCCTTCATTGCCCTGGACGAGCTGTGCGACGTGCCGCAACTACGACCCTGGCTGTTCCGGATCGCCCACAATCGAGCGCTGGACCTGCTGCGCAGTCGCGCGATTCGTATCGCGGAGCCCATCGAGGCGGCCCTTGAAATTGTCGACGACGCCAAAGCCGACCCGGTGGAGATGCTGATGCGCAGGCAGGCCGTCCAAACCGCGGTGTCGCGCTTTGCGGAACTGCCGGTCCTCCAGCGCAGCGTCATCATCCTGAAGGATGTGCTCGACGAGCCGCTGGTCGAGATCGCCAGCCTGCTGGATATCACGGTCGATGCCGTGAAGGGGCATCTGGCGCGTGGTCGCGCCCGGCTTCGGGAGATCAACGCAAACGCCAACCCGTTGCCCGATACGCGCATCGCGTCCGCGACCGTGGTTCGCTATGCCGCCCTGTTTAACCAACGCGACTGGGACAGTTTGCGCGCACTGCTTGCCGACGACGTGAAGCTCCATCAGTCCCTGCACCCGCCGCGCTCGGGTGCCGCGGATGTCGGCATGTTCTTCACGATCTATGCCAAGGGCGATGACGTTTGGGTCACGCCCGCCTGGCTCGAAGGCCGCGAGGTGATTGCGGTGTTCGAACACCGGACCGCCCCGAAGCCCGACTATTTTATGTGGCTGGAGTGGCGGGAAGGGCGGATACGTTTCATCCGCGACTATCGCTATGTCCGCTATGTCGCCGACAATGCGGAACTGGTTCTGGCCGGGGACGCTGGCTCTTCCGGTCGCAGCACCGGCACTGATAAGGGATGACTTGGCGCGCATCGCTGTGCCCGCCCCGCCGCCCTAGCGCTGCTGCATCAGCTTCCGCGCCGCATCTTTCCCCGCCGCAAGAATGCGATCCGACAAACCGGTTCCTTCCACCGCGCGAGCCAGTTGAAGCGCGCCGATGAGCGTTGCAAAGACACCCAGTGCGGTGCCTTCCGGGTCCTTGTCCCGCGGAATTGCTGCAGCCAACTGGCGCACCAAGGTCAGCAAGTGGTCGGTATAGACTTCGCGCGTTTCAGGTGGCTGACGCGCGAGCTCCGGCAGCAGCGCGGCGGAGGCGCAGCCCTTTCCCGGATTGTCCCGGTGCTCGGCGGACAGATATGCCTCTATGCCCATCTCCGGGCCACCGGAGGCCAGCGCTTCCGCCAGTTGCTGCGACTGAATCTCCATGGCCGCCGCGACGCTTTCGCGGACAAGCTCCGCCTTTGATTGAAAGTGCGGATAGAAGGCGCCGTTCGTCAGTCCGGCGTCGCTCATGATGGTTGCCAGTCCGGACGCGGCTATGCCGTCACCGCGAAAACGATCGGCGGCGACCTCCATGATCCGGCCCCGTGACGCGTCCTTTCGGCCCTTTTCGTAACGCATGGCCGCGATTCCTTTCTGCTATTGCATTATGCTCATAATTTGATATTATGAGTGTAATTTAACTCACGCGATAAAGCTAGCCCTCATGGTTTGGAGCACGATATGAAAATGAATTCCGGAAAAGCCGCTGTCGTGACGGGAGCCTCCTCGGGCATTGGCCGCGCCACCGCCGAGGCCTTGACGCGGGCAGGGTTTACCGTCTTCGGCACGAGCCGCCGCAAAGCCAGCAACGGCCCGGACGGGGTGACCATGCTGGCTTGCGACGTGACCGACGGCGAGGCCGTGGCGGCACTCGTTTCGACGGTGCTCTCGCGGACTGGCCGGATCGACCTGCTGGTCAACAATGCCGGCGTCGGCCTGCTTGGAGGCGCCGAGGAATCCTCCGTCGCGCAGGTGCAGGCCCTGTTCGACGTCAACCTGTTCGGCGTCATCCGCATGACCAATGCGGTGTTGCCGTCGATGCGGCGGCGCGGCGAAGGGCGCATCATCAACATCGGCTCGGTGCTGGGATTGGTGCCCGCGCCATATTCAGCGCATTACTCGGCAGTCAAGCACGCGCTCGAAGGCTATTCGGAATCGCTCGACCATGAGGTGCGCGCCTTCAACGTCCGCGTCTCCGTCATCGAACCGGCATTCGTCCGTACCGTCTTCGACCAGAACGGGATTGAGCCGGATTCGGTGTTGAAGGAGTACGATCAGGCGCGAGTCGGGGTCGCCGCTCTCCTTCGCGATGTGATGCCCAAGGCCGATCGGCCGGAAGTGGTGGCGGAGGTCGTCGTCAGGGCCGCGACCGATGCTCGCCCGCGACGCCGCTACACCGCCGGCAGGGCCGCGCGGCAGGTCAGTATGCTGCGCCGCTTTGCCCCCGCGGAGATATTCGACAAGAGCTTGCGCAAGCAGTTCCGCCTGCCGGTCTGAACAAGGCAAGAGATTTCACGCACATGCGGCATACCAAAATCATTTTCAGAAAGCTGCCATCATGAAGGCATTCGTTGTCGACAAATATAGCAAGAAAGGCATTCTGCGGCTGGCCGAGATGCCGATGCCGGAACTCCAGGACAACGATGTCCTGGTCGAGGTCCATGCCGCGGGCGTGAACCTGCTGGATTCCAAGATCAGGACCGGTGAATTCAAGCTCATCCTGCCCTATCGCCGGCCCTTCATCCTGGGCCACGACGTGGCTGGGACAGTTCTCCGCGTGGGATCGAAAGTCCGCAAATTCAAACCCGGCGACGATGTCTATGCGCGGCCGCGCGATGGCCGGATCGGGACATTCGCCGAGTTCATCGCCATGGATGAAGCCGACGTGGCCTTGAAGCCTAAGAATCTGGGCATGGAAGAGGCGGCCTCGATCCCGCTGGTCGGTCTGACCGCCTGGCAGACGCTCATTGAAAGGGCAAACCTGAAGAAGGGACAGAAGGTCTTCATCCAGGCCGGCTCCGGCGGCGTGGGGACATTCGCCATCCAACTGGCGAAGCATCTCGGCGCGATCGTTGCCACAACCGCTGGTGCGGCGAGTGCCGATCTGGTCAGGGGTCTCGGCGCCGATGTCGTCGTCGACTACAGGAAAGACGACTTCGAGAAAGTCCTGTCGGGCTACGATGTCGTCTTGAACAGTCAGGACGCCAAGACGCTTGAAAAATCCTTGAATGTGCTGAAACCGGGTGGGAAGCTCATCTCCATTTCCGGCCCACCGGATCCCGAATTTGCCAGGGAAAAGGGCCTGAACCTGATGCTGAGATTGATACTGCGCCTGTTGAGTCGCGGCATTCGGACCAGGGCCAGGCGCCGTGGGGTGAAGTTTTCGTTCCTTTTCATGTGGGCGCAGGGCGATCAGCTGGGCAAGATCACCTCTCTCATCGAATCCGGAACCATTCGCCCGGTTGTCGATCGGGTCTTTCCATTCGAAGCGACCAATGAGGCTCTGGCTTACGTCGAGAGCGGGCGTGCGAAGGGCAAGGTCGTCATCAAGGTGAGATAGCGCTACATCTTTCCTGCGGTGCCGGTGCTCGGCCAACACTCGGGACACGGCGTGCGCGACATTCGAGCGGATTTGCGCAGAGGACAAGAACGAGCGGAGAGCTGGCGTTGACGTTGATCGACGGCCGGTCTCCGGCCGCCGCAGCTATTTGTTTTTACGCAATTGCGCTGCGCAGTTGTCCTGGAATTGCTATCATTGATTGATCTCGGGTTCGACGAGCCTTGCCAGGTTTCTGAGCGACTCCTGCCAGCCGAGATAGCAGGCCTCGACCGGAATGACGTCCGGAATGCCTGCCTGGGTGATCTCGACTTCGGTGCCAACCGACACTTTTTTCAAGATTACGGTCACCTGGATCTCGCCGGGCAGGTTGGGATCGTCGAACCTGTCAGTGTAGCGCAGGCGTTCGGCCGGAACGAGTTCGAGATACTCGCCGCCGAAGGAATGGCTGTTGCCGGTCGTGAAGTTGCGGAAGGACATCTTGAACGTGCCGCCGACCTTTGCCTCGAGGTGATGGACCGTGCAGGTGAAGCCGTTCGGCGGAAGCCACTTCGCCAGCGCGTCCGCTTCAACGAAGGCGCGATAGATCTTCTCCGGGCTGGTCGTCATAACGCGATGCAAATGTACGGTGCCGGGCATATCCTGTATCCTTTCACGATAGCTGTTCGATGTTCCTAGGACGAACGAGACTTGGCCAGTCCGACACACGCTCTCGGATTTTTGAAGACCTGGCCGCAAGCCTGTCCGGCTGCGCACGGCTTGGCGTACGCCGGTTGAGGTTGATGTGGGACTCGATTTTGCGGCGCCTGGCCTAATCGACGCAAATGCGGAACCGGATAGCCATTATGAGGAGACTGTTTATAACGGTCGCTGAGATCGCAAGGACCAAGGGGAGACGATGCGCTACATACGTCCGCTTTCAATCGAAGATGCCGTTGGCCAGCTGGCCGCGGCGACAGGTACGGCCGCCATTCTTGCCGGGGGCAGCGACCTGCTGGTGAGGATGAAGGGCGGCTTTGTCGAACCCGACCTGATCGTCGACATCAAGGCGATCGAGGCTTTGAGTGAAATCAGGGAAACGGCCGACGGTTTCAGCATCGGTGCCGCTGTTCCCTGCGCGGTCCTCGGCGAGAGCGCTGCCCTGAAGAAGGCATGGCCCGGCGTCGTAGAAGCGGCCAAGCTGATAGGCTCGAAGCAGGTGCAGGGGCGCTGCACGATCGTTGGCAATCTCTGCAACGCCTCGCCGGCTGCCGACAGCGTGCCGGCGCTGGTCGCGGCCGGCGCCAGGGCATCGGTCGTCGGCCCGGGGGGCAGGCGTACGATTCCCGTAGGAAACGTGCCGACCGGCCCGGGCAAGACGTCGTTGGCCAAAGGCGAAATCGTCGAGGCGATCCTGCTCGACAAGCGCGCACCGCGCTCGGGCGATGCCTACCTGCGCTTCATTCCCCGTACGGAAATGGATATCGCGGTGGTCAGCGCCGGCGTGAATTTGACGCTCGGTGAACATGACGTCGTCACAGCGGCCCGCGTGGCGCTGGGCGCCGCGGCGCCCACGGTGCTGCTGGTGGAAGAGGCAGCCGAGGCCCTTATCGGCAGGAAGCTGGACGAAGCCGCGCTTGAAAGGCTCGCCAAGGTCTGCTTTGGCGCCTGCCGCCCCATCGACGACAAGCGGGGCACCATCGAATTCAGAAGGAAAGTTGCGGGTGTGCTGGCCAAGCGGGCCGCCACGACCGCCTATGCACGTGCAGGAGGCAAGTGATGGCTGGTGTAGCAGTCTCAACCACAATCAACGGCGACAGCGTCGAGTACCTTTGCCAGCCGGACGAGACGCTGCTTGACGTCTTGCGCGATCGCCTGGGGCTGACGGGCGTCAAGGAAGGCTGCGGCACCGGCGACTGCGGCGCCTGCAGCATCATCCTCGACGACCGGCTGGTGTGCTCCTGCCTGGTGCTCGGCGCGGAAGCCGAGGGCCGCCGTGTCGAGACCGTCGAGGGCATGGCGCATGGCGACAGGCTGCATCCGCTGCAGCAAAAATTCCTCGAGCACGCAGCACTGCAATGCGGCATCTGCACGCCTGGCTTCCTGATCGCGGCCAAGGACCTGCTGGCCAAGAACCCCGATCCGACCGAGGAGGAAATCCGCTTCGGCCTCGCCGGGAACCTCTGCCGCTGTACCGGCTACGACAAGATCGTGCGTGCCGTTCAGGACGCGGCAAACGTGATGAAGGGAGCATGACGATGAATTTCGATCCGCGTTACTCCAATCGCAACTTCGCCTCCGTCGGCACACGTCCTATCCGCCCCGACGGCGTCGACAAGGTGACGGGCCGCGCGCGCTACGGCGCGGATTTCAACATGGCCGGCCAGTTGGTCGGGCGCGTCCTCAGAAGCCCCCACGCCCACGCCACGATCAGGAAGATCGACACCTCGAAGGCGGAGAAGCTCCCCGGCGTGAAGGCGGTGATCACCGCGGCCGACCTGCCAGACCTCACCGATGGCGATGCCGCCATGTACGACATCCTCGACAATTGCATGGCGCGCACCAAGGCGCTCTATGACGGCCATGCGGTGGCCGCGGTGGCAGCCGTCGACGCCCGCACGGCCCGGCAGGCGCTGAAACTGATCGAGGTCGACTACGAGCTTTTGCCGCATGTCACCGATGTCGACGAGGCGATGAAGCACTCCGCACCCCTCATCAACGATGCCATCTTCACCGAGGGCCTCGAGGAAAAGCCGGTAAAACCGTCCAACGTCACCAAGCGCAGCCAGTTTGGCCATGGCGATGTCCACCAGGGTTTCGGGCATGCCGATTTCATCGTCGAGCGGTCGTTCAAGACCGAGCAGACGCATCAGGGCTATATCGAGCCGCATGCCTGCGTGGCGAGCGTCAGCTCCGACGGCACCGCCGACCTCTGGGTCTGCACGCAGGGGCATTTCGTCTATCGCCAGCACTGCGCCCAATTGCTTGGCATGGAAGCCTCGAAGCTGCGCGTCACCTCCTCGGAGATCGGCGGCGGCTTCGGCGGCAAGACCCATGTCTGGGCTGAGCCGGTGGCGCTGGCGCTGTCGCGCAAGGCGGGGCGCCCGGTCAAGCTGGTGATGACCCGCGACGAGGTGTTCCGCGCCTCGGGCCCGACCAGCGCCACCTCGATCGACGTGAAGATCGGCGCCCGCAAGGACGGCACCATCACCGCCGCCGAAGCGACGCTGCGCTATTCCTGTGGCCCGTATCCGGGCTCCTGGGCCGAGATCGGCGCCATGACGGCGTTCGCCTGCTACAGGCTCGAGAACGTCAAGACGGTCGGCTACGAAGTGCTGGTCAACCGGCCGAAGACGGCGGCCTATCGCGCGCCCTCCGCACCCATGGCGGCGTTCGCGGTGGAAAGCGCGGTCGACGAATTGGCCAAAGAGATCGGCATGGACCCGGTCGACTTCCGCATAAAGAACGCCGCGCGGGAAGGCACCAGGTCGTCCTACGGCCCGGTCTATGGCCCGATCGGCATTGGCCCGACGCTGGAGGCGGTGAAGAACCATCCGCACATGAAGGCGCCGCTCGGAAAGAACCAGGGCAGGGGCATGGCCTGCGGCTTCTGGTTCAACTTCGGCGGCCAGACCTGCACCGACCTCAACATCGGAATGGACGGTTCGGTCTCGCTTGCCGTCGGCACCGTGGACGTGGGTGGTTCCCGCGCCTCGCTGTCGCTGGTGGCGGCCGAGGAACTCGGCATCGCCTACGAGCAGGTCAAGGCGATCGTCGCCGACACCTCCAGCCTCGGCTACAACGACATGACCGACGGCAGCCGGGGCACCTTCTCGTCCTCCATGGCGACCATCTCGGCCGCCCGCAACGCGATCAAGATCCTGCGCGAACGCGCCGCGCAGATGTGGGACATTGCCGTCGACGACGTGGTCTGGGAACAGGGCCACGCCGTTGCCAAGGGCGAGAAGCACGGCAATCTCGGCAAGCTGTCGCTGAAGGAGATTGCCGCCGCGTCGGGCACGACCGGCGGACCGATCGCCGGCCACAGCGAACTCGTCGCCGACGGCGCCGGCGTCTCTTTCGCCACCCATATCTGCGATATCGAGGTCGACCCCGAGACCGGCGCCACGAGGGTGTTGCGCTACACGGTGGTGCAAGATGCCGGCAAGGCGGTGCACCCGACCTACGTCGAGGGCCAGTACCAGGGCGGTGCCGCGCAAGGCATCGGCTGGGCGCTCAATGAGGAGTATATCTACGGCAAGGACGGGCGGCTTCAGAATCCCGGCTTCCTCGACTATCGCATCCCGGTCTGCTCGGACCTGCCGATGATTGACACGCAGATCCTCGAGATCCCCAACCCCAACCACCCATACGGGGTGCGCGGCGTCGGCGAGACGTCGATCGTGCCGCCGCTGGCGGCGATCGCCAATGCGGTGTCGAACGCCGCCGGCGTGCGCATGGCACATATTCCGATGTCGCCGCCGCGCATCCTGGCGGCGATCGAGGCGGAACGGGCAGGCTGATGGTCGAAGTGACGCTCTGGGGATCGCTTGGCGCGGCCGCCGGAGGCAAGAGCAAGGTCGAGATCGAGGCCAAGGACATAAGGGAACTGTTCAGGAAACTGGCTGAACAGTATCCCGGCATCGAGCCCTTGATCGACCGCGGCATTGCCGTCGCCATCGACGGCACGATCTATCGCGACACCTGGTCGAAGGAATTGCCAGAGGGCTCGGAGATTTTCCTGCTGCCGAGGCTGGCCGGGGGATAGTTGGACAAGCGTCTTGCTGCTGTGGCTTAGCGACGAGCCCGACACCATGCCGCAGGCGATCGACGCGACGGGCGCCGAGGGCCGTACCCGACTCTATGTTGCCTTCACGATTCTCGGTTTATTCGGTCGGCGGGATTGAGCCGCGCTCTCGAGGGCCAAGGCCAACCGCTTCTCGTCTTCGATGGCGCGGTCGACTGCCTCAATTTCCTCTTGCAGCGCCTTCAACTCGGCTCCGTAGCTGGAGCCGTCGCTGTCCCCGATCTGAAAGCCACTTGCCCGCATTGCGTCGCGGGTATGGTGCACGTTACGGACTCCTTCGCGTCGAGTCGCGACCAGGATTTCCCTGAACTCTCCAAGACGTTCAACGTGATTGCGAGTCATTGCGTTCTCCTTACGGCGTAGAAGGTTTGAATGACTACAGGAGATACTCTCGACAAAGCATGAGTGCGAAAGCTCAAATTTGAACGTCTTGCAATAACGTGGAGCGCAGCAGGCGGAAATTGGCTTGGGACCCAGGTGTTAGACTCTTCCGCCGAGCGCGTCTGCTGCTCGGCTCGGCTGCTCGTCGGCGCGCTTGCTGGTCCATCCAGCTGCGGTTCTGGATCGCGAGGTCCGTTTCTGAGCGCACGGCGACGCTGGTCTCAATGTCCGAAAAGAGGAGCAATGCGGACCTGCCCGATGTTTCATGCGCGAACGCCTGAGGTGCGAGCGCCGCCATTAACCATCGATTAACTATCCGGTCGCCTTTAATTCAAATTTGCAGCATACTGATTTGGGTAGCGAGGCTATTCAAGGAGACTGGAACAAGAGGTAATTCTCCTTTTCGCGCACACCTGCCACTCGCGACAGTCGAAATTGAAAAGGAACGACGGAACACCGTCGTCTCATAGGGAGGCGCCAGCATCATGTTTGATGAGGAGCGCCAGAATGAAGATCGAAGATGCAGTTACGGCAGTGACGTCGGAAGCGAGCGCGCTGACGTCTTGCCTCGGCCATCCCGTTGTCGCCTACCACGTCACGGAAATCATGAGAGAGGCAGACCTGGCACACGCCCGCGAGATGCAACTCGCGCTGGTGCGACGTAGCATCGAAGCTCTCGTCGATGACGGCCTGGAAGGCATCGCCGCCGAACATTTTGCATCCCAGTTGGACGGCCGCATCGGCTTGGCCTGGAGACTTCTGCACGCATCCGACGGCGTGGCGCATTGATCAAGACCAGAGCGGTCTTGGTCAAGCTCTGGCAAGGTCAGCTTCGAGGGGCAATGCGGTGATCCGCGATGATGGATTTTGACCTCATTGCGGACACGGTGACTAGGCGCGATGATCTCGACCTCGCCAAGTCGGCGTTCACGGTCTTAAGGGGGAGAACGTGGATGGATGATTTCAACATCGGCTTCGACCGCCGATATGCGGAGCGGTGGAATTCGGGCGCCACGGGCTTCGCCTGGATCAGGCCGGCTGCTGCCGGCCTCGTCGTGCTTGTGAACCTCGCCGATTGCCATCGGCATCAGGCCGGAGACGATGTGGGTGAGGCTGTCATCATTGCCGGGCAAGCGGAGGCCGTCTCGGCGGCGCCGATGTGTCCGCCGCCGGCAGGATCGGCGGCAGGAATGGTCGGCTATTTGATCTAATTTCTTTGCAAGCCGTTAATGCGGCCATGCTGTTAATCAGCATTTGCTAATGAATCATTCAAAGCTAAGGCAAGCAATGACCAAGAATCTCGGCAATGCACGCCACACGCCGGCGAAGGCCCAGCAGGTTTCCCTTCTTGGCAAGGTCGCGCCGACGCTGTTTCCGCTGGTCGCGGCGGCGCTGGGCTACATGATCGGCAGGCAGTTCTTCGGCATGTAGCGGGCTTGCCGCTACCCGGCTTGGCGCCCTCAAACGCCTTAGCGAACTGACCAGAACAGCGCGGGGGCCGGCATTTGCTCTGCAGCCGCCGGTCGTCAGAGTTCGACGTCAGACGTGGACGTCGCCGAAGGAAAGTTCGCCGTCGTCGCGGGCCGCGAAAAAGACGATAGCCAGCAGCCAGGCATAGAATGCCGCCACGACGACCACGATCACCGTACCGGGAATGGGGCCAAGGGAGGCGCTTTCGACGGCCTCGCGAAGCGAACCGACAAACCCGGTCCTGAGGCCCGCGGTCTGAAGGCTGGGGGTCGATATCTTGACCACCCAGGCCAGCAGCAGGATCAGGAACAGGTAGATGTAGTTTCGCCGCAGGCGGCGCGCCAGCGCAGCGCGCTGCGACAGCAGGAACTTCGGCGCGCGCAGGCCTTCGCCGACGATGAGCAGCCAGTCAGACGCAAAGTCCGGTTGCGGGGAAAAGATCTGCGCGAAATAGTGACGCTCGAACTGCCGCACGCGAGCCCGGTAGAAGTCGAAGAACCGATAGCGGCGCGCCTCGATCCACAGCAAGAGCAGGATCAGCAGCATGGCGAACAGGAGCACGCCGTGATGCGCACTGGCCGTGGACAGCGATACCGAAAGCAGCGCCGCCACCACCGTGATCGCCCAGTTCGTCGTCCGGTCGAGCCGGTCGCGCCATCCCGCCATGCGGGCAATCTCGGCGCGGTGAAAATGCGACAGCGTATTCACGCGCTCCGTCGATGAAAGGACGAGGCCCGCGGGTTTTGCCGACGCATCGTTCATGACATCCTCCGGCAAGGACTAGAACACTTTGCCGGCAACATTGTTCCCAGGTGCTCATTTTGGCCCGCCGATCCAGTCGACCAGAAGGACAACGAGCCCGACCGACCATCGCGCGCTGTTTCGCGACGCGCTGATCGATGGGCTTGAGGTAGTGCGGGTTGAACACAATTTTGGAAAACGACCGTGAAATGATTGAGATGCAAAGATTTCCATCAGGCGTACGGCAATAAGCCGGCACAATTTTTAGGCAATCTTTAGGCAATGTTGTCGAGGCGGCCGCGTACCGCAGGTCAGGTGGTCAAATGGTTCCTTGTTGGATTCATCTTGGATGGAAACGATTCATGGCTTGACACTGGGCCAAGCTGAAGAGCTATGCTAGATTTCGCTTGAAAGTTTGCGCGGGGGAATCTGTACATGGATTTCATCGAGAGGTGGTTAGGTATTTCGCCTGACGGCGGCGACGGATCGACAGAAGCTCTGTACGTACTTGCCGTTGTCGCAATATTGGCGCTTGTCTTCCACAAGCGCATCGTGCAGTTCGCGCGCGGTTTCTTCGTGCGGAAATAGCCAGCCTACCATTCAAGTTCCGCTTTATTCGTCTGACCAGAGTTACAAGCGGCACCAGTCGTCTAACCCGTCCAGAGCGCTGTTGCCGCGCGAATCCCGTCGTTAATCAGGCGTTGCCCTGCGTTAGCTTCAGAAAGGGAGTCGATGCGTGGAATAGCGGCAATACTGCGAGCACTGTTCTCCGCCTGGATTCCGGCGCTGATCGAGATGGCTCACCGCTTCTGTCGCCGGTGGCGGCTGGGGGGTGACCGTCGGGTCGACCAGAAGGGGTCCCGGGCACATTGCGTGCCGATCGACCATCCTGCATTCTGCCGGCCCGATCCGCTGATCTACGATCAATACTATCTGATCGGCCTTGGCCTCGCGGTGACCTGGGACAATCCCGACATCGAGGTGCGCCAGGGTGGGGTGCCCGTTCCTGCCGGCAAGTTGCAGGCTGACACCGACTACGAGGTGCGCGTCCGCGTCTGGAACGCCTCCAAGGATGCCGTTGTCGTCAAGATGCCGGTTCATCTGTCCTATCTGTCGTTCGGTATCGGAACCGTGTCGAACCCGATAGACACCAGGCCGGTCTCGGTCGGGGTGATCGGATCCGCCGGCCAGCCCGGGTTCGTCTCCTTCGACTGGCATACGCCCCGGGAAGCAGGTCACTATTGCCTGCAGGCCTTGCTCGACCCGGCCGACGATGCCAACTTCGCCAACAATCTCGGACAGAAAAACACCGACATCGGGCTGGCGCAGTCGCCGGCGACATTTCAATTCGAACTGCGCAACGCCACCCGTCGGCCGCACCGGTATCGCTTCACCGTCGACGCCTACACCATTCCGCCGCTCAACCCCTGTCGTGACGACCGGCAACCGACAGAGGAGTCCGTCAAGGCCGAGCAAAAGCGCCGGCTGGCGGCACATTTGCCGGCGGTTCATCCGCTGCCGCCTGGCTGGAAGGTCGAGATTTCGCCTGACCAGCCGTCGCTGGCGCCGGGCGAACAGGTGACGATCACGGCGGTCGCCACCCCGCCGAGTGGTTGGACCGGCCGGCAAGCCCTCAATTTGAATGCGTTCGACGAGGGTGAGCACGCCAGTGGCGGCGTCACCTTGACCGTCCTCAGCAGCCTGGAGCCGTGATGGCCACCGACGACAAATCCTGGACCACGTGCACGACCGCGGACAAGGTGATCTCGGTCAACCAGTACATCAGCGCGGCGATCACCAGCGGCATATTCGCGGCCGTCATGGCTGTGGTGCTGATCGCGATGGGCGAACCGTGGTGCTTGCCGATTGCGCTTGTGGTGACCGGGATTGTCTGGATTCTCGCCTATTGCGACTGGTGGCTCAACAACCGGCTGGTTTGTCTCGGCGACAAGAGCCCGGTCAGCGTCGTCGGGATGGTCATCAGCATCGAGCCGCCTTCGGAGAAGACATGGCCCGGAAGCCTGGACTCCGACTACAGCCTCAACCTGCTGCTGCCGAACAACCCGGTGGGCGTCAGCCAGGCCGTTGCCGGCGCCAGCGTTCCGTTCGGCTATCTGATGGCTGAAACCGCCACCACCTCCTCGCACGGCTTGCTGTTCACCGGGAATCCGGCGGAGGACAAGGCGACCGGGGTAAAATCAGAGGCACTGCATGTGGAGTTCGAGGGCGCCTCGATCCACGACCTGCAGACCGTCAACATCCTGGCGCTGATTGCAGCCCTGACGGCGCTGGCACTCTGCATGTCGGGCGTCGGCGTGGTCGTTGCCTACATCCTGGCGCTTCTCGCCTTGCTTGCCGCGCTGCTTGGCGCGGCCTTCAGCAGTTCGGACACGGCCAGCCCGAGCGATGCCGGACTGCCCAGCATCGAGGTCAACAAGGGCGATGGAACCGGAGCGACAATCCTGGGCGTGACCGGCCGATGGGTCTATGACGCCGGACATATCCACGACAGCTTTCATGAAGGCCACAACGAACTGCATCCGGTCCAGCAGGCCCAGATCCTGGGAGGGCCGTGGGATGGTGACTGGCCCCCCGATATCGACGGGATCATTCGCGGCTACCAGGATGGGTACGCGCAATCCCAGGATCCACTCACCAAGCAGGAACAGGCGCGGCCCGGCTCCAAATGGTCGGTCCATCCCTATGTCGACGGGTGCAACGACCGGCCGGATCATCCTCCGCATTGAAGCACGTTGTGGAGCGACGGTGTTTTGTCGAATCCAGTCAAGCCGTTGGATGCGACAGCTCAGATTCTGATGCCGCGTTGAAGAGCCGGTCGCTCAGAATCCGGCAACGAAACCTGCCCGGTTCAACCAGTGGACAAAGGGTGGGGCAATCACGAAGATGGCGAAAGGAGCAAAACATAGACCCGCTAGACCGCCCCATCGTGCAACGTAACGTGGGTCGTCGGCGTCGAAGGTGGACCTGATGCCGAACCGGCTTGCAACGACATTCCAGTTGCGCTTGGGCCTGATATGACCACCTAGCGCGCCCAACGAAAAAAACGTCAGGAACAGAAGCCAACAACTCGTTGCCTGAAAGGCGGAGAAGTAGGTGATCCAGCCATGCTCATTGTGTCGATAGACCAGGCCTCGTACCGCGTCAGGTAGGTGAGGGGCGGTTGATGTCCAGATATGGTCGAGAACGAAGAAGCAGACAAAGGCCACGATACCGCAGCCGGCAAGAAAGCCTCCGAGGACATTGAGCACGGCATTGCGTTCGAACTTGGCGAACATGGCACGATTACACCTGCGCTTTGAGCGCCGTCAAAAACGTGGGAAGCAGTCAGGGGTTTTTCAAGTTCATGTCACCCGGCCAGCCCCCTTGAGAATCTCCCCTGCGCTAAGCAACATGGCGGCCATGGTTGAGACGCGCGAATGAACAAACCGATTTCTGCCGCATCGTCGCGAAAGTCGGAGCCGCGCAAGGCGCCGATGGCACTGACCGAGGAACTCGTCGCCCGCACCATGCGCGCGGTCGAGGATGCAGGACCGACACCGGGCATGGTCTACATGACCGACGCCGACTATGCGCGCATCCGCGACGAAGTGCTGGCCGGCGCGCCGGCCGGGCCTTTAAAACTGTTCGCCTACGGCTCGCTGCTGTGGAAGCCGGTCGGCGAGGTGAGGGGTGGCGAGCGGGCAGTGGCGACCGGCTGGCACCGTTCGTTTTGCTTCACCGTGAAGCGTTTTCGCGGCACGGTCGAACAGCCCGGCCTGATGATGGCGCTCGATCGCGGCGGCCAGTGCCAGGGCATGGTGTTCGAGATTGCGGAGCCGATTGCCGCCAATCTCGAAGCGCTGCTGCGCCGCGAGATGACCATCCTGCCGGCTGTCAACGTGCCACGCTGGCTGCAGGTCAGGACCGAGGGCGGCAAGTGCCGCGCGCTTAGCTTCGTCGTCGATCCCGCCAATCCGCGCTATGCCGGCAAACTCGACAAGCGGACGATCGCTGAGACACTGGCCACGGCGGTCGGCCATTGGGGCTCGGGTGCGGAGTACCTCTTCGAGACGATCCGCCATCTCGACGCCTGCGGCATTCGCGACCGCAATCTGTGGCAGTTGCAGGAACTGGTGGCCGAGGAGATCGGCCGCGCCCACGCCGGCTAAAGCCGCAAGAGTCCGTCATTCTTGGCGCCGCCAAATAATATTCAACCAAACGGTTGACAATCAAAAGCCGCGCGCGCATATTCAACCACATGGTTGAATTGCTCACATACGAGATGGATCAGGTCTTTCACGCCCTTGGCGACGCGACGCGCCGGCAGATGCTGCGCGAACTCGCCGGTGGCGGGCGTACGGTGAGCCAGCTGGCCGAACCATTCGCGATGTCGCTCGCGGCTGCTTCCAAACACATCAAGGTGCTGGAGAATGCCGGACTGATCCGCCGCGAGGTGCTCGGCCGCACGCATGTATGCCACCTCGAGGCTGGCCCGCTGGCCAGCGCGCATGAGTGGCTTGGAGCCTACTCGCGCTTCTGGACGGGGAGGCTCGACATATTGGAACGATTGCTGCGCGAGGACGACGCGCGCAAATCGTCGACGCAGAAGAAGGGAGACCAGACATGACCGAACGACATGCCGAGAATGGCTATGGCGTGCTGACCGAGCCGGCCACCTTGACGATCGAACGGCTGCTGCCCGGCCCGGCTGAGCGCATCTGGGGCTACATCACCGACCCAGAACTGCGTCGCCAATGGCTGGCCGCCGGCCCCATGGGAAGCGAGGCCGGCTCGCCCTTCGAACTCACCTGGCGCAACGACGAACTGACCGAGCCGGCCGGCGAGCGCCCGCCAGGATTTCCGGCCGTGCACACCATGCCGGGTGAGATCACCGAGATCGATCCGCCGCACCGGCTCGGCATCACCTGGGGCAGCACCGGCGGCGTTACGTTCGAACTCACTTCGCTAGGCAAGGATGTGCTGCTCACCATTGTCCATCGCCGCCTGGGTGACCGGTCGCTGATGCTCAACATCGCCCCCGGCTGGCACATGCATCTCGACATTTTGGCCGCGAGGCTGCGCGGAGAACAGCCGGAGCCGTTCTGGGACGGCTGGTCGAGACTGAGAAAGGACTACGACCGGCGCCTGCCTGCCTGAGCAGGAGAGACGCGAAACCCGTGGAAAGGAGACGATAGCGCCGGACACTTCGAGACTTGCATGACCGTTGACTGACAAGCGGGCGATCGTCCGCATGACGACCGCTGCCCTGCAGCGACATTTCCCAACATTTCCCGACATTTTGAACCGCCGGCCCGCGGGCCGCACAACCGCGCCTTTGTGCGCAAAGGAGAATGCCATGCGTAAATTGATCGCCGCCATGAAGATTTCAGTCGACGGCAAGGCAGAGGGGCCGACCGGCATCGCAGACTGGGTGCATGCCTGGTCGGAGGACTATGGGCTGATGGAACAGGTGGATGCCTGCGTGCTCGGCGGCCGCATGTATCCCGGCTACGAGCAGTACTGGACCGCGATCCAGAACGCACCCGGCGAGCCGCTGCCGATGACCGGCAAGCCTGCCGCGCGGGAAGAGCTGCCCTGGGCACGTTTTGCCGCCAAGACACCGCACTATGTGCTGTCGAACACGCTGAATTCAGCCAACTGGCCGATGACGCGTTTTCTCAGGTCCAACGACGATGTCGCGGCGCTGAAGCGCCAGCCCGGCAAGGACGTTTATTTGATGGGCGGCTCGACCATCGCCGACAGCCTTACCGAGGCCGGGCTGGTCGACGAATTGCGCCTCGTCGTCTATCCGCTGATCGCCGGCGAGGGCAAGGTGCTGTTTTCGACGACGGCCCAGCGCCGCGACCTGGAACTGACCAAGGTCGAACAGATGCCGGGCGGGCGGCTGAGCCTGGTCTACAAGATCGGCTGAGCGCTCAGAGCCTGTTTGGAAACTCGACAGGCTCTCTCATCCGTCTCTCAGCCACACCAGCATTTCGCCAGGCTCGCGGTTGTCCCAGGCGAAATAGGGAATGGCGGTCAGGCGCGTTTTGGTGGTGGCCGGCGGCGCGGGCCGGTAGAGCCCACCTTGCCAGCCGTCGCCTGCATCGGCTTGCGCGGTGGCCGAGAGCGTCACCACGCCGCCGAGAAGCTCGGGCCGCTGCTGCGCTTCGACGCTTGCGGCCCTCGGCAGCGTCAGGCGATGCAGCTGGCTGTCATTGTCGGTCGCCTCGACGCAGTAGATCAGCGGACCGCGCGACAGCGCGACTCGGCCGGCATCCTGCCGCACCTGCGGGTTGGCATAGAGCCGCTCGATCGGCATTTCGAGATCGAGCAGGACGCGGTCGCCCTTTTTCCATGTCCGCCGGATCGCGGTGTAGCCGTCGCTGGTGACATCCGCCAGGCCGACCGGCTCGCCGTTCACCGTCAGCTCGGCGCCGGTGCTCCAGGCCGGGATGCGCAGATGGAGGGTGAACTCCACCGGCGCCTGCGGGGCGAGCGTGATCTCGACGGCGCCGTCCCAGGGATAGCGGCTCGCCTGCGTCAGGCTCACCGGGACGCCTGTTATGTCGAAGCGGGCGGTCGAGTCGCCATAGAGATGCACGGCAACAGCATCGTCGGACAGGCTGTAGAAATAGCTGCCGATCGAGGCGACCATGCGCCCGATATTGGGCGGGCAGCAGGGGCAGCGGTGCCATTTCCAGCGGTTGTGAGCGCCGCGGCTTTCGAGCGGGTTCTCGTAGAAGAACAGCGAGCCGTCGAGCGACAGGCCCGAGATCGAGCCATTGTAGAGGGCACGTTCCATCATGTCGGCGTAGCGGGCGTTCGGCCCCATGCCGAGCATGCGGCTGGCCCAGAACACCAGCCCGACGGCGGCGCAGGTCTCGGCATAGGCGCTCTCGTTGGGCAGGTCGTAATCGCTGGTGAAGCCCTCATTGTCCGCCGATGGGCCAAGCCCGCCGGTGATGTAGAGGCTCTTGGTGGTGAGATCGTCCCACAGCCGGTCGAGTGCCGTCCGCAGCGTGTCGTCGGCATATTCGGTGGCGATGTCGGCCATGCCCGAATAGAGGTACATGGCCCGAACCGCATGGCCGACGACCTTGTCCTGCTCGCGCACCGGAATGTGCGACTGGTTGTACTCATAGGTCTTGAAATGGAAATCCCTGGGATCGGCACCGCGGGCGCGGGCCTCCTCGTCGAAGTAGTGCGGCTGCTGGCCGCGCTGGTCGATGAAGTATTTCGCCAGCTCCATGTATTTCTGCTCGCCGGTCACCCGCGCCAGCTTGACCAGCGCCAGCTCGATCTCCTCGTGGCCGCAATAGCCATGTTTCTGGCCGGGCTGCGGTCCCAGCACCGTGGCGATATGGTCGGCGAAGCGACACATCACATCGAGCAGTTTGCGTTTTCCGGTGGCCTGGTAGTAGGCGACCGCGCCTTCGATCAGGTGCCCGGCGCAATAGAGCTCGTGGCAGTCACGCAGATTGGTCCAGCGCAGGCCGCGCTGGATGCGCTGATACCAGCTCGAGAGGTAGCCGTCCGGCTGCTGCAGCTTCTCATACATGTCGATGACGGCATCGATCTTCTTCTCCAGTTCGGGGTTCTTGCGCCGGTAGAGCGAATAGGCTGCGGTCTCGATGGTCTTGCCCCAGTCGGAATCCCAGAACATCTGTGTCGTCACCGTGCTGGCGGTGAAGCCGTCGCTGACATGGAAAGGGATGACGACACCGGGCGAGGGCCGGTCCGGGTCGATCTGCTCCAGCATGCGGGCCTCGACGCAACGGTCGTAGAGGATGCGGGCGGTGGCGCCGGCGACCGCGTCGGCGCGATCGCCCCAGAAGCCGCGCACGTCGACCTGCGGCACCGGCAGCGGGCGGAAGGCGAGTTTGGGCTTGCCCGTCTTGCCCGTCCGGGCGGTTTGGGTGGATGGCGATGCGGTCATGAACTTACTCCATTCGGTCGAATTACTTGACGGCTCCGGCCATCAGGCCGCGGATGTAGAAGCGCTGCAGAACCAGGAACAGGATGAGGCACGGCACCATCATCACGGTGACGCCCGCCTGCACCGCGCCCCAGTCGATGGCGCCGAAGCGGCCCGACTGAAGTGCTGTCATCATCACCGGCAGCGTGAATTTGGACTGGTCGGTCATCAGCACGAGCGCGGCGAGGAACTCGTTCCACGCGCCGAGAAAGGCAAACAGCGCGATGGTGACGACGCCCGGCCAGACCAGTGGCAGCATCACCTTTATAAGCATGGTGATGTTGCCGGCGCCGTCCATGCGGGCGGCTTCCTCGATCTCGCGCGGCACCGCGTCGAATGCGTTGCGCATCATGAAGATCGAGAACGGCAGTTGCAGCGTCACATAGACGCCGACCAGGCCGGTCAGCGTGTTGTGCAGGCCAAGCTTGGTCAGCACCAGGAAGATCGGCGTCAGGATCGACTGGAACGGGATCATGATCGTCGACAGGATGAGGATGAAGAACAGATCCTTGAACGGGAACCGAAATCGCGAAAAGCCGTAGCCGGCCAGCACGCTGACGGCGACCGACAGCACGACGGTCATCACCGAGACATAGATGCTGTTCTGCGCCGAGACCCACAGCCCGTCGCCGAAGCTGTTGAGGGTGGCATAATTCTCCAGCGAGATGCCCGACGTCGGCCAGGGCGGCAGCGGCGGCAAGCGCGCTTCCTGGGCCGGCTTGAAGGCCGACAGCACCGCCCACACGATCGGCGCCGCAAACAGCACCGAGGCGATGATGCCGGTCGAATGCTCGGCGATGCGGGCGGCGAGCCGGCGGTTGCGGGTGGTGGCCTGCGCCATCAGTCGAGACCCTCCGGCTTGCGCAGCAGCCACAGCTGGACGAGGCTGAGCGCCACCAGGATCACCAGCAGCACCATGGAGAGTGCCGCGCCATAGCCGAGCTTGAACGACACGAAGGACTGGTTGAAGATCCAGTAGACCGCGGTCAGCGTCTGGTTGCGCGGGCCGCCGCGCAGGATGATGTAGAACTGGTCGAAGGCGAGGATCGAGCCGGCGACCGACAGGATCAGCGCCAGCGCCAGCGTGCGGCGCATCAGCGGCAGCGTGATTGCCCTGAACCGGGCGAACCGCCCGGCGCCGTCGATGACCGCCGCCTCCTGCAGGTCCTGCGGGATTGATTGCAGGCCGGCCATCAGGATGATCATGGTGAAGCCGGCGACCTTCCAGACGACCATGGCGATGATCGACCAGAAGGCCGGCTGGAAAGTGGCCAGCAGGTTGAACTTCCTGTCGATTAGGCCGAGATCGTAGGCGGCCGGGCTGAACAGTCCGGAATCGACGTTCAAGAGCCATGACCAGAGCAGGCTCGCCGAAGCAAAGCCGACCACCGCCGGCATGAAGAACATGGTGCGATAAAGATTGGTCAGCGGACGCGGCCGTTCGACGAACAGCGCCAGCGGAAACGCCACCACGAAGATCGCGATGGTGACAATCACGGTGTAATAACCGGTGAATTTGAGCGCGTTCCAGAACCTGGTGTCGCGCAGGAGGGCGGCATAGTTGCCTAGGCCGATAAAGCTATGCTCGCCCATCAGCGGCCAGTTGTGCAACGACATCCACGCTGTCATGCCAAGGGGGATGAGGAAGAAGACGACGACCAGCGCAACGGCCGGCGCGACATAGAGCAGGCCAATCCACTGCCGGCGGCCGGCGCCGACCAGCTTTCGGGCGCGTGGCGGGGCAGGGGTTGCTGCTGTGATGGAGGTCATGGCTGTTCTTCCGTTGGCGCTGCGTTCCCTCGGGAGGGTCCGGTCGACGGTCGGGGTGGCGTCCTCTCTGTAGTGCGCCGACAAGAAACGTCGAGCACGTCAGAAGCGACCCAACCCGGACCTGCTGTCCGACCTCCCTTCAAGGGAGATAGGGCGGCCACCCGCCCAGGGAGACAAGCGGGCGGCCGGCAGGCGTCCGCTACTTCTGCGGCGCCTGGTCGATGATCGACTGCATGGTCTCCTGCGCATTGGCTATGGCGCCGTCGACATCGTCGCCGAAGAAGACCTCGTTGATCATCTGTGTCCACGGACCGTTGGCGGAGTTGATCAAATCGTTGAACACCACGGAATAGGGGGTGCGGCCCTTGGCCATGGCCTCGGCGGCGATCTGGTAGCGCGGATCGAGATCTTTCAGCGCTTCTTTGGCGATGTCGCCGCGCACCGGCAGGCTGCCGTACTTGGCCAGGATGGTCTGGCCCTCGAGCGAATAGGCGAAATCGAGGAACTCCTTCACCACGGCGAGTTTCGTGGTGCCCTTGGTGACGACGAAATTGTCACCGCCGGCAAAGGACGACCAGCCGCTGTCCTTGCCCGGCAGGAAGGTGACGCCGTAGTCGACATCGGGATACTGGGTGTTGAGCGCGCCGATGGCGAAGGCGCCGGATGGCGAGATGCCGATATTGCCGGCAGCGAAGGCGGCAAAGAAGTTGGCGCCGGTGTCGGTCTGCGCGCCTGCGGGCACCAGGTCCTTCTTGACCATCGAGCGGTAGAGATCGATGGCGCCGCGCAGCTGCGGGCTGTCCAGCGTCGCCTTCGAGCCGTCCTCGCTGAGGATGTCACCGCCCGACGCCCAGATCAGCGGCGTGAAGGTGAAGATGTTGCAGCCGCCGCAATTGCCGGAGAAGTAGAAGCCCTTGATGTTGCCGCCGAGCCCGTTGACCTTCTCGGCATCGGCGGCGATCTCGGCCCAGTTGGTGGGGCCTTTCTCGGGGTCGAGGCCGGCCTGCTTGAACAGCTTCTTGTTCCAGATCAGCACCGAGGCGTCGGCCGAGAACGGCAGGCCGTAGATGTGATCCTTGTAGGTGCCGGTCTTCACATGCGCTGGCGACAGGCTGGAGAAATAGGGCAGCGATTTCGCCCAGTCGGTGATGTCCTCGAGCTGGCCGGCGGCGGCGAAGGACGGCGTGTAGATCAGGTCGAGCGACAGCGCGTCGGGCGCCGTGCCGCCGGCGGCCGCCGCACCATATTTCGGAATGATCTCGGCATTGGGGATGATGTCCAGCTTGATCTGGTTGGTGTGCGCCTTGTTGTAGGCATCGACGATCCTCGGCATGAAATTCGAGCCGTCGGCGCGCACCCAGATGTTGGCCGTCTCGGCGGCCGCGGCACTGATGCCGCCACCCAGTACGGCAGCGGCCAGGGCCAGTTTGGCAATCAGGTTCCTCATGTTCTCCTCCTCCAGGGTTCGCCGCGGTCCGCGGCTTGGCGCCGATCGCGCGGCGCGTGGTTTTCAGCCATCCAGCGGATGGCCGCATGACTGCCGCACCACCAGCCGGCACGGCAGTTTTCGAATGCCCGGCGCGGCGGGCTGGCCGCCAACCAGCGAAAGCAGGGTTAGCCCCGCCTCGCGCCCGAGGGCGACCAGGTTCATGTCGACCGAGGTCAGCGGCGGGCGCGTCGCCTCGGCCACGATCTCCCAATTGTCGAAACCGATGACGCCGACATCGTTGGGAACGCTGAGACCGCGCTCGCGCAAGGCATCGATGACGCCGCGCGCGATCTGGTCGTTGCCGCAAAAGACGGCGTCCGGCCTTTCATTCCTGCTGTCGAACAGCTGCGCCACCGCCTCGTGACCCCAGGCTTCCGACCAGGAGCCGAGCAGCGGCTCGGTGACCGGCAAGCCGTTTTCGGCCAGTACGTCGCGATAGGCCTGCGCCCGTGCATGCACCACGGCAAAGCTCGCCGGCCCGGTGACATGGGCGATGCGTTCGCGGCCGAGCCGGCACAGATGCTCGACCGCCAGCCGCGCGCCGCCGGCATCGTCCGAGACGAAGGCGATGGCGTCGGGATCGGGCTGCGTGAAAGCATAGATCACGGGGACGCGCAGATTGCTGAGGTCGACCGGCAAATGTCGGTCGATGCGCTTGCCGGTGGCGATGATGCCGTCGACGCGCTTGTCGAGCATGGCGTCGACATGCATCTGGCCGAGGCGCGGATCCTCCTCGACATTGCACAGGAACACCGAGACGCCATTGTCGACCAGCGCGTCCGAAATGCCCGACATCAACGGCAGCGAGAAGCGGCCATAGGTATCGTTGGTGAGCAGGCCGACAGTGAAGCTGCGCCGCCTGAGCAGGCTCTGCGCCAGGCTGTTGGGGCGGAAGCCGAGACGCCGGGCCGTCTCGCGAATGCGCTCGCGCGTTTCTGCGGTCATGCGCCCCTGGTCGTTAAGCGCCTTGGAAGCGGTAGCGACGCTGACGCCGGCCTGTGCCGCCACGTCACGCAGGGTGACTGGCTTGGAAAAGACGGGGACAGGCTCCGATGCCATCGCGCCAAAAATCCTTAGTTGGGAAAAGGTTTTCCCTTATAGTCCGGAGAATGGGCCAGCCTTGCGGCTAACCCAGTCAAAACTGTTGGAAAAACCTTTTCTCAAGTCGAAACTAGGCGAGATACGAAGCTTGTTCAAGGGAAAAATTGCAGGCGCCCTCGGGTGGAATTTTCGCGGCAAATTCCGGCAAAGCCGGGCTTCCCGTCAGCGAAGTGTTAATCGCTTGCGCGCCATGGTGGTCGCCCGCCAGGACAGCAGAGCCCCGCCATGCCCGATACGCCCTACACCCCGAAAGGCCCGGCGCGGACCGATGTCTCGCAGCCCGGCAGGGGGGCAGGGCGCGACAGCCGCTCCGACGAGCGACGCCGCGAAGCCGCGGCCATTGCCCGGCTCAAGGCGGAACTCGCGGCGCAGGCCGAACTGATTGCCAGGCAAGAGCGTTCGCTGGCTCACAGCCGCAAGATCTTCGACCGCGCCTCGGCAGCAGCGCGCCTTGGCGTCTGGGAATGCAGCCTGCCCGACGAGCGGCTTACCTGGACCGATGTGGTTTATGACCTGTTTGACCTGCCACGCGGCTCAGTGCTCGATCGCTCGGAGATCATCAAGTGCTATCCGGCGGAGTCGCGAAAGGCGCTGGACAGCCTGCGCGGCCGGGCGATTGCCGAGCGCAACGGCTTCACCCTCGATGCGGAGATCACCACCTTTGCCGGCCGCAGCCGCTGGATCCGCATCACTGCGACGGTCGAGTGCGAGGACGGCGCTGCGGTGCGCATCTTCGGCATGAAGCAGGACATCACCGAGGAGAAGATACTGTCGGGCCGGATGCGCTATCTGGCCGAATATGACGTCATGACGGGGCTGGCCAATCGCGGCCGGTTCCAGGAGCGGCTTGCGCATACGGACGAGGGCCGCCCGCTCGGCGCGTTGCTGCTGATCGACCTCGACGGCTTCAAGGCCGTCAACGACACGTTCGGCCATGTCGTCGGCGACGAATGCCTGAAGGCGGCGGCTGAGCGCCTTGCCGGCAGCTGCCGCGAGGCGGATCTCGTGGCGCGCGTCGGCGGCGACGAGTTCGCGGTCCTGCTCGGCCCGCATCTCGACCGCGGCGCGGTCTCCGGCCTGGCGCGCGGCATCATCGAGGCGATGGGCAAGCCGGTCGCGGCCTGCGGCCAGTCGCTCAACCTTGGCGCCTCGGTCGGCATCGCCTTCGCCCAGGCGGGCGCGCCGTGCGACCTGTTCATGCAGGCCGACACCGCGCTCTATGCCGCCAAGGCGGCAGGGCGCAACACGTTCCGTATCTTCAAGCCCGACGCCGCCGCGAAAGACCGCAGCGCCGCGGCCTGAGGGCCAAGCTGCGGCTTGTTGTACGGCCTCGCCGACAGGGCCCGCGCATCTTTCACCAGTGCAATCCTTGGCGCCTATTTTGTATTTGGCATGCAGGGCGTTCGCGAAAAGAGTGCTATGAAAGGCAAGCGAGCATCCTTGCTCCGGCTCCTTCCTGACATCTGAGGTTGTTTTCGTGCGTGAACCGTCGCTGCTGCCTGTGTTTGGAAAACTTGGCGCCAAGTCGCCTGTCGCCACTGTCACGGCGCCGGCCCGGTCGGCAGGTGTCGCGTTGCGGCTGCGGGAGCTTCTGGCCGCGCATGGCGGTATGGTGCTGAAGCTGTCGGTCATCGCCTGGACGGTGCTGATCCTGGCCGCGGTGTTTTTCATGATACAGGGCTGACCGGCATGGCCAATCGCTACACGCTGCGCATGGAGCTGCCCCAGAGCTGGACCATCATCGATGTCTTCACCGGCCAGCCTGCCGTGATCCGGCAAAAGGTGATGGTCGGGATGGGCCCGCGCGAGGCCGAGGACATGGTCGTCCAGATGAACGTCCGTGACGTCAAGCGCCGGGAGAGGGCAGAGCGCAAGTCCTGACCACGGTCCCCGCCGATCAGCCGAAATCGGCCGCCGTCAGCACGTACATGCTCTTTCGGGTGCGGTCATAGGCTTTCGACGCCACGTCGCGTATGGCGCTGCTCTGCGTGTCGAACGTGGCGAGGTAGCCGGCTTCATTGGCCGCGGTCGCCGGCTGCATCCTGGTCATCGCATCGGCGGCGACGGAGAAGGAGATCTGGAACATTCCGTCATGGCCGACGAAACGGATGCGCTTGCCGGCTTCGTCATAGCTGCGGCTGCGGTTGGGGAAGGTCAGGCTCATGTTTTTACCTCCGTGGCGGCGGCCTTCTTGACCACCCGCTTCTTCTTCGGCGTCGGGTTCAGGGCTTCCGCGACGCGGTCTGCCTCTTCCTTGGCCAGCCGCAGTTCCCTCAGCCTTGCCGTCTTGATCTCCCTGGCCCGCGCCTCGGAGATGTATTCGGCGGTCGCCTTGTTGCGCTCCGCCGTTTTCTTCTGCTTGTCGACAAAGCGGGCTTCAGCTTTTTCCATGATCGTCTGATTGCCTTCGGCCATCGAAGAAATCTCCCTTGTGCCTGAAATCGTGAAAACGAACTTGTCCGATAAATAGGCACTCAATCGGCAAAATTCAATTTTTTGAATTATTTGACCAACCCGCGATATCACGAAACCGGGTACCGAAATAATACTTTTGAATATTTAATTCCGGCGGCGAATAATTTTTGGCACTCCTATCTATCGAGTGCCAACGCGTCTATATAGGACGGGCGTGGCCGCCTGTGCCGGCCCCAGAAAGAAGTTCCCATGAAATTTCGGCCACTCCACGACCGCGTCGTCATTCGTCGCGCTGAAGGCGATACCAAATCCAAGGGCGGCATCATCATCCCCGACAATGCCAAGGAAAAGCCGCAGGAAGGCGAAGTCATCGCCGTCGGCCCGGGTGGACGCGACGAAAACGGCGCGCTTGTTCCACTCGACGTCAAGGCCGGCGACTTCATCCTGTTCGGCAAATGGTCGGGCACGGAGGTCAAGATCGACGGCGAGGACCTGTTGATCATGAAGGAAGCCGACATCATGGGCGTTATCGAAAAGGCCGTCGAAGCCAAGAAGGCCGCCTGATTGGAGCGATGCGTGTCCACGGGATGCGCAAAGATTGCTCCGAGCTTTGATCATGGAGGGCACGGCTCTGCCTTCCTCAACCGAACTGGATAAAAATCATGTCTGCCAAGGAAATCAAATTCTCCACCGATGCGCGTGACCGCATGCTGCGCGGCGTCGAGATCCTCACCAATGCGGTGAAGGTCACGCTCGGCCCCAAGGGCCGCAACGTCATCATCGACAAGGCCTATGGCGCGCCGCGCATCACCAAGGATGGTGTCACGGTCGCCAAGGAAATCGAGCTTGCCGACAAGTTCGAGAACATGGGCGCGCAGATGGTGCGCGAAGTGGCCTCGAAGACCAACGACCTCGCCGGTGACGGCACCACCACCGCCACGGTGCTGGCCGCCTCGATCCTGCGCGAAGGCGCTAAGCTGGTCGCCGCCGGTATGAACCCGATGGACCTCAAGCGCGGTATCGACCAGGCGGTCACCGCCGTCGTTGGGGAAATCAAGGCGCGCGCCAAGAAGGTCAAATCGTCGGCTGAGATCGCGCAGGTCGGCACCATCGCCGCCAATGGCGATGCCAGCGTCGGCGAGATGATCGCCAAGGCGATGGACAAGGTCGGCAATGACGGCGTCATTACCGTCGAGGAAGCCAAGACCGCCGACACCGAGCTCGATGTCGTCGAGGGCATGCAGTTCGATCGCGGCTATCTCTCACCTTATTTCGTCACCAACGCCGACAAGATGCGCGTCGAGCTGGAAGAGCCCTACGTGCTCATCCACGAGAAGAAGCTCGGCAATCTGCAGGCGATGCTGCCGATCCTCGAAGCGGTGGTGCAAAGCGGCAGGCCGCTGCTGATCATCTCCGAGGACGTCGAGGGCGAGGCGCTCGCCACGCTGGTCGTCAACAAGCTGCGCGGCGGCCTCAAGGTCGCGGCCGTCAAGGCGCCGGGCTTCGGCGATCGCCGCAAGGCGATGCTGGAAGACATCGCCGTGCTCACCGCCGGCCAGATGATCTCCGAGGATCTCGGCATCAAGCTCGAGAACGTCACCATCGAGATGCTGGGCCGCGCCAAGCGCGTGCTGATCGAGAAGGACACCACCACGATCATCGACGGCGCCGGCACCAAGGCCACCATCCAGGCGCGTATCGCCCAGATCAAGGGCCAGATCGAGGAGACGACCTCCGACTACGACAAGGAAAAGCTGCAGGAGCGGCTGGCCAAGCTCTCCGGCGGTGTTGCCGTCATCCGCGTCGGCGGCGCCACCGAGTCGGAAGTCAAGGAAAAGAAGGACCGCATCGACGACGCGCTGAATGCGACGCGCGCGGCGGTTGAAGAAGGCATCGTACCCGGCGGCGGCGTGGCTCTGCTGCGCGCAAGGTCGGCGCTTGCCGGCCTGACCGGCGCCAATGACGATGTCACGGCAGGCATCTCGATCGTGCTCAGGGCACTCGAAGCGCCAATCCGGCAGATCGCCGAGAATTCCGGCGTCGAAGGCTCGATCGTGGTCGGCAAGCTCACCGACAGCAAGGACCACAATCAGGGCTTCGACGCCCAGAACGAGGTCTATGTCGACATGATCAAGGCAGGCATCGTCGACCCGGCGAAAGTGGTGCGCACCGCATTGCAGGACGCCGGCTCGATCGCGGCCCTTCTGATCACGGCTGAAGCGATGATCACCGATATCCCGGCCAAGGATGCCGCACCCGCGGGTGGTGGCGGCGGCGGTGGCATGGGCGGCTACTAAAGATTCAGGCGATGCCGGCCTGCAAACGGCTGATACCTGCGCTTCCGGTGCTCGCGTACGAAAAGTACGCTCCGCTCCGGTTCTCGGAAACCACCGTTTTCGACTCGGCCTGGCCTGAATCTACGCCGGTTCTAGGAGCCGGATATTACCGCCGGGGGCAGTCTCCCCCGGCGTGCAGGCCTCTAGCCCAGGAGACGGATCCATGATCACGTTCGTGCAGAAGCCAGAGACGGTCGTTACGACCGAAATCACCGAGGAAAGCCGCTTCGACCGCATCCGCCGGATTGCCGCCGACAAGCACAAGAAATCCGATTCCGACACGGCAGCGCCTTCAAAAAGCGAGCCCAAACGCCCGATGTGAGCGCTGCGGCGCCGTCGCTGCTTTCCGCGCAACGCCAGCATCACATGGCGCGTCAGCGGCGCGAGTCGATCGCGCCGGCCGAGCGCGGTCCAGCCAGTTCCTGTAGGCGGTGTCGGCGTGTCCGGTATTGTCATTATATTAGCTTCAGCGCATATTTGGCGGGCAGTGGGCCCTTGGCCGTCAAGGCGTCCAAGGGCGCCTGCAATTGCTACCGAAAAAATCACTCCGTGCCGGCTCGAATTGTTGAGCAGTCACGAGACAATGACATTGGGAGGAATAGTCATGAAAGTGACCATATTGGCAAGCTATGCGCCTCACGCCGCCAAAGGATTGATGCAGGGGTCAGACAGGCAAGCTGCGGTCAAGACGCTTTTCGAAAGCGTTGGCGGCAAGATGACCAGCGTGATGTTCACGCGCGGCATTTATGACGTCGTCGTCAATGGAGAGGTGCCGGACCAGGTCGCAGGAATGGGCATATCCCTTGCGGTGCGAGCGAGCGGCTCGCTGACCGAGATGGTTGTACTGGAAGAACTCGACATGAAGGCAGTGCTCGCGGCTGCCAACAAGGCTGCGGGCGCGTACAAACCCGCCGGCTGATGGACTTGCCTTCTTGATCAAGGCAGCACGGTGCGATGGACGTGCCGTGCTGCCGAGTATCGGACCGGGCATCCTTCTCGCGACTTTCGCGGCGACCGGAATTCACGCTAGTATCGTCCGGTGGTCGTTTGGTGCAGAGAGCTTGCGGAAACGAAACCGCGATCCTCGATACGGAGACAAGTGATGTTTGCGGCCAAGGCCATTGACACCTCGGACAAGGCCGCGTTCTACCGCGACCTCGCCACGCAACTGAAGGCGCTGCTCGAGGGCGAACGCGATTCGATTGCCAACGCCGCCAATGCGGCGGCGCTGATTTTCCAGATGGTGCCCGACCTCAACTGGGCCGGCTTCTACTTCCTGCAATCCGACGAGGAGATGGTGCTCGGTCCGTTCCAGGGCAAGCCAGCCTGCGTGCGCATTGCGGTCGGCAAGGGCGTGTGCGGAACGGCGGTCGAACTGGGCACCTCGATGCTGATCGAGGACGTGCATGATTTTCCGGGCCACATCGCCTGCGATGCCGACTCGCGCTCGGAGCTGGTCGTGCTGCTCGAGGACGATGACGGCGTCTTCGGCGTGCTCGATCTCGACAGCCCGTTGCCCGGCCGCTTCGACAAGGCCGACCAGGCCGGCATCGAGATGCTGGCGGCGATCTATGCGAGCGCTAGCTCGTTCGAGGATTAGGGCATATCGAGGATTAGGGCATATTGAGATTCAGGTGAGGTCGACCTGACCTGAATCTCAACATGCCCTGGCCTGGTCTAGGCGAGCTTCACCAGCATCAGGCTGAAGCAGCCGATGAACAGGAAGGCCGACAAGGCCAGCGCCAGCGGGCGCAGGCCGCGCGAGCGCAACTGCGAGATGTCGGCCTGCAGGCCCATGGCGGCCAGCCCCATGGTCAGCATGATGGTGGTGGCGAGCGCCATCGCCGACTTCACTTCGGCCGACACGGTGACGAGGCTGTTCAACGCCACGACTGCGACGAAGGCGGCGACAAACCATGGCATGGGTGGCCGTGCCGCCGACTGATTGCTGCTCTTGCGGCGCGCCATCAGGCCGAGCGCGATGACCATCGGCGCCAGCATGGCGACGCGGGTCAGCTTGGCGACGGTGGCGATCTCGCCGGACTGGGTGCCGTTCTGGAAGCCGGCGCCGATGACTTGCGCGACCTCATGGATCGAGGCGCCGGCCCACAGGCCGAAAGCGTGCTGGTCGAGGCCGAGCAATGGCGCCAGCAACGGGAAACCGAGCATGGCGACGGTGCCGAACAAAGTGATCGAGGCGACGGCGTAGGTGACGTCCTCGTCGCGCGCATCGGTGACGATGTTGGTGGCGACGATGGCCGAGGCACCGCAGATCGAGGTGCCCGCGGCGATCAGCTGCGCCAGCTTGGCGTCGACGCCGATCAGCCGGCCGAGCGTGATGGTGAAGAGGAAGGTGGAGCCAAGCGTCAGCGCCACGATGCCGACGCCGCCGGCGCCGATCGACACCACCTGGCCAAGCGTCAGCTGGAGGCCGAGCAGCACGATGGCGAAACGCAGCAGCCGGCGCTGCGAAAACGCAATGCCGGCCTTGGCGTGGGCAGGGGTGCCGAGCACGTTGGAATAGATCATGCCGGCGACGACGGCGAGGATCATCGGGCTGAACAGAGCGAAGCCGGACACATTGCGGGCCGAGAAGGCGACGCCTGTGATCATCGCGACCAGCACGATGCCGGGCACAACGCCGTTCCACACCGAATTGAGGGACTTTCCCCCTTGGGCGTGTTCGGCGGAAATCAGGCTTTTCGGAATATCGTTCGCGATGTGGGTAAGGGAAGACAATGCAATGCTCCAGGCGGGTATGCCGGAGGAATGCCATTCCTGAACCGATCTTTCCAACGAATTATTTGCATTAGAATGATCGCTTCTAGCGAACGATTTCTGGTCGCATCGCGGAAGCCGCCGCCGGCTCTCATCCGCTATAGCTGCGCTTCGATTGCCGCCTTGTCGATGACCGACCAGACGTGCCTGATCCTGCCGTCGAGAAATTCATAGAAGACGTTCTCGCTGAAGGAGACCTTCCTGCCGTTGACGGGCAGGCCAAGGAAATTTCCCTTTGGCGTGCAGTTGAATTGAAGCCGGCTCGCAATGAAAGGCCTATCGGAGATCAGCAGCTGGATGTCGAAATAGAGGTCAGGGATCTCGGAAAAATCCCGCTCCAGCATCTTGCGATAGCCGGACAGCCCGACCCGGTCGCCATTGTAGTGCACCTCGTCATGGACGAAGCGGTGCAAGGTGCTCCAGTCCTGATTGTTGAGGCAAGCGATATAGCCGCGATAGGTGTCGGCAAGCTTGGTGTCGGTCACGGCGATTGCTCTGATGGATTGATGCCATGCCGACTTCTATCAACTCCGGTGCCGTGACTAAAGCGCGTCGTGACTGAACGGAATCACGCGCCTTAGGTTTCTGTCGATGCACCAACACCGCAGCATGCTTTGGACGGTATGCACTAGTACCTGTTTCTCGCGACCTTTTGCCGACGAGACCTGACCGCTTCCAGCAGTTCGCGCTCGCTGGTGTGCGCTTTTCGAAGAAGGGCGACAACCATCATCGCCAAGATTTCCGCTTTCGGATCCAAAGGATCGAGATCCTCATCCGCGCATACCTGGTTGAACACACGTTCGCAAATCGCCAGATCGTGATGGCTCAGGCAGGTGCGATTGGAGCGCCGGCGCAGCATCTGCGCGAACCTTTCAGAGCCCGCCGCCCGTGTTTGCAGAGGGTCTTTTGCTGATGAACCGCCGAGGCGATGGACTGTTCGAGTGACACTATCGTCGATAGTGTATTGGAATCGGTTTACTCGCCACTGGATGATTGCTGTGTTAAGAGTCCCAAAATCAGCGCGCACTCGCGAGCTTTATACTGTCCAACAGTCATGAGTTGATGGTAGTCCTGCCGTTTGTCCTCCGGGATATGAAAGCCACGTCGAAAGTCTGCCGCCTCTTTCGGAGTTCGAGTGCAACCGATTTTGCTGGCGGTGACTTTCAAACTGGCCAGTGAACACCCTATTTTTGCCGCAATATCCTTCAACGGTTCGTTGTTACCGTATCCATCAAGAATGATCTTGCGACGAGCTTCGCTGTCGAGCTTTGTGTTCATTTCGATGGCCTCCTCAACTACGATGTCATGGTGCCCGAATCTATACGCACGGGGTTGAAGAGTGTCGTTAGCTTCGCATCCAGAAACTTATCTCGGCATGCATTTCTTACTGTAATCTAGCGTGATCGTCGTTTCTGTGGACACGAGTTCCCGCCAGTCTTGCTAGATGCCTGTGGTACACCACATGATTGAGAGGGGCATGGGCATACCGGAATCGGATATGGCACCATACGATGGACACTAAAAGGGAAGACGAGACCCCCGGACAGACGCCGGAGCGCGATCGACGTCGTTGGCCGCGCGAGGCTCAACCCCGCAATGAGGCTGCTCCCTCACTCGCGCCAGCGCTCGAACCGCTGTCCTTTTCAACGCTCGAACTGGCGCCGCAGGATCAATTCGCCGCTTGGCAAGCGCATATGGCACCGCTTGTCGAGGTCAGGTTGCCGGATGACAAGTCGCTGGACGATGGCTTTCCCGCCAACCACACGGCTTGGAATCTCGGTGGCATGCTGATCGTTCAACAGCATGCACCGGCACATAGCTACATGCGTTCTGCCGCGAAGCTTCGGTCCAGCGCGATCGATCACTGGTATATCGCCTTGCCACATACCGGCCAGTCGTGGACGGAGGTCGATCGCCGCATTGCAGAAGGCCAACCGGGCAAATTGGAGATCAGGTCGCTTGGCTATCCGTTTCGCGGGAGGACAACAGACTCCGAAAGTCTCGTTCTCTATCTGCCGCGTGATTTGTTCTCTGACGCCGCGGCAAACCTCGACGCAAGGAACAATTCAATTCTGTCGGGCAACTTTGCCAACCTTCTGGTCGACTACGTCAACAGCATCGAAGCAAGCCTGCGCAGTCTCACGGTTGATGACCTGCCCCGCATCGTGCACGCAACACGCAGCATGATCATTGCCTGCCTCGCGCCTCCGGCGGAACATGCTGCGGCCGCCGAACAATTGGCGAGTGTCGCGCTGATGGAGCGAGCGCGCCGATACGTCCAGAACAATCTGGATGCGGCTCATCTGACACCGGATTCAATGTGCCGTGCGCTCGCAGTCTCACGCTCCCGTCTCTATCAGTTGTTCGAACCGAGCGGTGGTGTTCTCCATTACATACAAAGTCGCCGCCTTCTGGCAGCCCATGTTGCGCTTAGCGATGCGGCGGACAGGCGGCGCATTGTCGAAATTGCTGAAGCCTTCGGGTTTAGTTCAGCGGCTAATTTCAGCCGGGCATTCAGCAAGGAATTCGGCTACAGTCCCCGCGAAGGCCGCAGCACTATGGTGTTGCCGCGCCCCGCCCACTCTGTTTCGCTTGCTGGACACGAGAAGGCCCCTTCCTTCGAAGGTTGGCTCAAGGCGCTCGGAAACTGAATATGGGGATCGGCGATGCGGATGGGGCGGGCTAAAAGAGGCTTGCCGGGAGCGGGTAGGCTACGCTGCCTCAGGGACCACGATATCGTCGACCACAATATCTTCGTGTCGCGTCCACCGCGCCGTCAAATCGCATAGCTGATTCCCGTCAATTCACGATCTGTTAACGAACTGTGACTGTTGAACGTTATCGACAATTTGCTGCCAATCACAGCGGAGAAGTTATTGCAACTATGCCGAACGCGGCGCTTGTTAAGACTGCGAGTTGAAAGTTTGCCAAGCATGGCATTTATGCTATTTTTAAACTGGTTGGCGCGAATCTGCGCCGCCCATGGAGGTGGCTCTTGCGCCCAGAGGCATCAGGCGTCGGCACGGAGAGTGAGGGGCCTACCTCGATCGATCTTCCACGTGCCGGCGAAGGGGTTCTCTTCGACCTTTTGGCGAACACGGCCGAACTTTTGTCGTTCTATGACCGCGACTTCCGTCTGACGCACTACGCAACCAGGCTCAAAGGCGTGTACGGAGCCGCGGTGGCGCTGGGCGCCGCCATCTGGGAGATCTACCCGAGCTTTCTCGATGCGAAGTATCGCGACGAATTTCTTCGCGTGTTCCAGGGTGGCTCTCCGGCAAGCCTCGACCTGCCGCGATCATCGGGAGGAGCGCCCCGGTCGGTTTTTGTCTTCAGCACTGCAGATGGTGCCGGAATCATCGAATCAAGGGACCGCGGCGGGCGGAGCGTAGCGGAGGAGCAGGAGCATGTAATTCTCCTCCATCAGGCAACGCACGACGCGCTGACCGGACTGCAGAATCGGCGGCGATTCGGCGAGCGGCTGCAGCAAGCAATGGCGGCCCTCGGCGGACCGAAGCCGAAAGCCGCCCTGCTGCAAATCGACCTTGACGATTTCAAAGCGGTCAACGACACGCTCGGTCATGCGGCAGGCGACACACTTCTTCAGCTCGCGGCGGGTCGTATCCGCGACGCGCTGCAGGACGGCGAATCCGCGTACCGATATGCCGGCGATGAGTTCGCTGTCATCCAATTGGGAAAGGAGCAGCCAGCAGAGGCTGAGCGCCTCGCCGGATCGCTGGTCGACGCGTTCAAGGAACCGTTCGTCATCAACGGCATTCCGGTCTTCGTCGGCTCAAGTATCGGAATTGCTTTCGGGCCGGAGCACGGGACCGATGGCGAGCAGCTGATGAAAGCCGCTGACATTGCTCTTTACGCTGCCAAGACAGATGGACGCGGCTGCGCTCGAACCTTCAACCGTTCGATGCTGCTCTTGCTCGAGCAACGCGAAAATCTGAGGCGCAGCCTTCGAACCGCGCTGGAGCGGGGCGAGCTCTATCTCGAGTATCAGCCGCTCATTCGGCCTCCCTCGTCGACCATCGGTTTCGAAGCGCTGCTGCGGTGGCGGCATCCCGACGTCGGAATCATTCCACCCAGCGTGTTCATACCGATCGCCGAAGCCGACGGTCTGATGGATGAGATTGGACGATGGGTGCTCGAGCAAGCCTGTCGCCAGGCATTAAAGTGGCCTTCTTCGCTGACAGTCGCGGTGAACCTCTCGCCGGCTCAGTTCCTTAGCGGTACGCTGACGGACACGGTCGCCCAGATCATCGACGCAGTGGGAATTCGGGCCGACAGACTTGAACTAGAGATAACCGAGACAGTCCTTCTTGAGAGGACGATCGACAATATCGACACGTTGAATACCCTGAACGTCTTGGGAATACGAATTTCGCTCGACGACTTTGGAACGTACTATTCTTCGTTGAGCTACCTCAAGAACTTTCCCTTCGACACTTTGAAGATAGATCAGTACTTCATTGCAGACCTGGAGACCGATCTCAAAAGCCAAACGATCGTGCGATCGATAATAAATCTGGCGCACGGCCTGGGAATAAGTGTCACCGCCGAGGGGGTCGAGACGTCGGCACAGGCACGGTGGCTGATCAAGGAAAATTGTGATTGCCTGCAAGGTAATCTCCTGGGGCGCCCGCTCGGAGCCGAGGCAACCAGCGATTTCATCAGGCGGTCCCCGCCGAAGGTGGTACGAGAGATGGAGAAATCAAATCGGGCGCTCTAGCGCCTTGCACCCTTCGTAAGTGGGCAGTTGTGGAAACGATCGACGCAGATGCCACGCAATTCTTCTGGTCAGTGCGGGACTGACTGATTTGGAGGCGGTCAAATTTCCGCCTCGGAGCCCATCGCCCCACCAGGGCTCAAATACTGTAAGTGAGGATGCCGATGGGACCTGTTCAACATGACCTGGCTGGCGAGCCGACTTTTGAGCCCATGATCCAGATCGACATGGAGATCAAAGCCTTTGTCTCCGCTTGGAGACACTGCGATTATGTCTCGACATACATGGCCCGGATGATCAGTCAAAATAGATCAGACTCGGTCCGGCATTCAAACCTCTTTTCCTCAGCCTTCAACGAACTGCTGGAAATTGCCTTTCGGACGCGCCATGCCGACGGCGAGTTGGCATGCAGGGTGTCTCGCCATGGCGCCACGGACAGGATCGAACTGACATTCCCATGCGTGCCAGGGGAGCGCCAGTTCTACGAAGAAGCCATGTCGCAAGTCGCGGGATTCGAGGCCAGGGAGCGATACCTCAACTCGGTGTCTGGGGATATTGCGGCAAGCCGGGAGGTCGTACTTCTGGAACTGGCTGTCGACTACAACGCCACACTCAGGGTCGAGGAAGCCGATGGTGATGCAATCAGGCTTGTCGTGGATCTTCCGCTCGAAGGCCTGCAAAATTGAGCCCTTACGACCTTCCGCCACGCTTCAAGGCGCAATACGACGCGAACAATCAGGAGTTCTCCATATCGGGCGTGGTCCGGCCTCAGGCGATCGATGAGCTTGGGCCCAGCATAGCATTGCTCCGCGATGCGATCAGTCGTGTGCGCGGCGTTCTCTACGTCAATGTCAGACGCCTGACGCAGATGAACAACGCTGCGTTTCACGCCTTTTCGAGGATCCTCCTTGACGCCTGTCGGGCTCGACCGGATCTCAAATTCGTCGTCATCACATCAAGCGTCGTCGGATGGACCTCGCGAAAATTCGGTCGCCTGAGCGGGATCGAGCCCAACATCTCGGTCGAGGAGTATGACAGCAAATTCTATCCTGGGCAGGGCTTCCTTGAGGAAGGCGGGTTCGTTCCAATCCTGCGCACACAAACAAAGATGACCTGGCGCCACGAGCGCGCAATCTTGCCGCGACACGGCATGAGGCCGGGGATCGTCATGGCCGACATCTGTTGCGGGATCGGTGATTTCGCCTTGCTCGTGCAGAAGGAATTCCAGCCATCGCGGATCGTCGCCCTCGACCACTCCATGTCAAGCCTCAGCTATGCTCGACGCGTGATGCGGGAGTTCGATATCCGGGGCGTGGAATATACCTATGGCGATGCGTCGGAGATGCTGCTTGACGAAGCCCAGTTTGACTTGGTCACCTGCCGGCATTCCCTTCAAATCTTCAATCGACCTGAACTCATCCTCAAGGAGCTCTACCGCATATGCAAGCCAGGCGGTCGGGTCTATATCACCAACGAGAAGAATTCGCATTGCCTCGGCGAGCCGCGCGCCGAGAGCATTCGTTGGACCTACAACGAGGTGGCGAAGCTGTTCGGGCATTTCGAGATGGACGTCGAGCTTGGGCCCAAGAGTCGGCGGTACCTGATCGAGGCCGGGTTCGAAGATATACGTGTCGAGACCTTCATGGTCACTAACCTGGACGGTGATCCGCAGGACTTCGCCGATGTCATTGTAGCCTGGGCGGATGTCTATGCGGGCGAGATGGCGACCAGACGCGGCGACGGACCGGAGTTCGTCGCACGGTTCCGGCAGGGCTTCCAGGACCACATTTTCGCTGCGCTCCACCCCAAGGGTTATGCGGCGTGGCCGATTTGGGTCGCATCGGGGCGACGGCCGCAATGAACGCCCACGATGAGCCCACACCGCGCTTCGGCCTGCGCTCCTTTCGAGCGAAATTCGTATTGGTCGTTGGCGGCGCCGTACTGTTCGACCTCCTGCTGAGCGGTGGTCTGGCGCTTTGGAACGTTCAAAAGCTGTCGCGCGATGCCACATCGGAAGTCGGTGAGGGCCTGACGACCGCAAACCAGGAATACATTCGTTCCTATGCCCAATCGACCGCGTTGAGCGTCGACCTGCTGCTCGACCGAGTTCATGGCGACGTCAAGGCGCTGGCCGGCGTGCTGCAGGCCCAGATCGACGATCCGGGCAGGCAGCAACAGGTCGGCGCGACGCTTTCGCATGAGGCGCCCGGCTCCGTGAAGGTCGTCTATGACGCGCGGGGCGATTGGGCGCAGAATCTGCCGGGCGCGCCTTCGGTGGTAAGCGTTTGGGGCTATCTGCTGGGTGCCGACCACACCCCGCTGCCGGGCGTTCAGAAGGAAATAGAAGACAGTACCGTGATCGATCTCGTCGCGCCGACTCTCATGGCCAGCGGGTCGTCCAAATTGCAGATGTACTATATTGGCCCTAAAGAACGGCCGATCTTCAGGACGGTTCCGTATACGGACCAGGCTCAGACCTTCGACAAGCTCTATCCGGGCCACAACAAGGCGGAGTTCTGGGAGTTCTTCTTTCCAGGTATCTATGGTTCATGGCAGCAATGGGCCGGGAATCCGGCCTCTCGTCCCGTCCCTGACGACATTACCCAGACAGCGCCTTACACCGATGCAATCACCGGAAAGCTGATCGTCAGCTTTTTCCACCCGCTGTGGACGCGCGATCGCACAGGCATCGCCGGTACGGCGGGGGCCGACATCACTCTCGACCAGCTCGCGCAAGTCGTCGAGCGTGTGAAGATCGCTGAAACAGGGTTCGGCTTCCTCACGATGTCGACTGGCAACGTGGTGGCGATCAATCCGTCGGGCCAGGCGATTATCGGCCTGACTTCATCGAGCGATGCGGGCACGCAAGGCGTCACCGGCCTGGAGAGGTCCCTGCGGGGAAGTCTGCAGCCGGCAATCGCGTCGCTGCCTCTCGACCAGAACAATGACGGCGTCATTCAGCACATCATGCTCGACAGCAAGGGCGAGCGCGTACCCTACATCGTCGTCCTCAAGAGATTGAAGCCGACCAATCTGTGGAGTTCGGGACCGATCAAGTCCGAAACGATGTCGGTCGGGATCGTCGTTCCCGAACGGGAGATCTATGCGTCCCTGTTCGCCGCGCAAGAGAGTATTTCGCGGGCAACCAATCGTATCCTGCTCTTTCAGGTCGGTGCGATCATCGTTTCGCTTCTGATTGTTTTCGCGGCCGTACTCGGAATTTCGAAGCGCATCACCGCGGGCCTCAGGGCGCTTGCCAGCGCCGCCCAGCGGCTCCAGTCCAAGGATTATTCAGTCCGCGTGAGCATTCCGACGCGCGACGAGGTTGGAGCGGCAGGCATCGCTTTCAACCGGATGGCCGAGCAGATTAGCTTTCACACGGAAAACCTCGAGCAACTCGTCGACGAACGAACCAGGGAGCTCGGGGACGCAAATCAGGAAATATCCGCACTCAACGAAAAGTTGCGGGACGAAAACGTCCGCCTCGGTGCCGAGCTCGCAGTCGCCAGGCATATCCAGATGATGGTCCTGCCGAAACCATTCGAACTCCGAGCGATTCCAGGGCTGGAGATCGCGGCATACATGCGACCGGCCGACGAGGTCGGGGGTGACTACTACGACGTCCTGCAGAACGGGTCACGGGTCAAGATCGGCATCGGCGACGTGACCGGTCATGGTCTCGAGAGCGGCGTGCTGATGCTGATGGTCCAATCCGTTGCACGCGCGCTACAGGAGACCAACGAAGCCGATCCACACCAGTTTCTGGATCGGCTGAACAGAGCGATCTATAAGAACATCGAGCGGACGAACACCGACAAGCATCTCTCGCTGGCCTTTCTTGATTTCGAGGATGAGCGCGTAACGCTATCGGGCCAGCATGAGGATGTTCTCGTTGTCCGTGCGGGTGGCGAAGTCGAACGCATCGATACGCTTGATCTGGGTCTGCCGGTTGGTCTGGAGAAAGACATCTCGAAGTTCATTGCCACGCGTGACATTCTGTTCGGGAGTGGCGATGTGATCGTGCTGCACACCGACGGTGTGACCGAGGCGGAAGACCATGACAGAAAACTGTTCGGGTTCGAGCGCCTCTGCCAGAGCGCCCGAAAACGTCATGGCAGCAGCGCCGAGGAAATCAAAACCGGGATCATCGAGGATCTGATGGCCCATATCGGAATCCAGAAGATCCACGACGACATCACCCTCGTGATCATAAGGCACACATAGGATGACCACGCTGTTCGGTACCCCTGACCTTGCAATCGGAATGATGGAAAGCGTCAGCCGGGTGCGGCTGTTCGACGGACCTCTCGACTTGAGTTGGCGTCATTGCGCGACGACTTCGGACTTCATCGCCGATCTTTTCGCATTGCGCTTTCAGTCGTCCCGCAATGACTACAGGGAAGTGCGGCACAGCATCGGATACCTGGCCAACGAGCTCATCGAAAATGCTGTCAAGTTTCGCGCACCGGGTGAAATCGTGATCGAGGCGTCGATGGATTCGGAGTGCTTCAAGCTCAAGGTGTCGAATGACCTCGATGGTGAAGACGCGTCCGAGTTCCAAAGTCTCCTGGCGGATATCACGGTTGGGGACCCCAGAGACCTGCTGATACAGCGAATTGAAGCGAATGCTGCCAACCCCGACGTGACAGGCTCCGGACTCGGATTGCTGACGTTGATGAGCGACTATGGCGCACGCCTGGCCTGGATATTCAGCCCCGCCGACGAAACCGATCGGATTTGCCTGGAGACATATGCCTCCATTCCGATCTCGCAAACTCACAACTAGGTCACGAAGCAAGGCCATGGAAATCAAGACAGACGACTATCGTGTGTGGATCGAAGGAAGTGAAATTTTCTTCGACGGCGCCATGCGGCTTGCAAGTTCAGAAGCAGGTGCCCCTGTCACGGCCTTGGCGACCAGTGTTCTTGCCGCAAATCCCCCTTCCATTACGCTCAACTTGAAGGACCTTCACTTTCTCAACTCTTCCGGCATCAACCTGCTGGCGAAATTTACCATCGAGGTGCGCAAACATCCCGATGTTCGGCTCGTCGTTCGCGGAACGCCCGACATACCCTGGCAATCGAAATCATTGCCGAATCTGAAGAAGCTGCATCCCGCCCTGGTGCTTTTGATGGACTAACCAGGGTCGCCCGAAATTTGACAGGGCAATGCGTGGGCCGGAGGCCATCCGGGATAGATAGGCCAGTCGGTGATGGCGCAAGAGCGCCGCACCGAGTGCGATATGTACGCCAGGATAAATTTTTGGATGCGAAGCTAACGACAATCCGGCCCCGTGCGCAGATGCTCGCAATGCTCGGCGGGGGCTCGGCACAGGCGGCAGGCGTCCAGGTTGGGAGGATGTCGGGCTGCCTGTGCCGATCAGCCGCCGCTGCTCGGTCAAAGGTGGCGTCATTGAGTAAGCGTGCCAAGGTCAGCAGCGGCCGGCTGGAATTTATTCCGCCGCAGATCCCGACTCGGGTCGAGCGGCCGCCCGAAGGTGAGGGATGGGTTCACGAGGTCAAGCTTGACGGGTACCGAACGCAGATCATCATCGATAAAGGCGGCGTGCGTCTCTACAGCAAGAACGGCCGTGACTGGACCACGAAATACTGGCCCATAGCGCTGGCTGTCGAGCTGCCATGCCGGTCGGCCATTATCGACGGCGAAGTCATTGTGCCGGGCGAGCAGGGCGCTCCCGATTGCCCTGCGCTGGAAGCCGCGATCTGGAACGAACCGAGCCGGCTGGTGTTCGTCGCGTTCGACATCCTCCATCTCGACGGTCGCAATCTAACCTCCTTGCCCCTGCTGCGGCGCAAGCAGGCGCTGTGGCAACTGGTTGAGCACGGCCTCGGCAAGATCCAGTACAGCGAGCATTTCGAGGGCCGTGCGCTGGCGATCTTCCGCACCATCGAGAAGCTCGAGATCATCATCTCGAAGCGCGCCGACAGCCGCTACAGAAGCGGACCGTCGAACACATGGCTGAAGGCCAAGTATTTCGGCCCTGATGGCCACGCATGAGGGCGAAAGACGGGTATGCCGGCGGCACTATCATCGCCTTGATCCAGTCAATTCCTGACGGGCCGTCTGCGGCAACCTGCTGATTGAGCTTTGACCCTAAAGTGCGTCGCGTCGAAACGGATCCATGCGACGCGATTCAAATCATTACTTCACCCAAAACCGCTGTGCACTTTTGGGCGACACGCGTCAGAACATGCCGCGGTCGTTGCTCCGCCGGTCGTCTTCCACCAGATGCGACTGATAAATTCCGGCTCGTGCCGTTCGCCGCCATGGCCGGGCCGGGTCTCCAGGATTGTTGTCGAGATCGACGACGGCGATCGAGGGCGTTCCATCGGCAGGGCATTGCACCGCCCACCGGCCGCCGGGAGCAACGACGCCCGAAGGGGCGGTCTGGCCGTGTTGTGCAGCGACCGAGAAGCTGGCCCAATAATTGTTGCTTGCCGCGTGTCCCTGCATCTCGACGGCGAAAGCCGGGCCATCGGTGGGAGAGATTGTCGAGAACAGGACACAGTCGACATCGAGCCTCTCATAGTCGATGAAAATCTCGGGAAAGTGCGATTCCATGCCGAGCGTGCAACCGAAGCGGAACCCATCGACCTCGAACGTCACCGGGATCGAACCTGGCGTGTACATGAACGAGATCTTGGTGTTCGAAAGCATGCGCTCGTCGTAGCGCGTTACCAGCTCGCCACGATCGGAGACGACGTACAGGCTGTTGTGGGGCCGGTGCGGTTGGCTGAGTTGATGCACCGAACCGAAGACCGCCCACAACCCTAGCTCGCGCGCAAGTTCGCGCGTCGCCTCCAGTTCCTCGCGCAGGACGGTCCATTCGAAGCGGTCCCAATCGGCCGGCCCGATTGTTGCGGGACCATTGGCCGACATGATGCGCTTGTTGGGGGAGCAGGTCGCGCCTTCGGGAAAGTGCAGCAGCCTCGCTCCCGCCTGCCGCGCCTCTCGCATCAGGCGTCGCATCTCCATCCCGCTGTCGCGCAGCTTGGCGATGTTGCGAGGGTCATCATGGACAGTGGTTTGCGCCACGGCCAATCGCAGCGACCTGGCTTCGGGCGTGGGATCATCCGGCGCGTCGCGGTGAAAATGCCTGAGAGCGGCCGTGTAGGACTCGCCTGTCTTGGCGGCGCGAGCCCGCACGCGACGTTTGAAATTTGCGTTTTGGGTCATTGTCATGGCCTTTCACGTTCCGGACGGAGTTCCCCAGCAACCACATTCGAAACGATCGGACCAAAGACAGCGGCCTGAGACTCGAAGTCCCTTTGCCTCCGTTCAAGACCGTGCTCGGGACAGCCCTTGGAGGTTCGGCGCAGGCCACGCCGCGCAGATGATGCCGATGCGGTCCTGCTTCGTCAACTCCATCTAGCCGCGGGTAGTGGGTCAGTTTGAAATTTGAAAGACCGACTGGACCCTGACAGACGCAGGAATTATACCGTCGCTATGGCCTATTGGGTAAAGCGTATTGCACTGAAGGACGGCGAAGTAGTCACGGAACGTGAGCTTCGCGCAGACGAAAACGTATTTGCTGGAACGGCTCCGGTGGTCGGTGACTTGATTGAGGTCGAATGTCGCGGCCGCAGGTTTATGGCTGAAGTGGTATGGGGAAATTGGGTTGGTCGCGCTCATCCGCACGATACAGTTGTACCGCTTCGGGTTTCCGAGGTTGGGCTTGATCCGGCAACCCCACTTCGCTTTCCTACCCGTGGGCCATCCACATCGCGGAAATGACCGCTCTAGCCAATGCGTTTCTTGTAGGGGCCGCGCACTACCGGTTTTTCGGCTTCCTTTGCCTCGATTAACGCAATGATGTCCGCGATTTCCCAAAGCTTGTCAGTCACGCCAGCCGCCATGGCAGGCGTGACGCGCAGCGTCTTATGAATGCGCACAAAATTATAGTACATGAAGTGCAGGGCTACGGCGTTGGCGTGGGCTTCCACGTTCTTTGAGAAGCCATTGGTCAGGCGGGTGAAGCGGCGCATGTGCATCCGCATGGTAAGGTTCTGGCGCTCTGCAAACGACGTTTCAAACTGACCCACTACCTAGCCGCGGTAGCGCAAGGCATCGACCAGCAGCGAGAAGGCCGGCGTCGCCTGTCGCCGGCTGGGGTAGTAGAGGTGGTAGCCGGGGAAGGGCGGGCACCAGTCGGCCAGCACCCGCACCAGCCGGCCGTCGGCCAGATAGGTCGTCACCTGGTCCTCGGGCAAATAGGCAAGACCCAAGCCGGCAAGCACGGCATTCAACCGCAGCGCGGCAGTGTTGAACACCAGCTGACCCTCGACCCGCACCTTCAGTTCGCGATCCGCCTTCTCGAATTCCCAGGCATAGAGCCCGCCATAGGTCGGTAGCCGTAGATTGATGCAGTTGTGGGTGGTCAGGTCCTGCGGCGCGCGCGGCTTTGGCCGGGCGGCGAAGTAGGCTGGAGCGCCGACCACCGCCATGCGCATGTCGGGGCCGATGCGCACCGCGATCATGTCGCGCGCTACCTGTTCGCCCAGCCGCACGCCGGCGTCGTAGCGCTCGGCGACGATGTCGGTCAGGCCGTAATCGACGATGATCTCTATCCTGATGTCGGGATAGTCGGGCAGCAGCCCGGCGATCGCCGGCCACAGGATCGCATCGGCGGCGTGTTCGCCGGCGGTGATGCGGATGGTGCCGGAGGGCTTTTCGCGCAATGCGCTCAAGGCGGCGAGTTCCATCTCGATCTCGTCGAGCCTCGGCCCAATGCTGCGAGCCAGGCGCTCGCCCGCCTCGGTCGGCGAGACGCTGCGTGTGGTGCGGGTCAGAAGCCGCACGCCCAGCCGCTCCTCCAGCGCCCGCAATGTATGGCTGAGCGCCGATTGCGAGACGCCCAGCCTGGCCGCCGCTCGGGTGAAGCTTTGCTCTCGCGCGACGGCGAGGAAGGCGGTCAGCTCGTTCAGATTGTCGCGCGGCATTCATGAGCCCTCCTCATAAGTACATGCCGGATATAGCAGCTAATCGCGATCAATCGCAGGCCCTAAATAGGCACCATCGCAATCGGGCGGCCCAAAGGGCGCCGGCTCTGAGGCCGGCGGCCGCGTCTGGCCCCGCTTCGAGAAGGGACAAAACCATGGATATCAAGCGAAGCGGCTCGCAGCCTTCGACCAAGGGTCCGGGCGACTGGTTCACCGGCACTGTCCGCATCGATCCGCTGTTTCAAGCCATCGCGCCGGCGCGCGCGGCCGGCAACGCGGTCACTTTCGAGCCCGGCGCGCACACCGCCTGGCACACCCATCCGCTCGGCCAGACGCTGATCGTCACAGCCGGCTGTGGCCGCGTGCAGCGCGAGGGCGGCCCGGTCGAGGAGATCCGGCCCGGCGACGTGGTTCGCTTCGAGCCGGGCGAGAAGCACTGGCATGGCGCGGCACCGACCACAGCCATGACGCACATCGCCATCCAGGAAGCGCTCGACGGCAAGGCCGTCGACTGGATGGAGAAGGTCACCGACGCGTAATACCAAGCCTGAACAACGGAGAACAACAATGCAAAAGCGCACACTTGGAAACAGCGGCATCGAAGTCTCAGCCATCGGGCTGGGCTGCATGGGGCTGAGCTATGGCTACGGCCCGGCGACGGACAAGGGGCAGGCTATCGAGCTCATCCGCTCGGCCGTCGACAACGGCGTCACCTTGTTCGACACGGCGGAGGCCTATGGCCCCTTCGTCAATGAGGAGCTGCTGGGCGAGGCGCTGGCGCCGGTCCGCGACAAAGTGGTCATCGCGACCAAGTTCGGCTTTGCCGGCGGCGAGGTGTCGCGCGGCATGGACAGCCGGCCGGAAAATATCCGCGAGGTCGCCGAGGCGGCGCTGAAGCGCCTCAGGACCGACCACATCGAACTCTTCTACCAGCATCGCGTCGACCCCAACGTGCCGATCGAGGATGTCGCCGGCGCGGTGAAGGAACTCATCGCCGAAGGCAAGGTCGGGCATTTCGGCATGTCGGAAGCGGGCGCGCAGACCATCCGCCGCGCGCATGCCGTGCAGCCAGTGGCCGCTTTGCAGAGCGAATATTCGCTGTGGTGGCGCGAACCCGAGAAGGAAATCATTCCGACGCTTGAAGAACTCGGCATCGGCTTCGTGCCGTTCAGCCCGCTCGGCAAGGGGTTTCTGACCGGCGCGATCAGCGAGACCACCACCTTCGCCAGCGACGACTTCCGCAACATCGTGCCGCGTTTTTCGCCCGAGGCGCGCAAGGCCAACCAGGCGCTGGTCAATGTGCTCGGCACCATTGCAAGGGCCAAGCAGGCGACGCCGGCCCAGATTGCGCTGGCCTGGCTCTTGGCGCAGAAGCCGTGGATCGTGCCGATCCCCGGCACCACCAAGCTCAGCCGGCTCCAGGAAAACATCGGCGCGGCCAGTGTCGTACTGACCGCCGACGACCTCAGCGACATCGAGAACGCAGTGTCCGCCATCACCGTGCAGGGCGACCGCTATCCGGCACATCTGCAGGCGCGGGTTGGGCGTTAGCGCAAGGAGAGCGGGATGAGCCAGTCGGTCTCAAGACGAGGTGCACTCATGACCGCGCTTGCATTGCCACTGGGCACTGGATTGAGTGCCGGATTGAGCCAGCCTGCCGGCGCGTCGAACGCGCGGCCGGCGGGCGGCGCCAAGATTCTGGTGGCCTACTACACCCGCACCGGCAATACGCGTGTCGTCGCCCGTCAGATCGGTCGCGCTCTCGGAGCTGACATTTTCGAGATCCAGACCGTCGATCCCTACCCGGAAGACTACGAGCAACAGGTCGCTGTCGCGCAACAGCAGCGAGATTCAGGCTTTGAACCGCCGCTCGCCGCCACCGTGCCGGGCATCGCATCCTATGAGACAGTCTTCCTGGGATTTCCGATCTGGGGCATGACCGCGCCTTCGGTGATCCGCTCCTTCCTGTCGCGGCACGACCTGTCCGGCAAGACCTTGGTGCCGTTCATCACCCATGGAGGCTACGGCCTCGGGCAGAGCCTGAAAGTCCTCGGCGACCACGCGCCAGGGGCGCGGCTCATCGAAGGATTTTCCAAGCAGTGCGACCAGGAACGCGAGACGCTCGAGCAGGTCATAGGCTGGCTCGGCAGGGTCGACGTGCCCGGCTGAGCCGCCAATTCGAACGCGCAAGCTGCCGGGGACAGCAATGCCAAAAATCAGAAGGAAGAGATCATGACCGAGAATATCAAGGACAAGGTGGTCGTCATCACCGGCGCAAGCAGCGGGTTGGGTGAGGCGGCCGCGCGGCTCCTGGCGAAAGAGGGCGCGAAGCTGGTGCTGGGCGCGCGCCGCCTCGACCGGCTGCAGGCACTCGCCGATGAGCTATCGCTCGGCCAGGACGCCATCCTTGCAACCGACGTGACCGATGTCGGCCAGGTCCGGCGTCTGGTCGATCATGCCGTCGAGATACATGGCCGCGTCAACGTCATCATCAACAATGCCGGGCTGATGCCGCACTCGCCGCTGGAACGCGGCAAGGTCGAGGACTGGGACCGGATGATCGACGTCAACATCAAGGGGGTGCTCTACGGCATTGCCGCCGTACTGCCGCACATGAAGACGCAGAAGAGCGGCCATATCATCAACGTCTCGTCGGTCGCCGGCCACAAGGTAGGGCCGGGCGGCGCCGTCTATGCGGCCACCAAGCACGCGGTGCGCATCATCTCGGAGGGCCTGCGCCAGGAGGTAAAGCCCTACAACATCCGCACCACCATCATCTCGCCCGGCGCCGTGGCGACCGAATTGCCCGACAGCGTCACCGAACCCGATGTCGCCGAAGGCGTGCGCGCACTCTACGACCGGGTGGCCATCCCAGCCGATTCCTTCGCCAGGACAGTGGTGTTTGCCATGAGCCAGCCGGACGAGGTCGACATCAACGAGATCCTGTTTCGGCCAACGGCGCAGGAGTATTGACCGGGGCGAAGAGCGTGAACGGCTCAAGGTAGCGCTCTGTGGCGCCCAGGACAGAGGGGGGCGCGAAGGAACTCGACGGCGGTTCTTGACCGGTTCCGATAAGCGTAGCGGCTTCGTCCTGGAACGACGAAGGCAAATTGCACACGCTGGCTCAATCACTTGGCTCTTGCGTTTGACAGCGGCGTTTGTGCATCGTTATCTCCAGCCACATATGACGGCCGGCAAAGCCATGCGGCGCACCCCAAGGAGAAAACCATGTCACACAATCTGCAGTTCTATATCGATGGCGCGTGGGTCGATCCTGTTGTGCCCAACACATTCCACGTCATCGATCCCTCGAACGAGGATGCCTTCGCGCAGATTTCACTCGGCTCCAAGGCCGATGTCGACAAGGCGGTGGCCGCCGCCAAGCGCGCCTTCAACACCTTTGGCTTCACCGAGGTCGGCGAGCGGCTCGAACTCTTGAACCGCATCATCGAGGTCTACAAGAAACGCAGCGCCGATCTGGCGCTTGCCGTATCGCGCGAGATGGGCGCGCCGCGCCAGTTCGCGCTCGACAGCCAGGTCGGCGTCGGCCTCGCGCATCTGCAGAAGATGGCCGACGTGCTGAAGAGCTTCGAGTTCCGCCATGTCAAGGGCAGCTCGCTGGTGGTCAAGGAGCCGATCGGCGTCGTCGGCCTGATCACGCCGTGGAACTGGCCGCTGAACCAGATCACCTGCAAGGTCGGTCCCGCCCTTGCCGCCGGCTGCACCATGGTGCTGAAGCCGTCCGAGATCGCGCCGCTCGACGGCATCATCTTCGCCGAAATCCTGGATGAGGCCGGCGTGCCGAAGGGCGTCTTCAACCTCGTCAATGGCGACGGACCGGGCGTTGGCCAGGCGCTGTCCAGCCACCCCGACATCGACATGATGTCGTTCACCGGTTCGACCCGCGCCGGCATCCTGGTGGCCAAGGCAGCCGCCGACACCGTCAAGCGCGTGCATCAGGAACTCGGCGGCAAGTCGGCCAACATCCTGTTTGGCGATGTCGACCTCGCGAAGGCCGTCACCAAGGGTGTCGCCGGCTGCTTCGGCAACAGCGGCCAGTCCTGCAATGCGCCGACGCGCATGTTCGTGCCGCGCGACCGCCACGACGAGGCCGCCGGCTATGCCAAGGCTGCGGCTGAAAAGTTCACTGTCGGTCCGGCAGATGCTGCCGGCACCAAGCTTGGCCCGGTCGTCAGCCAGGTCCAGTTCGACAAGATCCAGGAGCTGATCCAGAGCGGCATCGAAGAAGGTGCCACGCTGGTCGCCGGCGGCCCGGGTCGTCCGGCCGAACTCAACCGCGGCTATTATGTCAGGCCGACCGTGTTCGCCGACGTCACCCACGACATGCGCATCGCGCGCGAGGAGGTCTTCGGACCGGTGCTGGCGATCATGCCCTATGACAGCGTCGAGGAGGTGATCGAAACCGCCAACGACACGGTCTACGGCCTTGCCTCCTACATCCAGGCCAAGGATATGCAGAAGGCGCGCGAAGTGGCGGCGCGCATGCGAACCGGCAATGTCTACATCAACTATCCGACCTGGGACGCCGGCCTGCCGTTCGGCGGCTACAAGCAGTCGGGCAACGGTCGAGAATACGCCGAATACGGGCTCGAGGATTTCCTCGAGATCAAGGGCATCGCCGGCTACGAGGCGGCCGAATAGGCACGACGCAGTTCCGGGCCGGCGTCAATGCCGGCCCGTCCTGCAATTCAGGGGCGCGGTCCGCGTGATTGGATGGGGATTGACGGTATGCGTCTGATCCGCCGTTGGATCTGTTTCTTGCCAATTGGCAAATGCATGCTATATATCTGCCAATAGCGAGGACGCAAAATGCAGCTTCAGCCCATAGTCACCACGCCGGCCACAGTTGGAAGCGCTATTTCGGATGAAGAGGCGGGCGCGCTGGCGCGCACCACCATCAACCTGTTCAAGGCCTGGAACCTCACCGACCTGGAGGCCTGCATCCTGCTCGGCGGCATGTCGGCGCGCACATGGGCACGTTGGAAGACTGGGGCACGCTGGAAGGAGGGCGGCGTCGGCAGGATCGACCGCGACCTGCGCACCCGCATGGCGCACCTGATGGGCATCCACAAAGGCCTGCGCTATCTCTTTACGGAGCCAGCGCGCGGCTATGCCTGGATCCGCAAGCCCAATGCCGCTTTCGGCGGCCAGTCGGCGCTCGACCTGATGCTTCGCGGCGAAATCTCCGACCTTGCGGCGATGCGCGAATGGCTCGATGCGGAGCGTGGTGCATGGTGAGTGGGCTTGCGGTCCGGCGCCGCGTCCACTGGCACCAGACCTTCCGCATCATCCGCTCCATCCATCCCCCGATCGACCTCTTCGAGGACATTGCCGACCCGCGCGACTGGGAGGCGCTGGCGGCGGTCGAGGAGAAGACCAACCCACGCATCAGGCTCGAGATCGGCGACCTTGGCAAGGTTGCGGCCACAAGGCGGGTTTCCGGCCCTGGCGCCAGCTTCGTGATGGCGCCCTTCGTGCATTGTTCGACCCTGCGGCCCGGTCGGTTCTCGGATGGCAGCTACGGGATCTACTATGCCGGCGACAGCGAGGAGGTGGCGCTCGCGGAGACCATCCACCACCATCAGAAATTCATGCGCGCCACCAACGAGGATCCGGGCTGGACGGCGGATTTCCGCGTGCTGGTCGGCAGCGTCGACCGCGACCTCGACGACGTGAACGCCGTGCCCGGCGTGCTCGATCCCGACGACTACATCGCCTCGCAGGCGGAGGGGCGGGCGCTGCGGGAAACAGGCAGCGACGGGCTGGTGTGGAACAGCGTGCGCATGCCGGGCGGCGGCTGCATCGGCATCTTCTGGCCGGACGCCATCACCATTCCGGTGCAGGGCCGGCATTACAGCTATCACTGGGACGGCGCCCGCGTGGATTTCGTGCGCGAGCACGATACGGGCAAGGTTCTGGCCGTCACCTGATGGCTGGCGAGGGCGGATTGCATCCGAGGTGAAGACCCGCTTGGTTGCGGCCGTCCGGAATCCCGCTTTACAGGTCGCGGGAGAGTCGATATCCATAAATCCAAGGATTCGGATATATGGATAAAAAAGGCACGTTGAACGCGCTGGCGGCCCTTGGCCAGGAGACGCGGCTGGATGCTTTCCGGCTGCTCGTCCGCGCTGGTCCGGAAGGCATTCCGGCGGGCGAGATCGCCACAAGGCTGGACGCGGTCCAGAACACCATGTCGGCGCATCTGAAGGTGCTCGCCCATGCCGGGCTGATCCACCCCCAACGCGATGGCCGGATCGTGCGCTACGTCGCCGACATGACCGGGTTTCGGGACCTCCTGGCCTATCTGATGGAAGATTGCTGCAACGGCGCGCCGGAACTCTGCCGTCCCGTCATCAATGCCGTGACCTGTGACTGCTAGGAGCACGCCGATGAGCGAAGTGGCTGGACGAGATCGCCCGCACCCTGCCGAAGGCCGGCTAAGCGCCGTGGCGAGCGACCTGCCACGCCGCTGCGTTGCCGAAGCGCTGGGAACCGCGCTGCTGGTCGCGGCCGTGGTCGGCTCCGGCATCATGGCATCCCGGCTGACGCACGACGTTGCCATTTCGCTGCTCGGCAACACGCTGCCGACGGGAGCGATCCTTGTCGTGCTGATCACGATACTCGGACCGGTTTCAGGAGCGCATTTCAATCCGGCAGTCACGCTGGTGTTCGCGCTCCGCCGCGAAATCGACACGAGGGCGGCGCTCGCCTATGTCGTCGCCCAAATCGTCGGCGGCATCGCCGGGACATTCCTGGCGCACGCCATGTTCGAACTGCCGATCTTGCAGGCCTCGGTGACGGTGCGGACCGGAGCCGGGCAATGGCTCGCGGAGACAGTCGCCGCCTTCGGCCTCGTCTTCACCATCCTGGCAGGCCTGCGCTTCCGTTCCGACGCGATCCCCTGGCTGGTCGGGCTTTACATAACGGCCGCCTACTGGTTCACGGCCTCGACCTCGTTCGCCAATCCGGCCGTCGCCATCGCCCGTGCCTTGTCGGACACGTTTTCCGGCATCCGCCCGGTCGACCTGCCGGGTTTCATCTCAGCCGAATTGCTGGGCGCGCTGCTGGCCATGGCCCTGGCGGGCTGGTTGCTTGCCGAACCGAAACCAGCCAGACAGATGCAGGCCGCGAAATGACCATCACCATCTATCACAATCCCGATTGCGGCACCTCGCGCAACACGCTGGCCATCATCCGGCAGTCGGGCGAGGAACCGGAGGTGATCGAGTATCTGAAGACGCCGCCGTCACGACAAAAGCTGGTCGAGTTGATCGCTTCCATGGACATGACACCGCGCGAGCTGCTGCGCGAGAAGGGCACGCCCTACGCCGAACTCGGCCTTGCCGACCCGAAGTGGTCCGACGACGAGATCCTCGATTTCATGCTGGCGCATCCGATCCTGATCAACCGGCCGATCGTGGTGAGCCCGCTTGGCGTGGTGCTGGCCCGGCCGTCGGAAAAGGTGCTGGGCATCCTGCCCAATCCGGACATCGGCGGGTTCACGAAGGAGGATGGCGAGGCGGTCATCGACACTTCGGGCAAGCGGCTCGGCTGACGCTATTTCCATATTTGTCGAAATTGGGTTGACGACTCGACAGGCGCCGCGTAGCTTATTTCCATGAAACTCGAAAAAGCAGCCGCCCAGCTCGAAGCGCTCGGCAATCCGACGCGGCTTCAGCTTTACCGCATTCTCGTGCGCGCCGGTGACGATGGGCTTGCCGTCGGCAGCGTCCAGGGCAAGCTCGATATTCCGTCCTCGACGCTGTCGCATCACCTCAAGCGGCTGGTCGATACCGGCCTTGTGACGCAGGAACGGCAAGCGACGACACTGATCTGCCGCGCCAACTATCCGGGCATGAATGCGCTGATCGGCTATCTCGCCGACGAGTGCTGCGCGGATGCCGCCTGTGCGCCTGCCGTCGGCAAAGCGCTGGCCTGATTTTTTTCGCTTTGTAATTCGAAGATACCGGAAGGATCGAACATATGGACATGATGGCCAACCTTCCCGTCGCGGTGATCGGCGCAGGTCCGGTCGGCCTCGCCGCCGCCGCGCATCTGGTCGAGCGCGGCATCCGCCCGCTGATCCTCGAGCGCGGTGAAAGCGTTGGCGCCGCACTGCTCGAATGGGGCCATGTGCGGGTGTTCTCGCCATGGCAATACAATATCGACGCGGCGGCGCGGGCGCTGCTGGACCGCTCCGGCTGGACGGCGCCGGACATGCGAGGCTTGCCGACCGGGGGCGAGATCGTGCGCGACTATCTGGCGCCGCTTGCCGCACTTGCCGGCATCGCAGCCAATTTGAAGCTCGGCGCCGAGGTCACCGCGATCACCCGCCAGGGACATGACAAGGTCGCAAATGACGGTCGCAAGGACGCCCCCTTCGTCATCCGCTATAGCGATGCGAGCGGCGAGCACCGCGTTCTCGCGCGCGCCGTCATCGACGCGTCCGGAACATGGTCGCGGCCCAACCCCATCGGCGTCGACGGGTTGCCGGTTGCCGGCGAAGGCGCGGCTTGCGGGCGCATTGCCTATGGCATTCCCGACGTGGTCGGCAATGCCAGGGACAGCTATGCGGGCAAGCGTGTCCTCGTCATCGGCGGCGGGCATTCGGCGATCAACGTCGCCCTGGCGCTCATGGAGCTGCAGGACGCAGCACCCGGCACCGAGATTTTCTGGGCGCTCCGTCATGCCAGCGTCGACCGGCTGCTTGGCGGCGGGCTGAACGACCAATTGCCGGAACGTGGCGCGCTTGGCCTCGCCGCCAAGCAGGCGATGGCCGATGGAAGGCTGAACATGCTGGCGGCCTTCGCCGTCAACCGCATCGAAATGCAAGGCGAGGGGCTTGCCGTCGACGCCAGCCTGGCCGGCAAGCCATTCAGCCTTTCCGTCGATCGCATCGTCGTCACTACGGGCTTCAGGCCCGACCTGTCGTTCCTCGGCGAAATCCGCCTCGCGCTCGATCCCGCCGTCGAAGCGCCGCCGGCGCTGGCGCCGCTGATCGATCCGAATTTCCACTCGTGCGGCACGGTTCCCGCGCATGGCATCCGGGAACTTGCCCATCCCGAACCCGGCTTCACCATCGTCGGCTCGAAATCCTACGGCCGCGCCCCGACCTTCCTGACGGCGACCGGCTACGAGCAGGTCCGCTCGGTGGTCGCCGACATTGCCGGAGACCATGTCGCGGCGCGCGAGGTGCGGCTGGTGCTGCCGGAGACCGGCGTGTGCAGCGCCGATGTCGTGACGGGATCGGACAGTGCTGGTTGTTGCGGCGGGCCCGCGCCCGCCAATGTCGATGCCTGCTGCGTCGAGGACGCGGACGCCAAGGCAAAGGGTGCGTCGGGCTGCGGCTGCGCAACAGGCCCATCGGTTGGCGCCAAGGCGACGGAAGCCGTGGGCGTCGATGCCTGACCGGTCTGTCCTGCGCAAGGCGATATGGGCGCTCGGGCTGACGCAGATCATCGGCTACGGCACGCTCTATTACAGCTTTTCGATCCTGGCTCCGGCGATGGCCAGGGAGTTCGGTCTCACGGAAGGGTGGGTGTTCGGCGGGCTGTCCGCCTCGCTGTTTGCCGGCAGCCTGTTCGCGCCCACGGCCGGGCGCTGGGCCGACCGCTTCGGCGCCGGGCGCATCATGACCATCGGCTCGGTCGCGGCAGCCGTCGCGCTGGCGCTGTGCGCCGTCTCGCCCGGCCGCGTGACCTTTGTTCTGGCCTTGCTGGCGATGGAGCTGGCCTCCAGTTTCGTCCTCTACAGCGCCGCCTTCGTGGCGATCGTGCAGATCGGGGTTCCCCGGCCGCAACGCAGCATCACCCACCTGACGCTCATCGCAGGGTTCGCCTCGACGCTGTTCTGGCCGCTGACCTCGGCGCTGCATGCGCATTTGACATGGCGCGAGGTCTATCTGCTGTTCGCGGCGCTCAATCTCGGGCTCTGCCTGCCGATCCACGCCTGGCTGATGCGCCTGTCGCGCCGCCACGCGACGGCCGCGCCGCCAGAGCGCGGGCCGGCCCATGAAGCGGGCGCGGCACTCGATCCGCGACGCGGGCAGGCCGTGTTCCTGCTGATGCTGGCAGGGTTCGCCTCCGAGGGCTTCGTGCTGTCGGCGATCCTCATCCACATGGTGCCGCTGACGGCGGCACTTGGGCTCGGCACGGCCGGTCTCTTCGTTTCGACCCTGTTCGGGCCGGCGCAGGTCGCCAGCCGACTGATCAACATGCTGTTCGGCGGGCGCCTTCAGCAGACGCATCTCGCCGTCATTGCCGCGTCGCTGCTCACGGCCGGGCTGTGCACGCTGCTGTTGACCACGCCTTGGCTGCCCGGCGCTTTCCTGTTCGTGCTGCTGTTCGGCCTTGGTTCCGGCCTCACCAGCATCGTCGGCGGCAGCTTGCCGCTCGAGCTCTTCGGCCGCAAAGGCTATGGCGCGCGGCTGGGATGGGCGAGCGCTGCCCGCCAGTTCACCTCGGCCTTCGCACCGTTCGCGCTCGCCTTCATGATGGCGCGGACATCCGTCGCCAATTCGCTGTGGGTGCTGGTGATCGTCGCCGCGAGCGGCGTCATCGCCTTCTCCGCCATCGCGCTGCTGAGACGGGGCGAAAGCCGGGTTGCGTTTGCGATTGGCGGCAGTCCGGAAGAGGCGAGCTAGCCCGGATACTTAGTGCCGCAAAATCTTGCTCAGGAAAGCCCGGCTGCGGTCGGTCTTGGGGTGCGAGAAGAATTCGTCGGGCGTGCCGCTTTCGACGATGGCGCCGGCATCCATGAACACCACGCGCTGGGCGACCTTGCGGGCAAAGCCCATCTCATGCGTCACCACCATCATGGTCATGCCTTCCTCGGCGACCGCCACCATGACGTCGAGCACTTCCGAAATCATCTCGGGGTCGAGCGCTGAGGTCGGCTCGTCGAACAGCATGATCTTGGGCCGCATGCCGAGGCAGCGCGCGATCGCGACGCGCTGCTGCTGGCCGCCGGAGAGCTGCGCCGGATAGGCGTTGACCTTGTCGGCCAGCCCGACCTTGGCCAGCAATTCGCGCCCGGCCTTTTCGGCTTCAGTGCGCGGGATCTTGCGGACATGGATGGGCGCCAGCGTGACATTTTCGAGCGCTGTCTTGTGCGGGTAGAGGTTGAACGACTGGAAGACGAAGCCGATCTCGGTGCGCAGCTGCGTCATGTTGGTGGCGGGATCGCCGAGGCGCTGGCCGTCGACGACGAGATCGCCGTCCTTGATCGTCTCCAGGCCGTTGACGCAGCGGATCAGCGTGCTCTTGCCGGAGCCGCTGGGGCCGCAGACGACGACCACCTCGCGCGGCTCGACGCTGAGCGTGATGTCCTTCAGGACGTTCAGCGCGCCGAACCATTTGTTGACGCCGCGAAAGTCGATCATACCGGTTTTGGTCATGCCCGTTTTGCTCATAGTTGCCGGACCTTTGGAGTTCGATGTCACAGCTGCACCTCGCCATGCGCCGCGCCCATGCGGCGCTCGAGCCGGCGGGCGAGCATGATCAGGGGATAGCAGACGATGAAATAACCGACACCGACGAGGAAGAAGACCAGCAGGCCGTTGGGCACACGCTGCACCACCAGCCAGCCGACGCGGGTGAGGTCGGTCAGCCCGATCGCCGAGACCACCGAAGAGTCCTTGATCAGCAGCACATATTGCCCGACCAGCGGCGGCAGCACGATGCGCATCGCCTGCGGCAGCACCACCTGGCGCATGCGCTGCCAGCGCGATAGGCCGGATGCCAGTGCAGCCTCGACCTGGCCGGTCGGCACCGAACGAATGCCGGCGGCGACGATCTCGCAGATGAAGCAGGCGGCAAGGTTGGTCAGCGCGATGATGCCGGCGGTGAAGGCGTCGAGCTCGATGCCGAACTCCGGCAGGATGAAGAAGATCAGGAAGATCTGTACCAGGAACGGCGTGCCGCGGATCAGGTCGACCCAGGCGCCGATGACGCTGCCCACCAGCCGGTTGCCGCCGGTGCGCAGGATGCCGAGGCCGAAGCCGAGCAGCGTGCCGAGCACCAGGCTGATCAGTGACAGCACCACCGTCATGCCGAGGCCGCGCAGCGCCAGCGGATAGCTGCCGGCGAGGCTTTGCAGCTGTTGCCAGATCATGTCCGCGCCCCCGCTGTGCCGAGCCAACGACCGGAGAGAGCAGCCAGCCCCTTCAGGCAGTAGTAGAGCAGCAGGTAGAAGGCGGCGATGGTGAGGAAACCTTCCGCCGGCATGAAGCGGTCGGAGGCGAGCAACTGGCCGGCGCGGGTCAGCTCGGCAACCGAGATCAGCGACAGCAATGCGGAATCCTTGACCAGTACGATCGCCTGGCCGAGCAACGGCGGGATCGTCACCTTGAAGGCTTGCGGCAGGATGACCAGGCGCATGCGCTGGACATAGGTCATGCCGGAGGCGACGCTGGCTTCGACCTGGCCACGCGGAATCGACAGGATACCGGCACGAATGATTTCAGCGACATAGGCGCCGCTGTTCAGAGACAGCGCGAGGATACCGACGACCAGTTCGGGCAGCACGAAGCCGAGCCGGGGCAGGCCGAAATAGAGGAAATAGAGCTGCGCCAGCAAGGGCGTGGCGCGCACGGCGTCGATATAGGCCTTGGCCGGGGCACGAAACAGCCGGGCGCGCTGCAGATTCATGGCGCACAGCACGATGCCGACGGCAAGCGCGCCGAGAAAGGACAGCGCCGACAGCCACACGGTCGTGACCAGGCCCTGCCCGAACAGCGGCAGATATTCGACGATGGTGCGGAAACTGAAATTTTCGAGCATCGCTGGGCGGTTCCCAAAGCGGGCGAAGTGAAAAGCCAGGCGGCTTCGCGGCGCCTAAGACGCGCGAAACCGCCTGGATTCCAAGGCTTGGTTAGTGGTCCTTCTTCCAGGCGTCGGAATTGACCCAGTAGTCGAGGTTCTTCTGCAAGCGGCCGTCGATGCTGACCTGGTCGAGGAACAGGTTCATCCAGACCAGCAGGTCGGGCTCGTCATAGCGGGTGGCGAAGGCAAGCGGTTCCTTCGACAAAAGCTCCGGCATGATGGTGAAGGTGCCGGCAGGATAGGCGGTCGACTGGCCTGTCACCGCCGAGACGTCGTTGACGCCGCAATCGGCCTGGCCGTTGTTGACGGCGTCGAGCAGCAGCGGACCGCCGCCCTTGTAGCTCTTGATGTCGGCATCCGTGAAGACGGCCTTGGCCTCCTTCTCGCCGGTGGCCCCGAGCAGCACGGCGATCTTGGTGCCTTTGGCCTTGCAGTCCTCGGTGGTCTTGAACTTGCTATCGGCCTTGGTGAAGACGGTGCTGCCCGTATACATGTAAGGCTTGGTGAAGGCGACCTTCATGCCGCGCGCCAGCGTCGGCGTCATGTCGGCGACCAGAAGATCGGCCTTGCCCGACAGCAGCGCTGGGATCAGGCCGTCCCAGTCGAAGTCCAGGAAGGTGATCTTGACGCCCATTTCCTTGGCCATCAGTTCGGCCAGTTCAACCGAACTGCCGGTGCGTTCGCCATTGGCGCCGACCAGCGAGAAGGGCGGTCCCTGTGTCTGCACGGCGACGCGCAACTCGCCACGCTTGGTGATGTCGTCGAGCGTTCCGGCACTGGCCGCCGCGGTGAGGCCGGCGAGCGCAAGTCCAGCGATGAAAAGTCTGGCAATCTTCATTTGGCATTCCTCCTTGTTTTATTGTTCCACGTTGTTGTTTCACCCTTCGGGGTGCTTTTTTGAGCGGCAGCGCCGTTGCCGGCGGCATCCACCGTTCGAAAACCCTCAGTCCCAGGCCACCGTCTCGGTCACAGTGATGCCGCGCCTGGCCAACTCGTCGAAGAAGCGACCATCGGGCACATCGAGCAGCGGGTTGAGCAGGCCTGGTTTGGTGATCTCGCACCGCGCCAGCATCTGCGCCACGATGCTGGCGGGATAGCCGACGCCGAGGCTCATGCCGAACAGGCCGGAGGCCAGGTCGCGCTCGATGATCAGGTCCGAGGTCACCGTCTTGCGGCGGCCGCCTTCGAGGCCGGAAAAGACATTGCGCATCACGCAAAGGTCCTTTTCGCCGGGGCCGTACTGCAGTTGAGGCCCGAGCAGCCGGCCTAGGAATTCGCGCGGGCTGGAACTGGTGCCCGGCACCTTGTCTTCGGAAAGGAAGCCGAGTTCCTTCAGCGGCGCCCAGAAGGCCGACCATCCCGGCCAGCGCAGCGTATAGCGGCCCGAGCGGCTCAGCCCTTTTGCCGCGTCCAGCATCTCGACATAGTGCAGCGCATCGCCATTGGGGAAGGCTTCAAGCGTGCCCAGACCCGCAACCTCGATCTCGTGGATGAAAGGATTGTCGTGCTGCCGGCCGGCCGGCACCGCGACGCGCTCGCCGTCCTCGATCATCACGCTGTCACGGTTCTGGCTGACCAGAACCATGTCGAAGTTCCAGCTCACCTTGTAGCAAAGGGGCTTCGCCATCGCCGTCGGCTCGGGGATGCCGCCGCAATAGGAATCGATCGCGGCGATGGTATCGAACTGCCTTGCGGCGCGCGCGTAGAGCACCAGGTCGATGCCGGGGTCGAGCCCGCATTCGGTCACGATGGGGACGCCGGCCTGTTCGGCGGCCGGCGCGAGGTCGGCAATGGCCTTGCCGTAATTGGTGGTGACCAGCGGGGTGCGCGTTGCGATCGCGGCCTGGACCGCCTCGCGCATCAGCGGCTGCGGCAGCAGGTCGATGACGGCGTCGACATCCGCCAGTACGCCGGCCAGCGCCGGCCCGATCGCGCCCTGCGGTACCACGAAGCGCACGCGGGCAAGGTTGGTCAGGCCGTCAAGGCGAGCCGCACCGTCCGGTGCCGTGTCGATGCAGACCACCTCCTCGACACCGCTGGCAACGAGATCGGCGATGGCCGCCCGGCCTTGCAGGCCGAGGCCGCCGAGAACCGCGATCTTCATGCCGGCTCCTTACGGACGCTGTCGTCCGACCAGCAGCCTTCAGGCAGGCTGACCCATTTGTTGCAGGACGCCATGACGACAAAGGTCTCGCTGCGCACGACTTCGCCTGGCTCGCCGGCACCCGGGATCAGTTCGCTTGTGACGCGGTAGAGATCGGCGACGTCACCGGCCACGGTCACATCGACGATGATGTCGAAGCGCCCGGTGACCACCGAAGCCGAGTTGACGAAGGGCAGTTCGGAAATGCGCTGCGCCAGTTCGCGGGCCCGGCCGCGTCCTTGCGCATTGATACCGACAATGGCCGAGATCAGCTCCGGACGCTCGGTCAGGTTCAAGAGCCCGACGATCTTCAGCAGGTTGCGGTCGAGCAGGTTGCGCAGCCGCGTCCGCACCGTCGGCACCGAAATCGCCAACATCTCGGCGAGGCGGTTGATGCCCGGCTGCGCGTCCTGCGACAGCTGTTTGACCAGCCGCCGATCGGTCAGATCGAGATGTTCCCGCAAAAGCTCTGTCTTTCATAAAAAGAAAAAAGATTGGCAAATTGTTTGCCTATATGAAAACAAGCTATGTCACGAATTTTTGAAAAGCAAGGTGTAGTTTTCGCACCAAGCGGCATGGTGCGCCGTCTTGCGCGGTCGCGGTTGCTGGCCATTGGGCTGTCGGGTTCAGACCAGCGCGGCGGCCAGCAATTTCGCTTGCGGCGTCAACTCGTCGAAGCGGCGGGCGCACAGATTGAGCTGGCGCGTTGCCCAGTCGTCGGTCAGCCGCAGGCTGCGCAGCGTGCGGGCCGAGCGGCGCGCCGCACTTTCCGGCACGATGGCGATGCCCGCGCCTTGCGCGACCAGCCGGCAGACATTGTCGAGGCCGGGCACGCGGATGCGGACATGCAGATGTCCGCCAAGGCGGGCGGCCTGGCGTGTGACGTGCTCCTGCAGCGCATGGCCGGTGCCGAGCCCGACGAAGGGTTGACCGAGAATGTCGGCGAGCATGGTGGTGCGGCCTTCGAGGCCGGGCCAGTTCCGCGCGGCGATCACCACCAGGCGGTCGATGAAGAACGGTTTCTGCTCGAGATGCGACAGTCCGGCCCATGTCGCGGCGATGCCGAGATCGGCCGCACCGCTGGCCACCGCCTCGGCGATCTCATGGCTGGGGCGCTCGTCGAGATCGATGTCGATCTGGGGATGCGTGACAAGGAAAGCCGGCAGGACACCACGCAGCAGCTCGCCGGTGGCGGCGGTGTTGGCGAGCAGCCGGACGCGGGCGCGAAGACCGGTGGCGTAGGCGCCGAGGTCGCCGGCCATCGCCTCGATCTGGTTCTGCACGGCGCGCGCATGATGGAGCAGGGCCTGTCCGGCCGCTGTCGGCACCACACCACGGCGGCGACGTTCCAGCAGCGGCGCGCCGAGCCGATCCTCCATGCCCTTGATGCGGGCGCTGGCCGAGGCCAGGGCAAGGCCGGCGAGTTCGGCGCCATGGGTGATGCTGCCGCGCTCGGCCACCAGCAGGAACAGCCGGAGATCGACCAGATCGAAGCGCATTTTCTGCTCCTGCAAACGGTTCGGCAGCCAGGCAAAGCCAGTGGCTTCTTCCATAGGTCAGCCTTCGTCCTGGCCGAAGGCTGACAGCGCAACTTCCACATTGTGACCGGCCCGCATCTGCGTCAAACAGTTTCGGGTGGAGATGTGTGATGAGCGAACGAATATCAGGCCGGCCCGGCATTCTTGAAAGCACGGCAATCGTGCTGGCCGTCGCTGTGGCGTGCCTTGCGATGGTGCGGGCGGAGCCCGGCCTGCGGGGATGCACCGCGACCCCCGTCAGCCGCGATGCCGCGCCGGCAATGTCCAGCCCTGAGGCCGATGCCACGGACATGCTGCTGCATGACTGATCCTGTCCTGAAGGTGCGATCGCGCTGAGCGCCGGTGTTATCACCTGGATCGGTGCGGTCTTTCTCGCCGCTGGCGTGGTCAAGGGCGTCGTCGGCATGGGTTTGCCGACCGTGGCAATGGGGCTGCTGGCGGTGACGATGCCACCGGCGCAGGCCGCCGCCTTGCTGCTGATCCCGTCGCTGGTCACCAACCTCTGGCAATTGTTGACCGGCCCGTCCTTCGGCGGCCTGTGCAAGCGGCTGTGGACGATGATGGCCGGTGTCGTGCTCGGCAGCGTCGCCGGCGCCGGCCTTTTGACCGGCTCGCACACGGGATTTGCCTCGGCGGGGCTGGGCGCGGCGCTGGTGCTTTATGGGCTTGTCGGCCTCGCCAGGGCCGGCTTCACCACGCCGGCGCGGCACGAGGCGTGGGCGTCGCCGCTGGTCGGCGTGGCGACCGGGCTGGTCGCCGGCGCCACTGGCGTCTTCGTCATCCCGGCCGTGCCCTATCTGCAATCGCTGCGGCTGGACAGGGAAGACCTGATCCAGGCGCTCGGCCTGTCCTTCACCGTCTCGACGGCAGCGCTGGCCGTCGGATTGTTCAGAACGGGCGCTTTCGCATCGCCGACGGCGCAACTGGCGGGGTCGGTCGCCGCCCTTGTGCCGGCGCTGGCCGGCATGGTCATCGGCCAGGCGCTGAGCCAACGGATGAGCGTCGAGACCTTCCGCACGGTGTTCTTCGTCGGGCTGCTGGCCCTGGGGGTCTATCTCGCGGGAGAGGTGGTGCTGTAGCCGCGCAGGCTTAGCGCACCACCAGGACCGGGATTTCGGTGAAGGACAGCACCTCCGCCGTCTGGCTTCCCAACAGCAGCCTGCCCAGTCCCCGGCGGCCGTGCGAGGCCATCACGATCAGGTCGCAGCCCTCAGCCCGCGACAGTTCCAGGATCGCCTCGGCGGGCTTCTTGTCCTCGATATGCACCACCTCAGCGCGCACATTGGCGAGGTCCGCCGACGCCTTGCATTTGTCGAGCACGTCATTGGCGTATCGGCGACCGCCTTCCTGATAGGCGACGAATTCATCGCCGGCGGCATAGCCGGCCATGGTGCCGCCCCAGGCGAAGATCGGGAATGGTTCGGTGACGTGGACAAAGGTAACAGTGGCGCCGAGGCGGCTGGCCAGTGCCAGGCCGTGGGCAACGCCCTTGTCGGCCAGTTCCGATCCGTCGGTGGCGATCAGCAAATGTGTGTACATGATGATGTGACCTGTTGCGCAAGGGCCGATGCCCTTGTGGTGGTGAGAGCCTGTAGGGCTACCTTGATATAGTTGCGCCACCGGGCTCGTCACAGGGGCCAGCTTGATGCGGAACAGGGCCAGGCAACCACACACTTTCGCGTCAGCCGGATTCCCCTTTGCCGCGTCCTCCTCTAAGGTGCCGGCGACTTTCAGGGGCATCCATATGAGCAGCGCGTTTCCGCAGATCCATCTGGTCCGCCATGGCGAGACGGCGTGGAGCCTTTCGGGGCAGCACACCGGCCGCACCGACATGCCGCTGACGCCGGCCGGCGAGGCTGCCGCTCGCGGCGTTGCCGAACGGCTGAAGGGCCTGTCGTTTTCAGCCGTCTGGTCGAGCCCGTCGCAGCGTGCCTACAACACCAGCGTGCTGGCCGGCTTCGGCGCAGAGAGCGTCAAGAAGGACGATCTGCAGGAGTGGGACTACGGCGCCTACGAGGGGCTGACGACAAAACAGATCCTGGCCGAGCGCCCGGGCTGGAACGTGTTTCGCGATGGCTGCCCGAAGGGCGAGACGGCGGCCGATGTCGGCGCCCGGGCCGACACGATCATCGCCGCGCTGCGCAAGGCCAATGCCGACATCCTGGTGTTTTCCAGCGCGCATTTCCTGCGCGTGCTGGCGGCGCGCTGGATCGGCCTGCCGCCGGAAGGCGGCGGGCTGTTCGTGCTGGACACCGCAAGCATCAGCGTGCTCGGCCACGAGCACGATCTGACCGAGCCGGTCATCCGCAAATGGAACCAGAAATAGGGGGCGCAGGCGCCAACTGCCAAAGCTGTCCCGCGACCGAATGGTTCGACGTGGCTCAGAAAAGCGCGCGGTGTCGGCTTGCACCTTGATCGACATCGATCCGTTGTCGCATCTCCGATCTCCTATATGCTTAGTGCACGGCATAGGATCGGCCATGGCCTTCACTGTCATATGGTATGGGAAAACAGGCATTGTGGCAAAGACGCCATTCGATGCCGAGAAGGCTGCGAGGGATCACGCCATGGCGACTTTCCCCGCTCGAAAGCTGGAGGACGGCATTGTAGCGGTGGAGGTTCGCAAAGATGACGGCACGGTCGTCTTCAGCAAGGCAGGGTGACAAATAGCTGGCGATTGGACCAAAGGGCCAAAACGCCCGCCGACGTGATCGGCAATGCCATTGTAGTGATCGTGAAGGCTAGTGTCTCAGTTTGAAATTCGCCCCGATCGCAATGCTTCGGAGTGGCAATGAAGCTTGAGAGCACCCTTACTTGCCCTGAGTGCGGACATCAGTCTGTGGAAACGATGCCGACCGACGCCTGTGTTCACTTCTACGAATGCAAAAACTGCAGCGTGCTCTTGAAGCCCTTAGCGGGTGATTGCTGCGTTTTCTGCTCATATGCCGATCTGGCATGCCCGCCGCTTCAGGAAATAGCCGTGACCGCCGCTCCTAACTGCCAGAAGCCTCCGCCGGCTTAGTTGGCAATGCCGTGCGCGTCATGCGCATGATGGAGCGTTGAATTCCAAACTGACCCACTCCCGCAAGGCGCCTCGTTTGCCAAAGGCGCGACAGCATGGAAACCTGGGGCGACCTGCGGCAGGGTCGCCATCGGCAGCTATTTGTCGAATTTCTTGATCGCCTCGGCGGTCACCGGCGTGAAGAAATTCACCAGATTGCCGTCCGGGTCGCGGAACAGCAGCGAGCGGTTGCCCCAGGGCATGGTGGTCGGCTTCTGCACGGTCGCGTCCTTGATGGTGTCGGACAGCCTGGCGAACTCCGCATCGACGTCGCCGACGCGGAATTCGATGATGGCGGTGTGGTTGTCTGCGGGGCGGGCGACGTCGCCGCCGAACAGCTGCAAGGTGCGCGTGCTGCCGATCGCCAGCGTGCAGGCCGGTGTCGCCAGTTCGGCGAAGTCTTCGGTGTAGATCGTCACGGGCATGCCGGTGATCTCGCCGTAGAAGTGCACGAGGCGCTGAACATCCGACGTGATGATGCGGACGGAGACGAAATTCATTGCATGCTCCCTGGTTGCCGGGGCCGCTGCCGGCCCCCGTGCGCAGATATAGACCAGCCCTCCTGACAGCTTCCCGTCAGGAGGGCTGCCAGACCGGCGGCAGGCCGAAGGGAGCAAAAAGGCCGGGGCCGATCGGGCCGACATAGACCGTCAGCGAGGCGATACCGCCGTCGGTCGGCTCGATGACATGCAGCGACTGGGCGCGCCATTCGGAATCCTGGTGGCGCCGCGCATAGATCGCAACCGCGGGCTGGCCGTTGGCGCGGGTGGCGACCGCGTGATAGCCGGCGAAATTGCCCCACACAGTCTTGAAGAAACCGTGGATCGCCTGGCGGCCCTGATACCAGTCCAGCCATGGCGGCATGTGGTAGGTGGCGTCCTCGCGCAGCAGTTCGATGAAGTCGTCGAGGTTGGCCGCCTGCCAGGCCTGCATGTAGCGCTCCAGCAACAGGCCCTCTTCGCTGGTGGGCCGTGACCGCTGCACGGGACGCCCCTGCGGATAGCGGGCCCCAAGCGTTGCGCGGGCCCGCTGCAGGGCGCTGTTGATCGAAGCGGTGGAGCCGCCCAGCAATTGCGCGCTCTCGAGCGCCGACCAGCCCAGCACGTCGCACAGCAAAAGGGCGGCGCGCTGCCTGGGCGGCAAGGACTGGATCGCGGCGACGAAGGCGAGTTGCACCGCTTCGCGGGCCTCGTAGCGCGCTTCCGGGCCGGGTTCGCCGTCGACAAGGTCCGGCAGCTCGGTGTCCGGGTAGGGCTCCAGCCAGGCGAGTTCTGCGGCGGGTCCGGCAGCGGCCCGCCCTTCGCTCGGCGGCCGTCCTGGCTGCTCGACAATGCGATGCGCCGATGACCTCGCCTTGATGGCATTGAGGCAGCTGTTGGTGGCGATCGTGTAGAGCCAGCCGCGCAGCGAGCCGCGGCCGTCGAATTGCGACCGGCTCCGCCAGGCTTTCAGGAACGTGTCCTGGACGAGGTCGTCGGCCTCGTGCAGCGTGCCCATCATCCGGTAGCAGTGCAGCTTGAGTTCGCGGCGGTGGGCCAATGTCAGGCGCTCGAAGGCCAGCCGGTCGAGGGCCGGCTGGCCTTGTTCGCCCATTGGCTCAAGCGGGCCAGGAGCGTCTGTCATGTCGAGCCCATCGTGTTGAATTCGACTGGCATCCTGCGCGCCTCATGCCGCCGCGGCAAGTCCGCTGCCGCTGACGGTGAAGGAGACGCCTTGCAGCGTGCCGCCGGCAAGCGCGACCACGGCGTGTCCGACATCGCCCGGCGTCTGCATGTCGGTCATGCTGGCGAGGAAATCCGCCGGGCTGATGCCGAGATAGGCCGAGATGCCGTCGATGCCGCGCTGGCCGACGCCAGTGTCCGGCATGATCCGCATGGGCACCAGCGCCATGAAGCGCAGGCCAAGGCCGAGCCGGTCGGCTTCCTTCTGGCAATGGGCGGCAAGGAACATCTGCATGCGCTTGGCGCCGGAATAGCCGCCGGAGTTCGGTGGGCCGCCGCTGAGCGCCGCGCCACTGGAGATCAGCACCACCCGGCTACCCGGCTTCAGCCGGCCCTGAAGTGCGGCCTTGCAAAACAGGAACGATGCCTTGACGTCCATGTCCCAGTTCGCGGAGAAGTCATCCCAACTTTGGTCCTGGACCGGCGCCGACGGGGCAAGGGCGCCGGCGCAGATCACCAGTACATCCGGCTCCAACGCGGCGAACACCGCATCGGGCGCGATCTCCTGCGTGGCGTCGACCGCTAGCGTCTTCACCTTGGGTTTCTCCCAGGAGAGCTGCTTCAGATCGGCTGTACCGCGGGCAACGGCGAGCACCGTCGCGCCTTCGCTCAACACGGTTTCGACGATCGCGCGGCCGACACCCCGGCTGCCTCCGACGACGACGACATTCTGACCTTGTAACGATCCCATGGATCACCTCGCTTGTCCGGCGTCTGGACCATTCCAGCGCCTGTAGATCAGGACAGCGCGGGTGAGCGGAAATCATCGGTGGGGGGCAAGAATTTTTTGAGGTCTCGCGGTTGAAGGGGCCTGCACCCGCCACTTACCCCGCCAGCAGCGCCAATTCCTCCGGCGTCAGGTGCCGCGCGGTGCCCTTGGCGAGGTCGCCGAGTTGCAGGCTTCCGATGGCGATGCGGATGAGGCGCAGCACTTCGATGTCATGCGCGGCGAGCAGGCGGCGGATGTGGCGGTTACGGCCCTCGTCGAGCACGATCTCCAGCCACGCGGTGCGGCCGCCGCTGCGCAGAAGCTCGATCACGTTCGTGGTCAGGGTCTCGCCGTCGACGGTCACGCCGGCGAGCAATCTTTCCAGCATCGCGGCGTCGGGTACCGTGCCGATCTGCACGTGGTAGGTCTTGGGCAGATGCGAGGCCGGGTCCATCAGCCGGTTGGCAAACTGGGTGTCGTTGGTCATCAACAGCAAGCCTTCGCTCGCCTTGTCGAGCCGGCCGACCGGCGAGACGAAGGGCAGGTCGAGCCCGTCGAGGCAGGCATAGACGGTGTCGCGCTGTTGCGGGTCGTCGCGGGTTGTGACCAGACCGCGCGGCTTGTTGAGGATGAGATAAACCTTGCGCTCGGCAACCACCGGCCGGTCGTCGACGACGATGCGGTCGCGGTTGAGGTCGACGCGGAGGGCCGCATTGCGCACCACCTTGCCGCCGACGCGTACGCGGCCCTCGGCGATCAGCACCTCGGCCTGCGTGCGCGAGCACAGGCCGAGCTTCGACAAAGCTCGGTTGAGGCTGACGCCAGGCGGTTTGCCAGTGTGCGGCTTGCCAGTGCTAGCGTTGCGGGCAGGTGGCCTGCTGTTGGGCGGTGGTGGTCGTGCTGCCATGCTGCTGCGGATCGGTCCGTTGTGTCAGACAGATGCCATGGGCCACGACGGTTTCGCAAGCCGAATGCGGCGAGGCCCGCTCACATGCGGCGATGGCGGGCTGTCTCCTTCCACGAAGCCATTCTTACCGGACGAGGCTACTCCAGCCCGTTGAAGAAGGCCGTCAGCACCGGTGCGTGCACGGTGGGTTTCAGCATGTGATTCTGGCCGGCCAGCGTCCGGTAGCGGGCATTGGGCAGCGCCTCGGCCAGCGCCTTGTTTCCACGCTGCATCCAGAGCGGGCTCTTGCCGCCATCGGTCACCAGCGTCGGCACGCGCACAGAGGCCCAGCGGGCAGGGTCGAGCATCTTGCCGAGCTGATCGCCGGCGACGATGGCGCCGTCATAGGGCAATGTATGCGCCACCGCCTTGAGTTTGCGCCAGATCGGCGTCAGCCGCATGAAGACAATCAGCAGGCCGGGCATGCCGACCGATCTGAGGAAGGCGGTCACCGCGTCGCCGCGCCGGTCTTCAGCGATCGCGGCCCGGATCTTTGCCCAGTCGCCTTGCGTGGTCTCGCGGCTGTCGTCGACGATCAGCGGCGCTTCGTAGAGCGCCAGCTTGCCGATGCCGGGCAGGCGGCTTGCCGCCATCAGCGCCAGCATGGCACCTGACGACATGCCCCAGACGAAGGCCTCGCCGCCAGCTGCCTGGAGCACGGCCTCGATGTCGTCGATCTCGCGCTCGACCGCGTAGGGCGTGGTGTCACCGCTGTCGCCACGGCCACGGCGGTCATAACGGAACACGGTGAAGCTGGCTTCAAGCGCCCTGGCGAGTTGAAGGCTCGGGCCCATAGTGCGGGAACAAAGCGCGCCGTCGACGAGGATGAGCGGATGGCCCTTGCCGCGGCGCTCGCAGGCGATCGGCGTTCCATCCCGCGACAGGACGGCCTGCGTGGTCGGCTCGGCGTTTTCAGCCAGCATGGGTCGCTCCTATCAGTTGCTCGAGCCGGTCGAAGCTCTGCGTCCAGCCGCCGCGCATGCCGAGTGCCAGCAGGCGCTCGCGGTCGGCGGTGCTGGCCAGCGTCACCTCGAAATGGACGCGGGTTCGCTGCGCATCCGGCGTGAAGGTCACCGTATGGCGGCTTTGCCCCGGCGGCTTGCCGGCCCATTCGCGCAATTCGGGATCCGGCTCGTCGGAATAAACCAGTCGGCTATTCCCCACGATTTCGAGATAGGTCCCCTGGTTGCGGTAGAGCGCACCGCTCGAGGTGCGCATGTCGATGCGCCAGCGGCCGCCGACACGCACGTCCAGCACGCAATGGGGAATGGTGCAGTCCTTGATACCCCACCATTGCGCCACCAGTGCAGGATCCGTCCACAGCCGGAAGACACGCTCGACCGGGGCGTCGAAAGTGCGCTCGATGGCAAAGCTGCGGTCGGCCGTCGAGGTCATGGGCTCGCTCATGCCGGTTTGTCCGCGTCGCGTCGCAACAAGTCCTCCATGCGGTCGAAGCGGCCTTCCCAAAGCTTGCGATAGCCGTCCAGCCAGCGGTCGATGTCGCGCAGCGGCCTGAGTTCGATGCGGCTCAGATGCTTCTGCGCCGACCGGCTGCGGGTGACCAGGCCTGCCTGCTCCAGCACGCCGACATGCTTGGAGATCGCCCGCACGGTCAGCGCGAAAGGTTGCGCCAGTTCGGCGACCGAGGCTTCGCCGTCAAGCAATCGGGCAAGGATGGCGCGGCGCGTCGGATCGGCCAGCGCTGCGAATGTGTCGTCGAGGGAGATCTGGGTTGCCATTTTGGAACCATTTAGTTCTGGAACTATTTGGTTCTATAAAAGACGCCCATTGCCGCGTCAATCGGAAAAACGCTCGCAAACAGAACGCTGGCCGCGAACGGTAAGGCGTTGCCGACCCCAGAAATCCAAAAATCCGACAATTCCGATAATTTGCCCAACAGTTCCGTTCTATCGATTATTGCGTAAACGGATGACCCTGGGTTAGCATCCCGCGCTGACGTCGATGGGAGGCACTTTTCAACAGCGGCGATCAGCTGGAGCTGCACGCGTTTTCGGGCGCACGGAGGATGCTCCAACACTTTGAACCGGCGCATGATCCCTTCCCAAGACCAATCACGGCCTTGGGGATGATGCGTCCCTGTGGAGGAGGAACTCTATGAACAGACGTGAATTCCTGCTGTCGTCCGCGGCCTTTGGCGCCATGATGCTTGCCGCGCCCTCGGTGTTTGCCGAGGACAAGCTCACCATCCTCGGCTCGGTGCCCAATCTCGGCTTCCCGTTCTTCGTGCACATGCTGAACGAGATCAAGGCCGAGGCCGCCGTGCAAGGCGTCAACCTGACCGAGAGCGACGGCCAGAACTCGGCCACCAAGCAGACTGCCGACATCGAGGCGGCGCTGGTGCAGAAGGTCAACGCCATCGTCATCTCGCCGCTCGACGTCAACGCGCTGGCGCCGGCAATCGAGGAAGCGGTCAAGGCCGGTGTTCCCGTGGTGACGATCGACCGCCGCGTCGACGGTGTCGATGGCATTTTGGCCCATGTCGGCGCCGACAACGTCAAGGGCGGCGAGGCGGAGGCCAACGCCATGGTGGCGGCGTTCCCCGATGGCGCCAAGATCTTCCATCTGCAGGGTCAGCCAGGCGCCGGCCCGGCGATCGATCGCAACAAGGGTGTCCACAATGTGCTCGATCCGTTGAAGGACAAGTACCAGGTCGTATTCGAGCAGACCGCCAACTTCGCCCGCGCCGAGGCGCTGTCGGTGACCGAGGCCGGCCTTGCCGCCAACGGCAAGCCGGATGCCATCGTCTGCGCCAATGACGACATGGCGCTCGGCGCCATGGAGGCGTGTGCGGCGCGCAACTTCACCGATGTGAAAATCTACGGCTTCGACGCGCTGCCGGAAGCGCTGGTCGCTGTACGTGACGGCAAGCTCGCCGGCACCGTCGAGCAGTTCCCCGGCGAACAGTCGCGCACGGCGGTACGCATCGCGGTGGCTTACGCCAAGGACAAGACCGAGCCGAAGGAGAAGCTGGTGCTGTTGACGCCAATCGTCATCGGCAAGGACAATCTCGACAAGGCCGAGCGGATTGGCGAGACGAAGTAGTTGGGCAGGTTGCGCACAGATCGCCGAAGCTGGCGCCGCCCCTCATCCGCCTGCCAGCACCTTCTCCCCGTGTAGCGACGGGGAGAAGGGAATCGCTCTGACGCTGGCGACCCCCTCTCCCCGTCTCTATACGGGGAGAGGGTAAGGGTGAGGGGCAGCGCTGACGTTCGATGACTCAGGGAGCAACCATTGCCGTTAGCTGAAGCCGTATCGTCACCGCCCCTCCTGCTTGCCGTCGAGGGCGTCACCAAGCATTTCTCCGGCGTCACCGCGCTGAGCGACGTCTCGCTCGACATCCGGCCGGGCGAAATCCTCGGCCTGCTTGGCGAAAACGGCGCCGGCAAGTCGACGCTGCTCAAGATCCTGTCGGGTGTCATGCCGCCGTCGAGCGGTCGCATCACCTTCGACGGCGCCGACTATCACCCGTCCAGCCCCCAGGATGCCAAGCGGCTAGGCATCGTCACCATCTACCAGGAGCTGAGCCTGATCCCGACTCTGACGGTGGCGGAGAACATCTTTATCGGCCGCGCACCGATCGGTCCGCTCGGGCTGGTCAGCTGGCGCAAGATGGAGGAAGACTCCCGCGCGATCATCGCCCGCGTCGGCCTCTCGATCGATCCGATGACGCCGGTGTCGGCGCTGTCGGTGGCCGAACAGCAGCTGGTCGAAATTGCCCGCGCGCTGTCGCTGGAAAGCCGGCTGATCATCATGGACGAGCCAACCTCGGCGCTCACCGAGACCGAGGTGCAGCGGCTGCTGTCAATCATGGACCGGCTGCGCAGGGACAAGGTCGCCATTATGTTCGTCACCCACCGGCTGGAGGAGGCCTCCGCCATCTGCGACCGCATGACGGTGCTGCGCGACGGCAGGCTGGCCGGGCACCTCGACCGCCAGGGCGGGCCGATCGCGCTGCCGAAGATCATCGAGAAGATGGTCGGCCGCGCCGCATCCGAACTCTATGCGCGGCCGGCGCAGCGCGCGGTCGCCGGCGATGTCGTGCTGTCGGTGCGCGGCCTGCGCACGGTGCGCGACCCCGAGGCGCCGCATGCCATCGTGCTCGACGGCGTCGATATCGATCTCAAGGCCGGCGAAATCCTCGGCGTCGCCGGCCTCGTCGGTTCGGGCCGCACGGAACTGGCGCGCGCCATTTTCGGCGCCGACCGCATCGCGGCGGGCACCATCACGCTCGACGGCAAGCCAATCGCTCCCGCGTCACCGGCGGATGCCATAGCACTCGGCATCGGCTTGGTGCCGGAGGACCGCAAGCACCAGGCGATCTTTGCCGCACTCGGCATCCTGCCGAATTTCTCCGTCGCGTCGCTCGGCACGTTCAGCAACGGCTTGGGTTTCATGGCCGAGCGGCGCGAACGCGACGCGCTTGCCGGTTTTCGCAAGATGCTGTCGATCCGCATGGCCTCGGTCGAACAGGCGATCGAGGGCCTGTCTGGCGGCAACCAGCAGAAGGTGATCCTGGCGCGCTGGCTGGCGCGCGATCCGAAAGTGCTGATCGTCGACGAGCCGACGCGCGGCGTCGATGTCGGCGCCAAGACCGAGGTGCACCAAATCCTGGTGCAGCTTGCGGCGCGCGGCATCGCGGTGATGATGATTTCGTCCGAACTGCCCGAGGTGCTGGCGGTGTCGGACCGCATCGTCACCATGCGCCGAGGGCGCATCACCGGCGAGATGCCGGGGATCGAGGCAAGCGAGGAAAAACTGATGGAACTGATGGCACTCGACAAGCGGGATGCGAACGGGCCGGAAGCAAAGGGGCAGGCACGATGAGCGTGGCGGGAGAGCAGAACCAGCGTAGCGGCATCAACATCGCGCGGCTGCTGATGAGCTTTGGGCCACTGCTGTTCCTGGCCGCACTGGTCGTCGTCTTCACTGTGCTGAAGCCGAGCTTTATCGACCCGATCAACCTGTTCAACATCACGCGCCAGATCTCGATCACCGGCCTGATCGCGCTCGGCATGACCTTCGTCATCCTCACCGCTGGCATCGACCTGTCGGTCGGCTCGCTGCTTGCCTTCTGCGGCATGGTCGCCGCCGTGGTCGCCAAGGGCGGCACCGCCAACACGCTGTCGCTGTCAACCTCAGGCACGCTGGGCTATGGCTGGTTCGCCGCCCTGCTGGCCGCCGTCGTGGTTGGCGCTGCAGCAGGCGGCGTGCAGGGCCTTGCCATCACCAGGCTGAAAGTGCCGCCCTTCGTCGTCACGCTGGGCGGGCTGACGGTGTTTCGCGGGCTGACGCTGACCATTTCCAATGGCGGCCCGATCTCGGGCTTCGACGCTTCGATGCGCTGGTTCGGCACTGGCCTGATCGGACCTGTGCCGGTGCCGGCGCTGATATTCGCAGCCGCCGCCATCCTGTGCCACATCGTGCTGCGCTACACGCGCTACGGCCGCGCCGTCTATGCCGTCGGCGGTAATGCCGAAGCGGCACGGCTGTCGGGCCTGCGCGTCGACCGTATCCTGGTCTCGGTCTATGTCATCGTCGGTTTCTTCGCCGGTCTGGCCGCCTTCGTGCTGTCGGCGCGGCTCAACTCCTCGGAAGCGGTGGCCGGCATCGGCTACGAGCTGACGGTGATCTCGGCCGTGGTCATCGGCGGCACCTCGCTGTTCGGCGGCATCGGCTCGGTCGGCGGCACGGTGGTGGGTGCCGCCCTGATCGGCGTGCTGCAGAACGGGCTGCAGTTCAACAACGTCTCGTCCTACACGCAAAGCATCGTCATCGGCCTGATCCTGATTCTGGCGGTCGCGTTTGACCGCTGGCTGAAGTCGCGGGTGAGAAGATAGTCGCTTGTCCCTCTCGGGGAGAAGGTTGGGTCGGCGCACAGCGCCGAGACGGATGAGGGGTGCTGGACGGATAGGGAGGCAAGGCTATTGGATGCCTGGTCGTCAGGCCGCTTCCAACGCCCATATCCGGTGGCCGTAACGGCGGAAGTAGCGCGCCACGAGGCGCTGCTGTCTGGCTCTGATGAGGTCGGGCAGGCGCCGCTCCTGGCGCCAGCGCGGCATGTTGCGCCAGAAGGCGATGAAGCGGGCGGCGTCCTCGAGGGCTTCTTGCGCCGACAGCGCCGGACCGATCGCCGCCAGGAACAGCGCCTGCGAATGCTTCAGCGCGTCGATGACGGCCTTGCGCCTGACATGATCCTGGCGGGCGCGCTCGATGCCGTTGCGGCGGATCGCCTCGAAAGCTTCGAGCAGAGCAGGGCTGTCGCCGGTGTAACCGCAGGCGCGGGCGAAATCGGCGGCAAGGGCGTCCATCGTCACTCCCGGATACGATGCGGCGGGCGGTTCGCGCCCCGACTCACATTTGCGAGTTGATATAAGCATAACTCAAATAAATGTAGAAGAAAAACTTTTGGAAATCTTTGAGATGGGCGACTCGACTCGCGGCCTAAAACACAGGATTATGCGAACAAATCAGGAACAAAAGACGAGGCAGGGGCGATGGCATTGCCAGGCAAGGAACCAGTGATCGCGCATGTCGCCTCAATATCGGTCGAGTGCGCCGATTGCGGCCGCAACAGATGGTGGCGGCCCGATCAGCTGAAGCGGTTCGGGGTGTCGGGGAATACGTCGCTGGCCGCCCTTTCAGGCCGCATCGTCTGCTCGGCCTGCCGCGCCGACGGGCTGCCGGGCGTGGCCATTTCGATCCAGGCGGCGTTCATCGACGAACGCCAGCGCGTGCGCAGCGAAGCCCGGATGCTGAACGACCGCGAGGCGCCGCTGGAGGGTTCGAGGCGGGCGTGAGGAGAGGGGCGCTGCGGGAGCCGGCGCTCTAATACCCCAGAAGTTCCTTGAGCGGGATGACGCGCCAGACCTGTTTTATGGCGTAGCGGTTGAAGGTCAGCGTCTTCGGCGGATTGTACTGCTCGACCACCAACTCGGCGGTGGTGCGCTTGACCAGCTTCTTGATGAAGGCCTTGCCGTTGCGCTCGTTTTCTTCGGGAAAGGTCTCGATGACGACATGGTCGCCGGGCACCGCCTCGCGGCCGCCGCAATAGATCATGTCGCCCGGTTCGTAACGCGGCACCATGGAATCGGACAGCACGTGCAGCGCAAACACCTTGGGGAGGTTGCGGATGCCGGGCGGACGCTGGACATAGCCGGCCGGCTCGCCGTTCAAGGTGAAATCGCCGTCATCGCCGCCGACGGCAGCGCCCAGCACCGGGATATCCATCGGTCCGGCGGGCGGTGGGCCGGCATCGGTGACGATCTCCACGTCGGCGACCGGGCCGGCATCGTCGAGGAAGACGACCTCGCCCTTGCCCAACGCCACCGGGTCGACGCGCAGGAAGGCGGCGGTCTTCAACAGGTTCTCGGTCTTGGGCAGGTTGCGGCCGGTTTCCCAATTGCCGACGGCCGCGACATCGGTGTCGTTGTGCTCGGCAATGTGGCGCATGACCAGGCCGCGCTGCTTGCGCGCCTGGCGGATCGCCGCCCCGACCTTGATCGACAGTTGCGTTTTTGCCATGGCGCGCATGTGAGCGATGAAAGTGGCTCTCGTCTATGAAAGAATGGCTTGCATATATTTTTGAGTTATGCTTATATACCGACATGCAAAATCTGTCCAGATTCGATGGCGCCGTGGCGCCGGCCTCGCATGAGGCGCACCCGGCGGTCACCACCGTCAGCCATTCCCTTCCGTCCCGGCCATCCTCCCCGGCCGGGGTGAAGCCCGAGGCGCCTTGCCTGATTGCATCGGCCTCGGATCCGGTCCGCCCGTCACCGGCGACCGGAACGGCCGGAGCCGCCGCTCCCAGCGGCTCCGGCCCCCCATTCGATCGAGATGGCCCTGGCCCGGGTTCTGCCGGTCCAGCAGGCCGGTCATGCATCCGCACGCAGGACGGCACTGTCATCCTGCTCGACGCGCTGACGGGTAGGGCGGTTTCCGCCTCCGACAGAAAAATTGCCGAGGCACGGCTTTCACGCCTCGCTCACCCGGCCAGGCGGCGGGCCCGCGCAGCCTGAGGCGAACCGGCGCCAGCCGGCCCCGAACAGGACAACCCTGACTGCGGCCCGGCCAACCGGGGCGAACCCCTGACGCTTGCCTGACGTCGGGCAGCCGAAGGCAAAACTTTGGAACTTTGGATGGAGCCCTGAGATGGCAAGCTACACCGACGCCGAATTGCAAGAGATCGCCCGCTGGCTGAAGGACGGGCTTTCCGCCTCGAAGATCGCGGCGGCTTTCACTGCGCTGTGCGGCGCGCGCGTGTCACGCAACGCCATCATCGGCATCGTGCACCGCAACGCCATGTTGGACGCGATCGGCTTTGCCAGTGGCAAGCGGCTGCCAGCCGGCAAACGCAAGGCGAGCAAGCGGGCGAATGGAACGGGCATAGCCATCGCCAAGGTGGCCGCCAGCACGATCGACATCGCGCGCGTCACCGGCGTCGCCAGCATGCCGGTCCGGCCGAAGCGCGAGCCGCCACGACTGTTGGTGCGCGGGGGTGTGCTGGTGGCCGACGGCGAAGCCTATCGCCTGGAGGTGCCGCTGCCGCAGCGGGCGGGTCTCGGCCGCCAGCCGCATGGCGTGGCGATGCGCTTCATAGACTGCCTATTCGGCCGCTGCCGCGCGCCGCTGGACCTGACGCTGGAAGAAGATCCTGAAAACGATGCGCCGGGCAGCCGGCCTGGCACAGACATGGTGTGTTGCGGCATGCGCACCAAGGCGCTGAAAAGCTATTGCCCCTACCACCAGGCCCGCTTTCGCCGCCGCGTTTTTGAGGCGGAGGCGGGTTAGCATTCCTTCTCCCCGTTTACGGGGGAGAAGGTGCCGGCAGGCGGATGAGGGGGGGCGCTGACGTGGCGGGATTGAAAATAGACATGACCTTCAAGCATCCGACCGAAGCGCTGGCGCCGCCCTTCATTGCCCTGGCGGGCATTTCACCGCGTGAACGGGGAGAAAGAAACCTCCTCGCCCTATTTCGGTATCTGCCGGCCTTGCTTGGGCATGCGGCTTTGCACGGTCCTTGTCTCGAGCGTCATGGCCGGTCCGCCTTCGGCCTCCAGGATGTCGGCCACCCTGGCAAAGCCGGTGAACACTTTCATGGCGTCGGATTCGGAAATCTGCGCTGCGATGGCAGCGCTGCAGGCGTTGAGGGCGCTGCGGTAGACATGGCCGCGCCGCTCGAGCGGCCAGCGCTGCAGGAAGTCGGCGGCGTCGTTGACGCAGTCGATCTCTTCGGTCTGCCCGTCGATCCGCACCTTGAGCGGCACTCCGGTCTTCATCGTACCCACGGCGTTCACCTTCACTCTGCGCGGGGCTGGAAACCCCGCTCTTATCAACGCGCCACGCTGGCTGGCGGTTGCATCACATTTTCGGCCCGGCCCTGCCCACCAACCTCACAACCCTCACGGGCTGACCACGGCGTCCAGCCAGGCATGGGCGCGGCTTCTTGGCCTGGCCACCAATATATTCTGTTGCCCAGCCGCCCTGGTGAGGGCGTCGAAAGCGATGCGCTGGCTGCAAGTGCCGTCCACGGCCAGGGCGACGAGCCTGGCCGCCTCGACATAGCCAGGTGCTGTCTTGTCTGGCCATTGCTGCCTGAGCGCGTCGGCGGCCTCGGCCACCGAGCCGACCAACATGGTTCTGCTGTCGCAAAAGCGCAGCGTAACCGGCATGAAAGCTGTCATACGCAAACCTCCCCTTGGTATGGACGCGACATAACGTGGAAAATTCGCGCTGGTTCCATTAGTCCTGACGCGGATATGGCCGCAGTCTCGGCAAGGCGTGGTTTTGCCCCTCCAACGCAGCTCTGCGTCGAGCTGTTCGAAACGCCGCGCCATCTGCGAGCTGCTGGCCGGAAGGGCGGCGCTTCAGAAATTTGGTTCCTCGCCCCACGGAGTGGGGAGAGGTGGCTTGGCGTAGCCGAGACGGAGAGGGGGGCAACCTCCGCGCAGTCAATACCGGCTGAGGATAGGGCACTCAACCATGATCCGCCGCGCTGCCGCCCTCCGTCTCGGGCTTCGCCCGAGCCACCTCTCCCCCGCTCTGCGGGGGCGAGGAACCCAGGTTCCGCGCGGCCCAACCCAATCCCAACACCCCAACCAGGAGCCTCCCGTGAGCAAGAGAACCAGAGCCGCAAGACCGCAGGCGCCAAAACTGCCGAAGGGCGAGGCCGAGCAGGTGCGCATCCGCCATGAGATCGGCCACGATTTCGCGCTGAAGGACGACGACTTCGGCCGCAAGCGGCTGGCCGCGGGCACTCTGGAGGCGAGCCGCGTGTACGAGGTGTCGAATGACGGCTACACCTCCACCGGCGGCATCGTGCGGGTGCGCAATGTGGATCCGCTGCTGGGCATTACCTCGCTGTCGCGCCAGCAGCGCGAGGCTGGCCTGCGCTACCGCGAGGAATTCCGCTGCAGCCAGCAGGCCAGCGTGAAGCCGATGCGCTGGAGCGAGCGCGTCGACGGCGGTCGGCACGGCGGCGGCATCGCCGACAGCGTGCTCGATGCCGGCCGGACGCATGCCGCCGCCACCAGGGTGCTATGCCATTGGGAGGTGGCCGCTGTGGTGCAGAAAGTCTGCTGCGCCGGCGGCTCGATCAAGAGCCTGGCCGAGCAGACCGGCGAGGGGCGGGATGTGGTGACGAAGTTCTTGAAGGTCGGACTGGACCTGCTGGCGGTGCACTATGGGATGATGGTGGGGAGAAGGGTCGGGTGACAGGCGACCCGACCGGCAATGCCGGCCGGATCAGTCTTCCCGGATCAGGTCATCCGCAGACGCGTATTTCCTCGATGATCCTGTGGTGATGGCGCCAGTGCTTGACCAGTTCGATGTGGCAACGGTGGTGCCGGTGGTAATAACGCGGCCTGTAGCCGTTGTCGTAGGACTCGTCCTGGTAGTAGCGGCGATAGGCGTAGCGATCGCCGTAGTCACCATAACCATTGTAATAGCCGTTGCCGTAATAGTCGTCGGCATAGCCGCCGATGCCGATCGTGATGCGACTACCGGCATCCGCGGGAGCGATCATCGCCGCCGCCGAAGCAATGGCGATAACCGAAGCAAGCAGGAGCTTCTTCATGGCTACCTCCTTTTCAAGGTTAGCCTAATATAACCCCCGAGGCGCGGCCCCGTTCCATAGATTTGTAAGATGAGACGAACAATGCGGACACTGAGGGCGCCATGCCGGGCGACATGTCAGGAATTTTATAGGCGATTGCCCTGCCGTAAACGGGAGAGGGAACTACCTTCCCAACCTCCCCATCTGCCGTGCCAAAAACTCCACGAACAGCCTTGCCCGCACCGGCAGTTGCCGGCCGAAAGCGTGCACGATGTGGACCGGCATGGTTGGCATCGGCACCTCCGGCAGGAGGCGCACCAGGCGGGCGGTGTCGAGGTCATCTTGTACGGCGACTTGCATGAGGTGAGCAATGCCGGCGCCGGAAAGTGCTGCGTTGCGGATGGCGCCGCCGTCGTCGGTGTCGAAGAGGCCGTCGGGCACGATTTGCGTGCCGTCGGCGAAGGCGATGGGCCGCGGGCGGCCGGCCGAGACATAGCGGACGAAATCGTGGCGTCGCAGATCGTCGATCGAGGCTGGAAAGCCTCTACGCTGGAGATAGGCGGGAGCGGCCACCAACACGATCGGCAGGCTGGCGATGCGCCGCGCCGTGAGCCCGGCATCGGCCAGCGCGCCCATGCGCACCGCCACGTCATAGTTCTCGCGGATCAGGTCGGCGTGGCGGTCCGTGACGCTGAGTTCCAGCTTCACTTCCGGTTGCTCGGCCAGAAACAGCTGCACCCATGAAGCGATGAGGCCGCGGCCGAGCTCGACCGGGGCGGTGACGCGCAGCAGCCCGCGCGCTGTGCCGGTGCTCTGGACGATGTCCTGCGCATCGTCGAGCGCCCGCAGCAGCGGCGCCACGCGCTCGTAGTAGGCGATGCCTTCGCTGGTCAGCCCCAGCCGGCGCGTCGAGCGCTGGATGAGTTTTGCGCCGAGCCGCCGCTCCAGCTTCGCCACGCTCTTCGACACCGCCGACGGGCTGGAGCCGATCAGCCGGCTGGCGGCCTGGAACGAGCCGGCATCCACCGTGCGCACGAAGGCGACGAGGCCGGCGGTCTTTTCGAGAATGGTGGTCATGGTGGCATCATCGCATGTCGAGAAGAAACAGATTACGGAATTCCAGGCAAGAAAGAACGGCATTCCGATAATCTAATACGCTTTTTAGGCGCGCTTAAATACCGCTGATCGTCAGGATCACAAGGAGAGAATGGATGAGCAGTCTGAACGGCAAGGTCGCCATCGTCACCGGCGCATCGAAGGGCATTGGAGCAGCCATCGCCAAGGGGCTGGCGGCGGCGGGCGCGGCTGTGGTGGTCAACTATGCCTCATCGCGGGAAGGGGCCGAGCGCGTCGTGGCCGCCATCGCGGATGCCGGCGGCCGGGCGGTCGCAGTCAAGGGCGATGTCGCGCAGGCGGCCGACGTGCGCGGCCTGTTCGAAGCGGCAAAGTCCTCGTTCGGCGGCGTCGACATCCTGGTCAACAATGCCGGCGTGTTCCAGTTCGAGCCGCTGGATGCGGTGACAGAGGCCGAGTTCCACCGCGAATTCGACACCAATGTACTGGGCGTCGTGCTGACCATCCAGGAAGCGGTGAAGCATTTCGGGCCGGCTGGCGGCAGCATCATCAACATCAGCTCGGTCGCCAGTTCCAATCCGCAGCCCAATTCGCTGGTCTATGCCGCCACCAAGGCGGCGGTGGATTCGATCACGCTGTCGATGGCGCGTGAACTCGGCGCTCGCCATATCCGCGTCAATGCGATCGCACCGGGCGGTGTCGACACCGAAGGGCTGCAGCGCGTCGGCATCGTTGGCAGCGAACACGAAAAGGCGCTGGTGGCGATCACCCCGCTCGGCCGCTTCGGCCAGCCGGATGACATTGCGAAGGTGGCGGTGTTTCTGGCCTCCGACGAGGCGGGCTGGGTGACGGGCGAGCGGATTGTGGCGTCAGGTGGGTGGCGGTAGGGGGCGGATATACCGCAAGCACGGGGCCGGCAGCGGTGGCCGCCAGCGGCAAAAGAGTGCAGCGTGCGTTATCAACCCGCCAACGCCTTCAAATACTCTTGGCCAGAACAGTTCTTCATGTCGAAATAGGGCCCAGGGGAGGTGTTCCCGCCCTTGGGCAAAGCTGCAATGCTGTTCAGTTCGCAGCGCTGGTCGATGTCGCCGAAGCGGCTATCGGCGCCGAATGCTTCCAGGTAGGTCTGCTTTTCCGTCTCGTCATGTTGGTCGCCGTCGTGGATCATGAAGTGCACCATCACCTGACCAGCGACGATCGTCACCTCGAAATGATGCGTGGTGAAATAGACCCTGACGTCGCGGCCCTTCCACATGTCGCGCTTCAGAAATTCCGAGGGTCTGGTCGAGCCGGTGAAGCCATCCATTGAAACCGCAAGCTCCTGGCCGAAAGTGTGGACTTCGTGTTCAAGCATGTCTGCATGCTCGAACTGAAACATATGCATCGCATGCGGCGCGTCCGGATAGAACTCCACCTCCAATGCCGGATTGAGCCAGCGAGTCGTGTCGCCATAGATCCAGTAGAGCGGATAGGCTTCGACGTTCTTGGTCATCCAGTGCTGTGGGGGGCCGAGCAGGGCGGCGACCTGCAGCAGGTTAAGATCGGCGGAAAGCGGCCCCAGCGTGCCAGTCGAGAGGAAATGCTCGAAGGAAACGAGATGACGCATGACCTGGCTCCAGAAGGACAGTCCTCAGCTAGCGGTGTAGCTGGCGAAGATCAATTGGGCGAGGATTACCTATCTCTGGATTCTGGAGCGCGAGGCACCGATCGCCGTTCTGCGCGGACTGCTTCGCCGCTCTCAAAACAACGCCCGCTCCAGCGGCCCCTCCAGCGTCTCGGCAAACGCGGTGGCGAGGTGGTGGCGGTCGCGGAAGGCGAGCTTGCCGCCGATGAAGACTTGGCAGGAGGTGCGGCCGCAGAAGCGGTCGGTGAGGTCGACATAGAGCGTGTCGGGCACGCTGGTCACGATGGCGCGCTCGGCGGCGGCAGCAGTGTCATTGGCGGCCTCGGCCCTTGGCGTGTCGCAGTGCGGCGACGGCGCCTCGCGCCACCACAGCGCGCGCGCCACGCAGGAGTCGGCGAAGCTTGCGTTGATCGGGGTGTCGCGGATCACCGCGGCCTCGACGCCGGCCCGGCTGAACGCCTGCAAGGTCGAGCGCAGGCCGGCCTGCCAGCGCGCGGTCTCGGCGGTGCGGCTGGCGGCGGGCATGTCACGCGTCAGATTGCCGATGGAGAATTCCGAGATCACCACCAGGCGCGGCTTGCGGGCGATGATGTCCGATATGGCCTGCTCGCGCCAGGCGTCGCATTCGGTGTAGTCGCGCTTCAGCACGGTGTTGAAGGTGGAGAGCCGCGAGGCGCGACACGATGATTTGAGATAGGTGACCACCCTGGTGTCGTTGCGCCTGGCCGCCTCGATCAGCGGCGTCGACCAGTGGTCGGCATGCGAATCGCCGAACAGCACGATGGTGTGGGCGGCGTCAGCGGCGCCGAATACGCAGGGTTTGGGCGTCACCGTGTGGAAGTCGAGCAGGCAACTCTTGTCGACAGCGCGCGCGATGGAGGGTTGTTCGGCCGCCTGCTCGATGCCGCGCTGCTCAGGGTCGATGTTGCGCTGGGCCAGATGCGCATTGGCATAGGCCATCGCCACGCCGGCACCGGTCAGCGCCAGCGCGGGAGCGAGCGCAATTGCAGGAAAAATGAGACGCGCTTTTCCGTCTGGAATTGCGCTGAGATAAGGAACCCTGGCGCCCACCGTCAGCCAGCCGGCGCGCCGTCCGGGGTTCTCGACCAGGCGATAGGTGAACACCGACAGCGCCAAAGCCAGCGCGCCGCAACCGAGGCGCTGCAGCGCACTGAGATCCGGCACCAGCATCTGGGCATAAACGATGACCGGCCAGTGCCAGAGATAGAGCGAATAGGAGAGCGCGCCGATCCATTGCAGGGGCCGCAGCGACAGGGCGGCGGTCGGGCCAAGGGTGAGCCGGTTGGTCCGCCCGTTGGCCCGCTTTCCGGTCTGCTCCGCGCCAACCCCGCTCAACAGCACCAGCACCGTGCCGGCAAGCGGCAGCAGCGCATAATAGCCGGGAAAGGGCAGGTCCTCGCTCAGCCACAGGTAGGCCGCCGCGATCAGCGCCAGGCCGATCCAGCCAAGTGCAGCCCGCAGCCACGGACGGTGCAGCAGGAAAGTCATTGGGACCAGCGTCGCCAGGCCGCCGGCTGCGAACTCCCAGGCGCGCAGCGGCGAGAAATAGAAGGCCCAGGCTGGCGCTGCCCTGGTCAACCAGGCGCAGGCGGCGAAGGAAGCGAGGCCGGCCGCGCCAATCACGGCCACCGCCGTTCGCCGGCCCGGACGCAGCCAGGCGCCCAGCAGAAGCAGCGCCGGCCAGGCCAGGTAGAACTGCTCCTCGACAGACAGCGACCAGAAGTGGATGAAGGGATTGCTGGTGGCGTCAGTGGCGAAATAGTCGAACGACCAGCGCAGCAGCCACAGATTGATGGTGTAGGCGGAGGCGAACATGGCGCCGCGCGAATAGAGCGCCTGCTCCTGCGGCGCCAGGATGAAATAGCCGGCGGCAAGCGTGGCCAGGATGACGAACAGTGCCGCCGGCAAAAGGCGCCGCGCGCGCCTGGCATAGAAGCGCACGAGGTCGAGCCTGCCGGTGTCGCCGATCTCCTGCATGAGATGGGTGGTGATCAGCCAGCCGGAAATGACGAAAAAGATGTCAGCGCCGGCAAAGCCGCCGGGCAGAGCGGAGAGGCCGAAATGATAGGCGACGACACCGCCGACGGCGAGCGCGCGCAATCCCTGTATGTCCGGCCGGAACGATGCTGCCACGACGGCTCCTTCGTGCAAGCCCAGCGCTTGGCCCACCTCTTGGCCCAGCCCGTCGCAAGTGTCGGCCGGGCAGGCTGACACCGCAATGCAACATATCTTTCGCAGTGCAACATGGCGGAAAAAGGGAGGCGCCCTTCCACCGGCAGCGCCGCATCGTCTGTTGTTCCGGATCTCTTGCGTCAGGCCTCGCGCGCGAGGCTGGCCACCAGATGATCGACGTCGGGGTCATCGAGCCTGACGATGTGAGCCATCCTTATCGCCTGTCTCAGGCTGATCCTGGTGACGTCCCGCCGCATGATGACCGACACGAAGGCTGGCCCTGATTCCGTCAGGACGATGGCCCTGCCGACCAGGACCGGCTCCGAGATCGGGGCCCATTGCACGGCCATGATCGACGGCTCGCCGGTCGGGCGGCTGTTGATGCCGCTGAAATAGATCCAGTTCAGGCGCGAGATCACCACGCCGTAGTGGTTGCCGGGCGCCCGTGCTCCGCCCTGGCTGTCGCCTGGAGCCCACCGCGTCACGCGCCTGAAGGTGACCAGCTCGGTCTCACGCTGCACGAAGGTGATCGAGCGCATCAGAAGGTCGGGGCGGCCGGGGACCGAAAAATAGGTGAAATAGGTGCCACCGGCGATGGCCGGCGAGGGGGGATGCACCATGGTCTCATACAGTCTCTGGCGTAGCGATGCGTGGCTGTCGCTGGCTGCCGCGGCAGCGGGCTCGCGATACAGATCGTTCTCGTCGATCTTGAAGAAGCCGCAGATCAGCCTGGCGGTGGCTTTGTTCGGAATGGCCTGGCCTTGCAGATAGCGCTCGAACTGGGTGCGGTTGATGCCAAGCTCACGGCACACCGCGCTCACGGAAGCGTGGCGTTGCACCAGCCGCCTGAGGTTGGCGGCGAGATTCTCGCGAATTGGCACGACATCGCCCCCCGCGACGTACGGAGCGCTTATCAAAGCGATAGCTTATATTTCTCAACCTCGCATGCCGCAATGGCCTCGCGAAGAGGGACCTTTGGCCAATAGCGCGGCCGGCTGCGAGCTGGAAACTGTACGTTTTCGACAATCCGCCTATGCAAGCCAGGCAAATGGGCGTATTTCAAAAAGCCAAGAGCGACCTGGATCGGCCACTCGACATCCTATGATGGAGGGCGGTTTGGATCACACCGGCCTGGTCGAGCTTCTGGACTATACGCAGACGCAATTGAGCAAGATACGCCAGGCGGTCGCCGCCAGCGATCACGTCGGCGACATGTTCGCCATAGATTGCCTTGTCGGAGCGGCGGCCGAACAGACGAAATGCAAGCTCGCGAGCCTGGAGCATGCAGGCTTACCGATCGGCAGAGATGGGCCAATCGGCAGAGAGGGGCCGATGAGCCGGAACAGCGCGGCGGATGCCTATGAAGTCGGTGCGACGCGGCCCGGCAAAGCGACGTCATCGGGCAAGCCGTCGGTACGGCGCCCTTGATCAGTCGGCATCGATCTCGCCGACCAGCCTGACATATTCGGCCTCGGCTTCGCCGTAACTGCCATTGGCGAGTTCTTCCAGCCCGGCGCGGTCGCGGATGACGATTTCGCCGCGGCGCGAGCGGATCAGCGCGCGGCCTTCCAGCAACTGGAGGGCAACGGTGACGCCTGGCCGCCGAACGCCAAGCATGATGGCCAGGAATTCGTGCGTGATGGACAGGGTCTCGCCAGGCACCCGGTCGTCGCACATGAGCAGCCACCGCGCCAGCCGTTCCTCGAGCTTCAGCCTCGCGTTGACGAGCGCAGTGCAGCCGGCCTGGGTCTGCAGCGCGTTGACGAAGCGCAGCAGGAACATTCGCAAGGTCGCACTGGCCGCAAGGGCCGCATTGAAAGGGCCGGCTTCGATGCGTATGGCCTCGCCTTCAAGCTGCACATAGCAGGCATGCACCGCACGGTCGTCGCCCATCACCAGGGAAGATCCCGTCATGCCTTCGAAGCCGATGAAGCCCACTTCGGCCTCGTGGCCGCTGGTCGTGCTGGCGACCACCGAGCCGATGCCCCGTTCGATGAAGTAGACGGCCTCGATCGGAGTATTGGGGCTCACCAATATCTGGCGCAAAGGCAGGTCGCAGCGCTGCATATGGGGCTCGAGCAGCGCCAAGTCATCCGCCGGCATGCGCCGCAGCAGTTGATTTCGGTATTGATGGTTTTTATCAGGATCGGTCATGGCGCGGCCCAATACAGGGCAAGAGCCATCCCATCTCCCAGCCGTCCGCGCCCCGTATCAACGTGCCGACGATAGCCCGTATATAGGGAGTTTGAACGAAAAAACCTAGGAATGCGGTATGAATTTCGATGCACGGCGGCCCCCACCACCGTTCGCATACGAAAAGATCGACCTGAACGTTAGTGTCGGAAACGTACCAAACGCGTCTTGGTACAAAACCGACATATCCAGTCGGAACGCCGGATCACGGGGGCGATCGATAAAATCCGCCGGCTAACGACAAAGGCGCCATGTCACAACTGGTCATCCGTTCGAATCGTGGCTGATGACTCGCGTCTTTCTTTGGCAGGCGGGAAAGTGTAGGATTTTTGCGGTTGGCGGCGCGGACATCGTCAGGCAAGTGGCTGCTGTTCCAAGAGGGGGCTTCTCATGTCGAGCCTTAACAAGCGCCATCCCGGCTTCTATCCTTCCGATCTGAAACTGTGCCAACGCGTCTTCGACCAGGTCTGCTCCGAACGCAAACTTGATCCGAAGTCGCCGGAGCCGGACGTGCAGCGGCTCGCAGCCACGGTGTTCTCGCTGTTCGAGAATGGCTGCAGCAATGAAACCGAGTTGCTTGAGAGTTTCAGGCGGACCCGCCAGTGACCAAAGTCCGGGTCATGTCCTCCCACACCCGGGCAGCATCGAGTTGCGAGGCCAGGACAAGCATCGGGCGGAGATCGCGCGCGACATCCCCTGGCGGTATTTGATTGAGCTCCGGATCGATGGCGCGCCAACCGGGCAGCTTCAGTTCTTATCCACCGGTTTCGAACGCATCCTCGATACCGTCTCGCGCTCGGCGCGCTTGGAGCGCAGCGGCGGCAGGCCACGATCGACCAGGTCCATGTCCTCCAGCACCATGTCGCCCATGCGCTTGAAGGCGATGTCGAGGGCGCCGGCGCGATGGGCCGAGCGCAGGAAGCCGGGCAAGGCACGCACCGGATGGTCTTGCGCCAGTGGCTCCTCCGGGAAGACGTCGCTGGCGGCGACGATGTGGCCGCTCTTCACCGCCGCCATCAGGGCGGAAAAATCGACGACGCCGGCGCGGCTGAGCAGGATGAAGGCCGCGCCCCTGCGCATGCTGGCAAAGGCATCGGCGCCAAGAAAACCTTGATTCTCGCTGGTCACCGAAGCAACGACGAAGATGAAGTCGCTCTGCGACAGCACCTCGTTGAGCGAGGCTGGCTCGACGCCGTTGTCGATCAGGATCGACGGCGGCAGCCAGGGATCGAAGACTTTTGTGCGGGTGCGGAAGCCCGACAGCAGCCGGTTCAGCGCGCGACCGAGATCGCCGAAGCCGATGATGCCGACATCGGCGCCCGACAGCAACCGGGCTGTCCGGTTGCCATCGCCGCCCCACAGTTCCTTGCCCTGGCGAAAGGCGAGGTCGGCGTCGACGATATCGCGGGCGAGGTTGAGCGCCATGGCAAGGCCAAGCTCGGCCACCGGCTCGGCGAAGACCAGGCCGGTGGTGACGACATGGATACCGCGCGCAAACAGCGTCTCATAGGGCATGTTGTTGATCAGGTTGGTCTCGACGTTGAAGACACAGCGCAGCGCCTTCATCTTGTCCAGCGTTTCGGGCGTGATCGGCGGCTGGCCGACGATGTAGCGGGCTTCGGCCAGCACATCGGCCGGCAATTTGGCGACGCCGTCGGGCGTCGTCTCGACGATACGGTATGTTTTCCGGAAGCGTGCCAACTGCGGAGGCGTGAAGATGAGGTCGAGCGTGCGCGGTTCCGGCGCGCTGATGACCAGCGGCAAGGTGCTGTCTGACATAGCAATTTCCTCCGGGCGCGAACCTCATCGCACATTTTTAGTTTGCACATGTCGTTATCCCGTTGCACACTTTTGGGCGACATGCACGGAGACAAAATACCTCCGATTAAACGATTTACAATCACGAAAAATCGATTTACTCGTTTGGTAGCGGACGAAAAATACTGACGTCCGCGCCTCGTGAGGAGGACCAATGGCGCATAGGCAGGGCCAGCGGCGGCGTCCGTCGATCCACGACGTGGCACGCTATGCCGGCGTGTCGGCCGCCACCGTCTCTAAGGTCATGGCCGGCGTCACCACGGTGAAGCCCGAGAATGCGCAGCGCGTCTTCGATGCCGTCGAGCTTTTGGGCTACCGCGTCGATCCGCTGGCCTCCGACATGCGGCGGGCCAAGCGCCGCATCATCGGTGCCATCATGCCGGAGTTCGAGAGCGAGTTCTTCGGCCAGATGATCACCCAGCTCGAAGGCCTGGCCGAGCAGCGCGGCTATACGCTGGTGGCCGCATCGAGCCGTGAATCCGAGGCGCGTGAGAAGGAAATCCTCGAACGCATGCATGACTGGCGGGTGGCCGGCGTCGTGCTGGCGCCGGTGCGCAACGAGCACGGCCCGGCGGCCGGGTTCATGAAGGCCAACGGCATGACCGGCGTGCTGATCGACCGCGTGCTGTCGGACGACGCCTTCGACACCGTGTCGGCCGACAGTGCGGCGGCCAGTGCCGAGGTGGCGCGCGAACTGATCGGCAAGGGCCACCGCCATATCCTGGTTGTCGGCCTTGGCGAACAGGCAGCCACGATGCGCGCCCGCCTCGACGGCTTTCGCGGCACCGCGTTGGCGCTGGCGCCGGATGTGCGCATCGACGTCGTGCTGGCCGAAAGCGATGTCGAACCGCTCAGGTCGCAATTGCGTGACTATTTCAATCAAGGCGAAGGTGGGGGCGGGGGCCAACGCCCGACCGCCGTCTATTCGCTGTTCCTCAAGGGCACGCTGGTGGCGCTGTCCGAGTTCCGCCGGCGTGGCTGGCATTGTCCCAACGACATTTCGCTGGTCGGCTTCGACGATGCCGAGTGGATGCAGGTGACATGGCCGGCCATCGCCGCCGTGGTGCAGCCGGTGCGCCAGATCGCCGGCCACGCCATGGACGCCCTGTTTGCCAGGATTGAAGGCGGGGAGGGGCCGCCGAGAGCACGGCTCGAGCCTTGCCAGGTTTTGATGCGGGAATCCGTTGGCTCGCCAGGCAACAGTCCACATTCCGGGCGAGGAAACCGACGGTGAAGGCGATCGCCGCTATCGGCTACAGCGGCGCCGTTGCGCTGGAAATCTTCACCAAACGCTCCGCGGCCTCGACCAGACGCCATTGCGCGGTTTGTATCCTGCTGCGCAGCGCAATGTTCTCGGCCAGCATTTCTTCGGTGCGTTGAATCGCGAGCTCGGTCCGGTTGATGCGCTGCCTGGCATTGGCAACTTCCAAGCTCAAAATATCGGCCACCATCCCGTGACCGTGGGGTTCCGTGGTGTTCATCATAAGTTTCTAACACCTGGCGGGCGATTTCGTTCCCGCTTGCTGCGCACACGCGCACGAAACATGAACCATGTCGATGTGGACATTGCCGGCGGGTTGGCGGCCTGGCGGCCGGTGGCCCGACGATCCGGACGATGTGATTGGCGTCGGATTGCCGTTCCTGCGCGCCGAAGCACGCAAGGCGGGGATGACGCTGGGGTGATCCGGGCGACGGTGTGTTCTATGACGCTTCGCCGGCGACAGCATTTGCCCGCCGCAGGCCCAAATGCCGTATCTTGCGGCCGACGATCATCAGTTGGCGCGCGGTGTTGTTGCGCAGGCGGCGGATGCGCCATTCCAGCCCTGTGCCGGTGGTGATCTCCTTGGCATAGTAGCTCACCCGCATGCCGTTCTCATCGGAGGCGATTTTGACCGGGTCGTCATAAAAGGCGCAGATCTTGTCAGCCGCCATTCCAGGTGTTTCGAGCCAGCGCGGAATGTGAACCGAATGGAGCCGATCGACATCGGTCATCACCCGCTCGATGCCGACGCCCGGCGTCGGGCATGTGGTCCAGAAGGCGTCACCGATGAAGACGACCCCGTCGCGGCGATGGCCTTGCGTCGTGGTCAGATTGATCTGCCTGACCTCGACAGGGCCTGCCATCTCGAAGTTCCCGCATTGCGCTGATATCTCGGGCATCAGTTCGCAAAGCATCTTTTGCGGTTCCTGGCGAAACGCCCTGGTCCACGGCTCGGCCACCAGCCGGTAGACGAACATGTTTGCCCGCATCTTGTTGCCAATCGGAAAGACGCTGATGTAGGCGACACGGTCCCCGGCCCGTTTGGCGTAGCAGGTGACGGACTGATAGGCGAAGTCACGCGGCGCGATGGCAAGGTCGAAGCCGATCGATAGCGAAAATGCCTTGGATTCTTCTATGCGGTTCACGCCGATGGCGCGCCGCACCGCTTCGCTGTAGCCGGTGGCCACCACCAGAAGCCGCGCGTCAATGACGGAGCCGTCAGCGAGCACAAGCCGCTGCTTGTCCGGTCCGGTGGTGATCTCGGCGACCTTGCCCACCGTCAACGGAACTTGCGGCGGCAGTGCGTCGCGCAGGCCGTTGATCAGCGCGCCATAGGAAAATCCAAACTCGCGGTGCATTTCACGCGCGAACAATTGTCCGAGGCGAAAAACATGGACCTCGTCCATCGGGGTGACCAGAGGCAGAAGCGTCGCGTCGAGGCCCAGTCTCTCGAACTGCTGCATCTGCTTCGTGCCGATCTTCTCAGCCCTGAACTCGTCGTGATGGACGCGGTGCGGATCGATCAACGCCACCTTGCGCCCGGCTTTTCCAAGCACCGTCGCCAAGGTGGTTCCGGCCAGCCCGGCGCCGACAATCGCCACATCGACTTCGGCTGGGCCAGCCTCTGCGATACTCATTTCGCCGCCCTTTCTGCTGGTCATCTTTCCGCTCTGCAATCTGTGGTGGAAAATACGTCCGGACCCAAATCAACCTCAAGCAACCTGCGGGCGCGACTGGTAGTAACCAATGTTTAGGTTAATACCGCCCGCCTCGTTGCTTCCAGCGCGGTGCAATCGCCGAGCCGTCGATGAACTCAAAACCACCCGCCTCGTTGAGCGTGTGCAGCTTGCGCCCATCCCATAGCGCACCTGGATTTAAGATCGTCTCAACAACCTGCTCCATGCCGATCAAATCAAGGTGAGTGATGCGTGCGATGCCGAGCGCCGCGCCATAGCTTCTGCGACAGTCCTGCACCGGGCGCAGCAACTGATCGCCTCGTTTGACCATGCGGCCGGCCGGCCGCGCCGAGGCGATGTCGATCAGCACGGGATTGTTCGGGTGCGGCGTCCAGGGGCCGCGAAAATCCGGCGCCGACCACAGATGCAGCGTGTCGGAGAAGGCGCCTGCACCATCCCGGACGGTGGGTTCACCGTCCCGGACGGTGGCGAACATCCACCAGCTGCCGCCGTGCTCGACCAGAGTGGCGTCGCTGGCGACGATGTCGGACAGCAGCGTCGCCTCCTTGACCCAGCCGCCGGGAAAGGCTGTCGCCCGGTAAAGATCGACCGTGCCGTTGGCACAGCTTTCCGGAACCATCCAGACCTCGCCGTCGCGCTCGAAGACGAAGGGGTAGGAGAGATGGTACGGCAGTTCCAGCACCGGCTCAGGGCGGCCAAGCGGGCCGTCCGGACCGAACGGCACAGCCGAGATGACGGCCTTGCCGAGCCGGTGGATATAGTCCTCGACGAACAGGGTCAGCTGGCCCTGATAGAGGATCGGGAACGGATCGGCGTAGAAGCGGCTGCCATCGTCCGGCAGCACCTGCCAGCCCGATGCCGGATGCGCGCGAAGGTCGAACAGATCCCGGCCCTTGGTTTCGCGCCAGCCAACCTTCCAGTGCGGCGCGTTGTAGCAAAGATGGTAGATCTTCTGGACGATCCGCCGCGCCAGCGCCTTGGCCGCCCTGTCGCCAAGCTTGCCGGCCGAGGGCATCGTTGGCGGGGCACCAGCCTGCGCCTGTTCGGGCAGTACCGGCACGGCCGACGCTGCGCCTGACATCGCCGCGACGATCAGGCTTGCCGCACGCGCCAGCATGTCCTGGAAGGACGCCAGCGCGATGCCGCCATATTCGGTTCCCAGGCGCCCGGCGGCAATCGCAGCCCCGTTTTCCTCGACGCGGGCGAGTGGCGTCTGGCCGGCGAGGATCAGGGCGAGCAGGGCCGCTTCCCCGCTGGCGCCGCCATAGGTGACGCGCCAGATCCGTGTGCCTTCGAGCTGAACGTCACCGCAGAGGTCGACCACCAGATCGACCGAAGCGGGCGGCGCGCCATAGCGGGCAAGCGCCGAACGCGGCACGCGCTTTGCCAGCCCATCGCGGGGCAGGCCATGGATTGCCGTTTCAAGTTGGAACAAGGCCTCGGCGCTGCGCGGGATACCGCCGCCAGCCGGCCCGGCATCGACGAACAACTCGACATCCGCGAGCGCGGACAGGCGTTGAGCGAGCAGGACATGGAAGCCACGGACGCAATCGCCGTCCAGGCGCAGGCTTAGCCGCATGTTGAACACCTGGCATTTTCGTGGCCGACGTCAGAACATGGGACACTGGTGTCGGCCCGGTTGAAGTGTTGCCCCATTTTCGTCCGTCTCTCGTTCAGCTGCGCGGTGTCAACACCCCAGTGCGTTTACCCAAGCAAACTCCGTGCCAAAATTCATGCGGGTTCCAAACATAATTAATAATGTTTTAACAATTGGAGTAATAGCTAGGTTCATGCCCGCGATTTGGTCTTGCAGGCAAATGGAGTATTGTAGGAGGCAGCTATGCTATCATCTCTGCCCATTGTGCCTCAGCAATACTTTCCGGAAGCAGGATCGGTGGAACCAGCGGGATCATACGCACCCTCGACCGTCGAGCTTGGCGATCTGAAACGCATTCTGGTGCGCCGCCGTCTCTGGATCATCGGCACCGCCGTACTGCTGACGCTCGCAACCCTGCTTTACGGCCTCCTCACGCCGGCGCTGTACAGCTCCGTGGCGGAAATCATCATCGATCCGCAAGACCTGCAGGTGGTCACCAACAATATCAATCCGAGCGGGCTGGCGCCCGATGGCGGCATCACCCAGGTTGAAAGCCAGGTCAGCGTCGTCCAGTCGACGGGCGTGCTGCTGCGGGCGATCGCCGCGACCAAACTGACCGAGGATCCGGAATTCAACGGGCAGGGCATGGTGTCGCGCGTCCTCGGTTCCGGTTCGGTCGCGACCGACAGGACGGTGGCAACGCTCGACGCCCTGCGCCGGCGCCTGGCGGTGAAGCGGGCGGACAAGGTCCTGGTGATCGACGTGATCGTCACCGCCAAGAGCGCCGACAAGGCGGCACTTCTGGCCAATGCCATCGCGCAAGCCTATCTGGCCGACCAGGCGAGTTCGCGCGCGCAGGCCGCCACCGATGCGTCGAAGTCGATCACCGCGCGGCTGGACGAACAGCGAAAGCGCGTTCAGCAGGCCGAGAATGCCGTCGAGGCCTACAAGTCCGCCAACAACATGGTGATGGCGGCAGGCAATCTGGTCAGCGACCAGGAACTGACCGAGATCAATACGCAGCTTTCGGCGGCGCAAAGCCGCACCGCGACGCTGAAGGCGCAGGTCGACCAGATGCGCAAGCAGAGCGGCACGCCCGATGCAACCTCGGAAGCGATGCGCTCGTCGGTGATTTCGAGCTTGCGCTCGCAGGAAGCAACACTTGTCGACCAGGTCTCGCAGCTTGGCACGGAACTGGGGCCGCGCCATCCGTCGATGATCGCCGCGCAGCAGCAACTGCGTGACACGCGACAGCTGATCGCGCGCGAACTCGGCCGGATCCAGACGGCCACCGAGACCGATTACGAGCGGGCGCTTGCCAACCAGCAGGCGCTTGAAACGAAAGTCGCGAGCCTCAAGAACAAATCGCTCGACACCGACCAGGCATCCGTGCGGCTGCGCGAATTGCAGCGCGATCTCGAGGCGGTCCGTTCCGTCTACGCAACCTACCTGCAGCGAGCTCAGGAAACACGCGAGCAGATCAACGTCGACAGCACCAACGCGCGCGTCATTTCGGATGCCATGCCGGCCCAGAAAAAGAGCTGGCCGCCGCTGGGGCTGCTTTTGTTTGGCGCGGTGTTTGGCGGATTGGGGCTGGGCACCGGCCTGGCGCTGATTGCGGAATACTCCTCGCCCACGGTGCTTTCCAGCGCCCAGATGCAATTCACGATCGATGCCCCGGTGCTTGGCATCCTGCCTGCGGGAGCGAAGGCGGGACGGCGCTGGTGGCCTTTCGGCACCAGCCCGACCGTCGCGACCAACCAGAAGACGGACGCCGTCATCGGTCTCGCGCTCCGGCGCATGTTCAGCTCGGGCCGGCGTCCGGCGGATTGGCCGCTGGTGCCGTCGATCCTGGTGACGTCGCCGCCAGAAGATGGCCAGCAGCGCAACAGGATCGCACGGCTGCTCGCCAACGCCGCGGCGGCCAGGGGCAGCCGGGTCCTGTTCGTCGATACCAACACCAGCAACGGCCAGAAGGACCCGCAGCCCGGCATCCTCGATGTACTGCGCGGCGAATATGCGTTTGAAGCCGTCAGCCGGTACGCCCCGGGCAGCAACGTCGCCCTTCTGGGCAGGGGCCGACCCAAGGCGATCTTCCAGGAAGCGCACGGCGTCTACTTCGCGCAGCATATGCTGGCCCAGGCGAGCCGGAGTTTCGAACTCGTTGTCGTCGATGGCGGCGCGCTGGCCGAGAATCTGAATGCCTCGCCGCTTGTCGCCATGGTCGACGAGATCGTAGTCGTCGCCAGGCTGAACGCCACGCCGATGCGCGATGTGACGGCGACGATGCAGGCGATTTCCGTCATGGGGCGGGTGCCGACAGGCGCGTTGCTGGTCGACGAGGCGGCCTGACATGGCGTCCGGCTGGAGCGGAACAGCCTCGAATTTCGGCGCTGCCGCGCCCCGCGCCGGCACCTCCGTCGATGCGGTGACCCAGGTTGGACTGATCGCGGCCGTGCTGGTGCTGTTCGCCGTCTCGGGCGGCATGCTCTGGCTGCTGGGCTACAATTACGACGGTCTGTCAGGCAGCGCGGCGACCAAGATACATCCCTCCACCTATCTCATCATTCTGCTGTTTGCCTGGCGTTCATGCACGTTCGGCAATCCGGTCGGCTATTGCGTCCACGTCGCCGACAGGCGGCCCGCCACCGCACTGATGAGCGTCATCGCCGTCGTGCTCCTGGTCGTCGTCATCGTCAGGCAACGTCCGGGCATGGCCGGCATGATCGACACTTTCGTGGCTTCCGGGCTGCTGGTGCTCATGCTCGGCGAGGATGACGAATGGACATTCGCCCGGCTGCCCACCGTCATTCATGCGGTCATGACGGTGAATGGGCTGCTCGCCCTTGTCGAATTCGCCACCAAGACGCTGGTGTTTCCCTATCGTTTCGATGGCGAGGTGTTTGCCACCGATCCGCGCTCGAGCGCGCTGCAGGGGCATCCGCTTGTCAATGCCACTGTGACGTCGGTCTACGTGCTTGCCCTTTTGAGCGGCTCAAGATCGCTGCCGGCTCCGCTGCGGCTGGCGATGATCGGCCTGCAGTGCGCGGCGCTCGTTGCGTTCGGCGGCCGGTCGGCGATGGTGGTGACTATACTCCTCGGCGGCAGCTATTTGCTCTTCCACGGCTTTCGCAAATTGCGCAGGGGTCGCGTCAACCTGCTCGGCGCCGCACTGGCGATGATGCTGGCCGCGCTGCTGCCGGTTGCCATCGCCGTATTGGCCTCGCAGGGCTTTTTCGATGCGCTGCTTGGCCGTTTCGTGTCGGATGGCGGCAGTGCCAATGCCCGCGTCGAGATGTTCGAGATCTTCAACTATCTGGAACTGCGCGATGTGATCGTCGGGCCGAGTGTCGAACTCGTCGAGAGCCTGCGCCGGATCAACGGCCTCGAATGGGGTATCGAGAACCCATTCGTGCGCATGACGGTCTACCAGGGCGCCTTCTTCACCCTTTTGATGATGTCCAGCTTCGGGCTGTTCATGCATGAGGTGGCGCGGCGCTGCCATCCTGGCGTGTGGCTGCCGGTGGTGGGCTGGCTCATTCTTCTCAACACCTCGGAAAGCATCTCCTCCAAGACCACGCTGCTCACCAAGGTCGCCGTGCTGTGCCTTGCCCTTTATCGGCCGGCGCGGTCGGTGATCAGGCCGGTCAGCGTGGTTCGTCCTTTCGCGGAACCGCAGAACCGCTCCACATCTTCTTGATGCAATTGCGGACGGAAAGCCGTTTCACAAAGCTCAATCAACCGGCTGCCGCCAATGGCCGAGATGGGCCGGAAGCAGTAGGTCAGCTTGTGGTGGAGGGAACTACGATAGCGGACCTTTAACCTCCAAGGTCAGATGTCGTGACGTGACCCCTTCGAGACGTTCGAGCCTGCAGCGTGGAAGGACCCGATTCGAGCCATTTCCCTACTTTCCGCGCGATGAATCTGCTGAGAGCCACAGGGGGACTTGGCTCATGCGGGCAGACCTGCTTCTACCAGCAAACGCTCGAGTTCGCGAACCCTCTCGGGATCTCGGTATCGCTCGCCACGCGTGAAGCCGGAGGCGGTAAGATCGGGCTTGCCCCTAAGCCTCTCTCGCCATGCGATGAGCTTCATTGGCTCGATTGAGTTGTATGAACGCCGCGGCGCGGTAAAGCCGCGACCGATTGGTTTGAAAGGTGAGTTTGCCAAGGGATGCAAGTGCGTCGTGGTATCGGCCCAGTGCGAAAAGGGCTACGCCGCGTTCCTCGACGCACCCCACAGGGAGGAACGGGTCAAGCATTTCGGCTTCGTCGAGGAGCCGCAACGATCTCTCTCCTTCTCCGACGAACGTGAAAATCGCTGCGCATCTTGCTTTGATGTAAGCGTCTGTCGGGTTGAGTTCGATCGACTTGCAGTTGTGAGCGAGCGCCTCGTCGTAGTTTCCCTTCATCAGGCTGGGTCGGCGAAAGCGTACTGTTCAGAAGCCTCTCCCGCACCTCGACAAGAACGCCCTTTCCTCGACCGTGGACTGGCGCCCGAGGACATCGTTCCGATGTGGAAAGCGACCGAAGCGCGCAATAATATCGCGATGCTTCCGGATTTGGTCGACAGTCGGCTGCCAGAGGGGCCGAGATTCGGCGGACGCCGCCACCAGCCTGCCTTCGGCTAGGCCCAGGATGTAGTTCTGGTCGTCTAGGTCCTCGTGATGCACGAAAGGAAGGCCCAGCGTGAATTGCTCGAGCGTCTCATAAGCCTCCCATCCATCCGCAACCATTGTCCTCGCGAGATCTCGGGCGAGCGGGTCGTAGGCATATGCCTCGGCACTGGCGCGGTGGATATTGCGTGGAAACTGGTCGAAAAGAACGACCAGCGCTATCGCTTCCTGACGGCCCAGTTGCTCCGGGGCCCACGTTTGTCCAGCAGCTGCAGCGATCAAGTGACCGAACCTTCCGCGTATGACCTTGTCGGTCGCGTCGGATTGTTCCATCCAGAACCTGACGCGCTCGCCTGCCATGGCCTCAGTGCAGGGCTGTCCTCCGAACCAGAACTGGTAGATGTGGCTGAGATCCGCTTTGTCCATCCGATGAGCTCCTCTCGATTGATGCGGGTTGGAAGATCCAGTGCGCCACCACCAGCGCAGCCGTTGCGAAGTTGAAGAGGATCGCCAGCAGCAAGCATGTCGATGGCCCCCTGGCTGTCTCGTGCTGGGCTTCTATTGTCTTTCTTTGCAGCGCGCTCTGGTCACGGAGCAGTGCAAGCTCGGCGAAGGGGTCATGCCAAACGTAGGGAAACATCGGGGCCTCCTGCCGTATTGATCGATGATTATGGGAGATTGGCGTAAGGGCGCGGATCGAGTATCGAATAGGGTCCGAAATACTTCCGAAAAGTGAGCCAGCAAGATCGACCGGCGACATGCACCCGCGCTTGAATATTGGCGATTTGGAATTTGATCCGGCGACGGAATCGGTCCGCCGCAACGGCGAAACATGGTCGCTCGGTTCTCGAGGCTCCCGTCTCCTTGCAGCCCTGCTTAGTCGCCGCGGCGACATTCTCACCAAATCGGAGCTGATGGATGCTGCATGGGAAGGGCGAGCCGTAGAGGAAAGCAACCTTTCGGTACAGGTTGCCTCGCTAAGGAAGATCCTCGGCAAGGGCTCTCACGGCGACATCATCGTTACGGTGCCCCGCATCGGATATCGCCTGGCATTGCCCGACGTCTCTGGCCGTCCTGCCTCGCCGCTCAGCGAAAGGCCGTCGGTGGCGGTTCTTCCCTTCTTCAACCTGAGCGAAGACCAGGAGCAAGCCTACTTCGCCGACGGCCTGGCGGAAGAAATCATCGGTGTCTTGGGCAAGGTTCCGGGACTGTCGGTCATCGCTCGCAACTCGAGCTTTGCTTATCGCGACCGGAACATTGACGTGAGAAAAGTCGGCGCCGACCTCGAGGTCCGGTTCGTGCTGACCGGAAGCGTGCAGCGTTCCGGCCAGAGGCTGCGCATGTATGTAGAGCTGGCCGACGCCGCAAATGGCTCGCAGGTCTGGTCGACGCGGTTCGATCGCGATCTTACCGACATTTTCGCGATCCAGGATGAGGTTGCTCGCGAGGTCGCGGACGCGCTTCGCCTTTCGATATCTCCGCGCACCACTCTAGTCGAGCTCGAAGGAAAGTCGGCGAACCTCGAAGCGTTGGACCTCTCCCTTAGAGGCAGAGCGATACTGTTTGCAGAGAGTCCATCTCTGGACCGGGCGCGCGCCGGCATCGAACTCATGCGCCGTGCGCTTGCCGTCGATCCCACCCTGCCCGGGCCCTACGTCGCCCTTTCAATAGCGTTCTTGACCATGGCCGTGAACCGTTGGCTACCGGACGTCACCGCCGGGGTCGCCGAAGCACGCCGATGCGCCGATGCCGCCGTCGAAATCGATCCGGACTTTGCACTGGGCTACGGCATCTCGTCGATTGTGGCCTTGATGGAAAAGGACGGCGCCCGCGTCGAGACCGACTCCCTCAAGGCCTTCGAAATCAACCCCAACCATACCCTCGTTCAAGTGGGACGCGGCAATGCGTTCACGCATGGCGGCCGACCACTGGAAGCTATCCCCTACTTTGAGGAGGCCATCCGGCTCGACCCGGCGCTGACTCACCAGAACCTGCACCACCTTGCAACGGCATACCTGTTCGGAGCACGCTACGAAACGGCAGCATCGCTGCTCCGGGCGCGCATCCTGCTGGTCCCAGAAACCGATATGTCACGCGGCTACTTGTGCTCGGCGCTTGGTCATTTGGGTCAAGTGGAGGAGGCCCGCCGAGTCTGGAACGATCTAACTGCCATCAACCCAGCGTATTCACTTCGGGAACGCCTTTCGAACTTCTGGTTCGCCAGTCCGTCCGATCCGGAGCGAATTGTTGAAGGTGCCGCCAAAGCAGGTTTGCCGATCTAGCGCACAATTCCGGTGGTGGATCCTCGGATATTCCCCTAGTCGCTGTGAAGGAAGCCGTGCGGATACGCCCGAAGAACGATAGCGGACGTTCAGCCCGGTGGGACCAAGGTCTGAAGCTAGCCAAAGCGGACCATCTATGGCGGCTAGTTGCGCTTACACGCGAGTGCTACGCTACCAGCAAAACCACGTGACGTCTTTGTAGTCCAGGAGGCATCGTGGCGCGCCCGGAACGAAAGCTTGTGGCGGTTTTGGCAGCGGACGTAGCTGGCTACTCGCGTTTGATGGGGGCCGATGAGGCCGGGACTCTCTCCCATCTAAAGGCACTGCGCGCGGAAGTGATCGACCCAAAAATCGCGCAATTCAGGGGTCGGCTGGTCGGCACCGCCGGCGACAGTCTGCTGATCGAGTTTCCAAGCGCCGTCGACGCGCTGCAGTTCGCTGTCGAGACGCAAGAGCGCATAACGGCACGCAACACTGATCTTCCGTCAGAACGGCGCATGGCGTTCAGAATGGGTATCAACGCTGGTGAGGTCATCCTGGATGAGACCACCATCTACGGCGACTGCGTGAACATTGCAGCGAGGCTCGAAAAGGTCAGCGAGCCCGGAGGCGTCGTCATTGGGCGCAGCGTTTATGATCAGGTAAATGGCAAACTTCCTTACGAGCTCGTCGACCTTGGCGATCATGTGATGAAGAACATAGCTGGGGCGGTTCGCGCCTACCGGGTCGAAACGGAAGAGCAGGCACAAGAACCTCCGGCGGCTATCGCCTCGGCGAGGGATTTGCCACTTCCGTTCAAGCCGTCGGTAGCCGTGCTTCCATTTGCTAACATGTCGGCGGATCCTGAACAGGAATATTTCTCGCACGGAATAACTGAGGACCTGATCACGGAACTGAGCCGTAGCCAAAGCCTGTTTGTGATCGCTCGCAATTCCTCATTCGTTTTCAAAGGCAGGTCCGTAAACACTACCGAGGTGGGAAGGAAGCTCGGGGTCCGCTACGTCGTCGAGGGAAGCGTTCGGAAGGCTGGAGCACGCGTAAGGATCACCGCGCAGCTGATAGAAGCTTCATCCGGAAATCACGTCTGGGCCGAGCGTTATGACCGAAGCATCGACGACCTCTTCGCCGTGCAAGACGAGGTGACAGAACGAATCGCCTGGGCCTTGGTCGGCAAGGTTGGAACTGCGGAGATCGCCCGAGCCCGACAGACGAAAACGAGCCTGGGTGCCTATGACGCATTCTTGCGCGGAGTCGAGGCTACGCACCGTTTTACGGAAAACGACACCATTGCCGCTATCGAGTTCTTTAAGCTGGCACTTCGCTGGGAGCCTGATTCGGCGCGGGCGCATGCATGCCTCGCCGACGCCTACGCGACGCTCTCCGCCTTCAGGGCCGACGGGGGTCTAAAGGCATTGGCGTTGCAGTCGGCCTTGCGGGCGATTGAACTCGGAGATGCCAGCGGACTCGCAGAGGCGGTTGTTGCCGCTCTACATGCATGGAGAGGCGACTTCGAGACTGCCGAGACCCATTGGCAACGCGCGCTCGTGCTCGGACCCACAAATGCGATGGCACTCAACTGGGTTGGCTACATCTCTCTTTGGGACGGTCGACTCGCCAAGGCTCGCGAGATAGGCGAGCGGCTGCAACGGCTCAATCCACTAGAAGACCGCGATATCCACGAGTTGCTCGCATTTACGCATTACCTACTCGGCGACTATGAGGCGTCACTGCAGTCGTTCCGCCGCTGGGATAACAACAACTATGATCGGGGATTCGCCAATCTGGCTGCGTGTTTAGGCCAGCTAGGACGCGCCGAAGAGGCACGATCGGCTTGGGGCAGATGCCTTGAAAGCAAGCCAGGTTTCACTCTGTCTGATTACAAGCGCGACTCTCCATATCGCCGTCAGGAGGACGTGGAGCATTGGCTAGATGGCCTGCGGAAATCAGGCATTGCGGATTGACAGATGACCGGTGAACAATCGGGCGGTTCGCCGGAAGCTCAATTGCCGTCAATTACTGACCCGTGACGATTTTAGTCCAGGTGCGCGTTGCCACGCGCTGCGTCTTCGGGTCGTACGGAAAGACGGTGAAAAGCTTCTTTAGCGTGGCATCGTCAGGATAGATCGACTGGTCGCCGAGGATGCTTCTTTCAACGAATTCTTGTGAAGCCTTGTTGCCATTAGCAAAGAATACATAGTTTGTGTTCTTGGCGGCGACTTCAGGCTTCATGAGGTAGTTGATGAAGGCATCCGCTTCATCCACGTGCGGTGCATCTGCCGGGATTGCCAGTTGATCGAACCACATCACAGTGCCTTCCCGAGGGATCGAGTAGGCGATTGTGACGCCGTTACCGGCTTGAGCGGCCCGATCGCGCGCCTTCAGGACGTCCCCCGACCAGCCGATCGCCAGGCAGATGTCGCCGTCCGCCAAAGCGTTGATGTACTCGGATGACTCGATCTTGCGGATGTCGGGACGGATACGCATCAATGCCTCTTCGGCCTTGCCGAAGTCCTCCGGCGAGGTGCTCTCGGGGTTCAACCTGAGATAGTTCATCGTGATGGGCAGGATTTCGGTGGGCGAATCGACCACGTAGACTCCGCAATCGGCGAGCTTCTTCAGCTTCTCGGGATCGAAGAAGAAATCCCAACTGTCGAGTCTGTCGACACCCAGCGCGGCTTTGATCTTCGCGGTGTTGTACCCCAAACCCACCGTGCCCCACATGTAGTTCACCGAATATTGGTTGCCCGGGTCGTACTTGGCGGTGCGCTGTTCGATGACGTCCCACATGTTGGCGATGTTGGGCAACTTCGACGTGTCCAGCTTCTGGAAGACGCCGGCCCCGACCTGGCGGGCTAGGAAACTGGCGCTTGGCACGACGACGTCGTAGCCGGAGCCGCCGGTAAGCAGCTTGGTATCGAGGATCTCGTTGGAGTCAAAGACGTCGTACACGACCTTTATACCGGTGTCCTTGGTGAAGTCGTCGATGACCGAGGGATCCAAGTAGTCGGACCAGTCGTAAAGGTTGACGACCTTGTCGGCGGCGTGCGCGGACAGGCTCATGGCCCCGGCGAGCAACGATGCAGCCGACCAAAGAAGCGCCTTGCGGATCATGTGCTCACCATTGGGTGCAGTCCCCAAGCTGCGAACGCCGTACTTTGTACACGGCCACGCACGGCTGCAATATTAGCACATGCTGAAAAAAGTAGGAGTTGAATGGGCAAACTCAGTCGTCGAATGCACCCCACCATGACGTGCAGAGCAATCAGATCGTTTGCGGAAGAAGCCGCCTACAAGGCCAGTTGCGAAGCTGGTTGGCAAAAGTGCCGCCTCGGCTGTTTGCTCGGATGTCCGCATTCGGGATGCGGCTAGGATCTGCTCAACTATTGACACGCGGGGCAGAGCGTCGGCCTCTTGGCCCGTGGCAAGGAGCCCGGTGGCGCACCCGAGTTGACGGATCATATTGCCGACCGCCGTTCCCACATCCGATGACGTGGTCGCAAAAGTGAACCGTTCCTCATGGGGCTTCGTAGAGTTCCAGCGGCAATCCATCCGGGTCGCTGAAAAAGGTAAACCGTTGGTCTGTATACGGGTCGATCCGGATTGGCTCGACGGGAACGCCGGCGGCTTCCAGGCGTATGATTACGGGATCAAGATCCGCCACGGCAAATGCCAGATGTCTCAGGCCTGTCGCCTCTGGATGGGACGGCCGCATCACCGGTGCAGGGAAGGAGAACAATTCCAGCTGGACGGACCCGATCCGCAGATCGGCCTTCCATGACTGCCGCTCCTCCCGGTAGACCTCCCGGATCAGGTCGAGGCCGAGGAGTTCGACGTAGAACCGTCGCGACCGATCGTAATCTGTGCAGATGAGCGCGACGTGGTGAATGGCGTTCAGCATGCCACGAACTCTAGCCAAAGCTGGGATTTGAGGCCAAGGTCGCCATTGGGTGCGCGGCTTTTTGTTGATGTCGCCGTTCGCCAGGGTCGCCTCGTCCATACGGATTTTCATCTGCGCCCAATCGGCGGCATGATGTTGCCGCCGGCGGGCTTGAGACCCGCGCGCGGCTCTACTGGTCCGAAAACTTAACGCTCACGCCGCGCTGGCGAAAATAAGCCTGCATCAACTTGCGGCCCGAGCGGTTGTTCTGCGCCAATTTGGTTGGATCGAACACCGCCTGTTTTACCCCTTCTCGGGTCAGCGCCGCCTTCAGCGTCGCGATATGTGCGTCGATGTCGGCATTGTCCGCCCGGAGCGAGACATAGATACTTTCGGTCGCCTGGGCCACGGTTGGTTCGTTCACTGGTGTCGTCCTTTGGTTGGTTGAGCGGCGGCTACCACAGTTTCGCGGCTCTGGCGATACCGATGAGACTGAAGTCGTCTCTACCGGCATAGCAGGATGCTGGCGCATCCCGACCCCAAGATGGTCGCTGGAGATGTCTGCTTTCGGGCAACCGCAAAATTGGACTCTACGTCCAAGTTGCGGCGCAAAGTTGCCGTTCGCGTCATGGAAGACGTAGGTCGGTTTTGACCCTAGTCCGCCGGCATGGTCAGGCCAAGTGCCGCGATGATGTCCGGGTCGAGGGCCCGCGTGGTGTCGTCCATCATCCCCATGCCGTCGAAGAGATTCCAGAATGCCCAGCCAAAGCCGAGATCCTCGGCACCCTGGCGCACGTCGGCGACGTAGCGTGCCCGATCGGGATTGGGCGCCGCCACATAGCGGGCATCGCTGCGCAGCGCGCCGAATTCGCCCATGATGATGCGCTCCGTCGCAAGGCCGTGACTGTCGCCCCAGGCGCGAACCTGGCGGAGATATTTGTCGACAAAGCGCCGGTCGGGCTGGGCGTCGAAATAGACCTTCAGCACGCGCTCGGTTTCCGCATAGGCGGCTTTCTTGGCCTCATCCGTAGTTTCGGTATCCTGCGCCATGCGAGCCCTGACCGACGCCAGTGTCGCTTCCAACGAGCCGGCGGACGCCGGCCACGGCACGTTGTTGAGCGAGCGATAGACGGGCTCGCGCATCCACGGCGCGCCCTGATGGCTGAACAGATAGGGCTCATAGAAGTGGAAGGTGAACAGGATCGGCTCGAACGGCGACAGCGGCGCCGGATCGAGCGCGGTCAGTCCGCCGACCATCGATCCGCAGCCTCCGGTGACCACCAGCGGCAAGGTTGTAGCCGATGCCCTTGCCGCGGTCAGAAGAGCGAGCTGGACCTGCGACCAGGTCTCCGAAGCGCAGGCCTGCGGCGGCTCGTTGACGGCTTCGAGCGCCACCTTGCCGGGCTGGAAGCGCTCCAGCCTGCCAGCGAGCTCGCCGACCAGCCGGCGATAGAGATCGAAGGCGGGCGCGGTGACGCTGGCGACCATGCGGTCAGGATTCCAATAGTGGGTGGCGCCGTTGGCCTGTACGTTGACGATGATGCCGAGACCCGCATCGAGGGTGACAGTGACCGCCGCGTCCAGCATCTCAAGCAACAGGCCGCGCCTGGTGGCGTCGGCCGCCAGGAACGGGCCGGGATCGACCGGCAGGCGGATGAAATCGAGCCCGGTGTCGCGCAACCGGCGCAGGTCGTGGGCGGTCGGAACCGGCCGCTGCTGCTGGAAGGGCGGCCAGCCGTAGTCGGTGCGCGGCGCCGGGAATTCACGTGTCAGCGAGAACCAGGGCCAGGCGTTGACGCCGCGCCGAAAGGGTGGCTCGGCGGCCCGGGCGAACGGCGCGAACGGGAGAGAGCCAAGTGCCGCGGTCGACAGCGCCGTCCGCAGCACCCGCCGGCGCGACCAGCCTGTCATGCAGTGCCGGGCGATGCGCGATTGGCCGCGACGGCCTCGTCGGCGGTGACACCGAGAAGCCGATAGGCTTCACGCTCATAGGCAGCCAGGACATCCTCCCAGCGGAAGGCTTCGCGGGCGCGCACCCTGGCCGCGATGCCGCAGTTCCGGACCAGGGCGTCATCGTCCTGCGCCTGTTGCATCCGCTCGGCGCAACTGTCGGTGTCGGTGAAGTAGATTGCGGCGGCACCCGCGGTCCAGCGATTGAATGGATTGTCGTGCGCGATCACCATGTTGCCGGCAGCCAGCGCCTCGACCAGCGACGGGTTGGTGCCGCCGACGGTGTGGCCATGCAGATAGGCTCGTGCGTGATAGCGCAATGCCTTCACCGTCGCCTGGTCGTAGATGGCGCCCGGCAGAACCACCGATCCGTTGGCCGCCTTGCGGACGGCGACATGATAGGGGATTTCGTCGGACAGCGTCCCGAGCACCACCAGCTTCATGTCGCGTTTGCGGCTGCAGAAGGCTTCGACGATCGGCAGGATGTTGTTGTCGGGTTCGATCCGCGCGATCGAGATCAGATAGCGCCCTGGCTCCAGGCCCAGTGCCCGGACCGGCGCCTCCGGTGCCGATGTCACCGGATCGGCGCCATAGGCGATGGTGGCGATGGCACTGCGCGGCCGGCGCGTCGCCAGATGGTCTGCGATGGCAGGATGATCGGCAACCAGGCGATGCGAGGCCCAGGCGCCAATCCATTCGTTGAGCCAGAACCAGCTTCGCGCCGCCATCCCCCATTTGGGGCGCCGCCACTCGATGCCGTCCATATTGGTGAAGATCTTGCGCCCCTTCAGCCTGAGCCAGGTCAGGAAGACCGCGCCGTTGTAGCCGAGCACCAGGCAGACGCCTGGCCGCCTGGCGGCGTCGCGCACGCATTGCCAATCGAATTCCAAGGTCGCACGCGGCCCTTTCGAGGCAACCTGGACGTGGATGAGTTCGATGCCGCGCCAGGTTTCGCTGCGCACCCTCTGGTCGATCCGCTCGACCTCCTCCTGGCAATAGACGCCGACCTTCCAGCCTCGGCCGGCAAGAAAAAATGCCAGTCTTTCGGCGAAGGTTTCAAAGCCGCCATGGGCCGCGGGTATGCCGCGCGTCCCCAGGATCAGAATGGCAGGCGTCTCTGGTTTCATAGCCGGCGGCACTTTCAGATCTGTGTATATTAGCGATTGCTGCATGATTAAGAATCAGATGGGCAACTTCCGTGCCATCCGACGATTCGGCCTTCGGGCGGATGATCATCGCGCCGGGTTGTAAAAAAACTGTATTGAACCCCGTGGTTGTTTCATTATCGGTCAACCCTTCTGTGCGTATCTGTGTCGAAACGAGGCATTGCCAGGGATTGGGCGTCCGCCGGTCGGGCGGATCAATCAGGCATGGTTCTTGCGAAAAGGTTCCCGCATTCCAGCGCCTGGCGCGATGGCTGCGGCACCTGGCGGGATACAAAGATGCGGATTGCCTGCGTTCATCAGGGCTATGAACTCTATGGTTCCGACCGCAGCTTCGCGGAGAGCGTTGCTGCGCTGCGCGCCGCGTTTCCGTCCGCCGACATCGAGGTGGTGCTGCCGCGCAGCGGGCCGATCGTGCAGATCCTGGAACGCCATGCCAGCCGCATCGTCTTCGAGCCGCTCTGGGTGCTGAGGCGCCAGGCCATCCTGCGGCTGGCGACGGTCGAGATGGCGCGATTGCCGATGGCCGTGCTTCGGGCATGGCGGCGCCTCCGGGATTGCGATCTCACCTACGTCAACACCTCGATCGTGGCCGACTATGCTCTGGCCGCGCGCCTTCTCCCCGACAAGGCCATCCTGCATATCCACGAGATCCCCGAAGGCGTCATGCGCAGGATACTCGTCGGCCTGATGCGCTGGAGCCATGCGGATCTCATCTTCAACTCGCGCGCGACACGCGCCGCGTTCGGCGATCCCAAGGTCTCGCGCACGCATGTCGTCTACAACGGTGTCGCGGGGCCAGCGTCCGCCGAACCAATGACCTATGACGGCAGGCGCCCGTTGCGGGTGCTGCTGCTCGGCCGCGTCAACAGGATCAAGGGCCAGGAGATACTCCTCCAGGCGATCGCTTCGATGTCACCCGAATTGCGGTCGAGGATCGAGGTGCGGCTGGTCGGCGGCGCCTTCGAAAGCGTCGAGCGCGAGCGCGCGCTGGCCCAACTGGTCGAAAGCATGGGCCTGGCCGAACGGGTCAGCGTGTTGCCGGTCGTGACGGACCCCTCGGCGCATTACCGCTGGGCCGACATCGTCACCGTGCCGTCGCGGCGTCCGGAATCGCTGGGGCGTGTCGCCATCGAGGCGATGGCCTATGGCCGTCCGCCACTGGTGTCGGCCATCGGCGGCCTGGTGGAAGTGGTCAGCGATGGCGTGACCGGCTGGCATGTTCCGCCCGGCGACCCGGCGGCTCTGGCCGACAAACTGCGGGAGATCGTCCTGCGGCCAGATGCCTGGCGCGGTTTCGTCGCCGCGGGGCGGTCGCGATACGAGGAGATTTTCAGCGAACCGGTAGCGGCGGCGGCGATCGCGGCGATCGCCACCGACAAGTTGAGGGTGGCGCTGGCGAAGCCTGGCCGGGCGCATGCCGCCCGCGAAGCGGAGACCAGTCCGTGAAGTTCGTGTTTCCAGGCCATCTGCTGCGGCGCCTTGTGCTGATGATCGGCGGTGAGGCCATACAGAGCGGCTTTCACTTCGCGCTGAACATCGCGCTGCTGCACGTGCTGTCGGCGGAAGGCTACGGCATCTTCGCCATCGCGATGGTGATGGGCGGCGTCGGCCTGTCCTACATCCGATCACTGACCGCCGTCCCGGCCAGCATATGGATGGGCAAGAGCACCAACAGGGCCGGGGTCGACGCGCACGACGTGACGTTTGGAGGGGCGGCGGTGGTCGTCGCGTCGATCATGGGCGCCGCGACCGCGCTGCTGATGCTGTTGTGGGGTGACGCGGGCAGTATCGCCGCCGGGTGTTTCGTCGGCGCGTGGTCGTTGCGCAGCCATATGCGCACGGCGTTCTTCGCGCGCCGCCAACAGATGGTCGTCAGCATAAGCGATTTCGCCTTCACCGTTGCCGGTGCCGCAATGGCTGCGCTGGCGATCTACACGGCGCCGAATGTGCTGCAAATGGTGTTCTATGCCCTTGCAGCGGCCAATGTGATCGGCATAGCCGTGCTTGCCCGCTTGGCGCCCCGTCCGCTTCGCGTCAGTTTCCGCGCGCCCGTGCGGCGACGCTATGCCAGGCTCTGGCGCCAACTGCGCTGGTCGGGATTCAGCGCGACGACCACCAACATTCAGGGTCAGTGCCTGGCGCTGCTGGTCGCGGGCATCGCAGGTCCGGCGGCCTATGCGCCCATCGCGGCGGTTATCGTCCTGTTTGCCCCACTGCGCATCGTCAGCCTGGCCTTTGTGAACATGCTGCAGCCCGAGCTTGCGAAGATGATGGGGAACAATGAAGTCAGGCGCGTGTGGATGCATGCCAAGCTTTGGTCGCTTGTCATGGGGCTCGGCAGCCTGGTTTACGGAGCCTGCATCCTGTTTGTCCTGCCGACGATAAAATCCCAATCGCTCGCGGGAGCTTCGGTCAGCGTCATCGGGCTTCTCGCCGTGGCGAACTTCGTACCGATCATGCTCTACATCATGCCGCGCATCGTCCTCGAGATACTCGGCGAATTCCGGGTCGTGGCGTTCATCACAACGGCCGGTGCGGTCGTTGGTCTGGTCTTGATCGCCATCCTGCTCGCTATCGCTTCCCCGTCATGGTCGCTTGCAGGTGCCGCGGTCTCCGAGACCGTCGTGCTCGTGGCCTCATGGTATTTCGCACACCGCCACATACTCGCGCTTGAGGGCGCGGATGGCCGGCATGACAGCCAGCCGAAATCGTGGCGGCGCACCGAACCCGCCCCGCTCGCCACGGGAAAAAGGTAGGAGATGGACGTGTCGATCCGGACGTTGACGACTGTACCGCCCGATGCGCCGATAGCTGGAGCGCCAGCACCGGCCGGGAAAGCTATCGATGCTTCCCGAAGCATTGCGGGAGCCTACACGGCGCGGCTGCACACCAGTCTCGAAGCCGTCATGCCGCTCTGGCTTCAATGCCAGGCGAATGGGACGTGCTCCGCCCATCAGCTCCATGCATGGGTCGAGGGGATCGTCAAACGGCTGATGCCCGAAGGCGCCGAGCTGCTCATCGTCGAAGTGGCCGATCCCGGGACCGGTGAATTCAAGATGCTGGTACCGCTGATGCGGCGATCGATGCTCGGACATCGCGTGATCGAATGGCTGAGCTGCGGCGTCTGCGATTATTCAGCGCCGCTTCTGTCGGACAGGAGCCAGTGGACCCCGCAGGCTGCCGAAGCCGCCTGGGCGGCGGTCCGATCCGTCCTGCCACGCGCGGACCGCATCCACATCACGGGAATTCCACGGCAGGTCTATGGAGTGGCCAATCCACTGGCGCTGCTGGCGATCGCGCAAGGGTCCAGCCTGATCACGTCCGGCCTCGTGCTGGATGGCGACCCGGAGACCCTGATCAAGCGCCATGGCAGACCGTCTTTCGTCAAAACCTATTACAAGGACTGGCGCCGGCTCGAACGGCACGGCACCGTGGATATGATCGAGGCCAACACGCCGGCCTTGATAGAGCTCGTCTTCGGCGCCCTCGTCGAAATGCGGCTCAAGCGGTTTCGCCAACTGGGGCGTTTCGATCTCCTGGCGCAGCCGACGGTTGTCGATTTCTATCGAAACGCAGCACTCCAGGGCCTGTCCGATGGATCGGTGCGGATATTCGGACTGCGGGTCGGCGAGGATTGGGTCTCTGTCCAGTACATGCTGGTCCGGCAAGGCACATTGCATGCCCTGCTGATCGGCATGGACCTGGAGGTGGTGCCCAACGCCTCACCGGGCCTGGGGCTGATGGGCGAGCTGATGGTATGGGGACTGCGGCAGGGGTTCGACTATTTCGACCTGTCGGTGGGCAGCCAGCCTTACAAGGAACAATTCGGCGCCGTGAGTTCGGTTTTGGCCAAGATCGACGAAACGCTGACACCGCTCGGCAAGGGCGTAGCAGCCGTCGCTTCGCTTCGCGACCGGGTCGAGGTTTTCGTGCGGTCTCATCCTCGGCTGCTCAAGACCGCCCAGGGCGTCATGCGCGGGTTGCGAAAGTCGAAGGGCTGAGGGCGGCCGCATTTCGTGCTTGATCCATACCAAAGAGGCTCGCGTTGATGCGCCTGTCAGGTCTGGAAGAACGCTGGTAGGCGGGTCCATGCGGCTGAAAACAGGATCGCCGGCGACCGCATCCGGTCGTCGCGGGAGACAGGTAGGAGGCAGATATGTCGAGCCAGGCAATGCGGATGGCACCGATTTCGGCGGTGCAGGCTCCTGCTCCCGCCGCCAGTACTGACGCCGCCGAACGCGCCTATACGGCGCGGCTGCACACCAGCCTCGAGGCGGTCAGGCCGCTCTGGCTAGAGTGGCAGGCCAATGGTGTCTGCACCGCCCATCAGCATTACGCCTGGGCCGAAGGGATCGCCACGCGGCTGATGCCCAAGGGCGCGGAACTGCTTGTCGTCGAGGTGAGCGACGCGGCGACCGGCGAGCCCAGAATGCTGGTGCCGCTGATGCGGCGCCGGGCCTACCGCCACCATGTGGTCGAATGGCTGAGCTGCGGCGTCTGCGACTATTCCGCGCCGCTGCTGGCCGATGGCAGCCCGTGGACAAGGCAGGGCGCTGAAGCCGCCTGGGCGGCGGTCTGTTCGGTGCTGCCGCCGGTGGATCGCATCCACATCGCCGGCATCCCGCAACAGGTCTTTGGCGTGGTCAATCCGCTGGCTCTGCTTTCGGCGACGCGCGATTCCATCCAGGTCACCTCGGGCCTGGTCTTGCACGGCGAGCCCGAGGATCTCATCAAGCGCATCTGCAGGCCGTCCTTCGCCAAGGACTTCCGCAAGCACTGCCGCCGCTTTGAACAACTGGGCGGCCTCAGCCTGGTAGAGGCCGACACGCCCGCCCTGACGGAGGAGCTTTTCGGTACGCTGCTTGAGCTGCGGCTGAAGCGCTTTCGCGAGCTTGCGCGTTTCGATCTCCTGACGCAGCAATCGGCCGTCGACTTCTACCGGAACGCGGCCCTCCAGGGCCTGTCCGATGGATCGGTGCGGCTCTTTGGACTGCGCGTCGGGCAAGCCTGGCTTGCCTCCATGCTCGTGCTGGCCAGAAAGGGCACGCTTCATGGCATCCTGCTCGCGATCGACAAGGATGCGGTCGCCAATGTGTCACCCGGCCTGACGACGATCGCCAAGCTGATGATGTGGGGGCGCGAGCGGGGATTCGACTACTTCGACCTGTCGGTCGGCGGTCAGGGCTACAAGGAACATATCGGTGCCGCGAATTCGGTTCTATCCGAGATCTGCGAACCGATGACGCTGCGGGGCAGGGGAGCGAATGCCGCGATCCTGTTTCGCAGCCGGGCCGAGCGGTACGTGCGCACGAGACCGCGGCTGCTCAAAACCATCCAGGGCGTGGCGCGCCGCCTGCGGCGGTTGAAGGACTGAAGCCAGTTCTCCGAGGCGAGGGTTCGAGCGGTCCCGCCTCCGGCGGCAGGCAGCCCCACGACTTGATGTCTTGATTCAAGTCGGGGTCCGAGCACCTTCATTAGCTTGGTCAAATTTTAACCGAACTGCAATCTGTGGGGTTTATTAGATGCGGGAGGGATTAGAAGATAGGAATAATATGCCGAAGTTATTTTCCCGTTTCATCCGCGATGAATCCGGGGCGACCGCCATCGAGTATGGGCTGATCGCCGCGTTGATCGCGCTTGCCATCATCGCCGGCGCCGGCGCGCTCGGCAATGCGGTCAACACCAAATTCAAGGTGATCGGCAACGCGGTCAACAGCAGCGGGTCGTAAGTCTCGGGCCTGGTTCGTCTCCGCGAAATTGACAGGACGGCGGGTCTCCGTCATCCTTAACTCCAGTCGCCAGGCTGCGGACCGCGGCCATGTGGGTGTCGGGGCGACCGAGGGCAGCGTCATGTTCAGTCCCGTCATCGGCCAGAATGCAAAGCGCTCCGCGGTGCGCAAGGCGCTCGACCGCCACAAGGTCTACATCACTGCGCAGAGTTTTTCGGCCGGCTCCTACCAGGCGCGCGTGCTGGTCGACGGCGAAGCCTACTGGGTCGACGAATTCCGGCTCGCCCAACTGCAGCAAGGCCTGTCGCCGGCCGAGCTCGAGTTGACGCCGGCCACCGACGATTGAGAGCGTGAGGCTCAAGAGCTGCGCTCTGTCGGGACGCTTGCACCTGGTTGCCGCGCTTCGATCCATGCCATGACAACCCCACCCAAGCTCAAAGCCTATCGCGCCAAGCGCGAATTCTCGAAAACGCCGGAGCCCGCCGGCGGGCTCGTCGCCGGCGAAGGCAACCGCTTTGTCGTCCACAAGCATCACGCCACCGCCGATCACTATGATCTCCGGCTGCAGGTCGGCGACGTGCTGAAGAGCTGGGCGGTGCCGCGCGGGCCGTCGCTCAATCCGGCCGACAAGCGGCTGGCGGTCGAGACCGAGGATCATCCGCTGGAATATATCGACTTCGAGGGCGTCATCCCCGAGGGCGAATATGGCGGCGGGCCGATGATCGTCTGGGACACCGGCAGCTGGGCGCCGATGGACGATGTCGAGAAGAGCCTGCGAACCGGCGCCTTCAAGTTTCGGCTGGCCGGCGACAAGCTCAATGGCGGCTGGATGCTGACCAGGCTCAAACCAAAACCCGGCGAGGACCAGAACAAGAAGAACTGGCTGCTGTTCAAGGAGCGCGACCTTGCCGCCGACACCGCGCTCGACATCCTGGAAGCGCGGCCGGAAAGCGTGAAGTCCGGTAGGCGTATCGAGGAGCTGGTGGCGCCCGCGAAGCCGGTGGCCAAGCCCAAGCCGGGCGCACTGAAGCCGGGCACGCTGCCGGGCGCATTCAAGGCGCCGGCACTCAGCCGCATCGAGCCGCAACTGGCGACGCAGGTGCCAAAGCCGCCCGATGGCGAGGACACCAGAGAGGTCTGGCTGCACGAGATCAAATTCGACGGCTACCGCACCATGGCGCATCTGACCGACGGCGTGGTCAGGCTGATCACGCGCGGCGGCATCGACTGGACGAAGCGCTATGGCGACCTGCCACAGGCTTTCGCCAGACTGCCGTGCCGCGACGCCATCATCGACGGCGAGATCGTCGTGCTCGATGCCAAGGGCATCAGCCGTTTCGCGCTGTTGCAGGAAGCGCTGGCCGGAGGCGCCGGCAGCAGACTGCATTTCTATGCCTTCGATCTGCTCCATCTCGACGGCTGGGACCTGACCAAGGCGCCGCTGGTCCGGCGCAAGGCGCTGCTGGCACAGCTGCTGTCGGGCCTCGGCGCCAATTCCGCCATCCAGTTCTCCGACCATGTCGAAGGCTCGGGGCAGGGGCTCTACGACCAGGCGTCGGAACTCGGACTGGAAGGCGTCGTCTCCAAGCGCGCCACCGCGACCTACCAGAGCGGCCGCACCAAAAGCTGGACCAAGACCAAGGCGCTCCAGACCGACGACTTCGTCATTGCCGGCTACACCGTCTCGAATGCCGCCGAAGGGCTGGCAGCGCTCGGGCTTGCCGAGTTCGAGGACGGAGAACTGCACTATCGCGGCAAGGTCGGCACCGGCTTCGATACCGGGACCGCTGCCGAACTGCTGGCCAGGCTGGAGCCGCTCACCTCAGGCGCGACGGCGCCCGAAGGGGTGCCGCGTGAAATCATGCGCGAGATGCACTGGGTGCGGCCGCTGTTTTCGGCCCATATCCACTATGCCAACCGCACCGCGGACAATGCGCTGCGCCACGCGGTGTTTCGCGGGTTGCGCGATGTCGGCCTGTCGACGCCGGTGTCGGCCAAGCGCAAGCGACTGATCTCCGAGGCCGATCTCGCCACCATCTGGGTGACCAACCCGACGCGGCGGCTGTTCGGCAAGACCGGGCCGACCAAGCTCGATGTCGCCGTCTACTACGCGCTGGTCGGCGACTTCATGCTGCCGCACATTCTGGGACGGCCGGTGTCGCTGGTGCGCTGCCCGACCGGCCTGCCTAAGGACTGTTTCTTCCAGCGGCATGCCTTCACCGGCATGCCGCCCTCGGTGGTGACCTTCGAGGCGACCAATTCCGAGGGCGAGACAAAGTCCTATCTCTCGGTCGAAGGCGCCAAGGGCTATCTGGCGCTGGCGCAGTTCGGCGTCGTCGAATTTCACACCTGGGGCACGCATCGCATCAGTCTCGACAAGCCCGACCAGATCGTCTTCGACCTCGACCCGGGCGAGGGGATTTCGTGGCGCGAGGTGGTCGAGGCGGCGGTGCATATCAAGGGCGAGCTCGAGGGGCTGGGGCTGGTGCCCTTCGCCAAGACCTCGGGCGGCAGCGGCATCCACATCACCGTGCCGGTGACGGGCAAGCAGAACTGGAAGAAGCTGCACCAGGCGGCCAGCGCCATCGCCACGCATCTTGCGGCAACCGCGCCCGACACCTTCACCACCACCATGGGCAAGGACAACCGCAAGAAGCGCATCTTCATCGACTATCATCGCAATGCGCGCGGCCACACCTCGGCCGCTCCTTATTCGCTGCGTGCCCGAACCAATCTGCCGGCCTCGACACCGGTGAGCTGGGCGGATCTGGAGTCGATCGATGCACCGCAGGATTTGAACTACTCCTCGCTGCCGGGGCTCTTGGCGACATCCGGCGATCCATGGGCGGAGATCGATGAGTTCGCGCGGGATTTGCCCCTTCACAAGTTGGGTTCCTCGCGCCCATGAATGAGGTGAGGCACCTAAGTCCATCGACGGTCCCGACAATTTGAATTATTCTTCCATCTCGACATCGTGCCGACCTAAAACATTTCGTCAGGGATTTGCCTGTATTGTGCGGGGTCGGTGTAGGATTTCAGTGGCGTCGCTCGTCCTTCGGACGAACAGCGCTGCATCGGTGTGACAGTGCATGGCCGCGTAGGAGTGTTTCATGGCGCCCAGGGCAAGTTGGAAAGGTTACCTCAAGCTCAGCCTCGTCAGCTGTCCGGTGCGGCTATACCCCGCCACCAGTGCGAGCGAGCGTATCAGCTTCAACCAGCTGCATAAGAAGACCCACAACCGCATCAACATGAAGCCGGTCGACCCGGAACTGGGGCTGGTCGAGCGCTCGGATCTGGTCAAGGGCTACGAGTACGAGGACAAGCAGTACATCATCATCGATGATGCCGACCTCGACGCGGTGCGCATCGAATCCAACCACACGATGAACATCGAGGCCTTCGTCGACGAGGGCGAGGTCGACGTCATCTATCAGGACGCGCCCTATTACCTGGCGCCCGATGGCGCGATGGCGGAGGAAACCTTCGCCGTACTGCGCGAAGCGATGCGCAAATCCGGCAAGCTGGCGATCGCCCGGCTAGTGCTGTCCAGCCGCGAGCGCGTGGTCACGATCGGCGCGCGCGAGAACGGCATGTTCGTGTGTACGTTGAGGAATCCGAACGAAGTGCGTGGCACGGCTGAATATTTCGGCAATATCCCGGCCGGCAAGCCAGACGCGGAAATGCTGCAACTGGCCGAAGCGCTGATCAAGCAGAAGGAAACGACCTTCGATCCGAAGAACTACGAGGATCGCTACGAGATCGCGCTGATGGCGATGATCCGCGAGAAGCTGAAGGGCCACAAGCCGATCATCGCTGCCGCCCCCGAGCGCGGCAATGTCATCAATTTGATGGACGCTCTGAAGGCCAGCCTGTCGCAGTCGAAGCCGCCGGCCAAATCGAAGAGCAAGGCCGACGAGGTCGCCAAGCCTGCGGCCAAGGTTAAGGCGGCAGCAGGCGGTGCGGCTGAAAACCCGCTGAGGGCCAATCTGCTGAAGGCGGTCGGCAAGAGCAAGAAATGACGGCACAAGCCGTCCTGGTCCCCGGCGCCGTCTTCGGCACGATCGGCGCGCTGGCGGCGTTTCCGCTCAGGCTGGCGGCACGCGAGGTCGGGCGCCAGCACGGCCAGTTGCGGCGCGGTGTCACCAGGCGCACCACGCATGTCGTGTTCGGGCGGACCCATCTGGCAAAATCCGGCGATGCCGAGATCGAGCGCCGCGTCGCCGCCGAGCGCGCCGCCGGACGTACGCCGATCAGCGAGAACGGTTTCCTGCGCCTGCTCGGCCTGATGAAGGCGCCGGAGGCGTCCTCGCTCTCCAGGCAATCACTGATCGAGCAGTCGCGGATTTCAGGCGCCGACCTCGACCTGTTGTCGCTGTTCGATGCCTTCGAGCATGACAGCGAACCCTATTCCTTCCGCGACCTGATCCTGGCCCGCAAATATGCCGGGCTGGTGGCCGGCGGGGCGACGTGGGGTGCGATCGCGCGCTCCGTTCACCGCTCCGGTCCGGTGGCATCGCTCACCGCCAAGTCGCTCAATGTCGGCTCCCAGCATGGGCGCGCGGACGCGATCTATCTCGAGGGCGGCCAGAGCGAACTCGACGGACAATTGCTGTTCGATCTGGGCGCCGCCGGTTCAGAGGGCGACGACACACTGGAAGAATTGTTCGCCGAGGCCGAAGCGGCTGAGGGGGGCGGCGACCATGACGGAGCAGCCGCGCTCTACCAGCGATGTCTCGCCATCGATCCGACAGATGCCATTGCCGCCTTCAACCGCGCCAACTGCCTGCGCGCCGGCGGGCACGGGAGGGAAGCAGCGCACGACTATGCGCGCGCGATAAAGCTCGACCCGGCCTTCGTCGAGGCGTGGTTCAACCTCGCCGGGCTGATGAGCGAGCAAGGCCGCGAGGCTTCGGCGCGACGGCACCTGCAGAAGGCGATCGCGCTCGACAAGACCTATGCCGATCCGGTGTTCAATCTGGCCCGGCTGGAATTCGACGCCGGTAATCTGCTGGAGGCGCGCCGCAACTGGGCGCGCTATCTCGAACTCGACACGGATTCCGAATGGGCGCGCGTGGCGGCCAAGGGGGTGCAGTTCGTCGATCTGCAACTGGCGCAGAAGTCCGCGGGGTGAGGGGGCTCATGTCTGCGCTTGAACAGCCCCCTCTGTCCTGCCGGACATCTCCCCCGCAAGGGGGGAGATCAGCAGCTTTAACGCTTCGCTCGTCTTCCAACGTTGATGGTTGGCGAAAGCGATGGCGACAGCCAATCTCCCTCCTTGCGGGGGAGATGGCCGGCAGGCCAGAGGGGGGTGGGACGGAACGCGACCTCTCAGGGAGGGCCGCCACATGACCACCTTCCTCTTCGACGGCCCCGATACCGCCCCCGTTTCCATCCTGCTCGCCCATGGCGCCGGGGCGCCGATGGACTCGGTCTCGATGGCCGCCACCGCCAAGGCATTGGCCGCAGCCGGCTTTCGCGTCGCGCGCTTCGAATTCCACTATATGGCCGCCCGCCGCTACGGGCATCGCAAGCCACCGCCGCGGGCCGAGACGGTGAACCCGGAATATGTCAAGGCGATCGCCGACCTCAGGGCGAAGGGCGTAACCGGCCCGCTCATCATCGGCGGCAAGTCGATGGGCGGGCGGGTCGCCTCGATGGTCGCCGACGAGATCTTTTCCAAGGGCGAGGTTTCGGGCCTGCTTTGCCTGGGTTATCCCTTTCATCCGCCGGCCAAGCCTGAGCAGTTGCGGACCAAACATCTGGCCGACCTGAAGACGCCGACGCTGATCTTCCAGGGCACACGTGACGAGTTCGGGACGCAGGAGGAGGTCGCGACTTACGCGCTTTCCGACCAGATCGAAATTGTCTGGCTGGAGGATGGCGACCATGATCTCAAACCGCGCAAGAGCATCTCCGGTTTCTCCAGCGCCGATCATTTGAAGACGCTGGCCGAGGCTGTGAAGGCGTGGACGGGCCGGATCGTTTCCTGAGCTGATGAAAATCGCCTCCTTCAACATCAACAACATCAACAGCCGGCTGGACAATTTGCTGGCGTGGCTGGCGACGGCAAAACCCGATGTCGTGTGCGTGCAGGAGCTGAAGGCGCGCGACACGCAGTTTCCGCGTTCGGCATTGGCCGCGGCGGGCTATGGCGCGGTCTGGAAGGGCGAGCCGACCTGGAACGGCGTCGCCATCCTGGCGCGGGGCTCGGAACCGGTGCTGACCCGCGATGCGCTGCCCGGCGACGATGCCGACAAGCAGAGCCGATACATCGAGGCAGCGGTGAACGGCATCGTCATCGCTTGCCTCTATGCGCCGAACGGCAACCCCCAGCCTGGCCCGAAATTCCAGTACAAGCTCGCCTGGCACGAACGGCTGGAGGCACACGCCGAGCAGCTGTTGGATACCGGCCTGCCGGTGGTGCTGGCCGGCGATTACAACATCGTGCCCGAGCCGCGCGACATCTACGCCACCCGCTCCTATGACGACAATGCGCTGGTGCAGCCGGAAAGCCGGGCGTCCTTCGCCCGCCTGATCGAGCAGGGCTGGACCGACGCGCTGCGCAAGAAGCACCCGAAGAAGACGCTCTACACATTCTGGGATTATCGCCGCAACCGCTGGCCGCGCGACGCAGGGCTCCGGCTCGACCATATCCTGCTGTCGAAGACACTGTCGCGCCGTCTCACCGCCGCCGGCATCGACCGCGAGGTGCGCGGGCAAGACGGCGCCAGCGACCACGCGCCGGTCTGGGTGGAGTTCAGGTGAGCGCGGGGTAAACTTGCCGGGAGCCTCGACGCCGCCCCTTTCGCATGCGCCATTTTGCGAACACCTTTTCCACTGGTAATCTCATGAACTGAATTGTGCGGCGTGCCACCAGGGCGAAGCCTGCGATGGCGCCGAGGGGGGCCGATGAGCAGAGTCGTCGACAGGCTGATTGCAGTCATCCTGCTGGTGATGGCCGTGGCTTGCATCTGGCGCGCTTGGCTGGTGCTTATCGATGCAGTCGTCGCCTGGCGCGGTGTCTCGTCTTTCGCCGGGGATCCAGCCTCCATCCGTTTGGCCGGATTGGTGGTGGCGGCACTCGCTTGCCTGATTGGCGTGCTGCTGTTCTGGGCCGGTCGTCTGCCGGGGCGCCCGAACCATCAGGCCGGCGCGCCGCTGTTCGGCCGAGCGGCGGAAGTGCAGGACACCGGCAGGCCCGGCCTGCGCAAGGCGTTTCTCGCCCTGCCCTTGGTTGTGCTTGCGGTGCTGGCCGTCGACCGGTTCGGCCCCTGGCATGATCGCGATGGCGAGATTGCCAGCCAGCCCGGCGAACCCAAGCCCGTCGCGCCCAAGCAGAATGAACCCAAGCCTGCCGAGCCGAAGGGGCAGGACGTCGCCAGCGCGCCGCCGGTCCAGGAGCCGGCAGTTCCACCGGCCGCCGCGCCGCCGGCGCCATCTCCACCCGCCCCACCACCGGAAGCGGGCAACCCGCCGCTGGCTCCGCCTGCGCTCGCGCCTCCGCCAACGCCAACGCCGCCGACGCCCGCCGCACCGACGCCACCGAAGGTCGCGGTCATTCCGCCACCGACTGTCGCGCCGCTGCCCCCGGCTCCGCCACCGCTGCCGACTGAACCCGAGGGCCATCGCGACGCCGTCGTCTGGCTGGCCGTGGCGCCCGACGGGCACTCGATCATGAGCGCCAGCACCGACCACACGATCAAGCTCTGGGACATCGCCGGCAAGCACCTGATCCGCACCCTCGGCGCCCACAAGGACATGGCTCGCACCGCGCTGTTCATGCCCGATGGCGTCAGCGCGCTGACCGCCGGCGACGACGGCGAGATCGTGCAACGGAAACTTTCCGACGGCGAGGTGCTGCATGTCTTTTCGGCGGGCGAGAATGGCGGTGTCAACAAGCTGGCGATCAGCCCCGACGGCAAACGCGCCGTGACCGGCCACGAGACCGGCAATGTCATCGTCTGGGACCTCGAGAAGGGTGCCGTGCTGCATGTCATGAGCGGGCACGACTGGTCGGTCAGTGCGGTGGCCGTCTCGCCCGATGGCACCCGGGCCGTCTCAGGCAGCATCGATGGCACGCTAAAACTCTGGGACATCGACAGCGGTAAGCAGCTGCGCAGCTGGCATGGGCATGAGCAAGGCACCTATGGCGCCGTGTTCACCGCCGACGGCCACCATCTGATCACTGGCAGCGGCGACTACACGATCAAGCTCTGGGATCTCGACAGCGGCCGCGAATTGCGTCGCTTCGAGGGCCATGAGGGCACCGTCTACACGCTGTCGCTGTCGGCCGACGGCAAGCGCCTGGTTTCCGGTTCGCTCGACGGCACGGCGCGCCTGTGGGACATGGAAACCGGCAACCAGGTCGCCATGTTCGACAGCCAGACCGGCCCTATCTATGCGGTGGCCTTCGCCGCCGACGGCACGGTGCTGACCGGCGGCTATGACCGTACCATCCGCGACTGGCCGGCCGCAGGAGGCGACGGCGTGGTGCTGTTTGCGGGCGCGCCGGGGTGACAGGGGCGGAACGCGCCACATGACGGTTTAATCCCGAGCTAACGATTGGTCCGATAAGACGCTTGGATGAATTGGTGGATCGGCTTTTGCTGGATTGCCGGCAGTATTTGCTTTGCAATGCTGGACCATCGCGCACGAAAACTGGCCGGCAAGCGTTGGCTTTCAGAATGGCCCTGGCGCCTGGTCACTTACTTTGCGCTTGGCGGCGTCTTCGCTGCGATAGGATACGCACCGTTTTTCCTTTACCAACTCAGCGAAGCGATTGTCGGTCTCTATAATCATCCGCCAACGTTGAGCATGTTGGCAGTACTCCTTGTTTTTGCGGTAGCAGCTATTATTGCCGTTGAAATTCTCAAGCTGGCCCACCGAACAATTCGGGAGATCAGCAGCTCGCAGCATGACATTCAATCGAGGGCAGCTGTTGGCCGCATTGCTGGCGCGCTGGTGTTGTTTACCGTCGCCATAGGTGTTCTTGGTGCAGGGTTCCTTTTTGGTCTCTATGTTTTGCGGAGCCACTGATCGAGTGGCGAGGCCAAAAGGCGACAATACAGCCACTCCGAAATCCTTGATCACCTCGCTCGCCGTGCTATGTAAAAAACCATGTCAGCACCCAGCCTCGCGGACAAAGCGCCGCTCATCGTAATCGACCTGCAGACCGGCATGTTCGACGGCATGCACGAGCCGCCGATCCATGACGCGTCAGCCATTGCCGAGCGTGCCCGGGCGGTGATCGACTGGGCGCGGCGCGGCGGGCGCAAGGTCGCCTTTGTCAGGCATGACGGACCGGCGGGCGATCCGCTGGCGCCGGGTGAGCCGGGTTGGCCGGTGTGGCCCAATCTCGGCCAGGCCGTAGACGAGCCGACTTTCGCCAAGAGCGCCGGCAATGCATTTAGCAATGCAGCCCTTGGCGACTGGGTAGCCGAGCAGGGCGCAGGTGCTGTCGTGCTGCTGGGTGCGCAGACCGATTTTTGCGTGGCTGCGACCATCAAGGGCGCGATGGCCAAAGGGCTCGGCGTCACCGTGGTCTCCGATGCGCACAGCACATTGGACAGCGCCAGTGAGAGCGCCCGGCAGATCATCACTCGCCACAATGATGAATTCGCCGAGGCCGGCGTCAATCTGGTGACGACGAAGGCGCTGGTCGGCGGCTGAAGTTGTAACGAATTTCGCGGCAGGCTGATCGTCGCTTCGCGCCACGGCATGTCCGCTGTGCGGATCGGAAGATACCGCCAAGGGCATGCCGTGGTCGACGCGGACGGGGGGCGCATTGTTGGGATGGCTCGGGCGCCCGCGTCAACCAGGGCGGCTCGTACCGCCGCATTGACACCATTGCACATCGCCCGCCGGCCGACACTTCCGCGAAAGCGGAATAGGCCGGGACCAAAGTGCAGATTCGGCGTCCTGGTCACCACGGCGTGAAACAGTTTCTCGTTCTTGCCGCATCGGACGATTTTCCTCAACGCCAAACTGGCCGGCGGGTCGCTGTCGATTCGAATGGGGCTGGATGTTCCGCCGAGCGCGGGCCCGATCAGTTTGCCGCACTACGATCGGCCGCCTGAATCGATCGGGCGGGAACGGACGACAGCGCACGTTGATCCGACGGCTGCTCGTTGAGGTAGAGCGCGCCGCCCAGGACGAGAAACACCATCCCCACCGCCATCAATCCCACCATCAGCACGGCAATCGCCGTGACCGGGCCGTTGCCTGTTTTGACGATGGTGGATCGATGCGGCATCGTTCTGTCCTCCCGATATGGATCCGGCGGCGCCGGAGACATCGCGACAAACGACAGCCAGGGCGAGATGTTCCCTTCTCCGGACTTCAATCCGGGCCACATCGGCCGTTTGCGTTTTCGTCTAGGACCAAGGTCTTAGGTGTCCGCCGCAAAGGTCCGAGGGGCCCTGTTCGGTTCCGGCAATGTGCATTGGACGTTCCGGTATTTTAGTCAAACGCGATATAATGACGCGGTCGTTTCGCGGGGCCAGGATCGGGAAAAAACTTAGCCGGCCAAGCGTCTTCCCCGCAATCGCGGCACCGAAAATGGCCCCCGCTGGCAAGGAGCATCAGATTCCGAAGCGATCGACAACACGTCCTGCGGCGGGCCAGCGCAGGCTTTCCGACGGCGTAGCTACGGACGCGAGTGCGATGCAAGGTAGGCGCTGACTTCATGACGCTGGCTGCCCCAGCATGTCTCGGCAGCCGTGATAGTGGGGCAGAAAGGCTGGGCGTTTATCGCAGGCCAAGAGAGATTATTGCCATGAGAAGATGGCGCCGAAAGGTGGATGATCCGCTAACTCCACCTATGGCATTCCAACTGGATTAATGGCAAGGAACAAAATAAGAACTTTGCGGGTTGCCGATTCGGCGCTACGGTGGCGGAGCGAATGGCATCGGAGGGTAAATCGTGAAGGTTGCGGGATTGTTCGCGGGTATTGGAGGGTTGGAGCGAGGTCTTGCGGCATCGGGACACGAAACCAGCTTGCTGTGTGAAATTTGGGAACCTGCCCGGGCAGTTCTAGCGGAAAAAATGCCGCATGTACCCTGCGAGCGGGACGTCTGCGATTTGAAGGCGCTACCCCGTGAGATAGATCTCCTGGTAGGAGGGTTCCCTTGCCAAGACCTCAGTCAGGCCGGCCTGACGAAGGGCATCGGGGGCGCGCGATCTGGTCTCGTCGGCGAGGTATTTCGTTTGCTGGACGAGCGGCGTCTGCCCTGGGTCGTTCTGGAAAATGTGTCATTTATGCTCCAGCTCGATAAGGGTAGCGCCATGCGTATTCTCATCGATGCTTTCGAGGAGCGAGGCTACAGATGGGCTTATCGGGTAGTGAACAGTCTTGCCTTCCTGCCGCAGCGTCGTGAGCGGGTCCTGTTCGTAGCGACGACGACCGATCTCGACCCTGCCTCAGTGATTCTCACCGACGAGGCTGAACCCAAACTGGCTGTAACCGATTTAGACGTTCGCGCTCACGGTTTTTATTGGACCGAGGGTGTCCGCGGCCTCGGTTGGGCACCCGACGCGATCCCAACACTCAAAAATGGTTCCACGATTGGCATCGCTTCCCCGCCGGCAATCCTTTTGCCTTCAGGCGCGGTGATTACGCCCGACATTCGTGACGCCGAGAGATTTCAAGGGTTTCCCGAAAATTGGACGAAGGCTGCAGAAGGTGTCGGTCGTGCTTCGCTACGTTGGTCGCTTGTCGGGAACGCGGTCTCGGTGCCGGTCGCCAAGTGGCTAGGAAGCCGGCTCGAAAAGCCTGGGGCGTACGACGCTGACCGGGACGACGATCTTCCGGCCAATGGTCGATGGCCGAAGGCAGCTCGGTTCGACGGCGAGCGTCGGCACGCGGTCAATATCAACGCCTACCCGCAATGGAAGACGCGTTCCGCACTGACCAAATTCCTTCGGTATGAAGGCAAACCCTTGTCGGCTCGTGCAACGCGCGGATTTCTCTCTCGGACTGAGCGAGCAGTTTTGCGTTTTGCAGACGGCTTCCAGGACCGTCTGCGCGATCATCTCTATAGAATGGAAGCGCCTGAGGGCGCGAATGACATGGAACTCGCTATCGCCGCCGAATGAACCTGCAAACACCTCATACAGCGATCTCGGCACGGATGGCCGGGATTAGGCAGAAGGGCACAAAGATCGAGACCCAGGTCGCGACAGTCCTCCGCGAACTTGGCTTGCATTACCGCAGGAACGTTAGAAACCTCCCTGGAAGCCCGGACTTCGCGAACAGTTCCCGATGCTGGGCTATTTTCGTCAATGGCTGCTTCTGGCACCATCACACCAGTTGCCGAAAGGCAACGCTGCCCAAATCGAACACCGAGTTCTGGAAGTCCAAATTTCGCGCCAATCGGCAGCGCGATGCCAATGCAATCACGGAGCTCCGAGTGAAGGGCTACAAGGTCGTTGTCGTATGGGAGTGCCAGGTCGAATACGTCCAGCGGAAGTTAGGCAAGATCCTTGAAGCGGGTCGCATAAATGCCAGATAGGCGCGTGATCATTGCGTCGTAGTGATAGATGTCGCCGTGCTGTGGAGCCGGAAGGCTACTGATCAGCTTGACCGATGACCCGTCGTTGGGCATGTCGATGACAACGATTGAAAGCGCGTCATAGCCGACGTCGCCTACCTTTGATCGGCGCGGTAGCTGCTTGATTTTGTCGATCGCGAGCTGAGCGTCGCGCGGCTGCTTGTGCTGGCTCCAGTCTGGATCGGTCGCTCGATTCTTCTTGTTGAGGTCTGGGCTGAGGTAGTGATCGGCGATATTCACCATCGTGAAACCGACCGCTATCGCTTGGTCGCTTGAGCCGTGAACCGTAAGGTGCGAGGAATTCAATTCGTCGTACAGCCGGGGAAGGGCGCGCTGATGGGCTGTCATGCATGCCTTCGCTTCGAGTGCCATTATCACCGATCCGACCGGCGCCCTTACGAGTGTTGGCAGGCCATCGAGGTCCCCACGTTCGCCATCTGTCAATACAATGTCGTAGCCAGCGGCGATGCTCGCTAGCGTGTCGCCCGTGGCAGCACCGTTTGAAGTGCAGAGAACGAGATCGAGGTTCTTCTTTCGATCATGCACGAAGTCTCGCATCTCGTAATTTATGCCGAAGCATACGACGCCGGCTTCCACGTGCCTGCGCAACAAGGGTGTGGACGAGAGAAGATCGAAGATCACGCCCCAACAAGCGACCTTGGAATGATGGTCGCTACGCGAATGGTATTGCCACCGATTGCCGGATTTGTCGCTGCGTGTACTCGATGACAGCGTTCGAACGAGAATTTTCGGTCCATGCATTCGCGTTCTCACGACCCTCCAGGTTACGGGCGACGACCATGTCAGCTTCGTTCTCCCTTGTCTCAAAAGTTTGAGGTCACATTGTCGACAGAGTCAATGGTACTGCCGTACCGAGCGTGGCACGTTGGAGGTCGAGCCTGTCAGCTGGTTGTAGCGCTTGCTGGCTTGATCAGATAGGCTCAGTAGGACTTCCGGAGGCGCGTCGGGTTCGACTACCAGCTTTTGGTCGCCTTTTAGATCCAACACCTTTCCGGCTGCCGCGTTGCGTAGTTGGAGATTTGCCACAACGTGGCCATGTGGCTGCATCTGGAACCCGACCTGCTGGCCAGGCTCTAAGTGCTTTTCAGACGAGCGCCTGTCTGTTGGCATCACTGCGGGGCAAGCGCGGGAACCAAGCGCCGGCGCTTCGCGTTTTGAGTGTGACCTGTGAGGACTGCCACCTCCGGCCACACCGTCTAAGGCCCGCTTTGCTCCCAGCAAGGCGGGCCCTTTCGTGTCGGAGCTTTCGGCCAAAACAAGAAAGGCGGCTGGAACGACACGGTGCGCTCTACGTTGGCTAGGCAATGAAAATATTGAGGCCGATCCAGCGCCGCTGGCGACGGCCTTTGAAGCCCATGCCATGGGGCGTTCTCCCGTGACCCGTGTAGCTCTTGGCAGTTCTGTGTGCGATGCAGCACCGATCTGCATAATTTATCTACGAACTCCGGAAGCTTTTGTGCCCCTTAGACCGACAGCTGGATCAACAAGCGTTAATATCAGGCCGATTTCGTGATGCTTTCAATTCGGGAATTGAAATGGAACCTCACAGTGGCGGCGGAGTTTTCATCCAGGGCGGAGTTACGATGAATACAATGGAGGCTATGATGAAACATTATCTTTCGAGTGCTGCGGCCGCGATCGTCCTGGTGGGCGGTATTGGCGTGGCGATGGCAGAAAACGTCGTCGTCGTGCAGCCTGAGCAGGAGACGGTCGTCCGCCAATACATCAAGAAGGAGCCGCTTGCGTCGGTGAACCTGCTGGGCGTCGAACTCAAGCTCGGCTCGTCGGTGCCCGACACGGTCGAATTGCGGCAGGTGCCCGACGTCAAATATCGCGTCGCGGTGATCAATGACCAAACCGTCCTGGTCGATCCAGAGACCCGCCAGATCGTCGAAGTCCTGCACTGAGTGAGGCCCGACGCATAGGGATTGCCCGCGTTGGGTTGTCTTGGGAGGAGCCCGTCACCAGACATTCGCGTCGGTGGCGGGCTTTCCTTTGAGGCAGGCTTTGCCGTAGCCTATTCGGCGGCCAGCTTGTCCTGCGTGTTCGTCTCAAAATCGCGGGCGTCGTGGCGCTCATGCAACTGCATGGCGGGTTCACCGAAGGCGCGGTTGACCATGCGACCGCGCTTGACCGCCGGGCGGGCGTCGATCGCCTTGGCCCAGCGCTGCACATGCTGGTATTCGTGCACGGACAGGAACTCGCCTGAATCATTGTACATGCGGCCGAGCGCCAGCCCGCCATACCAGGGCCAAACCGCCATGTCGGCGATGCTGTAGTCCTTGCCGCCGAGATATTCGGTTTCGGCCAGCCGACGGTCGAGCACGTCCATCTGGCGCTTCACCTCCATCGAGAAGCGGTCGATGGCATATTCGAACTTCTCAGGCGCATAGGCGTAAAAATGGCCGAAGCCGCCGCCCAGATACGGCGCCGAGCCCATCTGCCAGAACAGCCAGGACAGCACCTCGGCGCGGGCCGGCTGCTCGGTCGGCAGGAATTCGCCGAATTTTTCGGCCAGATAGACGAGGATCGAGCCGGATTCGAAGATGCGCACCGGCGTCTTGCCGCTGCGGTCCATCAAGGCGGGAATCTTGGAATTGGGATTGACGTCGACGAAGCCGCTGCCGAACTGGTCGCCATCGTTGATGCGGATCAGCCAGGCATCATATTCGGCGCCCTTGTGGCCGCGCGCGAGAAGCTCCTCCAGCATGACGGTCACCTTGACGCCGTTCGGCGTCGCCAGCGAATAGAGCTGCAGCGGGTGCTTGCCGACGGGCAGGTCCTTGTCGTGCGTTGGCCCGGCGATCGGCCGGTTGATGCTGGCAAAGGCGCCGCCATTCGCTTTGTTCCAGGTCCATACTTTCGGCGGGGTGTAGTCGGTCATCTCAGGGCCTCGTGGGGAAGGATGGGCAGGTCGCCTTACAACTAGGGTTTCAGATGGGGAAGTTCAACTTGCGTTGAACTATTGTTGACGGAGGCGCCGTTTTACCTTCCCCTGGTGGGGTGAGCCAGCCGGTTCGCGAAGCGAATTCATCGTGCCAGAGGCCGCGCGAACCGCTTCTCGCCCCTTGCACCATCTCCCTTGCGGCATACCTATAGAAATATCACCTATCCAGGAATGACAGCATGACCATCAATCCCAATCCGCGCTCGGTCGTTGCCGTACGGGCCACCGTTCCGGAGGATGCCTTTACGGCGGGTGCCCTTGGCACGCTCAGGGAAGGCAGCGGCGTCGTTATCCGCGCAGACGGGCTGGTACTAACCATCGGCTATCTCATCACCGAAGCGGAAGAGGTCTGGCTGACCAGCCATGACGGCCGCGTCATCCCGGCGCACGCGCTCGCCTATGACCAGGAATCGGGCTTCGGCCTGGTGCAGGCGCTGGCGCCGCTCGGCCTGCCGGCGGTGGCGCTGGGCGATGCCGGCAAGGCCAGGATCGGTGACGCCGTGGTGCTGGCCGACGGCGTCGGCCAGTCGGTGCAGGCCAGGATCGTCACCAAGCAGGAATTCGCCGGCTATTGGGAGTATCTGCTCGACGAGGCGATTTTCATCGCGCCCGCGCATCCGTCCTGGGGTGGCGCCGGGCTGTTCGGCGCCGACGGCTCGCTGCTCGGCATCGGTTCGCTGCGCCTGCAGATGAGCCGCAACGGCGAGGTCGCCGACATCAACATGGTAGTGCCGATCGACCTTTTGCCACCCATTCTCGACGATCTCCTGACGCGCGGCCATGTGGCCAGGCCGCCGCGCCCGTGGCTCGGCGCTCTGTCGGCAGAAAGCGACGGCAAGGTGGTGGTGATGAGCGTGACCGAAGGCGGCCCGGCTGCCAAGGCCGGCCTGCGGCAGGGCGACATCATCTCCGACATCCGCGACGGCGCGGTCGATGGGCTGGCCGATTTCTATCGCAAGCTATGGGAGAGCGGCTCGGCCGGCGCGGAGATCCCGATGCGGGTGCTGCGCGACGGCCGCGAAACCTGGCTGCGCGTCAAATCGGCCGACCGCGGCAGTTTCCTCAAGAAGCCGCAGCTGCAGTAGGCATCGGCCAGGACATTTCGTTGCATCACAGATTGCTCAAGACCTTCCTCGCGGTGGCGCGGAGCCGCAACATCACGCGCGCCGCCGAGACGGTTCATCTGGCGCAATCGAGTGTCAGCGACCAGATCCAGTCGCTCGAGGCCGAGCTTGGCGCTGCCCTGTTCACGCGCTCGAAAACGGGTCTCGACTTGACGCCGGCAGGACTGGCGCTGAAGCCCATCGCCGCAGACCTGTTGCGGCTCGATGGCGAGGCGCGCGCGGCCGTGCAGGCGGCTGCCGGACAGACCAGCGGGGCACTGACCATCGGCGCGCTGGAGACGATCGCGTCTGCCCGGCTGGCGCCATGGCTGCCCGGGTTTCAGGCCCGCCATCCCGACATCACCGTGCGCATGAAAGTGGCCGACAGCGGCGCGCTGCGGCACCTGCTGGAGGACGGTGACATCGACGTCGCCTTCTGCTTCGACCGTCGCGACGAGGGCAGCTCCAGTGACAATTTCGCCAGGCGCACGATCGTGGCCGAACCGCTGGTGCTTGTCGCGGCCCCGGGGCTGGGTCCAGCGCCATCAGATCTGGCTGCGCTTGCCTCGTTGCGCTTCGTGGCAACGGAGCCCGGATGCACATACCGGCACATGTTCGACACCGCCTTCGCCGAGGCGAGCATCCCCGCGCCCAGGCTTGCCGCTGAGGTCGGCAGCATCGGCGCCATCGCACGGCTGGTGGCGGCCGGCGCGGGGCTGGGCCTGGTGCCGCGCCTTGCCGTCAGCGAGGCGCTGGCGCGTGGCGATCTTGTCGAAATGCCGTGGCCCGGCCAGATGCGGTCGGCACCGCTGGCGATGATCTGGCGACGCCGGCGTGTTCAGCCACCGGCGCTCAGGCAGCTTCTTGCCGCCGTGCGGGACACGCTAGCGCCTGCTACGGAACGCTCTCAAACCAGTTCAGAGCCTGAATCGGCGAACTGCTCCAAAGCCTTGCTTTAAAAGCAATTCCTCGCACTGGGCCATCCTAGACAAGACGGTGGCCGCCCTCGACATGCAGCGTCGTTCCCGTGGTGAAACCATTGCCGATCAGGAAGAGGATGGCGTCGGCGATATCGTCGGGTTGGCCGATCCTGCCGACCGGCAGTCGTTCGGCCATCGCGGCCAGCATCTCGGCCTTTCTGTCACCGGCGACCTGCGCCCAGATCGTGGTGTCGACCCAGCCGGGTGATACGGCGTTGACGCGGATTGGTGCGAGCTCCACGGCGAGCGCCCGCACCAGCCCTTCGAGCGCTGCATTGACGGCGGCAACGACGGAGCCGCGTGCTGCCGGCCGATAGGCGGCGATGCCGGAGACGAAGGTCATCGACCCGGCGGGGCCAAGCCGTGGTGCGCCATGCTTGGCGAGCAGCAGCGGGCCGTAAAGCTTGCTCTCCACCACCCTTTGCCCTGCCTTCAGGTCGAGCTCCGGCAACAGCCGGTAGGCGCCTTCGATGTCGGCGGCGGTGCTGACCACGTGGTTGAGCCCGCCGATCCGCGCGAACAGCTCAGCCACCTGGTCTTCTCGCGTGATGTCGACAGTGGCCACCTCCAGGCCAGCCGGGTTGCCCATCGCGTCGCACGCCTGCCGCAGCCGGTCCTCGTCGCGCCCGGCGATGACGGTCTCGGCGCCCGCCTCGATGCATCGCCGCGCCAGCGCCAGACCCATGCCGGAACCGCCGCCGACGATCAGGATTTTCTGGTTTGAAATGCTCATTTCGCTCTGCCTTTGTTTGGATGAACAAGGGCAGGGGATTGGCAGTTCGGTGTGAGCCAGGGAAACGGAAGAAACCGATGGCGCTATCGGAAATGCCGATTGACCTCAGTCCCGGGCGGAATGGAAGCTCGGTCTCGCAACGTCGACTGGTGGTCGCTCAGCGCGCCAGCGGGCTATCCCAGACGACAAACAACAGCGCTTTCAGCTGGCCAAAGCGTTCCGGTCCGAGCTCGGCGCGCCACTCTTCCTCGATGTCGCCCAGGATGTCGACCATTTTCCAGAAGGCGGCATGCCCCCGTTCGGTGGACCGCACCACGCGCGCGCTGCCTTCGCCCGGAATGTCGGAGCGCACCAGATAGCCGTAAGCTTCGAGACTACTGAGCAGCTGGTTGATGGCCTGTTTGCTCATGCCTGCGCGCTCGGCGATGGTGCTTGGGCGCGCGCCGTCCGGCCCGGGAAACTGCAGCACCGCCATATGCGGCAGGCGTAATTCGTCGAAGCCGGCGGCGTTGAGCTCCTTGATCAGCCGGCGCTGGATCGCCTGGGCCGGCACGCGCAGCAGCGCGCCGATCAGCAGATCCTCGGTCCTGGTCTGGAGAACTTCGGTGGAGGTGGCCATTGACGATCCGGTAAATTGAGTTTACTTATGAGCGGTAAATGTAATTTATTCGGGGAGCTTATGCAATGCCAGCCTTGGATCTTCAGGTCAATCCAGCCAACGAAACCATCGGTACTAAGGGGCTATCGGTTCGCTTCCTGGTGTCAGGCGACAGTTCGAACGGCAGCGTCGCCGCCTTCGAACTGATGGTGCCCGGCGCGCAGCGGCTGCCGGCGACGGCGCACAGCCACGACCACTACGAAGAGACGATCTACGGCGTCGACGGGGTCTTGACGTGGACCGTCGACGGCAAGGCGATCGAGGTCGGGCCAGGGGAGGCGCTGTGCATTCCACGCGGCGCCGTACACCGGTTTGACAACAATGGCACCAGGGATGCCAAGGCGCTTTGCGTCATCACGCCGGCGGCGATCGGCCCGGACTATTTTCGCGAGGCCTTTGCGGTGTTCAACGCCGCCGCCGGCGGCCCGCCGGACAAGCTCAAGATGATGGACATCATGCGCCGGCACGGATTGACGCCGGCAGCGCCGCCACCGACCTGAAGCCGGTCGAAGAGACGCCCATCACCCGTCGCAAGCGCTGAAATCAGCACCCGGGTTCCAGTCCTTGAAGGCGACGGTCCGGCCTTCCACCGACACAGTCCTGTGCTTCGAACTGCCGTCCGGCTGCGTCTTGCTGCTGGTCCCCTTGCCGGTCAGCACGTTGTACTCACAGGCGCTGGCGACATTGTCCTGCTGGAAATCCTCGTAGTCATAGGCAAAACCGGCCACGATGAAGGCACTGTTGCGCCAGGCTATGGTCAGCGTCATGTTGGTCCGCTGGCCGCCGATCGGCATCGCCGGAAGATAGAACTTGATCGAGCCGTTCGCCAGCATCGTCAGTTCCGGCTCGGTGTCTGAATTTTCGTAGCCCGGCCGGTCGTAACCGTTCCATTCGCCGAGGATCTGCTCGTGCACGGTTTCGACGGGCTTGAGGTAATTGTGCTCCTTGTCCCTGAGGAAGAAGTGGATGTCCATCGGACTGCCGGGCTGGGTCTCGACCACCATGGCAAGGTCGACGGCGCCGTCGCCGTTGAAGTCGCCGGTCACCGCCGTGATGATTTTCAGGGTGTCGATCGGTTCGCCGAGGGCAGCTGTGGGAAACAGCATCGCCAGGGCGACGAGCAGAGATTTCATGATGTGTCCCCCAAGCGTGTTGAACAGGACCATGGCAGGTCTGCGAGATTTCGACAGCGGGGTGGAGGAAAATATTTTCGGCCAAGTGCGCCCTAGTCGCGTTGCGCACTTGCAAACACCACCAGGTTCCCTTGGGGTCGCGCAGGCGCATGATTTGGCACGATGCTGGAGGCAAGATGACGGTGATGCGAGCGGCAAGCGCAGCGAACGGGCAGGCCGGCTGATGGCGCCGGTCAGGGTCGATCCCGACAAGGTCAGGGAGTTCCCGGACTCGGCCAGCTTCCACGCCTGGCTCGGCAAGCACCACGCTGCGGAAACCGAGGTGTGGATCAAGATCCACAAGGTGGGGTCGGGGCTGAAGTCGATCACGCCGAAAGAGGCCATCGACGTGGTACTGTGCTTCGGCTGGATCGACGCGGTGCGCAAGGGGCTGGACCGCGACAGCTTCCTGCAGCGCTACACGCCGCGCGGCAGGAAGAGCATCTGGAGCTTGATCAACATCGACAATGTCGCGCGGCTGGTCGAGGAGGGCCGCATGACCGAGCATGGGCTGAGACAGGTCGAGGCAGCGAAGGCCGACGGCCGCTGGGCGCGCGCCTACGGCAGCGGCAAGGAGATGAAAATCCCCGATGACCTGCAGGCAGCCATAGATGCCGAACCCAAGGCGAAAGAGATGCTGGCAAAGCTCAGCGCACAGAACCGCTTCGCGCTTGCCTTCCGCACCCACAACATGAAGACCGAAGCTGGCCGCAAGAAGAAGATCGAGACCTTCGTCGCGATGCTGAAGCGCGGCGAGACGATCCATCCGCAGGGCAAGAAGTAAGTCCTTTCAGGCGCCGGACTGCCGGCGCTTTGCGTTTAGCCGCACCCGTTTCACACTTTCTTGGACTTGCTCCAGCCACGGTGGGTATTGGCCGCCTCGGGCTTTCGGGTGCCATGCAGTCGATCAAGGCCGCTGATGACGGCCGGCCGCGTCAGATCGAGGTCGATTCGCCGCCGCCGGGAAAGGACCTGTCTCCGCCACTCGCGGGAACGTTCGAAATCCCGATCCACTCTCACCCCATACTTTTCGACATAAACCTTATGTCCCGCATCCCAGGCGGGAGGCGCTTTACAGAATTATGGATATCATGTATCCTTAAGGATATTAAATGTCCTCAAAAGGAGAGAGCAGTGACACAGCGCCTGAACGTCGCCCAACAATCCCCTGAGCTATTCAAGAAGTTTCTCGACTTCAGCATGGCCGAGGCGCGCAGCGTGATCGAAGAGAAGATCCGCGATCTGGTCCATATCCGGGCGTCCCAGATCAATGGCTGCGCCTTCTGCCTCGACATGCATGTCAAGGAAGCAAAGATCCACGGCGAGAGCGAGTTGCGGCTCTACCATGTCGCCATCTGGCGCGAATCGAACCTTTTCATTCCTCGTGAACGCGCCGCCCTTGCCTGGACCGAAGCCGTCACGAAGCTGCCCGAAGGCGGTATTCCGGATGAGCTCTATGAGCGTGTGCGTGGGCAGCTTTCGGAAAAGGAAATCTCCGACCTGACCTTCTCGATCATGGCCATCAACGCCTGGAACCGCGCCAACGTCGCCTTCAAGACCGCGCCCGGCTCTGCAGACAAGCTCTACGGCCTCGACAAGGCTGGCCTGAACTAACCCCTTCCTTCTGGCATACCCATCAATCGATGCGGCGCGACGGCGCGGCCGCTAACGGAGAAGTCTTATGAAAATCGTCATCATTGGGGGCACCGGCCTCATCGGTTCCAAGACAGTGGAACGCCTACGCAGACAGGGGTGCGAGGTGATCGCCGCCTCCCCGAATACCGGTGTCAACACCATCACCGGCGAAGGTCTGAAGGAAGCGCTCGCGGGCGCCGAGGTCGTGATCGACCTCGCCAACTCACCCTCCTTCGAGGACAAGGCCGCGATGGAATTCTTCGAGACGTCGGGCCACAATCTGCTCGCGGCGGACAAGGCTGCTGGCGTCAAGCACCACATCGCGCTCTCGGTTGTCGGAACCGAACGCCTGCAGGACGTCGGCTATTTCCGCGCCAAACTCGCCCAGGAAAATCTGATCAAGGCTTCCGGCATTCCCTACACGATCGTTCATTCCACGCAGTTCATGGAGTTCCTGGCTGGCATCGCCCAATCAGGTACGGTCGGCGATGCCGTGCATCTGTCGCCGGCCTATATACAACCCATCGCCTCCGACGACGTCGCCGACGTCATGGCCGGTGTCGCGCTCGCCGCGCCGATCAACGGCATGATCGAGATTTCCGGTCCGGAGCGTGTGCGAATGAGCGAGCTCGTCGCCCGCTACCTGAAGGCTGCCGGCGATCCTCGCAAGGTCGTGGCTGATCCGGAAGCGCGCTACTTCGGCGCGAGGCTGAACGACACGTCGCTCGTCTCCGACAACAATCCCCGTCTCGGCGGCATCACCTTCGAGCAGTGGTTCGCCACCTCGACGCGCAAATGATCGTCACGATGCGCCGCATCTTCGGGCGCGGCGTTCCACTCAACGCAAAAAGGGAGTTTCGAAATGATCAAGTCAATCCTTGCCGCCCTTATCGTCACGGCTGCCTTGGCAAGCCCGGCCGCAGCCCAGGACGCAGGCGGCAAAGCCGCCAAAGTCACGCTCGTCTATGAGCATGAACTGCCGAATGTCCCCGGCAAGAGCATCAAGGGCATTCTGGTCGAGTATGGTCCCGGCGGTCACTCGGAAGCGCACACCCATCCGACCTCCGCCTTCATCTATGCGACGGTTCTGGAAGGCTCCATCCGCAGCCAGGTCAATGATGGCCCGGTCAAGGTATACAAGGCCGGCGAGAGCTTTTCGGAATTGCCGGGCGATCGCCACAGTGTGAGCGAGAACGGCAGCAAGACCAAGCCAGCGAAACTACTGGCAGTCTTCGTGGTCGACACCGACCAGAAGGAACTGACCTATCCGGTGAAGAAGTAGGCCGACGAGACAAGTAGGCCGAAGAGGCCGGGCACCTGGTGTCCGGCCGTTCCGGTGGACGGAAATCATGTCGGCGAGTCCATGTCGGGTGCGTGGCATCCTCAGGGTGCCCGATGGCCCGCCTGTTGTCTGTAAGAAGGACTAGCCATCCGTCACGATCTGCCATTTCCATTCATCCGGCGCGCTCCAGCACCCATTCAAAGCTGCTCTTCCAGAGTTCGGCTGGAATCTCCTGCGCCAGGGCCTCGGTCAGATCGGAAAGCTTGACGCCGCGCAATTTTGCACGCCAAGCCTCGTCGGCTTCCCACATGATGCGCGACACCGCGCAAGGGCTGCTTTCGCAATAGTCCTGCGGACGACATGGGTTGTTTGCGCGGATGTTGTTGCACACGAACGTCGACGACTTGCCCTCGACCGCTTCGACAATATCCAGGAAGGTCAGTTCAGCCGGCGTCCGCGCCAATCGATATCCACCTGACGGACCCAACGTCGTATGGACCAGGCCCGCCTGCGACAGGCTTTGCAGGGCCTTGGATAGATACTCCTTGGGAAGGCCGTGGAACTCGGCAAGCGCTTTGGTCGAGAGATAGCGCCCGGCAGGCAGGCCTGCGAGAATAGCGCAGCAGTGCAGCGCCCATTCGACTTGGCTTTTCAGGATCATCGATGAATTCCGGGATCGATACTGACCGAGCTTTATTAAGGATACAAAATATCCCTATTCTACCGCGGTGTAAACAGACGGGCTCCCGGCCCCGCCTGAATGGGGTTTCAGCATCGTCCGCAGGGCAAGAAGTAAACCGTTCAGGCGCCGGAATGCGGGTCAATGCTGTAGGGATGGACCGGATGGCCGGGACCGATGGCGTCGCGCACGCGGCCGATCCACGCCATGACCGCCGGATAGTTCGCCAGCGAGAAGCCGCAATCCTCGGCGCTATGGCTGTAGGCATAGACAGCGATATCGGCGATCGTGAAATCGTTTCCGATGAGGAACGGGGTGTCGCCAAGGCTGCGGTTCATGGCGGCGAGTGTCCGAGCTCCGGCTTCGCGCTTACCTGCAACCATGCCCTGGTTGCGCTCGAGGCGTCCGGTCAAGGTCCAGAAGCGCAGCGAGCCGATGACCGGTTCGACATTGTATTGTTCGAAGAACAGCCACTGCATAACCTTGGCGCGCTGATAGCGGTCAGCCGGCAGAAGGGGCGTCCCTTCGGCGAGGTAAGTCAGGATCGCATTGGATTCCGCGATGGCGCTGCCGTCTTCGAGCTGGAGCACGGGGACGGCACCGGCAGGATTGAGCTCAAGGAAGGCGTCGGTGCGGCTCTCGCCCTCGAAAATCGAGACCATGTGACTGTCATAGGGGATCTTGAGCAGCCCGAGCAGAACCCGGACCTTCCAGCCATTCTGCGATGGCAGATAATCATGAAGCGTGAGCATGGCTGGTCCTCGTGATGGATCAACCATTGCATGGCGCGCCGCCAGGCCACCACCCGATTCCTGCACGCCATCGCATGAAGAATGCGATCCCCGCCACCTCACTTCCGCGCGTGCCATCTTTCTCGCGAAGCAATCGACATCCCGGGAGCAGCAGATGAACTCGCAATCCAGCAAGGTCGCGCTTGTTACCGGCGCCAATCGCGGCATCGGGCTCGAGACCGGGCGCCAGTTGGCCAAACTCGGTTTTACCGTGCTTCTGGGCGTGCGTGATCAGGCCAAGGGCGAGGCTGCGGCACGAGGGCTCGAGGGCCATGTCGAGGCCATCGCGTTCGATGTCGCGGCGTCCGACGCGGCGGCACTGGCGGCGGCGGATGTCGAGCGCCGGTTCGGCCGTCTCGACGTGCTGATCAACAACGCCGCGATCCACTACGACACCGGTTCGCGGGCTTTGCTGCCGGACTGGACGGTCATCCGCGAGGCGTTCGAGACCAATGTCTTCGGCGCCTGGCGGGCTGCGTCCGCCTTCGCGCCGCTGCTCAAGGCCGGTGGCCATGGCAGGCTGGTCAACGTTTCTTCCGAGGGTGGTTCGCTGGCCTCGATGGGCGCGGGGGCGCCGGCCTATTCGACCTCCAAGGCGACCCTCAACGCGCTGACCTGCGTGCTGGCGGCTGAACTGCACGGCGCCGGCGTGCTGGTCAACGCCGTCTGCCCCGGCTGGGTCGCCACCGACATGGGTGGGCCGGGCGGGCGCCCGGTGGCGCAAGGAGCAGCGGGCATCGTCTGGGCGGCGACCTTGGCGGATGACGGTCCGACCGGCGGTTTCTTTCGCGACGGCAAAAGGCTGCCGTGGTGAGGATCGCGGACGCGGGCATGATCGGCGGAGCACAGATTCAACCGCTGTCTGGTTTCGAACGGTTCACTTATTGAATCGTTGAACCGCTGTAAGGTCTTGATTTCACGCAGTTCCGGGCGGAATGCTCGCATTCGAAGAATCGCGCAAGAAAAAAGCCGCCCTCGCTTTTGCGAGTGGCGGCCTTTCCCTGGGAGGAAGTCAGAGAGAAGAGCGATCAATAAGCCTTGGCGTGCTTGTTGCCGTGCTTCTAGTGGGGGTGCTTCTTGACGTGTTGAAAGTCCGGTCTTCGAAAATTGGGTTCAAAGATGTGATATCACTGGGCGTCATCGTCCGGCGTCACCCCAAGCAGCTCCAGAGCGTTGGCCAGTGTCCTGATGCCTTGCGCCTGCTTGCGCTCGGCACAGAAGCGGATGGCCGTCTTCTGCAGCGTCGTTGCCTCGGCGACCTCGGCCGTCTCGGCTTTGGTCTGGATGGCTTCGTCGAGTTGATGACTGAGCCGGTCGCAATGCTCGCTGCGGGTGATGGCGGCTTTTGCTTCCGACGGTCCGATCACGGTGACGGCAAGGGACATGCCGAGCAGGGCACCCGTCCATCCGTTCGAACCTCGTTGCATTGCCGGTAACATCCCGTTGGCGTTGTGCCGCGACCATTCCGGCCGCCGCGAGGATGCTTATGCCAGCCGATCTTTTCGCCAGTTTTTCCGAACTGTTGAATCTTGTTTCTGGATTGTGTCCGGGGACGGTCTTGGTTTCTCCCACAAGAAGGAGGGAAGTGCTGCCGCTGCGGCGCTTGCGCCTCTTCCTCTGGCGCCCGCCATCGCGTATTGGCCCCGGGGAAAATCCTTCCAAGTTCCAAGCCCCCGGAAATCGCATGATCAGACTGGAAAGCATCAGCAAGCAGAACGGCCGTCAGCTTGTCTTCATCGAAGCATCGGCGGCGCTGCAGAAGGGCGAAAAGGTCGGCCTCGTCGGCCCCAACGGCGCCGGCAAGACGACGCTGTTTCGCATGATCGCCGGGCAGGAACAGCCCGACGAAGGCCAGGTGCAGGTCGATCGCGGCGTCACCATCGGCTATTTCAGCCAGGATGTCGGCGACATGGAAGGCCACAGCGCGGTGGCCGAAGTGATGAACGGCGCCGGGCCGGTGAGCGACGTGGCGGCCGAGATGGCCGCACTCGAGGCCGCCATGGCCGACCCCGACCAGGCCGACCAGATGGACGACATCATCGCCAGATATGGCGAGGCCCAGCACCGTTTCGAGGAGCTCGACGGCTATGCGCTCGACGGCCGCGCGCGCGAGGTGCTCGATGGTCTGGGTTTCAGCCAGGAGATGATGGACGGCGATGTCGGAAAACTCTCCGGCGGCTGGAAGATGCGCGTGGCGCTGGCCCGCATCCTTCTGATGCGGCCCGACGCCATGCTGCTCGACGAGCCGAGCAACCATCTCGACCTCGAAAGCCTGATCTGGCTGGAATCCTTCCTGAAGAACTATGATGGCGCATTGCTGATGACCTCGCACGACCGCGAGTTCATGAACCGCATCGTCAACAAGGTGGTCGAGATCGACGCCGGTTCATTGACCGCCTATTCCGGCAATTACGAATTCTACCAGCAGCAGCGGGCGATCGCCGACAAACAGCAGCAGGCGCAGTTCGAGCGCCAGCAGGCGATGCTGGCCAAGGAGATAGCTTTCATCGAGCGCTTCAAGGCGCGCGCCTCGCACGCCGCCCAGGTGCAGAGCCGGGTGAAGAAGCTCGACAAGATCGACCGCGTCGAGCCGCCCAAGCGCCGCCAGACGGTGTCCTTCGACTTCCAGCCGGCGCCGCGCTGCGGCGAGGATGTCGTAACGCTGAAGAGCGTCCACAAGGGCTATGGCAGCCGCAGCATCTATGAAGGGCTGGATTTCCAGGTCCGCCGCCGCGAGCGCTGGTGCATCATGGGCGTCAACGGTGCCGGCAAGTCGACGCTGCTGAAGCTGGTCGCCGGTGCCTCCGAGCCCGACGCCGGCACCGTGGCGCGCGGTCCAAGCGTGAAGATGGGCTATTTCGCCCAGCACGCCATGGAATTGCTGGAAGGCGAGCGCACCGTGTTCCAGACGCTGGAGGACGCATTCCCGCAGGCCGGCCAGGCGCCGCTCAGGGCACTCGCCGGCTGCTTCGGCTTTTCCGGCGACGAAATCGAGAAGAAATGCCGGGTGCTGTCAGGCGGCGAGAAGGCGCGGCTGGTGATGGCGCTGATGCTGTTCGACCCACCCAACCTGCTGGTGCTCGACGAGCCCACCAACCATCTCGACATCGCCACCAAGGAGATGCTGATCACGGCACTCTCCCAGTATGAAGGCACCATGCTGTTCGTGTCGCACGACCGGCATTTCCTGGCGGCACTTTCCAACCGCGTGCTGGAACTGACGCCCGAAGGCATCCACACCTATGGCGGCGGCTATACCGAATATGTCGAGCGCACCGGGCACGAAGCGCCGGGGCTGCGGAGCTAAGGGTGCCGAGCCACTACCCCGCGGCCAGCCACTTGCGCGACTGGGCGAAGGTCTTGAAGGCCTTCGCCTCCATCGGGCGGCCAAGAAAATAGCCTTGCAGGATATCGCAGCCAAGCTCTTTCAGGATGCGCGCGTGCTCCATCGTCTCGACGCCCTCGGCAACCACTTCGATGCCGAGCGATTTGCCGATCTCGATGATCGACGACACCAGCTGTCGCTGCGCGGTTGAGCCGGTGATGGGCGTGACCAGTTGGCGGTCGATCTTGAGGCGACGCGGCCGCAACTTGAGCAGGGAGACGATCGAGGCATAGCCGGTGCCAAAATCGTCGATCTCGATGTCGATGCCGAGCTCCTTGATGTGCTCGATGTTCCAGGTGACCAGATCGTCGTTCTCGTCGAGGAAGATGGACTCCACCAGCTCGAACGACACGGTTCCTTCCTTGATGGCGAGCTCGCGCAAACCCTTGATCAAGTCCTTGTCCTCCAGGCGCCTGGCCGAGACGTTGACCGAGACACGCGGGATGTTGAGATGGCTGCGCGACCAGCGCTCGAAATTCTCCAGCGCATCCTTGAGGACGATGCGGTCGATCAGCGCCACGACATTGAGCTCTTCGGCCACCTTGAGATAGGCGTCGGGGGCCAGGATGCCGCGTCGCGGATGCTTCCAGCGCGACAACGCTTCGACGCCGACGATCTCGAGCGTCCTGGCGTCGAACTGCGGCTGGTAGTAGGCGACGAATTCATCCCGCTCCAGCCCGCCCAGGATCTCGTCGGCGACCTGCTTGGTCCGCACGATCTCGCTCTGCAGTTCCTCGTTGAAGAACTCGTAGCGGTTGCGGCCACGGCCTTTCGCCCGGTAAAGCGCGAGATCGGCGTTGACGAGCAACTGCTTTGCGTCGACGCCGCTGTTGGCGGCAATGCCGATGCTGACTCCGAACCGGCACTGATGGCCTCGATAATAGACAGGCTGGCGCATCTCCTCGATGATGCGGTCGGCGAGTGCCGAGAGGTCGTCATCGTCACGCCCATGGCTCACCACAATGAACTCGTCGCCGCCGATGCGCGCAACGAAATCCGCAGAGCCGGCATTGGCCGTGATGACCTTCGAGGCATGCATCAGCATGGCGTCGCCCGCTGCGTGGCCGAGCGTGTCATTGATCTGCTTGAAGCGGTCGAGGTCGAGATGCAGCAGCGCCATGCGGTCGTGTTGGCCGGTTTCAGCCAGCATCTCGTCGAGATAGCGGCGGTTGGGCAGGCCGGTGAGCGAATCGTGCAGCGCCACATGCTCGATACGCGCCTTGGCCAGCTTCAGCTCGGCGTTCTTCGATTCCGACAGCTGGCGCTCGCGAATGAGGTTCTCATTAAGCAGGACGTCGCTGGTCACGTCCCATTCGGCGCCGATCAGCTTGGGCGTGCCGCCGATGTCCTGGAAGAAACTTGCGCGCGTGCGCACATGACGGATGGCGCCGTCGGGGCGCAGGAGCCGGTATTGCGAGAAGTAGGGGCCTTTTGTCGCCGCGGCCGAATCGAAGTCCTGCTTTGCCCGCTCGATGTCCTCGGGGTGGATCGCCAGCGCCCAGTCGCTATAGCCGCGTGGCTTGCCGTCGGCTGGCTTGCCATAGATTTCGTTGACGCGGTCGTCCCACAGCAGTTCGTTGGTGGCGAGATCGTGCTCCCAAACGCCGATGCCCGAGGCTTCCAGGGCCAGCTCCAGGCGGCCGGACAAGCGCCTCAACTCGGCGTAGTTCCTTTGCCTTTCGCCGAACAGCCGCCCGGCCACCAGGATCGGCAACACCACCAGCGCGCCGGCAAGTGCCATGAGCGCCCGCAAGGCCAATTGATTTTTCGGAGCCGCTGGCCAGCCACCCTTGGGGATGGCCGAAATCTGCCAGGAACCCGAAGGCAGCTGCACATCGGCCGCAACGGGATTGCCGGCGACGACAGTGCCGTTGCCGAAGAAACGTTCGCCCCCGCCGCCCAGCGCATCCTTGCCGGTCAGCGCCACATCGATATCGAGATCGGGGTCGGCCAGTCCGCTCGCCGCATAGAGCCGGTCGACATCGACGACTGCCGAGACAATGCCCCAGAAGCGGTCGCCGCCTCCGGCCGTCGGCACGAAGACCGGGATGCGACCGATGAAGCCGCGCCCGCCTTGCGCCAGCTTGACCGGTCCGGCAAATACGAGCACGCGCTGGTCGCGCGCCCGAAGCGCTGCCAGGCGTTGCTCCTCGTTCTTGCGGTAATCGAGCCCGATAGCCTTCTCGTTGCCTTCCATCGGGTACATCAGCGAGATAACCAGGTCGGGCGCGCCGGCGATGTTGTGCAATTGCGATTTCTGCGCGAACAGATTGCCTGCGAGCGACGCAAATCTCTGCTGGCCCATATAGGGCTCTGTAACGATGGCTGAGACGAGCCCCTGAACAAGCTGGAGATTGCCGTTTACATTACCTTCGAGCTTGGCGCGGATGACGTTGACCTTGGCCAGCACATCGGCGCGCGCCAGCTGATCAGAGACCTTCCTGTTCTGCTGGTCGGCAACGACGGCGCAGATCATGAGCACAACAAAGGCTATTGCCGCCGGCAAGTTGGCGGAAGAAAAAACGGCCTGTCTCAAGCGGCCGAGACTATATCGCGTTGTGGCCAATTCGACCCGGGTACCTTTGCTGGACAATAGCTCGTCGGTCGATCCTACTGCCAAACGCTTAAATTTAACCTTCCAGACCAGCCTGAAGTTTCAGCATCGTGCCTATGCCGGCATTTCAGCCCGCGGGCTGAACCAGTACTGGCGAACCGGCGTCGTCTGGGCTTATTCACGGTCGATGCTGGCCGCTAGAGGTTTGCCTTAGCGAAGATGCGCGATGCCCAGTCGAGGAAGACGCGAAGCCGCGGCGAGAGCTGCCTGTTCTGCGGGTAAAGCGCTGACAGCGGCGACGGCGAAGGCGGGTAGTCGGCCAGCACCTCGACGAGCGTCCCATCGGCAAGGTCCTTCTCGAAGCGATAGCGCGGTGCCTGGATGAGGCCAAGTCCAAGCCGTGCCAGATCGGCGGCGGTGTCTGAATTGTTGGCTGCCACACGGCCCGGCAGCCGGACCTCGCGGATCCTGCCGGCCACGGTGAATTCGAAGGGCAGGGTCTCGCCGGTGCGCGACGAGACGAAGCCCACTGCCTGGTGACCATCCAACGCATCGGGGGAGATCGGCCTGCCGTGGCGCTCCAGATAGGCGGGACTGGCGCAGGTGATCTCGCGGATCATCGCCAGGCGCCGCATGATCATGCCGCTGTCGGACGGCTCGCCGACGCGTATCACGCAGTCGACGCCCTCGCGCACGAGATCGACCAGCCGGTCGCTCTGTCCGATCTGCAGGTCGATGCGGGAATAGCGGGCGAGAAACTCGGGCAGTCGCGGCAACAGGAATGTGCGGGTGAGCAGCGTGCTGGCGTCGATGCGCAGCAGCCCGTAAGGCTCGGCATTGCGGAAGGCGGCCTCGGCATCCTCGATCTCGGCAAGGATGGACAGGCAGCGCCGATAATAAGCTTCGCCGTCCTGCGTGGCGTTGACCTGCCGCGTCGTTCGCTCCAGCAGGCGCGCGCCGAGATGCTCTTCGAGCCGCCGGATCGCTTCCGTCGCGGTTGAGCGCGGCAGGCCGAGATCTGCCGCGGCGGCGGTGAAGCTGCGCCGCTCCAGAACGCGAACGAAGAGCCGCATGGTGTCCAGACGATCCATGGTCTTTGTTCGCAGTTTCCGAATAGTCATGTCAATAGGCGGCTGATTGTCCGGAAGCTGGCTTGGTCTATATCCGTGTCACCAACAACGCGGAGACACTTCCATGACAGATACTCAAACCAGAACGGCGATCGTGACCGGCGCCTCGAAGGGCATCGGTGCCGCCATCGCGCAGCGGCTCGCCCGCGACGGCGTGGCCGTCGTCGTCAACTATGCACGGGGACGCGTAGAGGCCGAAGAGCTTGTCCGGGCGATCGAAGCCGGCGGCGGCAAGGGGATCGCCGTGCAGGCCGATATCGCCGATCCGGCGGGCCTCACCACGCTGTTCGATGCCGGCGAGAAGGCGTTCGGTGGCATCGACATTCTCGTCAACAATGCCGGCATCATGAAGCTTTCGCCGATCGCCGAGACCGATGACGCCTCGTTCGACATGCAGGTCGCGATCAATCTCGGCGGTGTGTTCCGCGGTATGCGGGAAGGTGCGCACCGGCTTCGCGATGGCGGCCGCATTATCAATTTCTCAAGCAGCGTCGTCGGCCTCTACCAGCCGGGTTACGGCGTCTACGCCGCCACCAAGGCGGGCGTCGAGGCGATGACCCACATCCTGGCCAAGGAGCTTGGCGCGCGCCGCGTGACCGTCAACGCCGTGGCACCCGGACCGATCGAGACCGCCCTGTTCACGGACGGCAAGAGCCAAGCGCAAATCGAGGCCATCGGCAAAATGATCCCGCTCGGCCGGCTCGGCCAGCCCGACGACATTGCCGGGCTGGTGTCGTTCCTGGCCGGGCCGGATAGCGGTTGGGTCAACGGGCAAATCATCCGCGCCAATGGCGGCGTGGTCTGAGGAGACAATCATGCAACAGACAATTTTGATCACAGGCGCTTCCAGCGGCTTCGGCGCGATGACGGCGCGGGCGCTCGCAAGGGCGGGCCACAAGGTCTACGCATCGATGCGCGACCCGGCGGCGCGCGGGGGTTCTGCTGCAGCGGAGATGGAAAAATTCGCTCGCGATGAGGGCGTGGCGCTCAAGCCTATCGCGCTCGACGTGACCTCGGACGCCTCGGCAGAGGCGGCGGTCCGGCTGATCGTCAGCGAGGCCGGCCGGCTCGACGTGCTGATCCACAACGCCGGACACATGGGATTCGGACCGACCGAGGCTTTCGCACCCGAACAGCTGGCGCAGCTCTATGACGTCAACGTCGTCGGCACACAGCGCGTCAACCGTGCGGCCTTGCCGCATATGCGCTCTCTTGGCCGGGGCCAGATGATCTGGGTCGGCTCGAGCAGCACGCGCGGCGGCACGCCGCCCTTCCTCGCGGCCTATTTCGCGGCCAAGGCCGGCATGGATGCACTGGCGCAGAGCTATGCGCTGGAACTCGCCCGCTTCGGCATCGAGACGACCATCGTCGTGCCGGGCGCCTTCACCAAGGGCACGGAGCATTTTCATCATGCGGCAGCGCCGGCGGATGCGGAGCGCGCCGCGCTCTACTGGTCTGGCCCCTACGCCGGCGTCGATCAGCAGGTGCTGAAGGGGCTGGCCGCACTTGAGCCGGCGGATGCCGACCCGGCCGATATCGCGGCGGCCATCGTCGACCTCGTGGCGATGCCGCACGGAAGGCGTCCGCTGCGCGTGCACGTCGATCCCGCTGACGATGGTGCGGCGGTCGTCAATGGCGTCGCCGATCGCGTTCGCGCGCAACTCATGGAACGGATCGGCCTTGCCGACCTTCTCCATCCCCAAGCCTGAAATCCACCCTCAAAGACCAAGGAAAACGATCATGCCATTCGCCAACATCAAGATGCCGCAAGCGGCTCTCTCCAAGGCGCAGAAGGAAGACCTCATCCATCGAACCACGGCAATGTTCGTCGACTTTTTCGGCGAAGGCGTCCGGCCCTACACGATGGTGCTGGTGGAGGAAGTCGCCGACGGCGGCTATGGCCGGGCCGACGAAGTGTTCGTCGTGCCAGAGGCCTATCGCGCGAAGGAGTAGCGCCCGAACCGAGCCTTACCTTGGGCACGTGCCCGGGTCATTGTTGAAGCCATGGCCGGCGCAACGGGCCGGCGGGCCTGAGGAGGCGCTGGCCCGACGCGCCGGGAGGGCCTACTTGCCGGCCATGTGATCGGCAAGCTCCTGGGCCTGGGCGAGAAGCGCCGGGAAGACAGGCTCGCTCGGCAGGTGCTGGCCCATGCAGGCACGATAGTCGGCGTCACCTTTCTCCCAGGCGGCATTGGCGGCGTCATACGCCTTTTGGTCCTTGAGGTCCGAGGCTTGGTAGGCCTCCTGGAACTTCTGGGCGGCGGCGTCCGCCGACGCCCACAAGGCGTCGCAGGCGGCGATCTTCGGAACAGGCGGTGCCGCGGGGGCCGAGGCGATCATGACGCTGTTGCCCTTGACGAGCGTGACGATGACCTGCTGGTCGGGGTTCGGTCCAATGTCCTGCGCCCAGCCGCCGAGCCGCGCAAAGGCGATGTCGGCGCCTTCAGGCTTCTTCAGCGCAAAGTCGAGCGTCCCGGTGAACGCGGCGTCGCTGTTGATCGCCTGGGTGTAGAAGGCATCGAGCTTCAGTGCCGCATCGATACCCGTGGGCAGTCTGAAGCTCGCGTCCATCTCGGCGGCTTTGGACTGGAGCCAGCGCGCGAGAAGCCCCCGCGTCGTTGCCACAAGGCTCGGGCCGTCGTCGCCTTTGGTGTAGCGCAACCCGTCCAGCATGCCGAACCCGATATCGGCATCGCTCAGGCTTTCGAGATTGATCGTGCCGGTTGCCGGAAAACCTGAAACCGCCAAGGGGCCGAGAAGGGCTGAAAGCCGCTTTTCCAGATCGGCCAGCGCTTTCGTCCCGGCGGCATCGAGCGTTTCCACGGGCTCGTTGGCGCTTTCCAGCGCCGCGATAGCGGAAATCGCCTTGTCGCGCGCGGCGATATAGTCGTCCTCCGGCGAGGCCGCGAAAGCCGCTCCGGTCGCGAGTGCGAACACGATCATCCAGACCAACCGCATGACATTGCCCCCCTTATGGCGATCGACAGATTGGGAGCCATCGAGCAGCTTTGCGGCTATTGCGCGGCACGCCTCACCCCTTCCGCTTCTCCACCTCCGCCTTCCTCAGCAAGAACCGCTGGATCTTGCCGCTAGGCGTCTTCGGCAATTCGGTGACGAAGTCGATTTCGCGCGGATAGGCGTGGGCCGAGAGCCGCTTGCGGACATGCTGCGCCAGTTCCTCGGCCAGTTCCGGGCTGCCGCGAAATGAAGATGCCAGGATGACGAAGGCCTTGACGATCTCGGTGCGCTGCGGGTCGGGCACGCCGACAACCGCTGCCTCGTTGACCGCCGGGTGTTCGATGAGCGCGCTTTCGACGTCGAACGGGCCGATGCGATAGCCCGACGAGGTGATGACGTCGTCGGCGCGGCCGATGAAGCTGATCGAGCCGTCCGGCTCGAACTCGACCGTGTCGCCGCTGCGGTAATAGCCGCCCGAAATCGCCGGAGTTTCCGCCTGGTGATAACCGTCGAACCAGCGCAGCGGCGAGTTGGCAATGTCGACCGCGAGGATACCGGGCTGGTTGGGGCCGAGCTCCCGGCCGGCCTCGTCCAGCACGACGATGCGGTAGCCCGGCATGGCAAAGCCGGCCGAGCCCGGGCGCACCGGGTGCGACAGGCCGTGATGGTTGTTGACCATCATGCCGTTTTCGGTCTGGCCGTAATGGTCATGGATAGGTACGCCAAGATGGGCGTCGAACCAGCGGATGACTTCCGGGTTGAGCGGCTCGCCGGCGCTGCTCACCACTCCCAGTCGGCCCTTGATGCGGGCGGCGGGCACCGCGCCCTCGGCCAGCAGCAGGCGGAAGGCGGTCGGTGAACCGGCGAGGCTGGTGACGCCGAGGCGCTCGATGATGTCGTAGGTGCTTTTGGCGGTGAAGGTGCCCTCGTTGAAGGTCGTGGCGACGCCGAGCAGCAAGGGGCCGGTGATCGCGTAATACAGGCCGTAGGCCCAGCCGGGATCGGCGATATTCCAGAAGACGTCGCCGGGCCGCAAACCGATCGCATCGCGCATATAGGCGCCGAAGGCCAGCAGCGCGCGCAGCGGCACCGGCACGCCCTTGAGCAGGCCAGTCGTGCCCGAGGTCGACATCATCATGAACAGGTCGTTGCCCTTGCGCATGACCGCCTCGCAGGACGTCGAGGCGGCGGCAAACGCGGCGTGGAAATCGATGTCGCCCGCCGGCAAGGACTCGCCAGGGGCAAGGATGGTGGCCACGCGGGGGCAGTCCTCCACCTCGTCGAGCTTGCCGCGATTGGCGGTGTTGGTGACGACGAGTTTTGCACCGCTGGTCTTCAGCCGGTGCTCGATGGCCTTCGGGCCAAAGGCGGTGAACAGCGGCTGGTAGACCGCGCCGATGCGCCAGGTGCCGAGGATGAGTGCCACCAGTTCGGGAATGCGCGGCAGCATGCCGGCAACGATATCGCCGGGGCGCACGCCCGCTTTCTTGAGTATGTTGCCGACGCGCGCCGACATGTCGCGAAGAGCATCGAAGCTGAATTCCCGCAGCTCGCCATCGGCGGAGATCGCGCGCAACGCCAGCCGGTTTTGCCCGGCGTGGCGATCGCAGCATTCGACGCAGGCATTGATGCCGGTCGAGGGGTCGCCATGAAGGCGCGCGATTTCATTCTCGATACGAAGCTCTGAACGGCATCCGCGTAGCGCGGCAAGCCAGCCGAAGCTCCAACCATCGCAGCATCCCTCCGTAGCGGCGTCCTCGTGGACCATCGTCATTGCCGACAGGATAGCCAAGATCACACTCACGGTCGATGAGGTGATCGCCGCGAGGCTTGGTGCAAACGGGGTAGGGGCTCGCCTGCCCGCTTCGGGCGTCATGACCGCGCCGAGGGGTTATCCGGCCCCAAGCGCTCTTCATCCTTTGGCCCTAGAGGCCGAACCAGCGTGAGCGGCGGCTCGATCCAAAAGTCTCCTTGTCAGCGCGCAGCGCCACCGAGGGCTCGTGGTAGGTGCCGGTTGGTGCTGGGCCTCAGAAGAAATCGACCTCGACCTTGCCGATGCGGCCGCCGCCGAACTCGATATAGCAGGTGCCGAAGCCGTCATAGAGGGAGCCGCTGCCGCTCTGGCGCAGCCCTGGGCAGCCGCCCTTTGGGAAGCGCGCGGTGTGCAGCGGCGGGCGCAGAACCACGAGATCCGCGCGCTCGCCGCCTTCGACGAGGCGGCCTCGCGCTATCAGGAACTCGGCCGCCCGCGCGACCAGGCCCGCTGCCTTGCCCGCATGGGCCCCGAGGGTTGACGGCAGGAACCGATTACGCGCCCCATGACGGATGGCGCGTGGGCTGGCCTCGCCCGCGCGGGCCTGTATGATCGCAAGGTGAATGCACATAGAGGAGGCTCGCTCATGCGGCTGAATCGGTATCTCCGTCATTGGAGGATCTGGCATTTGAAGATTTGGGCCCTCATCACCGCCATGGTGCTTTGGCCGCAGACGGCGCCGGCCGACAGCATCACGCCGGAGCGGATCACGGCTGCCCTGCCCAAGCTTGAAGCGCTCGCCGAAGCCGCCGTCGCGGAGGGTGCCGTACCCGGCCTCGCCATCGCCGTCGTGCACGATGACCAGGTGATCTTCCTTAAGGGGTTCGGCCATCGCGAGGCCGGCAAGCCCGAGGTCGTCGACGCCGACACGGTGTTCCAGATCGCGTCGCTTTCCAAGCCGGTCTCCGCCACCGCCGTGGCGGCGCTGGTCAGCGACGGGATCGTGTCCTGGGATTCGAAGATCGCCGACCTCCATCCGGCCTTCCGCCTGGCCGATCCCTATCCGGCAAGCCAGCTCACCGTTCGAGACCTGTTTTCGCATCGCAGCGGGCTCCCGGGCACCGCCGGCGACGACCTCGAGGACATTGGCTATGATCGCGCCGAGATCCTGCATCGCCTGCGGTTCGTGCCGCCATCGTCGAGCTTTCGCGCCGGGTATTCCTACAGCAATTTCGGATTGACGGAGGGTGCCGTGGCGGCCGCGACGGCGACAGGCAAGCCGTGGGAGGCGGTGGCCGAGGAGAAGCTCTACCGTCCGCTTGGCATGGCCTCGACCAGTTCGCGCCATTCGGACTTCGTCAAGCACACGAACCGCGCCGCGCTTCACGTCAGGGTCGATGGCGCCTGGGCCGCGAAGATAGAGCGCGATCCGGATGCGCAGGCGCCTGCCGGCGGCGTCAGTTCCACGGCACGTGACCTCTCGCAATGGGTGCGCCTCATCATCGGCAACGGCGTCCACGCCGGCAAGACACTGATTGCCGCCGATGCGCTGGACCAGACGCATGTTCCGCTGATGGCGCGCGGCAACAATCCCGTTTCCGGCGGTGCCTCGTTCTATGGCCTCGGCTGGAATGTCGAATTCGGCCGGCACGGCCTGAGCTGGGGCCATGCTGGCGCCTTCAGCGTCGGCGCGCGCACCCTGGTGACAGTCTTCCCGAAGGAGAAGCTTGGCATCGTCATCATCACCAACGCCTTTCCGACAGGCCTGCCGGAGGGATTGTCCGACAGCTTCGCCGATCTCGCCTTCGACGGCACGGTCGAGAAGGACTGGGTCAAGGCGTGGGACGATATCTATGCAGGCCTGTTCGGCCCAGCGGTGGCGGCAGCCAAGGCCACCTATGCAGCGCCACCTTCCCCGGCGAGGCCGGCCGGACCGGCCAGCGCCTATGCCGGCCGCTACGCCAACGACTTCATCGGCGACGCAATCGTATCGAAAGCGGGAGACGACCTCGTGCTGAGGGTAGGCCCGGCTGCAGCCCGGTCCTATTCATTGACCCATTTCGACGGCGACATTTTCCTGACCTTTCCAGATGCCGAGACCCCGGACAGGCCCTCGGGCGTAAGTTTTGTCGTCGGCCCCGACGGCAAGGCGTCGGCGATGACCATAGGCTTCCTCGACGACAATCATCTCGGGACGCTTCAACGCGTGGGTGACTGACCGTCAAATCGAACAGTGCCGGCAGCAGCTCAAGGCGACGGGCCGTACTGGAGCAGTTTGAAGCAATCGCCGTTGCCCGACTTCGCCTGCGTCAGGAAGGGTTTCGACCGGTCGATCCATTCCTGATGCGACCTCGCATCGGCTTCGATTGCATCGACCGGTGCAAGCCTGACGAAGCTGCGCCCGTGACTGAAGAGCCAGCATGCACGGCCGAGGAATCGCCTGCTGCGCTGGCGCAGGAGATCGGCATCGTAGAAGACGTCGAGCACCTCGTGCTTGATCTTGCGCCCCGTTTCAGGATTGGCGATCGCAAGCTCGACCGGCTGGCCGCCGATCGCATCCTGCAGGTCCTTGTAGTCGAGGGCGAGCTGGGTGGTGGCATATTTGATCTCGCTCTCGTCACGCACGATGTCGAACCACAGTGTGGGATCGAGTTCGTTGACGACGAACGACGATTCGAAATCGCGCGACAGGTTGAGGACGTCGAAGTCGCGGACGTCGATGTCGCGCTCGACCAGCGCAATCTCGCCGACCTGCTTGCCGAGCTCCGCCCCCTGCGCGCCGATCGCGGCGTTGGTTCCACCAAGTTCGGGGCTGACATAGGCCCCGCCTTCATCCAGCAGTGCGTCGAATTGGCCAAGCGATCCGACGATGGGGGCGCCGTGGGCAATGCGCCCCGCCAGTTTGGCCAGCACCTGCTGGAGTTCCGCTTCGCGTCTTCGCTGGTCCTGGTAATTCTGCTGGAAAAAGAAGATGAACAGCGACACGCCGATGCCGATCAGGATCACGCCCAGCTGCGAAAAGATGTTGCGGTAGTATTCCAGCAGCTTTTCGCGGTGGCGCACGTCGTCGCGCACGCTGTGGGCGACGCGCAGATTGACGATCAGCGACAGGATCAGCAGGCCGGCGCCAACCAGGATGAGGCCGCCGATGAGCAGGTAGCCATGGCCCGTATTGAAGTCCATCTGTTTTCCCTGAAACCCCCGGACTGCGCAGAATAGTGCCATTTTGCTTAAATACCTATGGGCTCGTGTCGGCGGGTCTGCGGCAAGCAGGTGGTTGACCCGCCCGGCCATCCGGCCGATAGCTCCGCCAGAAATTGCCCCCGAGATATCAGATGACTTCAGACGCCAACCTCTCCGATGCGAGCGAGCGCATCGACACCTCCGACGCCGCTTGGCAGACCGACGTCCGCGCCGGCGTGCGCCATGTGCGCGATCTCGCGTCCCTGCCGCTGTCGCCGGGCGAGCGCGCGGCGGTGCAAGCCGCGGCCGCGAACCACAAGGTGCGCATCCCGAAAGCCTATCTCGACCTGATCGACTGGAACGATCCCGCCGACCCGATCCGGGCGCAGGTCATCCCGTCGCCGGACGAACTCCTGGAGCAGGAGGGCGAGCTCGACGATCCGATCGCCGACCATGCGTTCAGCCCGGTGCCGCGGCTGACGCATCGCCATGCCGACCGGGTGCTGTTGTTCCCGACCTATCAATGCGCGGTCTATTGCCGGTTCTGCTTCCGCAAGGAGTCGCTGACCTCGATCGGCCGCGGCTATACGCGCGAGACGCTGGAGCCGGCGCTCGCCTATATCGCCGATCACCCGGAAATCCGCGAGGTGATCCTGACCGGCGGCGATCCGCTCTCGCTGCCGGACAAGGCGCTGGCCGAAATCCGCGCCCGCATCGAGGCGATCGCGCATGTGCGGCTGTTGCGCATCCACACGCGCGTGCCGGTGGCGCTGCCCTCGCGCATCACGCGGGGACTGGTCGCGGCCCTGCAGGGCAGGCTGATGGTCACGGTCGTCACCCATTTCAACCACGCGCGGGAGATCACCGACGCCACCGAAGCGGCCTGCCGCACCTTGCGGCAAGCCGGCTTCGTGCTGCTCAACCAGAGCGTTCTCTTGAAAGGCGTCAACGACACGGTCGAGGTGCTGGAGGAGCTCTGCCGCGAGCTGATGTACCGGCTCGGCGTCAAACCCTACTACCTGCACCATGGCGATCTCGCGCGCGGCATGGCGCACCGCCGCACCACCATCGCGCAAGGCCAGGCGCTGGCCGCCGCGCTGCGCGCCCGCCTGTCGGGCATCTGCAACCCTGTCTATGTTCTCGACCTGCCGGAAGGCGGCGGCAAGGTGCCGATCGGGCCGTGTTATGTCGAGGGACGCGACGGGGAGAGCTGGCGGCTGCGCGGGCTGGATGGCGAGGTGAGGGGTTATGCGGAGGTTGTCGGCGGCCCCTAAGCCTGGGTTCCGCGCCCCCCCGGAGCGGGGAAGGGTGGCCGCGAAGCGGGCGGTGGAGGCCTGGTAGAGCCCTGCCTTCTCAAGTCGACACCATTCCCCTCTGCGGTTCGGCTTCGCCGAGCCACCTCTCACCGATGACATGGGGAGAGGAACCCAAGCCTTGTGGCCACTGAGCACTTGAATTCGATTCTTTCATAAAAATCATGCCGCACCGGGAATAAAGGCCCGCCCTGCCGGGTCTTCCCTTCAGCGAGGCCATTCGCCCGGCCCGCAACCCGAAGAAACGAAACAAGGACCTTTGACAATGACCAAGCTCGCTCTCAGCGTGGCTGCCATGCTGCTTGCCTCGAGCGCTGCCTTTGCCGGCAGTGACCACGGCGCAAACAACGCCAATTCACCGGTCGCTTCCGTCGACACCAACGCCACCGCCTCGATCCCCTACATCGCACCTACAGACGGCGTCGACACCAAGGTCACGACAGGGCCGCGGCACCCGACGATGCAATCGAATGCGAGCGAACCAGGCCAAGGCATCTGGGGCCGTTGAGTTCGCCAGGGGGCAAGACCGAATCCCAACGGTCGGACCTCAACCACATCGGGATGGCCCCGGACTTGGCCCTCCATCATCCCTTCCGCACCCACCAACTGAGGAGACCACCATGTTCAGCATGACACGACGCACACTGCTTGGATCCGCCGCTGCCGCTGCCGCCTTCGGCCTTGCCGGTAAGCTTGAATTCACCCGACCGGCCTTTGCCGAAACGCCGGTGGAGCCGACAGTCGGTTTCTACAAATACAAGGTCGGCGACATTGAGATCACCGCCATCTACGATGGCATCTGGCGCAAGCCGCATGACCCGGCCTTCATCAAGGATGTTTCGGTTGACGATACCAAGGCAGCACTCGCCAAGGCGGGGCTGACCACCGACTTCATGCCCATTCCGCTCACCGTCGCCGTGCTCAAGATGAACGGTAAGCTGATCATGATGGATGCCGGGTCTGGTGTCGGCCAGTGGCAGACCAACGCCACCCACCTGCCAGCCAACATGGCCGCCGCCGGTATCGACTACAAGGCGATCGACACCATCATGATTTCGCATTTCCACCCCGACCATGTCTGGGGCCTGATGGAAAAGGGCACCAACGCGCCGGTTTTCCCGAATGCCGAGCTCATCGTAAACGCCACCGAATACAATTGGTGGACCGACCCCAGCCGGTTGGCCAAGCTGCCCGAGGGCCGCAAGCCGGCGGGCAAGCGCATCGCCGAAAACTTCCCCAAATGGAAAAACTGGAAGCTGGTCGAGGACGGCGCCGAGGTGGCGCCCGGCATCCACATCATCGCCGCGCCCGGCCATACGCCCGGCCACTCGGTCTACTTGGCCAACTCCGGCAAAGAGCAGCTCATGATCTCGGCCGACACCATGTATGTGCCCGCCCTTCTGGCGCCGCATCCAGAATGGCAGGGCAGCTACGACCAGGACGGGCCGACAGCGATCACTACGCGCCACAAGATCATCGACCGCGTGATTGCCGACAACATCCGCATCTCGGGCTCGCATTTTCCATTCCCGGGCACCGGCGTCTTCGTCAAGGACGGCAACGCCTACGGCTTCACTCCGGTCCAGATCTGAGGCCGTTTGGAAACTCCACTCTGGCGGCCATCTGAAGGGGTTTTCTGCGCTTCCGTTGCTCACGGACCGGACGTCCCGCTGCGCTGCGGTTCTCGAAACCACCTTCAGCTGACTCGCCAGAGCGAATTTCGAAACGGTCTTCTCAACGCTAGCACTCAACCCAAGCGAGAAAGACAATGAAACATTCTGTTTTTGGCAAACATGCCCTGTTCGGCCTGCTCGGCGCCGTTGCGGTGCTGACCGTGGTTCCGGTCGCGACCATGATGCCCGCCTATGCCGTCGACGACATCGAGGGCGCTGACGCGCCTGACCTCACCGCCGTCAAGGCCAAGATCGAGGCCAAGGACTATACTGGCGCGCTGGCCCAGCTGCGCGACCTGGCGCAGGACACGCAGCAGCCCGACGTCTACAATCTGCTCGGCTTCACGCTGCGCAAGACCGGCGACTACAAGACCGCTCTGACCTACTACACCAAGGCGCTGGAGCTGAAGCCCGACCACAAGGCCGCCCGCGAATATCTGGGCGAGCTCTATGTCGAGACCGGCGACATGGCCAAGGCCAACGAACAGCTGGCGTCGCTGGAAAAACTCTGCCCGGCCGGTTGCGAGGAACTGTCGGACCTGCAGAAGGCCATCGATACCAAGGTGACGAAGTAGGGCCCAGAGGGCTGTTCCTCTCCCCCACGAATGTGGGGAGAGGTGGCTCGGCGAAGCCGAGACCGAGAGGGGGGCTTGGCGTCGCACCATCCCTCTTAAGCACCATAGTTTGGGCGCTCGTGGCTGGCGCCCATTGCCGGAGCCGGCATCCCCTCCCTTGCGCTGGCTCCGGCCTTTTTCAATCAGACGCTTGGCAGCGCCATTGCGCCTGTCCGACCGGACGCGGTGCCTGCCTGTTAGAGAAATTGGAGCCCGACCATGACACCGACTGAACTTGCCGCGAGGCTGCACCTCCTCGCCACGAAGCTATACGCTGGGGATGTGACCCTCCTTGCCGGCCGCCTGCTGCTTTCCCTGCTCTTCCTGCATGAAGGCCTGACACTGGCCACCCATTTCGGCGGCGCCGCCAAGGCGATGGCCGCGCTGGGCGTGAGCCTGCCGCTGTTTGTTGCCACGGTTGCGCTGCAACTGGGGGCAGGGCTCTCGGTCGGGCTGGGCCTTTTGACGCGGCTGGGCGCCATCGGTCTCGGCCTGTTCTGCCTGGCAACGGCGACACTCTTCCACACCAACTTCGCCAACCAGAACGAATTGCTGCATTTCGAAAAGGATCTCGCCATTGCCGGTGGCATGTTCGTGCTGGCCATATCAGGCGCCGGCAGGATTTCGCTGGACAGGGTGCTCACTGGTTTCGTGAAGCCCCGGCGTGGCGACAAAGACACGGTCGGCGCGTTCATGGCGGCCTATCCCCAGCACGGCGAGACCACCCTGCCGATCTGAAAGTGCCACGGCCTTGCGCTCCCGGGCAGCGTTCGGCGCGCTTCCCGGCTGCATTCAACGCAAAATTCCACGTTTGCGGTGGTTGGTACCACGCGCCGTCCCACGCCGGTGCAAACGCCACGCCCCTATGAATAGGCCAACAGCGCACGAAGGACCAACACGACCGTACGCTGGACCTGCCGCCGCAAATCCGTAGGCATCGCGGTTGGCTGGTTTCGCCCGAGAGCAATCAAGGGACGGCCTCATGAACGCGGTGCGGGCGGCGCGTGGTGGCCAAATGTCAACTTCCAAAGATGGAGCTTGAAATGAAAAAGATCGTTTTGGCCATTGCCACGGTTTTGGTTGCCTCCGGCACGGCTTTTGCCGGCAGCGACAACTATGGCTCGGACTACATCCCTGGCCCCGACGCCTATCCGAGCAGCAGCGTCTACCATTCGATGGGGTCCGATGGCGCCAATGCGCTCGACCTCAGCGGCACGAAGAGCATCGGCAGTGCCAACAGCGCACCGGCCCCGGGAGGAAGTGCGAACTCGGACATGTCAGCCGGCTATGGCCAGGGATTCTGGGGGCACTGACAACAAAGCCTGCGGGAACGGCCGACATCCAGGCGGTGGGCTCGCCCGCGGCCTGGAATGACCTCGTGGCCAGCGCTACCCGGCGCCTCGCGCCATCGCCGCAACGGCGCAACGATCACGCAGATTTTTTGGATCATTCGGACAGGTGCGGCGTTCCTCCCTGACGCAACGGAGGAATGATCATGGGCGACGAACGGCATGAGAAGATCCAGCAGCGCGCATACCAGATATGGGAACGCGAAGGCGGCGGCGATCCCGAGCGGCACTGGCATCAGGCCGCGGCCGAGATCGACCGGGAGGCGGCACTGCCACTGACGGCCGGCGATGCGCTGCCGGAGACTAGCGAGATCGCCAGCTCCGACGTCCTGGCGGTCGAGGCGCTGGCAATGCGCACCGGCATATCGGGCGACGAGGCGCAGGAACTGATCGATAGGCTGGGCCACGACCGCGCGGCGGTCGAGCAAGCCGCGCGCAACCTCAAGGGCAAACGGCGGTCCTAAGCAGGGAGAGCCAGATGATCAGAAAGCTCAAGGATGGAAAATACCGCCTCTATTCGCGCAAGAAGGACGAAAAGACCGGCAAACGGCGCAACCTCGGCACGTTTGATACGCGCGAGGCGGCGGAGAAGCATGAGCGCGAGGTGCAGTATTTCAAGCGGCATTGATGGGGTGGTGGGTCACGCCGTGATCCATTTCCACCATCCGCGCCAGACCTAAACCGCCTCCGGGTCAACAAACGCCAGGACGACCACGCGCGGGGCAACGCAGTAGGCGAGGGTGAGCTTGCGGCCGCCTTTGGTCGTCGCTCGGCCTGCGTTGAGGTCCACTTCTATATCCTCATAGCCAAGGACCTCGCGATCGAGCGGATAAACCGCCTTGTAGACCGCTTCCTTGGCGCAGAACAGCACGCGACCGGCAAGATCCGGGTCCGCGGCGTCTGTCCGGTCCGCACGGGTTGCAACAAGCGCAAGGAGGTCGTGCGGCAAGGGTTGGGCGGGCTCGACGTCGATGCCAAGGGAGCCGATGTCGGTAACAGGCGCAACCGCCGCTACGGCCATTTCGTCGTCATGGGCGAGCGAACCGGTTATCCCGTCGGGCCAGACCGGCGTGCCGGATGGCGCGCGCAGGATGGCGAAATCGTTGACACCAACATCCGCCAGCAGTCCGTGGGCGATCCAGCGGGCCGCCCCGCTTGCGCGGCGCATGGCCGGCTGGCGCGCGGGGATGGAACGCGCTTCCTCGGGCAGCAGATGGGTCTCGTCGCCATCGCGTATCACCCGGCATCCGATGCGGACACTTTTGGGCGCGATGGCGGCCATCGCCTGCAGCAGGGATGTTTGCGCAACCGCGTTTTCAGGGGAGGGTGGTCGCGTCAACGATCATCCGCCGCGAAGGCGAGGTCGGCGATCATTTCTCCATCTTCGTCGAGCCCTTGTTCCACGAAACCGGCGGCACGGTAGAGCTGTCGTGCCGCTTCATTGTGCGGTTCGTAGCAGATTGAAACGTGCCTGATGTGGCCGAGCCTTCTGATTTCGTCCAGCACTTCATGCAACGCAGCCTTGCCGTAGCCTCTGCCCTGCCACGTGCGGTCGATCATGAAACGGTAGATCCGCGCCTCGTCGTCATCCTGCGGCGCCTCGTACATCAGGAAACCGACGACAAGATCCCCAGCCATCACGACGCAGGGCCGCGCGTCGCCGTCAGATGCGGCTTCGTCCAGGGACTCCGCATTGCCGGCAACGAGATCCATCTGCTCCGAGGCCAATTGCAGCGACGTGACCAAGGCCTGGTTGGCCTTGGTCACGGAGGCGAGGCGGATTTCTCCGGTCTTCAAGCCGATGCCCTGGAGGCATCGTCCGTGATCGGCTCCACGAACCGATGCAACTTGGCGGGGTTGCCCCGCCATATGGAGTTGGGCTCCAGCTCTTCGCCCTTCATCACGAAGGAGTCGACATCGGCCACCGATCCTTCGCCCATCACGACGCCGTAATGGACGAATGCGGAAGGCCCGAGCGTGCAGCCCTTGCCGATGCGGATGTAATCGGACTTGAACGCGCCTTCTTCCAGCGAGTGGGCCTGGATGACGCAGCCTTCATTGAGCGTGACGTCATCGCCGATCTCGACCAGCGAACGCTCGGTCAGGTTGCTGCCGCCGTCATAGACCCGCTTGCCGACCTTGACGCCCAGCATGCGCAGGATCATCGGCCGGAACGGCGTGCCGGCAAACAGGCGCACGATCGGCGAATCCGCAAGCTTCCAGTGGCGTTCATGGCGCCAGAAGGCGACGTCGTAGATCGTCGTCATCTGCGGCTTCAGCCTGCGAAAGCCAAGGCTTGCCCGCTCGACCAGGATGTAGAACGGAATGGTGATCGCGGACGTCAAAAGCACGGCGACGAAGAGGGCGACCTCAGCCCATTCGGTATAGTAGTTCAGCGCGCGGTCCCAGATCGCCAGTGTGGCGAACAGCATGACCCATTGCGTTGCCACGAACAGCAGGATCGTCACCATGTTGTGGCGGTTCTTGAGCGGGATGCGCCGGCGGCGGTCGTTCTCGTCGACACCGGCGATGAGTTCCTTGTCGCGGTTCACCATGCGCGGGATTTCAAAGGACGGCGAACCGAGAAGGCCGACATTCTCGCGCAACGGCCCGTCGATGGGGATCATCACCTTGGTGCCGAGCAGGACGTTGTCGCCCGTGCGCCCATCCGGCGGGTAATAGATGTTGTTGCCGAGATAGTTGCGCTCGCCTATCCGCGTCGGCTCCAGCCTGAATGCGGAAGCGGACTTGTGCATGTTGATCATGAAAAGTCCGTCCGACACCATGGTCTCGGTGCCGATCTCGCACAGGAGCGGGTTCTCGTGCTGCTGGTTGCTGCCGAAGTTGGAACCGGTCTGCACCACCTTGTTGAGGTTCCAGCCGATGGCGCGCATGTAGTGCACGATTGCCGAACTGTCGCCGAACAGGAGGCCGAGCACGCGGGAGTTGCTCGAGAATTCGGCGACGGTCTGCAGCCAGTAGCGGAAACCATAGAGCGTGTAGGTGCGGCCGGGCTTCAGGATCAGGCTGAACAGGCGCGGCACCAGCGTCGCCGCGAGAAAGGCCACGGCGATGTAGCCAAAAAGCGTGACCGTGGTGCCGATCGCGACAATGCCGATGGTCTCCTGATAGTCGTCGCCGACGTTCTCCCAATAGCTGTGGAACAGCAGCGGCAGCGGTGTGACGATGGCAAACAGGCCAATCAGCTGGACCGCTTCGAAGAGGAAGCGCCGGATGTTGGACGGATCGACGTTGCGCACCTTGCAATAGTCCGCCGTGGTTGGCACGGCTGGCGATCCATGCCAGCGTTCGCCGTCGGGGATGCTTTGCCCGCGGTGCAGCGAGGACGAATGGCCGAGCTGGGCGCCGTCGCCGATCCTGGTGTCGATGTCGAGCGTGGAGCCGACGCCGACGAAGGCATCGCGGCCGATGGTCAGCGGGCCGGTGTGGATGTAGCCGGACTGGGCCCTGAAGCCGAGGATCATCGATTCCTTGCGCAGGATGGTGTTGGCACCGATCGAAATGAGATCCGTGCAGACGGGCACCGATTTCGATTCGATGACGGCGTTTTTCCCGAGCTTGGTGCCGAGAAGCTTCAAATAGAAGCTGTAGAGCGGGCTGCCCCGGAACAGCACGACGGGTGCCGTGCGGATCAATGTCTTGACGACCCAGAAGCGGAAGTAGCGCAGGCCCCAGATGGGAAACGCCTCTGCCTTCCAGCGGCCGATGAGAACCCATTTCGCGATGACGGCAAAGCCCGACATGCCGAAGAACACGGCGGCCGAAAGCGCCACGCAGCGCAAATAGAGCTGCAGCGGATTGTCGAGCGCGTCATACATCCAGTTGAGGCCGTCATTGATCGCCCACAGCGCCACATAGCTGTAGAGCCCGTAGAACAGGAGCTGCGCCCCGCCGCAGGTCCAATAGGCGAAGTTCGATGCCTGTCGGGTGAGGACACGCTCATTGGTGGGCGTGGTCATCTCTTCCGCTACGCTCAGATGTTTGGCCAGCCGCGCCACGGTCGGATAGAGATAGATGTCGCGCATCGACGTCGTCGCCCATTCCTTCCTGGTGCGCACGCGCGCGCAGAAATGGGCCATCAGCAGCGAGTTGGCGCCGAGATCGTCGAAGAAATTGTCCTCGACGGACACTTCGTCGAATTTCAGCACCGCGGCCAGTGCGTCGGCAAGGAAACGCTCGTCGTCATTGCCGGGCGGCACCATGGCGCGGTCGGCCGAAAGCCGAAGGCTTGTCGGTTTCGGCAGCTGGCGAAGGTCGACCTTGTTGGAGACCGTCATCGGGATCGCCGGCAGTTCCTCCAGATAGGAGGGCACCATGTAATCGGGCAGGCGCCGCTTCATCACCTGGGCGAGATCCGCGCGCGAGATCGCCGGCAGGCCGGGTTTTGGCGCGTAATAGGCGACGAGTTCCACACGGCCGGGCTCGATCTCCCAGGTGGTGACGGCAGCCTGCGCGATCTCCGGCTGGTCCAGCAGCACTGCCTCGATCTCACCGAGCTCGATGCGATAGCCGCGGATCTTCACCTGGGTGTCGATGCGCCCGTTGTACTCGATCTCACCCTTGTCGTTGATGCGGCCAAGATCACCCGTCCGGTAGATGCGCTGCGACGGGTTGTTGGGCAGGCCGACGAAATCGGCAATGAATTTCTGATGCGTCAGGTCCGGCCGGTTGAGATAGCCGACCGCGAGCCCGATGCCGGCGATGCCGATCTCGCCCAGTTCACCAGGCTCGGCAAGCTGCGGCAGCGAAGCGTCGAGAATGACGATCGAGTAGGTCGGCAACGGCGCGCCGATCGTCACCGGACTGTCGGGCGTCAGCGCGCCCATGGTTGCGGTGACAGTCGCTTCAGTCGGGCCATAGGTGTTGAGGATTTGCCGCCCCGGCTTCGACCAGCGCACCACCAGATTGTGCGGACAGGCCTCGCCGCCCACCAGCAGCGTGCGCAGGCTGGGCACGTCGCTCGCCATCGACGACAACAGGGTCGGGCTGCAGGCCATGCAGGTGATGTCATGGAGCCGCAGGAAATCCGCCAGTTCCTCGCCCACGAGAGGCAGTTGGCCCGGTGCCGGCACGACCGTCGCGCCGGCGACAAACGGCACCCAGATTTCTTCGGAGGAAAAATCGAATGCGATTGTCATGCCCTGATAGACACGATCGCCCGGCCGGTATCCGTAGGATGCGGCGGCGACGCGGATGAAGTTGACGAAGCTCTGGTGCTTGATGACCACGCCCTTGGGTTTGCCGGTGGTGCCCGAGGTGTAGAGGATGTAGCAGGTGTCGTCCGATACAGCGGTCCTCGCATCCGGCTTCAGCGGCGCGCTGGACTGTTTGGAGATCTCGGTGGCGGCGCTGTCGATCAACAGGTGGGGAACGGGCAGTTGATCGGCTCGCGACGCGTAGGCGGCGATGGTGACGACCAGGCTGACGCTGGCGTCTTCGATGATGAGCGTCATCCGCTCCTGGGGAAACGCGGTGGCCAGCGGCACGAAGGCCGCGCCTGCCTTCATCACCGCCAGCACGGCAACATAGGTCTCCGCCGACCGGTCGAGAATGAGCCCAATCCGATCACCCCTTCGCACGCCTCGCTTGACCAGCAGGCGGGCGACCTGGTTGGCCCGGTTGTTGAGCTCCTGATACGTCCAGACACGCCCGTCGGAGATCACCGCCGGCAACGCCGCAAATGTCTCGGCGAGCTCTTCGAAGACGGTATCGAGCCGCTCACCGGGTTGCCCCTGCCGGGCAAAGTCGGCGCCCGTCAGGACCTGGCTGCGCGCGCGCCTTCCGGAGCCGTGAGCGGCCTCCACGAGCGCATCGACGATTGCCAGGCCAGTTTCCGGCTGGCTGTCCGGTCTTGCCGCGTCCAGTTCGGCGATATCGAAACCGTGGTCCATTTCCATTCTTTCCCGTCTTGGCCGAGCAACGGCTATCGCAGCCGTTTCGGGCCGCCACGGGAGGTTATGCCATCCGATCTTTTCGCCAGTTTTTCCGAACTGTTGAATATTGTTTCTGGAGTGTGTCTGGGCGCTCTTCCGACCCTCGCCTGAGGGCTGCGAGCTCAGGTCAACAAAGCCTGACGAGAGCCAGCCCGCCGGTGTCGGCGGCTTTTGTGCCGGGGGCTTTTCGATAGGAATTTATTCTTGACATCGTGAGGGCAGCTATGCTACATATTCGTCGATGGTGCTGAATTGTGCCAATGACCCGCCACACAGGCGGGTTTTTGCGTTTGATGCTTCGTCAACCAACGCACCGGCGCCCGAAGGAACCCGTTAACTTGGATTTGTTGCGCTGCTCTCCCTTGTTGGTCCTTGGGGGAGGGTGAAGCCTCCGCCGTCGAGCTCCACGGCGCCCCCTCTGGCCTGCCGGCCATCTCCCCCACTTATGGGGAGATTGGCAGCTTCGGCGCCGGCGTTTTCTTGCAACATTTCAAGCGGCATTGAGGGGATGGGCTGCCGAACATTGCGGCGCGGGAAGGAAATTGAAAACAACTGAATGCAACATGAAACCAGATTGAGACATAACTGAAACACATCGACGCGACAGGCGACATGCGTGCGAAACGCCCTGGGGAGATGGTTGCGCCTTACCCACAAACCCAGGAGCGCGCCGATGACACCCGACCAGATTCGACTTGTCCAGGATAGTTTTCGCGAAGTCGTCCCGATCCGTGCCGCTGCCGCCGCCTTGTTCTATGAACGCCTGTTCGCCATCGACGGGAATCTTCGGGCGCTGTTTCCGGTGAGAGACATGACCAAACAAGGCGCCAAGCTGATGGCGAGCCTGGGCTTTGTCGTGCATGGTCTGGATCGTGCCGAGACCATCCTGCCCACCGTGCGCGAACTCGCCAAGCGTCACGTCACCTACGGTGTCGAGGAGCATCATTACCCGATCGTCGGCCAGGCGCTGATCGAGACGCTGGCGGCCGGCCTCGGGCCCGCTTTCACACCGGCGGTGCGCGAGGCCTGGGAGGCAGCCTACGGCTTGCTCGCGAGTGTCATGATCGCGGCCGCCCGTGAGGTCCAACTCGCGGCGTGAGGGCTGGCGCGCGCAGGAAGAACGAAAAGACAGGCAAAGCGCAGCAACCTTGGCACGTTCGATACGCGCGAGGCGGCGGAGAAGGATGAGCGCGAGGTGCGGTATTTCAAGCGGCGGTGAGGGGGGATAGGCCCCGCTGATTGCAGGGGCAGGCAAGCCGCAGGCCTGGCGGCAATCCTCTACGGCAGCATCCCTGCACTGCGCCAAAGCCAGATTGCGAGCGAGCCGGATCGCCCTCGGATCTGTGTTTCCACAGGTCCTTTCAGGGTGCCGGATTTGAACAACGCGCAGTCGCGGCCGGCGGCATCGAGCATTTTGTCGCTCACCGCGACTTCGGCATCCTGGTCGGCTGCGATCTCCATCAGGCGGCTGGCAACGTTGACCGTGTCGCCTATGGCCGCGATGTGCTGACGGCCTTCGCCGCCGAGTCGAGAGGCGACGATCGTTCCGTGGTGGGCTCCAATCTTGAAGCCGAGCCGGGATGCGGTCGATGCAGGCATCGAGGCGAGCCAATCGTTGGTGCGGCTGGAGAGCCCCACACAACAGCCGGCGGCATTGAAGGCGTCATTTGCCGCCGGTTCCGGCAGACCGAACAGGATCATGGCTCCGTCACCCATGAAACTCGTGACGACGCCACCGCTATTCGTCACTTCTTCGCCGACCAGCGCATGAAAACTGTTCAGGAGTTCGCGTGTGGCGATCGGCCCCAATGTTTCACTCAATCCGGTGAAGCCGGACAGGTCGATGAACAGGATGGCGGCGTCTGTCCGGACGGGCTCCGAGAGGAAGTCGCCATGCCTGGCCAGCCACTCCCCCATGCCTGGGGCTTCGACGCGCTGAAGCAATTGGCTCTGCGTCGCGAAAAATTGCGCCCTGCTCCTGCCCAGCCAAAGCTGCGCGGCGCCGAACAGGATCGCAGGCGGAATGGCGGCGGTCATCGGCAGCGCGGCGCTCAGCCAGACGTGGTGCAGGAAAGCGGTCATGTTGACCACCAGCCAGATCAGGATCACGCTGGCGATCGCCGCGAGGCCGCCTGCGTTTCGCCGCCATGCCAACAGCCCGACAAGAACCATTGGCAGCACCACCGCAAAGCCGGCATCCGCAAGCCGGACATACTGGTCTCGCACAACTGCGTCGCCGGCCATCAGATGGGCAATCGCCGTCGACATGACTTCGACGCCCGGGAGGATGGGATCGAACGGTGTCGGGTAAACATCGCCGGTGCCGGTTGCAGTGGCGCCGATCACCACGATTCGATCCAGGATAGTGCCGGGATCGAGTTGGCCCTCCAGCACGGTCGCCGCGCTGATCGTGCGGATCGTGCCGCGGGGGCCATAGAAGGTCAGAGGCAGGATGTGGCCAATGTCGGTCCGGATCGAGCGTCCGCCCAGCGATAGATGATCGGCGGCGATTTCTGGATCCCCTCCTGCTGCCATGGCGGCAACACGCAAGGGGAAAGACGTTTCCAGCCGATCTCCGGCCCGAAACAGCAACGGCACGAAGCGGGGCGTTCCCGTCTTGTCGGTGGCCACGTTGACGACGCCGACGGCGGCGGCATCCGAGAATGCTTTCAGCGGCCACAGGAACCGCTCGGCATTCGGCACGCCGGCGATGGGTCCGTCGCCCTCGGCCACCGCCCATTGTTCACCTCCGGGGTAGACCGCCGCGGCAGCGATGACGCTCGCACTCCCGCTCAGCGAACGTGCGAGCGCCTCATCGTTGTCCTTTTCCCCGGGATCGACCAGCAGCAGGTCGAGCGCAATGGCTTTCGGTCCGAGCCGCGCGATCGTATCGACAAGCCGGGCAAGCGTGGCACGGCTGAGGGGATATGCACCCTCGTGCCGCACCGCTTCATCGTCTATCGCGACAATGGTGATCAGCTCCGGTGGCTTCGCGGTTCCTCGAACGAGCGTTCGAAGATCGGTCATCGTTGCTTCGACGCGATCGAGAAACCACAAATTGCCGCGCCAGTGCGCGAAGCCCAGGCCGGCGCCCCAAAGACCCGCCAGGATGAGCGCGATCAGCGTCGGAAGCGCTCGCCTGCTCACTGCGGCTCACTGGCCGAAACGGGCCAGCAAGGCGGAAACGCGCTTGGCGGGCCAGCGCTTGACGGTCAGCGGTCCTGTTCCGGCCTCGACGTCGACGCCGTCGCCCGGCGCCAGCACCACGCCGGCTCGGGACGCCGGCCGGTTCACGGCGACGCGACCCCTGAGGACGAAGACAGACGTCTTGCCCCGGCCGACGTCGACTGCCCATTTGGTGCCGCGCGCCGCGGCGATCGCCTGCGGCGTGACAACCGCGAAGCCAGCCGGGATCGAGCCGGCCGGAGCATCGAGCAGCAGCGCCTTGCGCCGCAACCGAACCGCGTCGACCTTGCCGTTTCGGTCGCGGTCCACCAGCGTGAAACGAGCGCCACCTTCGACAATGATGGTCAGGCCTTCCCGACATCTCACAATCTGTCGGGACGTGCCGGCCACCGGCGCGAACGCACACCCCGCGCCCTGCGCCAGGGCGGCATCCACCCAGAAGACACCGGCAAACAGGCCGGCCACCAGGCCACGGAAAAATCGGTTCCTTGCGCTCATCGATGTCCCCCTTGCTCCTGCAAAAACCTCCGGCCAAGAAAATCTGCTGCCGCCCAGCCTGCAGCATGCGTACGAACCAGCACTTGCAGTCGCGTTGCGCCGAGGCAGCAAGGTGCCGACCGGCGATCCTAGCACGACAAACCTGCTCCGACACCAAGCAAGGCGGCGGCCGCGATGCGAATGTCGATCAGGCGACGACGTTTACCGTCGATGACACCGGTCGGGGGCCGGAGGGGCTGGCAACTGACGGAGCGCATCAGCGTAAGAAGCCTGCACCAGGGCGACCTCGCGCGGCATGCCGCACCCAGTGCAATATTTCAAGAGGCGGTGAGGGGTTGAGTTGTTCGTAATTACCTTAGTCTGGCGGCCGCAATGGCGAGACATACATGTTAGACTATTGCAACCACCCTGAAAGACCGTTGTACATTCAGCGGAGACCTTAATTCTCTGTGCGACAAATGGCAGCTTAGGGCCTCATGTCGGCCGTAGAGGTCGGCTTCGCAGCTTCCTGAAAGCAGACCGTGCCGGCGATCACGCTGGAGGTCGTGGTTGGGCCACGGCGGAAATCCCTGGCGCGCGTCCAGAATCCATCAATTGCCTCTGATTGTGGACAGAGCGTCCTTTGCGTAAATGCCAACCAGAGCTTCATTCTGGAGTGCCACGAGCGCAGGTATCGCAGCCCGTGCCGGAGGCCCGATCTTTCCCAGCGCCTCGATGGCCTCGAGGCGGAGATATTCAACGTTGAGCGCTTCAACCAGAGCCGGAACGGCTTGTGCTGCTGCTGGTCCAAACCAGCCCAGTCGCTTTGCTGCATATAGATGGAAAAAGGGGATTGCCGGGGTCAAGCTCTGCTTCCAGGCTCGTAACGGTGACGTCCAGCGGCAGCGCAGCAATACGGAGACCGTCATACAGGCGCTCCCTTGCATGTAGCACGCGTCGCGAGCGTCGGCCGGTTTGCCCGCCACACTCGGGCCCGCTATGATCTGCCGCGGGCCGAAACCGTTTGGCCCGCGACGGAGTAACTAAACAAGAACAAGAACGAACAGGAGAGGTTACCGGCCCATCTCGTGAGGGGATGCGCCTCCTCGTTTCCTCTTGGACATGCCCGTTCTCCATCTGCATCTGAAGGAGAAACCAGGAAATGACGGAATTCGAATTGAAGCTGCAGTCGGCCGCCGAGCTTGCCGCGCAAGGCAGGGTTTCGCGTCGTGACTTTGTTCAGCTGGCGCTCGCCGCCGGCCTTACCGCCATGGCCGCCAATGCGATGTTCGTCCAAGCGGCGCGCGCCGAGCCCAAGAAGGGCGGCACCTTGAAGATCGGCATGGGCGAGGGTGCCGCCACCGATACACTGGACCCGGGTCTCTCCCTCAACTCGTTCACCGGCACCGCGCTGTTGGGAACCTTGTCGAACAGCCTGACAGAGATCGATTCCAAGGGCAACGTGGTCCCCGACCTCGCCGAGAGCTTTGAGCCGTCAGACGGCGCCAAGAAGTGGGTGTTCAAACTGAGGAAAGGCGCCACCTTTCACAATGGCAAGACGGTTACCGCTGATGATGTCGTGGCCTCGGTCAGGCATCACACCATCGAGGGCACGAATTCGGTGGCGAAATCGCTCTTGGCTTCGGTCAAGAATGTCGTCGCCGACGGTGCCGAGACGGTGGTGTTCGAACTCGACGGCGGCAATGCCGACTTCCCCTACATCATGTCGGACCTCCCGGTCGTGCCGGCGAAAGAGGGCGGCGTCGACTGGGAGTCGGGCATCCGCACCGGCCCCTATATGCTCGAGAAATTCGAGCCCGGTGTCATCGCCACCTTCAACAAGAATCCGAACTACTTCAAATCCGACAAGGGCTGGTTTGACCGTGTCGAATGCCTGGCGATCAATGATGTAACGGCGCGCACCAACGCGCTCTATACTGGCGAGGTCCACTACATGGATCGATGCGATCTGAAGACGCTCGACATCCTGACGCAGAACCCCGATCTCCTGATCTCGGAGACGACGGGCTACGGCCACTACGTCTATGTCATGAACGTCCAGAAGGCGCCCTTCGACAATCCCGATGTGCGCAATGCGATCAAGTACTCGCTCAATCGCGACGAGATCGTGCAGAAGGTGTTTCTCGGCCACGGCGCCATCGGCAACGACAATCCGATCGCACCGACCGTCAAGTTCGCGACCGATCCGCAGCCGAAGCACGTCTACGACCCCGACATGGTCAAGAGCCTCCTCAAGAAGGCGGGGGCCGAGAACACCCAGTTCGAACTGTCGGTCGCGGATGCCGCGTTCGCGGGTGCGACCGACTCGGCTCTCCTCTGGCAGGAGCATGCCCGGGCGGCCGGGCTCAACCTGAATGTGATCAGGGAGCCCAATGACGGCTATTGGGACAATGTCTGGCTCAAGAAGCCGTTCTACGCCTCTTACTGGGCCGGCCGGCCGAGTTGCGACTGGATGTTCACCACCGCCTATGCGGCGGAAGCGGTGTGGAACGAAACGTTTTGGAACAATCCGCGCTTTAATGAGCTGCTCGTCGCCGCCCGCTCGGAGACCGACGATACCAAGCGTGCCGGCATGTATGCCGAAATGCAGCAATTGCTGCATGACGACGGCGGGCTGGTGAACCTGGTCTTCAACTCCTACGTCGATGCCCACACCAAGGCTCTCGCCCATGGCGAGGTGGCGTCGAACTGGCCGATGGACGGGCAGAAGATCGCCGAACGCTGGTGGTTCGCCTAGGCCGTGTACTCATAAATTGGGATGGCGAACTGGACGCGTTTGATGTCTCCTTGTCCCCCCAACAGCGGTTCCGGAGCGGATATCGCAGCAGGTCCGAGTTGGACCACAAGCGGAAATCCCTGGCGCGCGTCCAAGTCCATCAATTGCCTCTGATTTTGGACAGCGCGTCCTTTGCGTAAGCGCCAACCAGAGCTTCATTCTGGAGTGCCACGAGGGCAGGTATCGCAGCTCCTGCCGAAGGCCCGATCTTTCCCAGCGCCTCGATGGCTTCCCGGCGGAGATATTCAACCTTAAGCGCTTCAACCAGAGCCGGAACGGCTTTTGCTGCCGCAGCTCCAAACCAGCCCAGTCGCTTTGCTGCATATTGCTGGGAAAAGGGATTGCCGGTCTCAAGCTCTGCTTCCAGGCTCGTAATGGTGACGTCCAGCGGCAGCGCAGCGACGCGGACACCGTCATTCAGGCGCTCCCGGACGCTTGCATGTTCATGATCCCATTTGAACGAGAGGTGTAAGGTGTCGGGAAGGTTTTCGAGCCCTTTCTGGCCTACACCCGGTCGGAACTTCAGTAGCATTTGCCTCGCTTCTTCTCGGCGACCGAGCTGCGCCAGCACGGAACTCAGAGGTAGAAAGAGCGCAGTTGCGTCTGGGTTTCGCCTAACGCCTTCTCCGAACACCTCAGCCGCTTGTTTCAGATCGCCCATTGCAAAAAGCGCCAATCCACGAGCGAGAACGTAGTGACTTGGATAGTTCGGGTTGAGCCGCATGGCGGTCGCGACGAAATTCAGCGCCTCGGCAGGTTCGCCTGAGATCGTCAGCGCCCAAGCCGTTGCGATGTGTGCCTCGGGGTCGTTGGGATCCGATGCAATCGCTCGACCGGCATTCCTGCGTGCATCTTCGGCCAGACCTTGATAAACGTCCCGCAATGCCTCGACCGTATAAGACAGTGACGTTGGATACTTCTTGGCCAGCTCTACGTAATCTTGAGCTCCCAACCAGAAATATGGTTCGTCCCTACCGAGTTCTTTACCCCAGAGTGACTCAACCACGCGGAAGTAGGCCAGCGCCAGGGCGGCATAAGCGCGCCCATATTCAGGGTCAAGTTCAGTTGCTTTTTTCAAGGAAGTGATGGCGGCAGCTGTGTCCTTTGAGTTGTAACGGAGATAAAGGCTCCAACCCTTTTCGAAAGCTTCCTTGGCTGCAATGTTGTCCGGCTTGGCGCGGACAATTTCCGTTTTTTCGGTGGTGGTGAGATTGACCTTCAACGCTTCGACGATCTTTGCTACAAAAACGTCCTGGATCGCAAAAATATTGGCGACGTTTCCATCGAACCTCTCCGCCCACACATGCCCGCCGGTGAGGGCATCAATAAGCTGGGCGTTGACTCGCACCTGCTCGCCGGCGCGCCGTACGCTCCCCTCCAGGACGTAGCGCACGCCAAGTTCCTCCGCGACCTGCCTGATTTCTACAGGCTTGCCGCGGTAAACGAATGTCGAGTTTCGCGCGATCACGAAGAGGCCGGAAACCTTGGAAAGGTCGGTGATCAAGTCATCGGTCATGCCGTCGGCGAAGTGCTCCTGGCCGGCGTTGTCCGACATGTTGGTGAACGGCAACACAGCGATGGATGGCTTGTCGGGTAGCGGGAGCACCATCCTTGCCTTCGAGGCCACCTCGACCGGCGATCCTGAACCGTCCCCAAGCACCTTCCAAAGCGCTACACTTCCGGCGACCAGGATCAGCACCATCGCCGCGACAGTCAGCCGGCGCCAGTCGAAACGACGTTTGCGTTTTGCTGGAACCGTCCCGGACGCGGCGCGCGCCCGCGGGCCTACCCGATACAGGCGAATAGGTTTTTCGATGTTCTTGACTTGTTGTTCACCCAAGAATTCGAACTCGAAACCCAGCTTTCTCTCGACCTGATCGAATGCCGATCCCGAAATCAGGACGCCCCCGGGTTCGGCCAATCCTTCCAGTCTCGCGGCGACATTCACGCCATCGCCATAGATGTCCTGCCCTTCGACAATCACATCGCCAAGGTTTACGCCAATCCGGAATTCGAGCTGTTTTTCCTTCGGGAGTTCGGCGTTGCACTCCGCCATCGTCTGCTGGATTTCGACTGCGCAACCGACCGCGTCGACCACGCTGGAGAATTCTATCAGCGCGCCATCGCCCATGAGCTTCACGATGCGCCCTTTGTGAGCAGTAATTTTCGGGTCGATCAGATTCTCGCGGGTGCTCTTGAGGCGTGCCAAAGTGTCCGCCTCGTTAGCCTCCATAAGGCGGCTGTAGCCAACAACGTCGGCGGCGAGTATCGCCGCAAGCCTCCGCTCCATGCTTGGCTCCAGACGTAGGGCATCGGTCGCATCATGATAGAAGGGTATCGCTTCGCAGCCTAGCCCTGTTCAGGTCTGCTTCGGGTCAGGTCACGACGATGTCCGCGCCCACCGGAAAGTCCGCTCTTTTAAGATGCGCAGCCTGAACCCGCCATTCCGCTCCGGCCCTATCAAGACGTTCGGCATGTAGCCGGTCAGCGTCCGCTACTGGCCCTAGTCGACCCTGCCGATTTCTCGCGCAGCTGCCAAGTTGCCCCCATCATTAACCATTCGTTAACCATTCACTCGCTAGCGTTTACCTATCAGTAAGGATTCGCCGCCAGTGACTTTTGCCGCTCCCCTCGAGGCCAAATCCATTCGCTTTCGCGCCCGCTCGTTCGTCGCTTTCACGCTGACGCCGGAGGCGCCCTTGGGGGCCTGGCTGGAGGGGCTCGACCATTGGATCGGTAACTCGCCCGGCTATTTCTCCGGCCGCCCGGTGCTGCTCGATTTGAACACGCTGAAGCCGCAGCCGAGCGAGATCGCGGCGCTGGTGGCTGAACTTGGCCTGCGCGGCATCCGCATCTATGCCATCGAGCTTGAAGGGGCTGCCCTCGGCGCCGAATTGCCGCCGGTGCTGACCGGCGCCAAGGAGGCGACGACGGATGGGCTGCTGCCCGGCCGCAAGGCGAGGGAGGCCGACAAGGCAGAGGGCAAGGCGCCGGAAGGGCGCGCGGATGCGGGCGGTGCCGGCAAAGGCAAGGCTGGCGCAAGCAAGGCAGGCGAAAGCGAGCCGCAGGCCGCGCAGCCTGAAGCTTCGGGCACGCTGATGATCAAGTCGCCGATCCGTTCCGGCCAGGCGATCGTGCATCCGCATGGCGATGTCATCGTGCTGGGCTCGGTCGCTTCGGGTTCGGAGATCATCGCGGCGGGATCGATCCATGTCTACGGCACGCTGCGCGGGCGCGCTTCGGCGGGTGCGCTCGGCAACAAGGCCGCGCGCATCTTTTGCCGCCGCAACGAGGCCGAGCTTCTGGCGGTCGACGGCTGGTATGTGACCGCCGAGGAGATGGAAGGCGTTTCGCGCGGCAAGCCGATCCAGGCATTTCTCGACGGGGACGGGCTGCGCGTCGCGCCGCTCAGCTGAGCGGGCCGATATGGGCCGCGCGACGGACAATAACACAACAACAACGGAGGCATTCTCATGGGCAAGGTAGTGGTGGTCACCTCGGGCAAGGGGGGCGTCGGCAAGACGACCTCGACGGCAGCCCTGGGGGCGGCGGTCGCCAAGACCGGCAAGAAGGTGGCCCTGGTCGACTTCGACGTCGGCCTGCGCAACCTCGACCTGATCATGGGCGCCGAGCGCCGCGTGGTGTTCGACCTCGTCAACGTCATCCAGGGCTCGGCCAAGCTTTCGCAAGCGCTGATCCGCGACAAGCGGGTGGAGACGCTGTTCCTGCTGCCGGCCTCGCAGACGCGCGACAAGGATGCGCTGACCGAAGACGGCGTCGGCGAGGTCATCGACAAGCTGCGCTCGGTGTTCGACTATGTGTTCTGCGACAGCCCGGCCGGCATCGAGCGCGGCGCGCAGCTCGCCATGCGCTTTGCCGACGAGGCGGTCATCGTCACCAATCCGGAAGTCAGCTCCGTGCGCGATTCCGATCGCATCATCGGCCTGCTCGACGCCCGCACCTTGAGGGCCGAGCAGGGCGAGCAGATCGCCAAGCATGTGCTGGTCACGCGCTACGACGCGGCGCGCGCCTCCCGCGGCGAAATGCTGTCCATCGACGACGTGCTGGAAATCCTTTCGACGCCGCTGCTCGGCATCATTCCCGAGAGCCAGGATGTGCTGAGGGCCTCCAACCTCGGTTCGCCGGTGACGCTGTCGGAGCCGCTCAACGCTGCCGCCAAGGCCTATATCGACGCCGCCAGGCGGCTCGAGGGCGAGAACTTGCCCGTCGTCGTGCCGTTCGAACGCAAGGGTTTTCTCGATCGTCTTTTGGGAAGGAGGGCGGCATGAACCTGCTCGACATCTTCAAGCGGCGCTCCAGTGCGCCGGTGGCGCGCGAGCGGCTGCAGGTGCTGCTCGCCTATGAGCGCCGCAACCGCAGCCAGCCCGACCTCGTCTCCATCCTGCGCGAGGAGATCATGGCCGTGATCGCCAAGCACGTGCAGATCGACCAGGACTATCTGCAGGTCTCGATGGACCGCGGCGAGACCATGTCGACGCTGGAAATCGACATCCAGATCCCCAACAAGAGCGCAGTGCCGCTGGCGATGGCGGGCTGACAAGCCTTTCCTCACCCTCGCTGACGTTGGCTATTGGCGAAAGCCGGCGTGACGTCCGATCTCCCCCTAGGGGGAGATTGCGCTTTCACCTTGGCTGTCCCATCCCGCGAGGTGTGGTCGGGCTGGCACCGTTAGGACGATGATAAGCATTTGGTAATAAAAGCCAGGAATGAAATGCTGGTTCGATCTGACATGCAGGATGCCGTCGCTTTCGGCGGTGCCCTAACGTGCGCATCAAAAGCCTGATCATCCTCAGCATGACGAGCGCCGCGACCTTGATCGGGCTGGTTGGCGGCCTTGCGATCTTTACTCAGATGGCCGCGACCAAGTCGCTGGGTTTGACCGAAGCGACCAACGTCGCCCGGGAACTGGCCGACACGATCGTCTTCAAATCATCCGACGGCTCACCTTCGCTGTTCGAGCGGCCTGAGGCGCTGCGCGAATTTCTGGAGCTGCAGCACCATCGCTCGCTCAGGGATTTCCTGATCGTCGACCCCAACAAGATCCTGCTGGCCCATGCCGCTGACGAAGAACACAAGACCGGCGAGAAGTTCGATCACGACCCCGGCAACGAAGTCGGTCAGACTTTGGCGGATGGCATCCCGCGCAAGTTCAGCGATACGCATGAAGCCAATGAAATACTGGCCGTTGCGATCGAACATCCCAAGGATACGATCGTCGGCGCCGTGCTGCTGGAATACGATCCCTTGCTGCGCGCCGCCGAACAGCGCACCAACAGCTTGCTTTGGCTGGTTGGCCTCGGTGCGGCAGCCGCCATACTGGTTGCGGCGGCATTCGCCTGGGGGCTGCTCAGCCGTTTCGGCGCCGGCCTTTCGGACATGATGAGAGGCATGGAATCGCTGGCGAAAGGCAACGCCATGACGCGCATCAGCCACGGCCGCAAGGATGAGTTCGGGCAGTTGGCGCGGGGCTTCAACACCATGGCGGACGAGCTTGCATCGGCGCGGGCCCACATCGAGGATATCGTCCAGACGGCGGCCGAAGGCATCGCCGTGCTGGACAGTGACGGCAAGATCGCAAGCGTCAACCCCGCGGCGGCGGCGATGATCGGGCGGCGCGCCGACAAGATCGTCGGGCAGGACTGGGGCTCGGTCATGGCAATGCGGGATCCGAGGGGAGCCGAGTTCGCCGCGGGAACGTCTCCCGTGGAGCAGGCCTTGACCACGGGCCGCCAGCATCAGAGCGAAGTGCGCCTGACCAAATCGGATGGCTCGCATGTGCCTGTCATCGCCAGTTGCAGTCCGCTCAGCCGGTCCGACGGCGGCCTCGTGCTGACGCTCAGCGACATCAGCGAGCTGCGCCGCGCCGAAGGAGTCGTGAACGAGCGTGCCGATCAGCTGGCGCTGCTCAACCGCGAACTGCACGAGAAGTCCGAAACCACGACCCGCCTGGTGAAGCTTGGCGAACTGCTCCAGGCCTGCGTCACCTTCCCGGAAGCGTTCTCGGTGGTCGGCACCGCCATGGCCGAGTTCCTCAGCGGCTTGAGCGGAACCGTCCACCTGACCAGCGCGTCGCGCAATTTGGTGGAGGAGATGGCGCATTGGGGCGACGTCCGCTCGAGCGCCACGCAGTTTGCGCCGGAAGACTGCTGGGCGCTCCGGCGCGGCCAGGAACATGTCACCGGCCCCGGCATGCTCACGCCGCGCTGCGCTCATATCACCGAGAACGGCAAGAAAGGCTATGTCTGCATGCCTCTGGCGGCGCAAGGCGAAACGCTGGGCATCCTTCATCTGTGCGAGCCGAATGCGGCCGAGAAGCCGCAATGGCTGGCCGAAAGACAGCAGATCCTGCGCGGCGTTGTCGACACGCTGGCGCTGGCGCTGGCAAATCTGCGCCTGCGCGAGACGCTGCGGCAGCAGTCGATCCGCGATCCGAACACCGGTCTCTTCAACCGGCGATATCTCGAGGAGACGAGCAGCCGCGAACTGCGCCGGATGGAGCGCTCAGGCCAGCCGCTGGTGATCATCATGCTCGATGTCGATCATTTCAAACAGTTCAACGATACGTTCGGCCACGAAGCCGGCGACCTTGTCCTGAAGCAGGTCGCCGCCACATTGATCGAGCATGCCAGGGATAGCGATGTCGTGTCGCGCTATGGCGGCGAGGAGTTTGCCCTTGTCATGCCGGGAAGCTCGGTCGAAGAAGGCGCCGAGCGGGCGGAAGCGCTGCGCCAGGCGATCAGGAAGCTTCATCTGACGCATCGCGGCCGGACGCTGGGCACCGTTACAGCCTCGTTCGGGGTCGCCGCCTATCCCGAGCATGGCGTGGGCTGGGCCGAGTTGACCAATGCCGCGGATCACGCGCTCTACGATGCCAAGGGCAACGGGCGCGACCGGGTCGCTATCGCGCTGGGCAACGCGTCCGGGGAGCGCCCCCCGATCCAATTGGTGCCAGCCCCGAAAAGCAGCTGAGACGCCTTTTGAGGTAGAGTTTTCCATGGCCGTGGCATTGTTTGCTCGCGGCATCCACCCCCAAATGTCCGAACCTACCTCCCGCCAACGGGGGCTTCCCCTGCGCAAATTGCGGATGTAAGGATATGTTAGCAATTCGTTAAGTAGCAAGTTGGGGTTTGCGTAAGGGGGAGTTCGGCTATGAACTTCAAGGGCCTGATCAAGCGTGCTGAAGACGTAGATAAAGCAATTCAGGAACTCGAGATCGATCTGGCGGATGCGCTGGATGCAAGTCTCGACGCCGAGGACGAGGCGCCGCCAGAGAGCGACGATGTCCCGGATGCCGCGGCAGGACCTGACGAGCCGCCACCCGTGGCCGATGCGGCAAATGCGGATAGTGCGAAGAATGCAGACAGTGCGGGCAATACCGACAGTCCCGAAACCGGGCCGCGACTGACGTCCCATGCACAGACCCGACTGGCTGCGTTGAGCGCCTTTGAAGGGCTGTTCCATGACGCCAGGGATTATCTGGACGACATCCACGGCAAGCTGTCGGAGATCGCGACCTCACATCACCTGACGCGCGAATATCTCAACATCCTGCATGGCGACATCCTTCGCGCCAACGAGCTGGAGCTGGTAAATGCCGGCCTGATCGCCGAACAGAGAACGCTGTCGGAAAAGCTGCACGACGCGGGCAGAAAGCTGCGCGAGCGTGAAAGCGCTTGCGAAGTGCTGCAACACCGCGAGACAAGCTTGGTCCAGGACAGGGAGGCGCTTCGCACTGCGCTTGCCGCGACAAGGCTGGAACTCGCGGAGGCAGCCAATGCCAGCGCAAAACGTGACGCGGACTTCGGCGACATCGCCAAGCGGCTGACCGCCAGGACCGTCGAGGCCAACAGGCGCTTGCGCGAGAGCAAGATGCTGCGGGAACAGCATGTCAGCCTGTCGATGGAGCTCGACAAGGCGTTGAAGCGGGAATCCCAGGCGCGCCACCGGCTCGACGAGCTCTCGGCGATCCATGCCAGCGAAGCCGCGCGGCTTGCCGAACTGCTGGCCGCGCTCGCCAAGAGCGAGAAGGAGGAGGTGCGGCTCCAGAAGGCATTTGAGGCCGCACAGGCGAAGCTGTCGGGCATGGCCGAAGCGGCCAGCATGGTGGAAGGCGACCGGGAAGCCGAGCTGGCGCGCAGCCAGACGGAAACGCGCGGGTTGCGCTCCGAGATCCAGGACCTGCAATCGCGGCTGGAGTGGGCCTCGAATGAGAACAGCGAGGCCGCCAGCGAGATCGCCAGGCTCAAGACTGAATTGAACGACACCCTGGCCGAAAAGAAGATCGCCGACGAAAAATTGACCGCGCTCACCGATGAGAACGAAAGCGACAAGGCCAGCCTTTCGAAAGTGAACGCCAATCTTTCACAGCTTGTGCTGCAACAGGCGTCGGAACAGATACAGCTCGATGTCCAGAGGCAGGAATGCGAGGACCTCAGGGCCGAAATCGTCTCGCTCAATGCCCGGATCAAGGAATTGCTGCCCTACGAGCGGCTCCACAAGGCCACCAGCGGCAGACCGCGTGAGGGCACCGTGGTCGAGATCACCGGCGTGGTGGCGGAGAAAGCGCGTGCAACGGGCAGGCGGCGCGTCCGCAGGAACCTGCGCGCGACGCCGTAGCCTACTTCGCGGGCTCCCCGCGACGTCGCTTGGCACTCGCTCGGCCTGGGGCGGCGAGTTGCTCGTGCTGGTAAAGCTCGTCCATGGTAAGCGATGCCAGCGCGCCGAAAGGTGCCTGCTTTTTCACCCTGCCGCCGCTCAGGATCACCACGTCGTCGCAGAACGAGATGGTGCTGTGATGATGACTGATGACGATGGTCGTTCGGCGGCCGGCTCTCGACTTCAGCGTCTCGACGATCGCTGCCTCCGAGAGACCGTCGACGGCATTGGTGGCCTCGTCCAGGATCAGGAGATCGGGATCGCGCACCAAGGCCCTGGCCAGTGCGATCCGCTGCCTCTGTCCCGCCGAAAGGTTGACACCCCTGTAGCCGACGAGCGTGTCGTAACCGAGCGGCAGCCGTTCGATGAATTCATGCGCTTCGGCCAGTCTTGCAGCACGCTCGGCTTCGTCGGCCGTGGCCGCGTCCTGCCCGTAGGTGATGTTTTCGAAAATGGTGCCATCGACCAGCTCCAGCTCCTGGCTGGCCAGTGCGATGTGCTGGCGCCATTGGCTGGCGTCGATCCCGTCGAGCGGTGATCCATCGACGAGAATCCTGCCGGTGTCCGGCTCCACGAAGCGGCACAGGAGATTGACGATCGTCGTCTTGCCGGCGCCCGAGCGGCCGATCAGTGCCGTCGAGCGGCCGCTGCGGATCTCGAAAGTCGCCGAATGCAGCACCACCTCACGCCGATCCGTGCCGGAATAGGTGAACGTCACGTCATCGAACTTGATGCCCTGGCGCAAGCTGTGGAACGGCCCGTCGCCTTGCGGCGGTGGAGGCTTGCCGGACGGATCCAGCATCCATATCACCTCTTCGAGCGATCCGCTCAGGCCTTGCAGCTGGCTCCACGACCCCTGCAGGGCCCGCATATGCGGCTGCAGCCTGTAGAGCAGGATGACAAATGCGATGATCAGCGGGAAGTTCACCTGCGCCAGCCAGGCGCCGATCACCACCGCCAGAAACAGCGCGGCGTGGAGAACCTCCGTCAGCGGCGGCAACGCTCCCTGGCGGACAAGCAGAACGAAGGAGGCGCGGCGGACCGCATCGGACGCCGTATCGAATATCGCTTTCTCCCGGCTCTCCTGTCCGAAGATGCGGATCAGGCGCCCGGCATGCACCAGATGGAGCATCTGCGATGCGAGGTGCGAGTTGCGCGAGGCGACGCTGCGGCTGGGCCCTTTCAGATTGGCCGACAGGATGGCGTGCGCGATCTGGACGGCGGCCAGTCCCAGCGTGACCAACAGCGTCATGCGCCACGAAAGCAGCAGCAGAAAAGCCAGCAGGATGATTGCGGCCGAGGCGCTGACGATGGCCGACAGCACGATCTGGATCGCATCCGACGCCCGCCAGGATTCGTTGGAGATGATGTTGAGCAGCCGCCCCGGACTCTGCCGCAGGAAGAATGGGTAGCCGACCCGCAACAGCCGCTCCGACAAGGCGCTGCGGATCGAATGGCTTGCCTTGCCGTAGATGAAGGTCGTCAGCAGCGTGTTGGCGAAGGCGAAAATGTTCTTCAGGACGATCGAGCCGAGGATGGCGATCGAAATGACCATAAGCCGGTCACGCTCGCTGAGGCCCGATCCGACATGCTGGAGGACGGCGGAGAAGCCGCCCATTCCCGCGGCATCCCCGTGTCCCATGATAATGCCCAGCAACGGGATGATCAGGCCGATGCCGAACCCTTCGAGGACGGCGCCGACCAGGCCGAGGACCACCACCGCCGGAAGCAGGCGCAGTTGCTTCTTTCCGAACGTCCGGAACAGCATCGGCAGGCTGGGCGGTAGCAATGGCATTATAGCGGTTCAACTCGCTTCGGCATTTGCCTGTTGATCTTGTCGCATCGGTGCACCCTGCGCCCGTCTCGCCAGCATGAGAACCGCGAATCTGGCCGCGCCGAGCAAATTCATGCCGACGATCGGCCAGTGCGACAGGTTGAGTTCGCGATCGAACGCCGGCCCGCCCGCCGATTCCCGGAAAGCGGCTCTCGCGGCCCAGTAGAAGTGACGCAGTAGCCAGGGCGCATGGCGAACATGTTTCAGGCAGAGCCCGCCATTTCCCAGGCTGTAGTCGCGGTGGAGCTTTTCGATGGATTTGCGATCCCGCCGGCCGTGATGATGGAATATCGTCATGTCCGGCACATACTCGACCGCGATGCCGAGCAGCACCGCGCGCACGAGGTAATCGGTATCCTCCGCCGACCGCAACGGCCCGCCGGCGCCGAAACGTTCGTCGAAATAGCCGATACGGGCCGCGACATCGCGGTGCATCGTCATGTTGCAGCCCAGCACGAAACCGCCGGGATGGACATCCGGCGTCAGCCGCTCGCGTACCCGCGAGCGCTTGATCGTGAAAGGCAAATCCCGGGGGTCGCCAAGTTCGACACGGCCGCCCCGGATGAGCCATTGTTCCCCCGACGCATAGTGTCGCTCCAGATCGCGCAGGTAGTCGCAATGGACCGCGCAATCATCATCGACAAAGACCAGCACACGGCCCCGCGCGCGCTTCAACCCGGCGTTACGGGCAGTCGCCAATCCGGGGCGGGGTTCGCAAACGGGCGTGAATGGGACGTCCGACACGGCGGCGATGCTGGCCAGGCGTTCCGCCGTGCGGTCGCTCGAGCCGTTGTCGACGACCACCAGTTCGGCAGCGAAGCCGGCGTGGGCGCGGCACGCGGCCTGCACCGACTTGATGCAGGCCTCGAGCACGGCGACGCGGTTGCGCGTGCAGATGATGAAGCTGACTTCCGGCGCCGATCGTTCCGGGCGGGGATTGGCCGGGCCGGCGCCGAGCGCTGTCGAACGATCGCGCTGCAGGGGTTGGTGGGCTTTGACGGTCATCCCTCTAACTCAACTGATAAGGCGCCAGGACCGTCTCGGCGGGCGCGGATTTGAAGAAGTATGCCAGGGCGTCCGCCTGCCGGCCGGCCGACAGCGAGGCAAGGCTGAGCCGGGGCGCCCAGGAGCCCGGCCGCAGCGCATATTTCTCGCGGCGCCGGATGACGTTCCATTTCGCGGTCCGCGTCAGCAATTCATGCGTCAGCGAGGGCTGCTTTTCGTCGGCGACGAGTTGGTAGAGGAAATAGAACAGGTTCAGCGCGCCGGCCTCGAAGCTCCGCCGCGTCTCGGCCGGCAGCGAGCAGATCTCCTCCTCGAGCGCGACGATGAAGTTGGCCGCACGGGTAACCGTGTCGAGGCTGACCGCATCGCCGATGTCGCGCAGGCCCCGCGTGGTTTCCGCGAGGCCCTCGCGCTCGAGATTCTCCGCCACGATCCGCAAATGCGTCCGGCGCATCTCCTTGCTGTGCCGGCTGGTCACGCTTGCCTGATGGATGCGGTAGACGACCAGGTTTTCGGGCATCATGGCTGCCGGGTAACGGCCGGCCAACCGCCTGAAAAGGTCGAAATCCTCGGCGTGCCTGTAGGTCTTGTCGTAGTGGAGATCGCCGTCTTCGATGACCTTCCTGTTGTAGACGACCGTCGGGTGCATGAAGATGGTGAAGAACATCGCCAATATGGGAATGCGGCCGAACTGGAACACCGGATCGGGCTTGCCTCTGGCGATGCGGCCGCGGATCAACATGTCGACGCCAGCGCCGCAGAAGCCAAGTTCGGGCCGCCGCTCGAACAGCGCCACCTGGCGCGACAGGCGCCAGGGGTAGGCGACGTCGTCCGCGTCCATCCGTGCGACCAGTTCGCCCTGGGCTTTTCGCAGCCCTTCGTTGAGCGTCGCGACGAGGCCGCGGTTTTCGCGCGAGATGATCGAGATGCGGCTGTCGGCTTGCCGGTATCTCTCGAGGATTTCGAGCGAATTGTCGGTCGACCCGTCATCGATCGCGATGACCTCCACGCGGCAGTAGTCCTGCCGCAGGATGCTTCCCAGCGCGGCGGCGAGATAGGGCCCGGCGTTGTAGACCGGCAGCAGGACCGAGACGAGCGGCGCGGCGGTCATCGTGTCGCATCCGTTTGCTGGAGGTCGAGCGATGGCGCTGGGCCATCGAGCGATCGGCCGGGCGCCCTCGCGATCCAGCCGGCATGGCCGGCGGGTGCCGGCGCGGCATGGGTGCGCGCCACATAGGGGAAGTGGCGCTTCAGGCGGTTGAGCGGCCTTTCGAAAGCCACCCAGGAAATCGAGGCCACGACAATCGTGGCGGCGCTCGCAACCAGCAACCGCCCTGGCCCTTGCTCCGAGACATTGAGCGGAATCCACGGCTGCGACTTGACGGCGAGCGATAGCAATATCGGATGATAGAGATAAACGCCGTAGCTGATGCGACCCAAAGCCAGCAACGGCGGCAGCTCGGCAAGCTTGCCGAGGGTGCCGCCAAGGCCGCTCGAACAGGCGGCGACGATGGCCATCAGCGGCACCAGCGGCAGGACTTGCAGCAGCAGCCAGCGGGCCCATTCCAGTGTCGGATCGGGAGGGGCTGGGACGAACCACTCGATCATCAGAAATGCGGCCGCGAAGGCAGGCCAGCCCAGCCGCATCCATTGCGGCAGGGCAGCGCCCCTGGACCGCCAGCAGGCAAGCAGCGCACCCGACGCCAGCGCATCCATGGATGCCGGCGGCAGCAGGTCGCGTGCCAGCGCCGGAGTGGCGGTGACCGGCCAGTAGAAGCGATAGGCCAGCGACAGCAGGATGATGCCGATGCAGATAGGCTCGAAGCGCCGTCGTGGGACAAGCAGGACGATCAGTGGCCAGGCGACATAGAACTGCTCCTCGATGCTCAGGCTCCAGAAATGGCACAGCACCCAGGGCGTCCAGTCATTGCGCAGCGCATACCAGAAATTCGACAGATAAAGCGCGTGCCAGATCAGCGATGCCCTGGCCTGTTCCAGGTCAAACAGCCAAACGAAACCCAGGACGGCGAAATAGGGAGGAAATATCCGCAGCGCCCGCCTGATGTAGAAGGATCGCAACGCGGCGCCGGTTTCAAATTCGGCGGCCGAACGCGCTTCCAGCAGCACGCGCGTGATCAGGAAGCCGCTCAACACGAAAAACAACCGCACGCCTATATGGCCCCAGAAGGAAGATCCTCCGGCCGCGAAGAAATGGGAGTACAGCACCATCGTGACGGCGATGGCCCTCAATGCATCCAGTTGGATGTCGCGGGTGTTTCCCATCAGCGGCGTCCGCCAGCGTGATGTCCGCGATGAAGCCGCAAGGCGGCCATTTCGAACGGTAGGCCAAGACCCGCCACGGGGCCGGCAGCATCAAACCCGCGTTTTGCGAGTCCGCTTAGGCCGGGCTCGAAATCGACAGACGGGCAGCTAAAGTCGGTCAAGCCAGGGGATCCTTCACGGCCTATGTCCAGTCGTTAAATGAGTCCCCCAGAGGATGGTTCGGTTACCGCATTGTGCAGCGCAACACAAAAATTTTACCAAGCCGAAATACTTGTGTGAGCGAGCGCGAAATATTGATAAAAACCGGCCGGTGCCTGCCCTTTTTGGCGATTTTCTCCAGAACTTCAACCCTGTCGTTAAGCTGTCCGAATCCGCCCGTTTGAGTTGATTGGAGAGAATCTCAGCTTGGAAATAGGAAAGTCTAGAGTTTTTCTTAAATCGTCCGCGAATCTCGGAAGTCTATATTTTTGCTATATAAATTTTGCTCCAGCTCTGCAGCGAATGAATTAGAAGCATTGAGTTTTGCGCGATGCAGCATGGCTGCCGGCCTTTGCGTGGTCACCAGGCGCGCGGCTATCAGGCCCGCATCGCGCTCGCCCGGCGCTCGGCCGCATCGCGGAGGCAGACCGCCGAACTCACCCGCACCATAGCGCTGGCCGGTACGGTAACCGGCGCCGATGTTGCCAAGGCGATGGGGCAGGCGAGCAGCACCGAGGCCGCGGCTGGCATCGAGGCTGGCGACGCAGTGACCGGCTACGCGCCGGGAGCGGCTACGCCAATTCCGAGAACACCACTCAATGTGCGTGGCAACGCGGCGCGCGAAAATGCCGCCTCGAGCATTGGCGATGGCGGGTTGGTCGCATCGCTGATATTGATGCCCCCACAGGTGCTGCAGATGACATCCGATACACAGAAGGGCGAAGCGGTCGGGCAGTTGCTCGAAACGCCGGACCTTGCCAGTGCGCTGGAAAGCGAACAATTCAAGAAGTTCCTCGACCAGGTACCGATTGCCATTGCCGTCTCGGATCTGGGCTCGAAGGAGCGCGTTGTGTATGCCAATCCGGAATTCGAGAAATTGTCCGGCCTCAAGGCGGCGAGGCTCGCCCGGGAGCGCTGGGCCGCGCTTTCCGGCACCGGCCTGCACCAGCAGAAGGGCCGGGCACTCTTTGAGGCCATCGTCGAGGAGACCGATTTCGTCGGCACGTTCCGGCTGGAGCGGAAAGAAGCCCCTGCGATCGTCGACGTCTACTCCAACCTCATCCAGGATGACGATGGCAAGGTCTGCTTCCGGCTGGTGGCACTGGTGGATGTTTCGGCCCATGGCGAAACAGAGGATGCGCGCTCGATCGACGAGCACATCCGCGAGAAGGACACGCTGCTGCGCGAACTCCAGCACCGGGTGAAGAACAATCTGCAGATGATCACCGCGCTGATCCGCCTCGAAACCCGCAACGCGGCCGAGCCGGACCAGAAGCGTTTCGAGAGGCTGGCGGGGCGCGTCGACGCGCTGGCGATCCTCTACCAGACGCTGTCTGGCGACGATCACGACGATCACAATGATGAGGTCGATCTCGGCGTCTATCTCAGCCAAATCGCGTCGGCGGTGATGAACTCGCATGCGGTCGAGGGCATCCGCCTCGACATGAAGGTCGACACCTATCCGGTATCGATCAACGTGGCCATGCCGGCCGGGCTGGTGGTGAATGAGCTTTTGACCAATGCGCTCAAGCATGCCTTCCAGGGGCGCGACGGCGGCACGATCACGCTGCACAGCATCGTTGATGGCGATGGCTGTAGCGTCGTTATCGCCGATGACGGCATCGGTCTGCCGGAAGGCGAGACTTGGCCCAAGCGCGGCAAGCTCGGCGCGCTGATCGCCCACTCGCTGACCGAGAACGCCAAGGCGGAGTTCGACGTGAAGTCGAGCCCAAGCAAGGGCACGAGGGTCACCATCCTGTTCAAGCGCTCGGTTGCGGCCGCCGCCTAGCAGGGTGACGCTGAACCGGTGGCATGGATGGCGGAAGAGCCCGGCTGACCTTCGACCGCTTGGCCTTGCCCCAGCCGACAGTCCGCCCTGCCTCACGACAGGACAGGCCGGTTGCCCGTATTCCCGATCCATGCTGCCTGGTCAGGGCGCAAAGGGAGGATGAACCAAAGTGACATCGACGCCGGTTGCCCGTCGCGAAGCGGCGCCCTTGCCGATCGCCGCGCTGATGGGGGCCATGGTTTCGATCCAGATCGGCGCCACCTTCGCCAAGGGCCTGTTCCCGCTGATCGGCGCGCAGGGCACGACGACGCTCAGGCTGGTCGTCGGCGCACTGATGCTGATCGCGGTGCTGCGGCCGTGGCAGATGCGGCCGTCGCGCGCCACCATGCCATGGCTGATCGCCTATGGCGTGACGCTGTGCGCGCTCAACCTTCTGTTTTACGCCGCACTCGCCACCATTCCGCTGGGCATCGCGGTGGCGTTGGAATTTTCCGGTCCATTGCTGGTGGCGACGTTGACCTCGCGGCGTGCCAGCGACTTTGCCTGGATCGCGCTGGCGGTGGCCGGTATCGTGCTGTTGTCGCCGTTCGTCCATTCGCTGCAGCCGCTTGATCCGACCGGAGTGATGCTGGCGCTGGCGGCCGGCGGCTTCTGGGCGCTCTACATCGTGCTCGCCCAGAAGGCGGGCGCCGAACTCGGCTCTCGGACCACAGCCTATGGCATGGCGATCGCAGCCGTGCTGGTGCTGCCCTTCGGCGTGGCACAGGCGGGAACCGCGCTGCTCGCGCCATCGATCCTGACCAGCGCGCTGCTCGTCGGCCTGTTTTCCAGCGCGCTGCCGTTCTGGCTGGAGATGGTGGCGCTGACCCGGATGCCGGCCCGCATCTACGGCACGCTGACCTGCCTCGAGCCCGGGCTGGGCGCGCTGGCCGGCTTCCTGTTCCTGCACGAAAGCCTGACCCCTACGCAATGCGCAGGGATCGCCGCCGTCATTGCCGCCGCCTTCGGCACCGCGCTGACGTCGCGGCCACCGGTACCATCGCCCGAATAGCTCCTCGACAAGAGATTGCGCTCGGCCGCGTTCGCAATCGCCGGCGTCGCTCCTCTTGGACTTCGCCAAAATACAACCCATATTGATTTCACGGAGCTTTGAGCGTGACCTTCGCGCGGGTGGCCCTTCTTGCCGCGGCCTTCGTCGCCGCAGCTTTCTTTTCTCCCTTCTCTTCGGCCGGGAGCGAGAAGGTTGCGCTGAGCGTCGCCATTGACGGCGCCATCGGGCCGGCAAGCACCAGGCAGCTCGAGGAAGCGCTTGACGTCGCCGCCAAGCGGGGCGCCGAAGTCCTCATCCTTCAGCTCGATACGCCCGGCGGGCTGGTCACCTCGATGCGCGAGATGATCGCCGATATCCTCGCCTCTCCGGTGCCCGTCATCGGCTATGTCGCGCCGGCCGGTGGCCATGCCGCCAGCGCCGGCACCTATATCCTCTATGCCACCCACGTCGCGGCGATGGCGCCCGGCACCAATCTGGGCGCCGCGACGCCGGTCGAGATGGGCGGGCTGCCCTCGCTCCCCGGCGGCGACAAGGACAAGGGCGACCAGAACGACAAGGGCGACCAGAAGGACGCCACCGGGCGGCCGGCAGGCGACGCGATGATGGCCAAGGTGACCAATGACGCGGTTGCCTTGATCCGCTCGCTGGCGGAACTGCGCGGGCGCAATGGCGACTGGGGCGAGAAAGCGGTGCGCGAAGCGGCGAGCCTTTCGGCCAACGCGGCGCTGCAGGAACATGTGATCGACTTCGTCGCCAACGACACCACGGAGCTGTTGCGGCTGGCCGATGGGCGGACCATCGATGTAGCGGGCAGGAAAGTGGTTCTGGCGACCAAAGGGCTGCCGGTCGAGACGCTGGAACCCGGCTGGTTCATCCAGCTTCTCTCCGTCATTACCGATCCGAACGTTGCCATCATCCTGATGCTGGTCGGCGTCTACGCCATCATCTTCGAGTTCACCAGCCCCGGCGCGGTGGCGCCCGGCGTCATCGGGACCATCTGCCTCGTGCTTGGGCTCTACGCACTCAATCTCCTGCCGATCAATTATGCCGGCCTCGCCCTGATGCTGCTTGGCGTCGCCTTCCTCGTCGTCGAGGCCTTCAATCCCACCGTGGTGCTTGGACTCGGCGGCGTGGCCGCCTTTCTGCTTGGCGCCACCGTGCTGCTCAAGACCCAAGGTCCGGGCTTCGCCGTGTCATGGGCCGTCATCGGTCCCGCCGCCGCGCTGACGCTTGGGCTGGCGCTGCTGACGGGCACCTATGTCTGGGCGGCGCGCAAGAGCCTGCCGCGTGTCGGCGGTGAGGCCATGCGCGGACTGTCGGCCCAGATTCTCGACTGGCAGGACGGCAAGGGCCATGTAATGGCCCAGGGCGAGCGCTGGCGGGCGAAGGCCGACGAACCCATCGCACCCGGCGACAGCGTCGAGGTGACCGACATCAGCGATCTCGTGCTGACGGTGCGGCGGCGCGACGCCGGAAGGAATGGAGCAAAAAAATGAGCATCGGTTACGTGGCCTATCTGTTGCTTGCGCTGGTGGTGGTCATGTTCCTGTCCGCGGCCATTCGCATTCTCAGGGAATATCAGCGCGGTGTGGTCTTCACGCTCGGCCGCTTCACCGGGGTCAAGGGTCCCGGTCTCATCATCCTCGTCCCCTTCATCCAGCAGATGGTCAAGGTCGATCTGCGGGTGGTGGTGCAGGATGTGCCGCCGCAGGACGTGATTTCGCGCGACAACGTCTCGGTGAAGGTCAACGCGGTGCTCTATTTCCGCATCGTCGACGCCGAACGGGCGATCATCCAGGTCGAGGACTTCATGGCCGCCACCAATCAACTGGCGCAGACCACGCTGCGCTCGGTGCTCGGCAAGCACGAACTCGACGAAATGCTGGCCGAGCGCGACAAGCTCAACAGCGATATCCAGGAGATCCTCGACCAGCGCACCGATGCCTGGGGCATCAAGGTCTCCAATGTCGAGATCAAGCATGTCGACCTGAACGAGAGCATGATCCGCGCCATCGCCAAGCAGGCCGAGGCCGAGCGGCTGCGCCGCGCCAAGGTGATCAACGCCGATGGCGAGCAGCAGGCGGCGGCCAAGCTGGTCGAGGCGGGCAAGATGCTTGCGGCCGAGCCGCAAGCCATGCAATTGCGCTATTTCGAGGCCTTGCACGACATCGCCGGCGAGCGCTCGTCCACAGTGGTGTTCCCGCTGCCGGTCGATCTGCTCAGCCAGTTCATGAAGGGGCAGGGGAAGTAGGGGAGGAGCGTGTGATCGCCCCCTTTGTGAGGAGACCGGCGGCTCACCGCCGCCAGGGCGGCTCCGGCGCGAAGCGCTTGCCGATCCAGTCGGCGAAGGCGCGGGTCTTGGCGGCTTGCCCCTTGGCTGAGGGCGTGACGACATAGACCGCGCCTTCGTCGGCCAGCGTCCAGTCCTCCAGGATCGGCACCAGCCGGCCGTCGGCGAGCTCGCGGCCGACCAGCCAGTCGGTGCTCATCATCAGGCCGATGCCTTGCACGGCGGCCTCGACCAACACCTCGGCATCGTCGGAGACCAACGGCCCGGAAACCTCGATGCGCACGTGCTGGCCCTCGCGGTCGGTCATCTCCCAGGCCGGAAAGGTCTGGAAGCCGCTGAAGCCGAGGCAGGAATGTTCGAGCAGCGCCTGCGGTGTCTGAGGCCTGCCCCTTCGGGCGAGATAGGAGGGGGCGGCGCAGAGCAGACGGCGCCGCGTCGCCACCTTGCGCGCCACCAGGCGCGAATCCTCCAGCGCGCCGAGCCGCACGGCGACGTCGAAATTCTCGGCGACCAGATCGACGAAGCGGTTGGAGAATTCGGCCTCGATGCGGACATCGGGAAATTCGGCAAGGAATTGAGGCAGCAGCGGCCCGATCCACATGCGGCCGAACGTACCGGGCAGCGCCAGCCTGAGCAGCCCGCGCGGGCGGCCGCCGGCATGTGCCGACGCGGCGGCCTCGGCCTCGTCGACGGAGGCGAGGATGGCGCGCACGCGCACCAGGAATTCGGCACCCGCTTCGGTGAGTGACACGCTGCGCGTCGTGCGGGAGAGCAGCCTTACCCCCAGCCGCTGCTCCAGCGATTGTAGGCGCCGCGACAGGATGGTCGCGTCGCGCCCGACACGCGCCGCCGCCGTGGTGAAGGAGCGCGCCTCGGCGATCGCTGCGAAGGCCGCCATTTCGGCAAGGGCCGCGGGCTCATAGGATTGCTGCATAATTCACAGTACTTAAATGCAATTGGCAACGATTATCCAGAGATAGCGCAGCAGCTAGGTTCACTCAACCCATCAATCGTCCCACCGGAGTGAAACCATGAAAGCCATCGAACTGAGCCAACCCAGGCTGGACGCCTTCCGCGCCGCCACCATTGCCACCCCCGAACCGCAGCGTGGCGAGGTGCTGATCCGCCAGCGTGCGGCGAGCCTCAATTTCGTCGATGTCGCGGTGGCGAGCGGCAATTATCCCGGACCGAGCTTTCCGCTCATCCCAGTCGCCGACGGCGCCGGCGAGATCGTCGCACTGGGAGAGGGGGTTACGAGACTGGCCGTCGGCGATCGTGTCGTCGCCCACGCCAAGCCGCGCTGGATCGGTGGCCGGCCGCGGCCTTACGAGATGACGCAGATGCGCGGCATCTCGCTGCCAGGGTCGCTGGCCGAATATGTCGCGCTGCCGGCCAATTCGGTCGTGCCGGTCCCGGCGCATCTCTCCTTCGAGGCGGCCTCGACGCTGCCGATCGCCGGCACCACCGCCTGGAATGCCATCCGCGCCGCCGATGTCGGGCCGGGCTCGGTCGTCGTGCTGCTCGGCACCGGCGGCGTCTCGATCTTCACCCTGCAGCTAGCGAAAGCCGCCGGCGCCACCGTCATCATTACCTCGTCGTCGGACGAGAAGCTTGAGCGGGCCAAGGCACTCGGCGCCGATCATCTCATCAACTACCGCGCGATGCCCGACTGGGACGGCAAGGTGCTGGAGCTGACCGGCGGCCTCGGCGCCGACCTCGTCGTCGAGACCGGGGGCACCGCCACCTTCGCCCGCGCCGTCAACGCCACCGCGCCCGGCGGCACGCTGTTCACCATCGGCTTCGTCACCGGCGCCGAGGCCACAGTCAATCTGCTGCCGATCATCATCAAGGCGCTGAGGGTGGTCGGCAACAACACCGGGTCGGTGTCCGACCTTCGCGATGCCGCCCGCGCCATCGGTGCAGCCGGGATCGAGCCGGTCGTCGACAAGGTGTTTTCGCCAAACGAGGCAGCCGAAGCCTACGCCCACATGGCCGCCGGCGGCCTGCACTTCGGCAAGCTGGTGTTCGGGCTGGAGTGGTAGGGAAGGGCTGACGCCGGAGATTGGCGAGGCGAGGGTGACGACGATCTCCCCCGCCGTCGCCCCCTAAATCAGCTTCTCTAGCGTGATCGGTAGGTCGCGCACCCGTTTTCCAGTGGCGTGGAAGACCGCGTTGGCGATCGCGGGTGCCACGCCGACGATTGCGAGCTCACCGACGCCCTTGCCGCCGAGCACCGAGGAATGCAGGTCGGGAATGCCGACCGAGATCACTTCGATGTCTGGAATGTCCGCATTGGTCGGCACCAGATAGTCGGCAAGGTTGTTGTTGACGATGCGGCCGTGGCGGCGGTCGACTATGCCCTCCTCGAGCAGCGCCTGGCCGATGCCCATGATGATGCCGCCCTTCCATTGGCTTTCGGCCAGCTTGGGGTTGTAGAGCCGGCCCGAATCCAGCGCCGACACCACGCGCGACACGCGCACCGTGCCGAAATCCTCGTCGACGCGCACCTCGATGAAATGCGCGCACCAGCTGTGGCGGGAATAGTCGCCCTCCGTATGCGGCAACGCCATGGCGATGGTGGTGTAGTTCTTGTAGCGATCCTGCGCGGTCGAATTGGCCGGCATGGTGTCGCCGGTGGCCTCGATATGGTCGCGGCCGACGCTGCCGAGCAGTTCGGCGATCGAGAGATCGGGGCCGTTGCCGCGCGGCGATGAAATACGGCCATTGGCGACGATCAGCGTATTGGCCTGCAGCGCGTGGAACGGCGAGCGCGGATCGCTGATCGCCAGCCCGACGAGCTGATCGAGCGCCGAGGTCGCCGCCTTGTAGACGGCGCCGGTCATGACGCCGGCCAGTCGCGAGCCGCCGGCGACGCCGGCGCGGGGGAAGCGCGAGTCGCCGAGCTTCACCACGACATTGTCTGCCGCCACGCCGACTGTCTCGGCGGCGGTCTGCGCCAGGATCGTGTAGGTGCCCTGGCCCATGTCGATCGAGGAGCTTTCGACCTCGACCGAGCCGTCGGCGAGGATGCGCACGATCGCCTCGCCATAGGCGCGCCGCACCGGATAGGTGCCGGCGGCGACACCCCAGCCGATCAGCTGGTTGCCGTCACGCATCGAGCGCGGTTCGGGCCTGCGCTTGGCCCAGCCGAAGCGTTCTGCACCTGCAGCAAAGGCCTCGCGCAACTGCCTGGTCGACCAGGCTTTTTTGGCGTGCGGATCCTGCTCGGCATAATTTCTCAGGCGGATCTCCAGCGGATCGATGCCGACCTCATAAGCGAGTTCGTCGATGGCGCTCTCGATGCCGAAGGCCGAGGGGTTTTCGCCCGGCGCGCGCATAGCGCCCGGCACCACCGAATTCACCCGCACGACATTCTGCTTCGATGAGAAATTCGGCGTCGCGTACATGATCGAGGTGACCGATCCCAGCGGCTCGACCCACATACCGTCCATCGACGTCTCGTTGATGCCGCGATGCACGATCGACTGGATTATTCCTTGCCGGTCGGCGCCGATCGTCACCGTCTGGCGTGTCGCCGCGCGCCCGCCGTAGCCGGTGAAGGTCTGCGGCCGCGTCATCACCAGCCTCACCGGCCGGCCCAGCATCCTGGCGGCACTTGCCGCCACCGCGCCATGGCTGAGCGCCAGCGCCTTGGAGCCGAAGCCGCCGCCAATATAGGGCGAGACCAGCCGCACATTCTCGAACGGCACGCCGAACCATTCGGCATAGGTGCGCGCCATGCCGTCCAGCCACTGGCTCGGCTCCCACACGGTGAGCTTGTCGCCTTCCCAGTTGGCGATCAGGCCATGCGGCTCCATCGGCGCCTGGTATTCGCGCGGCGTGTTGTAGGCGGCGCAGATGCGGACCGGGGCCGAGGCGAAAGCCGCCTGGGCGTCGCCCCATTCCTTGGTCATTGCGTCGATCGGGATGCCGTCACCGGCCTTGGAGTCGCTGAGGTCGACAATTGAGGGGGTCTCGTCATAGCTGACCTTGACCAGTGCAGCGGCCGCAATCGCCTGCTCGAAGGTTTCCGCGACGACCGCCGCGACATGCTGGCCTGAGAAGGTGATGTCGCGCGCCAGCGGGCAATAGGGCTTGTCGGGCGGCGGTGTACCGAACCAGTCAGAGGCAGTCCTGAGGCTGATGATGGTGTCCGGCGTCAACACCTTGAGCACGCCGGGCGCTGCTTCGGCCGCCGCGGTATCGATCGAGCGCACCTTGCCCGATGCAATCGTGCTTTCGACCAACATGGCGTAGGCCAGCCCTGCAAGCTGCTGCTCGACGGCGTATTTCGCGGAGCCGGTGATCTTGGCCGGGCCGTCGACGCGCGACAGCCGGCCGCCAATGGCGTCGGCGCCGCCATCGGACGCATCACCATGTCTCATGTTGTGAACGGTCATGCCGTTTCTCCCATTTTTAGGATGGCGCGGGCGACGACGCGCGGCGCCAGTTCGATCTTGTAGTGGTTGGCGCCGTTGTCGACAGCTCCTTCGATGGCGAGCAGGCTGGCGGCGCGGACGGCGTCCGGTTCCAGCACCTTGCCTTTCAGCGCCTCTTCCACTGCCCGCGCCCGCCACGGTTTGGTCGCGACGCCGCCCAGCGCCACGCGCAAATCCCGGATGGTGTGCCCGTCAGCCTCGAACTCGATGCCGACAGCAGCACTTGCCGCGGCGAACTCATAGGATTGCCGGTCGCGGATTTTCAGGTACGTGGAACGCCGGGCGGCCGCGGAGTCTGGGATCTCAATGGCAGTGATCATCTCGCCCGGTTCGATCGCGTGTTCCTTGTCGGGCGTGGCGCCGGGCAAGAGAAAGAAGTCGTCGACTGAAACCCGGCGCTCGCCGAGATGGACGATCGCGTCGAAGGCGACCAGGGCAGTTGCGAGGTCGCCCGGATACATGGCAATGCAGGCGTCGCTGGTGCCGAGTACGGCGTGTCCCCGAGTGACACCGCCGATGGCCGAACAGCCGCTGCCGGGTTCCCGCTTGTTGCAGGCAGGGAAATTCGAGGGATCGCGGAAGTAGGGGCAGCGCGTGCGCTGCATCAGGTTGCCGCCGATGGTCGCCATGTTGCGGATCTGCGCCGACGCCGCCTGCCACAAGGCTTCGGAGACGGCAGGGAAGTGGCGCTTGATGTCGGCGTGGTCGGCGACATGACCCATTTTGGCCAGCGCGCCGATGGTGACGCCACGCGCGCTGACTTCGATCTTGTCCAGGCCCTTGAGATGGGTGATGTCGACCAGGCTATCGGGCTCGGCGACGCCGCATTTGGCGAGATCGATCAGCGTGGTGCCGCCGGCGAGCAGCATGGCGCCGGGCAGGGCGGCGGCCTGGCGTGCCGCCTCGACCGAGCCGGCGCGCAGATAGGAAAAATCTCTCATGACTGAGCCTCCAAGGCGGCCTGGCGGACCGCGGCGACAATGTGTGGATAGGCACCGCAGCGGCAAAGATTGCCGGCCATGTATTCGCGGATTTCTTCGTCCGAGCCGGCATGGCCCTCTCGGATGCAGGCGACCGCCGACATGATTTGGCCGGGGGTGCAATAACCGCACTGGAAGGCATCCTGGTCGAGGAAGGCAGCCTGCACGGGATGCGGTTCGCCCTCCCGTGCAAGCCCCTCGATGGTGGTGACGGTGCGGCCCTCGGCCTGCGCGGCCAGCGTCAGGCAGGCCAGCACGCGTTCGCCGTCGACATGCACGGTGCAGGCGCCGCACTGGCCGTGGTCGCAGCCTTTCTTGGTGCCGGTCAGGCCGAGCCGGTCGCGCAAGGCATCGAGCAGCGTGACGCGCGGCTCGAGTTGCAGGGTGTGGCGATGGCCGTTGATGTCGAGATGGACGGGAATTGTTGTTTTGGTCATGGGCGTCTGGCTCCAGTTGCTTGACGCGGAGTCGATTGAGCTGATGTTGGGAGGCAAGGACAGCCGGCAGATCTACCGGATCTCCCAGCTGTCCGTCCCTTCGCTTTCGCTCCGGGCATTCGTCGTTTGGAAAGCCAGGCAACTGGCCTTCTGTCCGCTACGCGGATCACTCGTCATCCCAGCAGGTCCTCGATCCGGATTGGAAAGCGCCGGGGGCGCACGCCAGTTGCATGCCAGACCGCATTGGCGACGGCGCCAGCCGTGCCGGTGATGCCGATTTCGCCAACGCCCTTGACGCCGAGCGCGTTGACGTAAGGGTCGTCCTCGTGGACCAGCAGCGCCTCGACCGACGGCACGTCGGCATTCACCGGGACGTGGTATTCGGCCAGGTTGGCATTCTGGATACGGCCCGAGCGCCGGTCGGTGACGGCTTCCTCATGCAGCGCGAAGGAGACGCCCCAAATCATGCCGCCATAATACTGGCTGCGCACCAGTCGCGGATTGATGACCCGCCCGGCGGCAAAGGCACCGACCAAGCGGGTGACGCGGATCTGGCCGAAATCGGGATCGACCTTCACTTCGGCGAACACGGCGCCATGCGCGTGCATGGCATAGGCCTCCCGCGAGGCCGGGTCCGGGGTTCCCGTGCCACGGCCATCGATCTCGGCGAGCCCGGCGCGGGCCAGGATCTCGCCATAGCTTTCACTGCGGCTTTCGTCGTCGCGCCGGTAGAGGCGGCCGTCACGCGCCAGCACGCCCTCGTTGCCGGCGCCGAACAACGGCGAGGTTTCATGGCGGGTGGCGAGATCAGCGAGCCTGGTGATCACGGCGGCTCCGGCATTGTGGATCGCCATGCCGGCGGTCGCCGTATGGCCGGAGCCGCCGGCAATGCCTGCGTTTGGCAAATCGGAGCTGCCGGCCCTGAAATCGACCTGGTCGATGTCGAGCCCCAGCCCGTCGGCGGCGATCTGGGCGAAGGCGGTCCAGGCGCCTTGCCCCATGTCCTGCGCGCCGGTCTCCATCAGGCCGCTACCGTCGGCCCTCAGCACCGCACGCGCCTCAGCCTGGAACATGATCGCCGGAAAGGTCGCCGTGCCGATGCCCCAGCCGGTCAGAAAGCCGTCCTTGTCCGGCATCTGGCGCGGCTGGAGCGGACGGCGCCGCCAACCGAAGCGCTCCGATGCCTGGGTGTAGCATTCGCGTAGCGCCTTGGACGAAAACGGCTTGCCAGTCATCGGCTCGACCTCGGCATAATTGCGCAGCCGAAACTCCAGCGGGTCCATGCCGCAGGCAGCGGCCGCCTCATCGATGGCGCTCTCCAGCGCGATCGAGCCGGTGGCTTCACCCGGGGCGCGCATGAACAGCGGCGTGCCGGTGTCCAGCCGCACCGCCTCGTGCGAGGTGGCGATGGCCGGGCTGGCATAGAGCGTATGCGAGGCATCGGCGGCCGGTTCGAAGAAATCGTCAAACGTGCTCGATGCGGTCTTGGCGTGATGGTCGATCGCTGTCAGCCGCCCTTCGCCGTCCATGCCCATGCGCAAGGTCTGGCGCGTTGGCGCGCGATGGCCGACGGGCCCGTACATCTGCTCGCGCCTCAGCACCAGCTTGACCGGACGACCGACGAGACGCGCCGCCAGAATGCCGAGCACCTGCGGCCCGGAGATCATGCCCTTGGAACCGAAGCCACCACCTAGGAAAGGGCTGCGGATGTGGATATTTTCCGGAGCGATGCCGAACAGGCCAGCGATGCGGCCCTGTGCCATGGCAAGGCCCTGGCTCGGCGTGTCGATCGACAAGCTGTCGCCATCCCAGGCGGCGACGATCGCATGCGGCTCCATGGCGTTGTGGTACTGGGCCGGCGTCTCGTAGGTCGCCTCGATCCGCGTCGCCGCTGACTTGAGACCGGCCTCGACATCGCCCTTGTGGTGCACCGCAGGACTGCCGATGCCGACACCGCCCGGCACAAAGCTTTCAGCGCCGTCGAGGCCAACGCGCGCCGGCTGCGCTTCATAGCGCGGCGATAGCAGTGCCGCCCCTTCGGTCGCCGCCTCCAACGTTTCGGCAATCACCACGGCGATGGTCTGGTTCGGGTAGCGGATATGGTCGTTCTGCAACAGGTCGAGCCGGAACATGAAGGGATTGTTCTTGGCATCCGGATTGGTGGCGAGCGGCGGCCGGTTCTCGGGCGTCATCACCTCGACCACGCCCCCGTGCGCCTTGGCCGCCCCGACTTCCAGTGAAGCAACGCGGCCGCGCGCGATGCTGCTGACGGCCAGTACCGCATAGAGCATGCCGGGCGGATGATTGTCGGCAGCGTAACGGGCGGCACCGGTGACCTTGAGAAAACCGTCGCGGCGGGTCAGCGGCTGGCCGATGCTGGAGCCCTGCCGGAGATGGGCGGGTTGCTGATTGAGGCTGAGTTCAAGCGTCATGGCGCACTCCGGGAATGGAGGAAAATGGGGAGGCAGGAAGGGCTGGCAGCCGTTCAGGCGTTCCCGCCAGGGCAGACACCAGCGCCCTGACCACGATGCGGCGTGCGAGTTCGATCTTGAACGCATTGTCGCCGGAGGGACTGGCATCGGCCAAAGCGGCGTCCGCCGCACGTACGAAGCTCGTCTCGTCGGCATCGGCGCCAAGCAGGACCGCTTCCGCCGAACGCGCCCGCCATGGCTTGGCTGCTACCCCGCCCAGCGCCAGCCGCGCCTGGCGGATCTTGCCGCCTTCGACGACAAGGGCAGCGGCGGCCGAGACAACAGCGAAGGCATAGGAGGTGCGTTCGCGTACCTTGAGATAGCGGGCATTGGCGGAGAAGGAGGCGGCCTCCGCCGGCAGGCGCACCCCAACGATCAGGTCGCCGGGCTCCAGCCCATTCTCCCGCTGCGGCGTCTCGCCGGGCAGCCGGTGGAATTCCTCCAGCGTCACATGGCGCCGGCCCTCTTTGCCCTCGATCTCGACCACTGCATCGAGCGCCACCAGCGGCACGCAGAAGTCCGACGGATGCGTGGCGATGCAGGCGTCGCTCCAGCCGAGCACGGCGTGCAGCCGGTTCTCACCACCCAGCGCGTCGCAGCCTGCGCCGTGCTCGCGCTTGTTGCAGGCGCTGGCCGTGTCGTAGAAATAGCTGCAGCGCGTGCGCTGCAAAAGATTTCCGCCGACGGTGGCGGCATTGCGAAGCTGAGCCGAGGCGCCCGACAGCAAGGCCTCAGCCACCGCCGGATAGGATTTGGCGAACTCGGGATCATGAGCGAGGTCGGCATTGCGCACCAGCGCGCCGATGCGCAGGCCGCCATCGGCCAGCCGCTCAATGCGGTTGAGCTCCGGCAAGCGCGAGATGTCGACGATACGCTCGGGGCTGGTGACCCCGCCCTTCATCAGGTCAAGCAGGTTGGTGCCGCCGGCGAGATAGGCCGAACCCGGCTCGGCCGCCGCCGCAATGGCGTCGGGAATGGTGGTGGGCCTGACATAATCGAAGTTTTTCACGCCGCGGTCCTCCGATCGGATTTGGCAAGCTGCTCCTGGGCTTCCAGGACGGCCTCGACGATGCCGCCATAGGCAGCGCAGCGGCAGAGATTGCCGCTCATCCCCTCGCGGATGCGCTCGGGATCGTCGCCGGCCTGTGCCTCGGCGATCAGACCGAGCGTGCTCATGATCTGACCCGGCGTGCAGAAACCGCATTGGAAGCCGTCATGGGCGATGAAGGCGGCCTGCACCGGATGCAGGTCTTCACCATGGGAGACACCCTCGATGGTCAAGACCTTGGCGCCGTCTTGGCTGACAGCTAGCGCCAGGCAGGAGTTGATGCGCTTGCCATCGACCAGTACCGTGCAAGCGCCGCACTGGCCGCGGTCGCAGCCCTTCTTGGTGCCGGTGAGCTCAAGCTGCTCGCGCAGCAGGTCAAGCAGCGTGACGCGTGGATCGACCTCCAGTTCGTGTCGGTGTCCATTGATGGTGAGAGTGATGGGAAGGTTGGTCATTGGCGTCTGGCTCCAGTCTGCTTGACGCGGATGGGGATGATTTGGTGCCTTGCCGGGGAAGAGCAAGGTCACCTTGCGGTCAGCTTGGCTAATCCCCCCGGTATGGGGAGATTGCACTCATCGGTCTTTCACCGACCTCCCAGCGGGCGGGGGAAGCAACTTTCAGCACGTGACATACCGGTTCGCCTTATTATATGATAAACGTGCTCCACTAAAACGGAGGCGCCTCCGTTTATTACGTGGGGGCTGACCCGGCCGGGTTCAAGCCCCCCGCCACACCGTGGAGAAAAAATTGGCCGCCGAGCCGTCCGCCATCGCTGAAGAGAAGGTCGAAGAGGCCAAGCCGCTGCGCGCTGATGCGCAACGCAACCGCGACCGGCTGGTCGAGGTGGCGGCCGCCGTCTTCGCCGAGCGCGGCATAGACGCCTCGCTGGAGGAGATCGCGCGCCGTGCCGGCGTCGGCATCGGCACACTCTACCGGCATTTTCCGACCCGCGAGCATCTGGTCGAGGTGGTCTACCGGCGCGAAGCGGAGGCGCTGTGCGCGGCTGCAGGCGAACTCGCCGGAAAATACCCGTCCGATGTCGCGCTGGAGCAGTGGATGCAGCGCTTCGTCGACTACATCGCCACCAAGCGCGGCCTGGCGACCAGCCTGCGCATCCTGCTGACCACCAATTCGACGCTGTTTTCCGACACGTCGGGCAGGGTCTCGCAGGCCTTGCGGCAACTGGTTGAGGCTGCGGTGGCCGAGGGCACCATCCGTGGCGACGTCGACGCTTCCGACGTGCTGCACGCACTGTCGGGCATCTACTCGGCACCCGACACCCCGCAATGGCGCGACCGCTCACGCCGGCTGGTCTCGCTGCTGATGGACGGTCTGCGGTTCGGGGCGGCGAAATCCGCCAAGGCCTGATCGTCTGCGCGATCGGCCCAGGGCAGGCGAGAGCCCTGTAGCAGACATCTCCGTTGGTCATGGCAGGCGGATTCGCACACCGCGCTTGCAACCGAATGAGAGCGGTTGTTAAATTCCTCACATTTCAGGCGACCGATAGGCCCAACGCATGACTGCTCGCAAAGCGCAAAGGACAGCCCGGCTGATCCATCTGCTATCGGAACGGCGGGTTATCCATCTGAGCGAGGCGGCGACGCTGCTCGGCGTCTCGGAGATGACTGTGCGGCGTGACATCGCCACCAATCAGGGGCAGATCGCCTTTCTCGGTGGGCACATATTGGCGGCGGCCGAGATCGATACCGACGCCCCTTACGAACTGGCGACCGCGGCCGACAGCCATGCGGCGGCGAAGCGCGAAGCCTGTCTGCACGCGGTGCGAAAAATTCGACCCGACGAGACGATCTTCATCGATTGCGGCACGACGCTGATCCATCTGATCGACCTCATTCCAGATGATTATCGAATAACGGCAATATGTTACGCCATGAATGTCGCGGAACGCCTGGCCCGCAAGGCCAATGTCACGATCATCATGCTGGGCGGTGTCTATCATCCCGCCTCGGCGTCTTTCTCGGGCACGCATGACTTCGACATTTTGAAGAGCGTCGGCATCAATGCCGCCTTTCTGTCGGCCGCTGGCGTCGATGCCAAACGCGGCGCCACCTGCGAGCATTTCCACGAGGCGGTGGTGAAGCAGAAGGTGATGAGCCTGGCGCGCGAAAACTACCTCGTCGTCGACAGCAGCAAGATCGGCAAGCTCAAGCGCGCCTTCTTCGCGCCGATGGACGGTTTCGACGCCGTCATCACCGAACATGGGGAGGTAGGGCCGGAATCATTCCAACTGCCGCCTGACTCCGTTTGACATTTCGCCGGCCTGATGGAAAGGTCACAAAAAAAGTAAGAGAAGTCTCAAAAGACAATCTCGATCGGGGTAGGGGGACGCGTCAACGGAAGGAAATGCAGGCGTCATGATCGAACAGGGTTCGATTTCGCCATCGTCCGGGACTCCCTTGCTGCGCGTCGAGGGCGTCAGCAAGCGGTTCGGCGGTGTCAATGCGCTGCGCGGCGTCAGTCTCGAAATCAAATCCGGTGAAGTGCACGCCCTGCTCGGTGAAAACGGGGCCGGCAAATCGACGCTGATCAAGATTCTAAGCGGCGTCCACGTGCACGATGGTGGTTCGATCGAGATCAACGGCGAGCCTGTCTCGTTCGCTTCACCCGCCCAGTCGCGTGAGGCCGGCGTGGCGGTGGTCTACCAGGATCTGAGCCTGGTCGAATCGCTTTCGGTTGCCGACAATCTGATGCTGGGACGAGAGCCGAAGACCCGCTTGGGTTTCCTGAAAAAACGCCAGCTGGTGGCGCAGGCCGAAGCCTTCCTCAAGTCGCAGAATATCCCGCTCGATGCCCGCGTCCTGGTCGGGTCGCTGCCCTTTGCCTATCGCCAGATGACCGAGATCGCCAAGGCGCTGATGGGCGACGTTCGCCTGCTGATCCTCGACGAACCGACCTCGGCGCTGACCGACGATGAAGAGAAGATCCTGTTCGAGGCGATCCGTGCTGTTGCCGTGCGGGGCGTCGGGGTGATCTACGTCACGCATCGCCTCAACGAGGTCTTCCGGATTTCGAACCGGGTGACCGTGTTCCGCGACGGACAGAACGCCGGAACATTTGTCACGTCGCAGACCAATATGAGGCAATTGGTCGGGGCGATCGTCGGGCCGGATCACGCAGTCCTGAAGGCGGGCAGCACGGCAGTTGGGCAAGGCGTGTCGTCCTCGGCTCGCCCTGGTTCACCTGAAAAGCCCGTGCTCGAATTGAGGGGCGTCAGCAATGACAGGCTGGACGGCGCCAATCTCGAACTGCGCAGCGGCGAAATCCACGGCCTTGCCGGCCTGATCGGCAGCGGACGCACCGAAATCTTGCAGACGATCTTCGGGCTGCGGCCCGTCCAGTCGGGCGATGCCAGCCTCGACGGCGTTTCGCTGAACAGAACCGATCCGGCCGCGGCGATACGGCGGGGCATCGCGCTGGTGCCGGAGGACCGGCACGTCCAGGGGCTGGTCCTCGAACATTCAATCGAGCGCAACCTGACCCTGCCACGGCTGCCGTATTTCTCGCGCCTGGGCTGGTTGCAGCGCCGCGCGGCCAGCGAGCACGCCGATGCCGCGATGCACCGGCTGGCCGTCAAGGCGCCAGGCGCATCGACCACGGTGAAGAATCTGTCCGGCGGCAACCAGCAGAAGGTGGTGTTCGGCAAATGGAACGAGCCACGGCCGCGCGTCCTGTTGCTCGACGAGCCGACGGTTGGTGTCGACGTCGGCGCGCGCGAGGAGATCTACGGCGTCATTCGTGCCGCGGCGGCGGCGGGAAGCGGTGTGCTGCTGGTGTCTTCGGATCTTTCCGAACTGCTTCAGCTCTGCGACCGCGTCTCGATCGTCGTCGATGGCCGGATCACGAAGACGATTTCGAGACAGGAATTCGGCAGCGCCGAGGATCTCCATCACCTCATTCAACTTTCGCAGCCATCGGAAGAGCACGCGGCATGACCGACACCCAAAGCCCGGCAAATCCACCAGTGGCAAGGGGGGCTGCCGCCAACCAGCCAGGCGGTCGGTCGGCGCTGCAGCATCTGCTTCAGGGCGAGCGCCCCTATATGCTTTACGTCGCCTTTGCCGTCATGCTGATCGTCTTCAGCCTGGCGTCGCCCTGGTTCCTGTCGATCGACAATTTTCTCAACATCGGCCGCCAGACGACGCTGGTCTCGATCATTGCCGTCGGCATGACGTTCGTCATCATCTCCAGGCAGATCGACCTGTCCGTCGCCTCGACGCTGGCGCTTTCGGGCATGAGCGCGTCGCTGGCCATGGCTTTCGTCGCCAACAACTGGGTTGTCGGCGCGGTGGCAGGATTGGGCACCGGGGCGCTTATCGGGCTGATCAACGGCGTCTTGACCACCCGCCTCGAAATCCCGTCCTTCCTGGTGACGCTGGGCACGTTGAGCGGCGCGCGCGGCCTGGCGCTGATGGTCACCAACACCAAGCCGGTCATCATCACCAATGAGTATTATTTCGCGATCTTCGGCGAAGGCTCGGTGCTGGGCATCCCGGCGCCGATCCTGTGGACGCTTGGCGTCACGATCGCAGGCATCCTGCTGCTCCACTACAGCGTCTACGGGCGGCGCGTCTATGCGGCGGGCGGCAACCCGACGGCCGCACTCTATTCCGGCGTCCATATCAAGCAGGTCACCACGCTGGCCTTCGTGCTGACCGGGACGCTCGCCGGGCTGGCATCGCTGATCCTGTCGGCGCGTTCGCACGCGGCACGGCCCGATGTCGTGCAAGGCATGGAGCTCGATGTCATCGCCTCGGTGATCCTCGGCGGCTGCAGCCTGTTCGGCGGTCGCGGTTTCGTGCTGGGCACGCTGCTCGGCAGCCTGATCATCGGCACGCTCAACAATGGGCTGGTGCTGCTTGGCGTCAGCTCGTCGCTGCAACTCGTCATCAAGGGAGCAATCATCGTTGCCGCGGTCGCCTTCACGAGGAGGTAAGGCGCGCGCCCGCGGATTTCAGCAGAAAATTGCCGGCTCCAAACGGCACCAGAGACGTCAACGATCAACGGAGGAAAGTCATGAAGCACTCGGCACGAATCCACTCGCTTTTCCTAGGATTGAGCATCGCCGCCAGCGCGTTCGCGCTCTCAACATCCCTAAGCTCGGCGCAAACGCCGGAAACCTGCGTTACCAGCGTCGACATGGCCACGCTCGGTCCCAAGGGCATTGTCGGCCAGGGCCCGCACGGTGAAAAGGCAGCCTCGCCCGATGAGTTGAAGTTGAGCGACGACGAAGCCGCCAAGGTCAAGGCCGGCAAGTTCAAGGTCGGCATTTCCATGCAGACGGTGAACCTCGACTGGTCGCAACTGCAGGTGCAAGGCATCAGCGAAACGCTGGCCAAGTATGGCGTGACCGTGACCGGCGTCGCGTCCGCCGAATATCAGGTCGACAAGCAGATCGCCGATATCGAGAATACCATCCAGCAGCATCCCGACGGCATCATTTCCATCCCGGTCGACTTCACTGCGACCGCGCCGACCTACAAGAAGGTGGGGGAGGCCGGCATCAAGCTGGTGTTCATGGACAGCATCCCGGTTGGCCTCGAATCTCCAAAGGATTTTGCCTCGATGATCTCGGCCGACAGCCAGGGCAACGGCCAGATCGCGGCGCAGATCCTGTCTTCCTGCATGCCGAAGGGCGGCACGATCGGCCTGGTGAATTTCGGCGTCGACTATTTCAGCACCAACGAGCGCACCAAGGGCGTCGGCGAGTGGATGAAGAAGAACCGGCCCGACATCGTCATGAAGCAGGTTGATTTCACCGATCCCTCCAAGGTGTCGCAGATCGCCGGTGACTTCCTCACCGGCAATCCCGATGTGAAGGGCCTGTTTGCGGTGTGGGATCAGCCGGCGCTCGACACGCTGTCGTCGATGCGCGCGCAAGGCATCGACATTCCGATCACCACTGTTGATCTCGGCCTGCAGTCGGCGATCGAAATCGCCAAGGGTGGGCCGCTCAAGGCAACCGGCTCGCAGCGTCCCTATGACCAGGGTGTCGCCGAGGCGCTTGCCATGATGAAGGCGCTGATCGGTGAACCCACGCCCGCCTGGGTCGGTGTCCAGTCCTTGCCGGTGGTGCAGTCCAACGTGCTGGAGTCCTTCAAGACCGTGTTCCACAAGGATCCGCCGGCCGAACTGGTCGACGCCTGCAACGGCGCCAAGCCGAAGTGCAATTGAGGTAGGTGAAAAGCCATGGGCACGGGGGCGACCCCGTGCCCATGTTTTTTGGGTAAGAGTGGACGCGACGCGCTTTGGGAAATCGGCCCGCAACCTTCGGCTTCATGCCAAGACGGCCATTCATGGTGAGCAAACGGTATGCTAGGCGTGATGGCTTGATTCGCTTGTCGTTCACGCTTTCGAGGGCATCCGATGTATGTAGGCCGTTCCTACAAGGTGGTAGATTTCGCTCTCTGGTCGCGGGGCAGTGTCATCTACATGGTGGTGGTGAGCGCACTGGCCGTGGCGGCCTACCGTCTGCCGGGCATCGCCGGGTTTTCGGTGCCATGGTCGGTCGTGCTCGTGCTCGGCACCACCGTGTCACTCGTTGCCGGGTTCAAGAATTCGCAAGTATTCACCCGCAGCAGTGAAGCGCTGCAGGCCTTTGCGCAAATTACAGCCAGCAGCCGGTTGTGGTCCAATTTCTGCAGGGACTTCAACGATGTGCCGACAGCCAGGCAACTCATCTACCGCCATCTCGCCTGGTTGACGGCCCTCCGGTTCGCCCTGCGGCGGCCGATGCCGTGGGAATCCATGGGGCGGGCGGCCAATGTCGAATTCCGGCGGCGTTACCGTATCCAGGAGGATGCGGGCTCGATCACCGACGAACTGCGTCCGCTGTTGGGCGAACAAGCCGACGACGTCCTGAAGTCGCCTCGTCCAGCGCTAATCCTGCTCGAAATGCAATCGGTCCAGGTCAATGCGTTGTTCAAGGACGCCAAAATCCCTGCGCAGGTGTACGTCGAACTCACCAAGCTGATCCGCGACTTCCATGATCAGCAGGCGCGCTGCGACCGCATCAAGAACAATCCATATCCCCGGCAATACGCCATAGTCAGTTCCTTGTTCGTCATGATCTTTTGCACCTTGCTGCCATTTGGCGTCGTTCCAGTCTTTGCCGACATGGGCAAATTGGGTGGCGCACTCGGCCCGACCGCGATCTGGCTCACGATCCCGTTCAGCACACTCCTGGGGTGGGCATACATGTCTCTCGACCAGGTCGGCGAGAGCAGTGCCAACCCTTTCGAGGGCAACGCCAACGATGTTCCGATCTCGCAGATCTGTCGCGACATCGAGATCGAACTGCGCACCGGGCTTGGTGAGGTTGACCTCCCCAAGCCATTGCTGCCAGTCAACGATATCGCGACCTAGGCAAGCGTCGCCGACGGCCGATACCAGGTGCCGGGGCGATCTCTCGCGCTGGCTGGCGATAAAAACCTGGCGTGAATGTCACACTGGCGGATCCTGCCTCGTCATGAGGTCGGCACCAACAGAAGGAAGCCAATCATGACCGCAAAACTTGATCTCTTCGCCGCTGCCCCCTCGCTGATGAAGGAATGGCAGCGCGCATCCTTCGCCATTTCCTCCAGCCTCGAGCCCAGCCTGGCCGAGCTTGTGAAGATCCGTGCATCCCAGATCAATGGCTGCGCCAACTGCCTCAACATGCACACGGTGTTTGCGCGCGAGGACGGCGAAACCGAGCAGCGCATCTACCTGCTGTCGGCGTGGCGCGAGGCGCCCTGCTATACCGATCGTGAGCGTGCCGCGCTCGGCTGGACCGAGGCGCTGACGCGGATTAGCGAAGGCCATACGCACGAAAGCGCCTATGAGGCCCTGGAGGCTGAATTCACGCCGGAAGAACAGGTCAAGCTCACCTTGATGATCAATGTGATCAACGGCTACAACCGCCTTGCGGTTGGGTTCGGTGGCTGGGCCGATCCGGCGGCCATAAGGTCCGCGGCCAAGGCGGCGGCCGCCTGATGACGAGCGCAGGGACCGGGCATGCGGCGGCAGCCTTCGACCCGCTGCGTCCGACGCTGATGCGCGTCGCCTACCGCATGCTTGGCTCCGTGGCGGATGCCGAGGATGTCGTGCAGGAGGCCTTCATCCGATGGATGCGGGCCGACCGCGGCGAGGTGCGGGAGCCCGCGGCATTCCTGCGCCGCACGGTCACGCGGCTTTGTCTCGACCAACTCAAATCCGCGCGCCGCCTGCGCGAGACCTATGTCGGTCCCTGGCTTCCCGATCCCGTCGTGGAAGAGGACGAAGTGGAAGACGTCACCTTGCCGATGATGCTGGTGCTGGAACGTCTTTCGCCGCTCGAGCGGGCAGCCTTTCTGCTGCACGATGTGTTCGGGCTCGGATTCGACGAGGTCGCCGCTGCCATCCAGCGCGAGCCCGCCGCCTGCCGCCAACTCGCTGCCCGCGCGCGCACCCATGTCCGCCAGGCGAGACCGCGTTTCAAGGTGGAAAGGCAACGCGGCCTCGAGCTTGCCGAGGCCTTCTTCGCCGCCTCGCGCAGCGGCGACATGAAGGCGCTTGGCGCGATGCTGTCGGCCGATGTCAGCGCCCATGCCGATGGCGGCGGGAAGCGTCCGGCAGCCACGGAAGTGGTCCTGGGGTTCGATGCCGTGATGCAGCAATACGCGCGTGTGGCGGAATGGCTGCAGAAGAACGCCTCGACGCTTGTTCGTGTGGTTTTCGTCAATGGACTGCCCGGCTTCATCACGCTGGAAGCCGATGGCGAATTGCAGACGACCGCACTCGACATCGAGGACGGAAAGATCTCGGCAATCTATGTGGTGCGCAACCCCGACAAGCTCAGGCACCTGCATTAGGTCGGGGAGTTAGCCCTTCGCTTCGACCAGGATCACCAGCGATTCCGGCACCACGCCATCGTAGACCATCGCGTCGGCGGCTTTCTGGCTCTGCATCATTGTCGCAAGGGCATCCATGTCCGGGACGTCCATCAGCACCGCCACGCGTTTCGGATTCTGGGGATCGACGAACGTGCGGATGTTGGTGATCCCAAGGGCGCCGAAAAGCTCCTTGCGCTTGGGTGAACTGAGCCAGTGCTTGCTGTCCTTCGTGATGTTGTGATGGCCAATGACGGTTGGCATGGCATCCTCCCCAAGGTGAAGCCGGCGGTCGATATCGCCCGCCTGATGTGCGATCCACCTGTTCAGCCAGTCAGCGCCGTTTCCTTCGGGCTGTCAATTAGCTGTTGCTGATGGATGATCGGCGCGGGCCGTGGGGCTGTCGCCTTCGGAGCGCTCAAAGTTCTAGGCAGACCTTGCCGAAATGCTGTTGGGATTCGTAATGCGTGAAGGCGGCGGCGATGTCCTGAAGCGCAAAACGGCGATCGACGACCGGTTTCACATGGTTGACCTCTATCGCTCTGATCATGTCCTCCTGGTCCGCTCTGCTGCCAATCGAAATCCCGCTAATGCGGATCTGGTTTGAAAACAAGGCCGGGATCGAGACATCAGCTGCAAAGCCGGTGAGGACGCCGATCAGGGCGATGTGGCCGCCCGTTCGGCAGGCCGCCATCGACTGCGCCAGCGTTGCGGGACCGCCGACTTCGATCACGTGATCGACGCCGCGTCCGTCCGTCAAATCCCGGGCCTTTTGGCCCCAGTCCGGCACGGCCTTGTAGTTGATGACGGCGTCGGCTCCGAGGCGCCCGAGCCTTTCCAGCTTCTGCTCGTCCGAAGACGTGGCGATGACCCTGGCGCCGGCGGCTTTGCCAAATTGCAGCGCGAACAGCGATACGCTGCCCGTGCCGAGGACCAGCACCGTATCGCCGGGTTTCACCTTGCCGCACACAACCAGGCCGCGCCAGGCGGTGACCCCGGTGCAGGTGAGCGTTGCCGCCTCCACATGCGTGTAGCCCAATGGTGCCTTGGTGAAGGCCTGCGCCGGCATGCACACATACTCGCTGGCAAAGCCGTCAAAACTTTCTCCCGGTATGTCGCGCCTGGTGGCAGGCGTCATGTCACCGCCCAGCCACCAGGGGTAGAAGGTGCTGACGACGCTGTCTCCAGCTTTGAACGCATCGAGATTGTCGCCGACTTCGACCACCTCGCCCGCGCCATCGGACAGCGGAACGCGGCCATCGGCGAACGGCACCTTGCCTTGAACGACGAAATCGTCACGCAGGTTCAACGAGCAGGCCCGGATTCTGACCAGCACGTCACCCGGCCCTGGCTGGGGACGGTCTTCCTCGACCAGTTCGAGCTTGTCCAAGCCACCCGGCGCTCTCAGCCTGACCAGCCTCATTGCCGGACCGGCCGGCCGGACATCACCCTCAGCCAGGGCGCCAGATGGAAGGCACTCATAAGGAGATACATCACCGGCATGCTGGTCAGCGGTGAGGCGTTCGCAGCCATGCATAGCATGGCCACGTCACCATTCTGAATGCAGGCGAACAGCGCCATCAGGGCGAAGGTCGGTGCCGCGGCAAGGCACAGCCAGTCGGCGAGGCCGAGAGAGGCAATATTTTCAGGGGTCTCGCTGCTGGTGCCAGAATGGGTATCGCTCATGGTCTTTTCCTTGATGGTCATGGCGGTGTCGAGACCAGGATTTGGGTTCCTCTCCCTCGCCAGAGGCGGGGGAGAGGTGGCCGCGAAGCGGCCGGAGTGGGGGCTTTCGTAGGGCCCAGCCCCCACTCCGTCTCGGCTTCGCCGAGCCACCTCTCCCCCACTGCGTGAGGGAGAGGAAACCAAGCTGGATGAGCGTGCGCCACCCTTTCCCGACAGGTTATTACTGGCCGTCCTTGTCCCGGAATGCCGCTTCGCCGGCAGCCGACACTTCGGCCCATTTCTGGTCGGGCGCGGCGTCGTAATTGTCGTGCCAGTTCCACCAGCTGTAGAGCGGGGTCTGCGGATAGCCTTCGGGCGAGTCTTCCCAGATCTCCTGGCGGCCGAGCGGCGTTGCGTCGAGGTAGCTCCACACGGTGCCCATCGCCTCGTCGCCCCGGCTATTGATGAAATAGGTGCGGAACACACGGTCGCCGTCATGGATGAAGACGTTGTGGCCGTGCCATTCGTCGACGCCGAAGTCTTTGTCGAAGCTGTCGGTGATGGTGTACCAGGGCATCTCCCAGCCCATCCGCTTCTTCAGCCGCGTAATGTCGGCCTGCGGTGCGCGCGAGGCGTAGGCAAGCGTGGTGTTGCGGGCGTTGAGGTGGGCGAGATGGCCGACCTGATCGGCACCCAGCGAACAGCCGCGGCAAGCGTGATCGGGCCATCCATGGACCCCCGGTTCGAAGAAGGCACGGTAGACGATCAGCTGGCGGCGGCCTTCGAACAGATCGAGCAAGCTCGCCTTGCCATTCGGCCCCTCGAACACATAGGCCTTGTCCACTTCCATCCACGGCATGCGCCGGCGCTCGGCGGCCAGCGCGTCCTTGGCGCGCAGCGTCGCCTTCTCCTTCACCAGCAGCTCTTCGCGCGCGGCTTCCCACGCCTGCTGTGAAACGACTGGTGGGGTCTTCATTGTGGTGTGCTTGGTCATTGCTCTTCTCCTTTGTCAGTCTGTCGCGCCGTGGCGGCGTGTCGTTGCTTGCGGATCGTGAGGCAGGGTAGGGCGATGAAGTGCCGCGGTGGGAGTTACAAGTGTGACGGGATTTGAATGGACAGGCCCGCCGCAGCAGGGGTGGCGTCCGGCGCGCTCGACCGTGTCGTTCGTCGCGTGGAGGGGCAGATCGTCGGAGTCAGGCATTGTCTGTTTTTCCCTTGTGAGAAGCTTAATATCTTTGCCTGAGATGCTCAGGCTAGCCAATGCCGATATTGGCGTCAACGGCGGCTACGGCGCCTTCAGCCAGTCCTGATGGCTAGGTCATCATCCAAGTCATTGCCGTTTTCCCTAGTATGCTACCTGTTGCTGATACGGCTTGCTGGGGGGCGGTCATGACTTAAGTTAGGGCGTGGAATGCAGGGGTGGGAGTTACAAGTGTGACGGGATTTGAATGGACTCGCTGATCACGGCAGCGGCATTGGCGCTGGCCGCGGGCAATCCGCTCGGCGCGCTGGATCGTGTCGCCCTGCGCGAGGACGCGCCGGCGCTGGCCTTGCGCGGCATCGCGATGGCGCAGCTCGGCGACCTCGACCGCGCCAAGGCGCTGCTGCGGCGGGCCGCACGCGCCTTCGGCCCGAAAGAGGCGGTCGCGCGCGCCAGATGCGTCGTCGCCGAGGCGGAGATCGCACTGGTCTCGCGGGACCTCGGCTGGCCCGCCAAGGCGCTGGATCCGGCGCGGGCGACGCTGGAAAAGCATGGCGATCGGCTGAACGCCGCGCATGCCGGCCACCTCAAGGTCCGGCTCCTGCTGTTGATTGGTCGCCTCGATGAGGCTGAAGACGTGCTGGCCGGGCTCGATCCGGCGCCGCTTCCGCCAGCCTCGAGAGCCGCGCACGAACTGGCCGTCGCCGGCATCGCGATGAGGCGCCTCAAGACAAGGGCTGCGCGTACCGCGTTGGAGTGGGCGCGCCACGCCGCTCGCCGGGCTGGCATCCCGGGGCTGATGGCCGAGGTCGACAACGCCTTCCTGGCGCTGGACGCGCCGGCGGCGCGGCTGATCGCGCGCGACCAGCAGCGCCCGCTGCTGCTCGAGGAGGTCGAGGCGCTGCAGGCGTCGCCGGCGTTGGTCGTCGATGCCTTGCGCTATCTCGTGCGCCAACGGGAAACGATGGTCTCGCTGGCAACGCGCCCGGTGCTGTTTGCGCTGGTGCGCACGCTGGCCGAAGCATGGCCCGCGGATGTTTCGCGGGCGACGCTTATCGCACAGGCGTTTGGCGGCAAACACGCCGATGAATCGCATCGGGCGCGATTGCGGGTCGAGATCGGCCGGTTGCGCGCCGAACTGCGCACGCTTGCCGACATCAATGCCACGAGCCAAGGCTTTGCGCTGGCGCCGCGCCAGGCGCCCGAAGTGGTGGTGCTGGCACGGCCGATCGAGGAGCGGCACGCCGCGGTGCTGGCCTTGCTTGCCGATGGTGAATCCTGGGCGAGTTCGGCGCTGGCGCTGGCGCTTGGCACCGGCCAGCGCAGCGTGCAGCGGGCGCTCGAGCAACTTGGCGAGGCCGGCAAGGTGCAGTCGTTCGGGCACGGCCGGGCGCGCCGCTGGATGACGCCGCCTGTGGCCGGTTTCACGACGACCTTGTTACTCCCGGCCCCGCTGCCAAACGGTTAGAGCATGATCCCCGAAAATGCCCGATCATCTCAGTGAGGACAAAGACATGAAACATTCAGCGGCCGAAATTCTGCGCGAATACGGACCCTTTCCGGGCGTCGACACCGTGCACGGGGTAAGCTTCGACGGGCGCAACGTCTGGTTTGCCTCCGGTGAGAAACTGAATGCCTTCGATCCGGAAAGCGGGCAGGCGCTGCGCTCGATCGATGTCGCCGCGCACGCTGGCACCGCCTATGACGGCCGGCATTTCTTCCAGCTTGCCGGGGATCGCATCCAGAAGATCGACCCCGACACCGGCAAGGTGCTGGCCTCCATTCCGGCGCCCGGCGGCGGACGCGACTCCGGGCTCACCTGGGCCGAAGGAACGCTTTGGGTGGGCCAGTACCGGGAGCGCAAAATTCACCAGATCGATCCCGAGACCGGGGCAATCCTGCGCACCATCGAATCCAACCGCTTCGTCACCGGGGTCACGTGGGTCGACGGCGAACTGTGGCACGCCACCTGGGAAGGCGAGCAGAGCGATCTGCGCCGCGTCGACCCGCAAACCGGCAAGGTTCTGGAGAAGCTCGACATGCCGGCCGGCATGGGCGTCTCGGGGCTGGAATCCGATGGCGGCGAACGCCTGTTCTGCGGCAGCGTATCGGCCGGGGTGGTGAGGGCGGTGCGCCGGCCGAGGTGAGCTTGCACCCGGCGAATTCGACCGCTGTCGACTGGTCGTTGCTCCCTGTCGAACCTAGATAGGGCATGCGCCGCGCGGACCGCCCGGATCATCTTTTGCAAAGGAACAGCCATGCCTGAACAGATACCGTTGAACGACGGCTCCGCCATTCCCCAACTCGGCCTTGGCGTGTGGCAAGTCGACCAGGATATCACCGCGCAGGTGGTGGGTTGGGGGATCGAGGCCGGCTATCGTCTGATCGACACCGCCGAGGGCTATCGGAACGAGGATGGGGTCGGAGAGGCGATCCGCAGCGCCGGCGTGCCGAGAGGCGAGCTGTTCATCACCTCCAAGCTGCGCAACGGCGCACACCAGCGCGATGCGGCGCTGCGCGCCTTCGACGAGACGATGGAGAAGCTCGGCATCGAGCAACTCGACCTGTTCCTGATCCACTGGCCGGTGCCTAGCCAGGACAAATATGTCGAGGCGTGGAAGACGCTGGTCGAACTCAGGCAGGCCGGCCGCATCAAGTCGATCGGCGTTTCGAATTTCAACCAGGACCATCTGGAGCGGATCATCGGCGAGACCGGCGTGACGCCAGTGGTCAACCAGATCGAGCTGCATCCCCAGTTCCAGCAGCGCGGCGTCAGGGATTTTCATGCCAGCCACGATATCCGCATCGAAAGCTGGAGCCCGCTGGGCAGCGGCCGGCTGCTGGGCGACCCGACCATCGCGGGCATTGCCAGGAAGCATGGCAAGTCCGCGGCTCAGGCGATCATCCGCTGGCACCTTCAGGAAGGGCTGATCGTCATCCCAAAGTCGATCCGCAGGGATCTCATCGCAGCCAATTTCGATGTCTTCGATTTCGAGTTGGATGCGCAGGACCTGCAGACGATCCGGGGCATGGATTCGCCAAACGGCCGCACCGGCCCAAACCCCGCCACGGCGTCGTTCCTGTTCTGAGGGGAAGGCTCTCCCTTCTCCCCCTGTTTGTGGGAGAAGGGCGCCTGCCTCAAGATCGCTCGATGGGCTGAGCGCCAGCCAGATAGCGATCGTTGTCAAACGGCTCGGCTTGATTGCTTTGCAGATCCCAGAGTTGTCGGTGGGTCGCCGGGAGATCGCCCAGATAGACATGAAGCGCGCCCGACCGTGCACTGCCGGTGTTGGCGACCGAGTGCACGGTATGCGGGGGCAGGTGCAGCACGGTGGGCGCGGTGGCGTCCTGCCGTTGCGGAGCATCGAGTTCGCTGGCGGCATTGGGATAGATGAAGTTCGTCTCGCCACCCCTGTAGATGCCGATCAACGCGTCCATGAGGTGGTTGTGCGGCGGGTACTGCAGACCGGGCGACAGCGTGATGTGATAGATCGTCAAATTCCGGCTTGCGTGGAGAAGCACCTCGTCTTCTTCTTCTTCATGAACGAGCACCCCCAATGCATGAAGACGGTTCGTATGGTCGCCCAGCACCGCCCTTATTCGTGCGAGGGGATCGGGACTTCCGGCGGCGTTGACGATATCATCCACAACCGCGTAGAGAGGCGAGCCAGCCGGAACAGCCATTGCCGTTATCCCTTTTGAGATGATCAAATGATTGATCTGAGATGCTCAAGGCTACTCAAAGTCGATGGCGGCGTCAACCGGATCGCCAGAACGGAACAAGCATGACTCGTCGTGATTTGACTGCCGCATCGACGAAACCGGCACTGTCCGCCGGCACGGCCGCAGCGCCGTCGACCGCCGACCTGCTGCGCAGCGAGCAGGCGTACGAGCAGGTGAAGAGCGACATCGTCGCCTGCGTGCTGCGCCCTGGTGAAACGCTGACGGAAAAGCAGATTGGCGATCGATATCTGATCAGAAAGGCGACGATCCGCGCGGCGCTGACCCGGCTGATGCAGGAGGGATTGGTCAGGAGCGAGCCGCGCCGTGGCTACGTCATCACGCCGCTGACGCTGCGCGATGTCACCGAGATCTTCGATGTCCGCAGTCTGATCGAGCCGGAAGTGTTCAGGGTGGCTGCGTCGGGCCTCACCGAGCGGGGGCTCGAAGATGTCAGGCAGGCGGCGAGGAAGGTGCTGAAGCCGGAGACGCTGCGCAGCCACGTTGCATTCCTTGCAGCGGATCGCGCCTTCCGTCTTGCCTTGGCGGAGCTATCCGGAAATTCACGCTTGGCGCAGCTGCTGGGCCAGATACTCGACCAGTCGGAGAGGGTTCTCCACCTCGGATTCAGGTCGCGCGACTTCACGCAGCTGATCATCGGTCAGCAGAAGGACCTGGTTCATGCCTGCGAGGCAAGCGACGTTTCCGGCATCGTCAAACTTGCCCGCTCGCAGTGCCTCAATCTCAAGAAGCAGGTGCTCGAAGCCCTGCTGGCGGGCGCCAAGCTCCGGGAAGCCAACCTGCAAGACTTCGCTTGATGCCTAAGGCTTCGCGCCTCAAATCCCCGAGCCGTCGAGCTGCTGGGCGTCGTCGCCCTCCCAGGGCGCCGGCATGGAGGCGCGGCTGAGATTGGCTGTCGGCAGCGGCATCCAGCATTTCAGTTCCGGTTCGGCGTATTCTACGACGCGTCCCGGCGAGGAGTCCGACGCGCGCCAGCCTTCGCTGGCGAACTGGTCGGCGCGCGACCAATAGGCGAGGTCGACTTCCGCCGGCCCCTGTTCGGACGGGCGAACCGTGACCAGGATGCGGCTGCCATCCCTCGGCGCCGTCGACATGTGGCGCCACCGTTCGGGCTCGTCCATCGCTTTTCCTCCTCGCACTTCCAGCGTTGGGGAAGTGTCGCCTCGCGCTCCGGGGCGGTCAACCCAAAGTTTGCGCCAGCGGGCGAGTCTCGACGATGTCGGAACTTGGCGGGATCAGGCGAGGTTGGCGACCGACATATACTGCGAGAGGGAACTTGAAAACGTCGGTCGCCAGGGGGCGGTTGGGACGCACCACGTTGGGGACGCGATGCAAGGTCAGGCTAAGCGGATGCGGCGCGGCTTCAATCGGAACGCCGTCACATGGTGAACAGGTGGTTACTATCCACAGGGTTCCCTTGTTGTCGATGATCCGGAGACCGTTCCTTGGGCTGTGCGCAACACGGCGCGGGCGGCCATGCGCGCTCGACGGGCTGTGATCGGGTTGATAAGCCCGTCTGCGAAAGGAGCGCCTGAGTCGAGATGACCGTTGCGATCGAGATGGGACACACGACCGCAGGCGCCGCGGCGACGCTCGATCTCGAGGAGCTGCTGGCGACGCGCCTTTTGGTGCAGGGCAATTCGGGCTCCGGCAAGTCGCATCTCTTGCGGCGGCTGCTGGAGCAGAGCGCCCCCTGGGTGCAGCAGACCATCATCGACCCCGAAGGCGACTTCGTGTCGCTGGGCGACCGTTTCGGCCATCTGGTGATCGATGCCGAGGAGCATACCGAGCGCGGCCTGCAGAGCGCCGGCGAGCGGGCGCGCATCCATCGCGTCTCCACCGTGCTTAATCTCGAGGGGCTCGACGCCGAAAACCAGATGCGGCGGGCCGCCGCCTTCCTCGGCGGGCTCTTCGAGGTCGCCCGCGACCACTGGTATCCGATGCTGGTGGTGGTGGACGAAGCGCAGCTGTTCGCACCGGCGGTGGCCGGCGAAGTTTCGGACGAGGCGCGCAAACTCTCGCTCGGCGCCATGACCAATCTGATGTGCCGTGGCCGCAAGCGCGGGCTTGCCGGCATCATCGCCACGCAGCGGCTGGCCAAGCTCGCCAAGAATGTCGCTGCCGAAGCGTCCAATTTTCTCATGGGCCGCACCTTCCTCGATATCGACATGGCGCGCGCCGCCGACCTTTTGGGCATGGAGCGGCGCCAGGCGGAGGCGTTTCGCGACCTGGAACGCGGCCAGTTCATGGCGCTCGGTCCGGCGCTGTCACGCCGGCCGCTCGGCCTGCGCATCGGCCCGACCGACACCAGTCCGCGCAACGGCACGCCGCGCCTGATGCCGCTGCCGGAAGCAGCGCTGGAGGACGCACGCGCCATCATCCTGGCAGCGCCGCCGCCCGAGACGGTGCGGGCGCAGCGCCGGTCGTCGCCGGACCTGCTCGATCAACTGATGGCGGCGAAGTCGGCGGCACTCGAAATCCGCCCCGAGCCGGCGGAGCCACAAATCAGCGCCGAGGATCTGGCCGAGCGCCGCGAGCGTGTGGACCGTGTGCTGCGCGCCATCCTGGCGCAGCCAGATGCGGGCTTCCGTGTCATCGGCGTGCTCTATCAGGAGTTCGTGGTGCGCTGCCGCATCGAGGGCCTTGCCTCGGTCGTGCCCGACCTGCCGGAGTTCCGCCGCATGCTGACGCGCGCCCGCGCCGGGCTCGGCTCTGACATGGCTGCAGGGGACGACGCCTGGCAGGACGTCTCGGTGCGCGCCTCGCTGCTGCCCGATGATATGCAGGGCGTGTTCATGATGATCGCCAGGGCGGCGAAGGAGGGCTGGCCTTGCCCCAGCGACGCCGCGATCGCCCGCGCCTATGGCTCCCACTCGCTGCGCCGTGCCCGGCGTCTCCTCACCTATATCGAGGAGCAAGGCCTCATCGTCTGCCAGCTCGACGGGGTAGGCCGGCGTACCGTGACGCTGGTCGAACTCGCCTGGGCAACGGCCCCGGGCGACCCCAACGCCGAGGAGGCGGAGCAGGGGAGCCTGGCCGTGTGAGGGCTGCGTCAGTCGCCGGCAGCCGCTGATCACACCTGTCCGGAACTATGCGCCTCATACTTGATGTCTCGGTTTCGAGCGCCAATGTCGTTCAAAAGCCGCCATTTCGCATACGCCCGCTGGCATTTTCCTGGCGAGAGTATGACCGCACCTTAACGTAGCGAGACGTCAAGATGCGGCCGATCTGGATGAGGTTCAGAAGCACAAAGAAGACATTCCAGCCGACCACGTTCATGAGCGGTGCCGGCTGGCTGTAGAAATACACGGCGAGACAGATTGCTGCTGCAGTCGTTAGAATCCGCAGCCGCAAAATATCCAACGTGAAGTAAGCGACCACATACATGATGTTCGCCATGTTTATAAGAATTTCCATTTTCCAATTCCATCTATTGCGAGCGTTCAAATGCGATCGTGCTTCAGATGCTCTCGAACGGCATACGAG